>JBGSKQ010000095.1:0-399566 GCA_041741095.1 Saprospiraceae bacterium
ACAGGCACCACCGTGCTGACTTGTACGACCACCTCCATTTCATTGACCGCAACGGGCGGCGGAAGCTACCTCTGGTCTGATGTAGGCGGAACAACTACAGCTGCTTTGTCGGTCACCACACCGGGTACATATACGGTAACGGTAACGGCTGCCAATGGCTGTACAGCTACTTCGCAATTGACCATCACACAAGATGTGACACCGCCAACGGCTGGCATCACAAACAATACAGGCACAACGGAACTGACCTGTACAACAACGTCTATCTCGCTCACTGCAACAGGCGGCGGAAGTTACCTTTGGTCTGATGTAGGCGGTACGACTACAGCAGCATTGTCGGTCACCACACCGGGTACATATACGGTAACGGTAACGGCTGCCAATGGCTGTACGGCTACCTCACAATTGGTAATTACACAGGATGTTACGCCTCCAACGGCTGGAATTACCAACAATACTGGTTCAACCGTGCTGACTTGTGTGCAAACTTCCATCTCCTTGACGGCAACTGGTGGAGCAAGCTATGTTTGGTCAACAACGGCAACTACCTCAGCCATCAGCGTAAGCACGGCTGGTACTTACACAGTAACAGTGACTGGTGCCAATGGCTGTACCGCTACGGCGCAGACCGTCATCACTGGCTCTTGTACGGTTGACTACGCTGACTTACCCGACGGTACAAATGGCACTGGCGCAGGCGATTACCAGACTTTGGCCGCCAACAATGGCCCAAGCCACGGTATCATCACAGGCTTGAAACTTGGTAATAACATTGATGCAGATAGCGATGGCCAGCCTACTTCTAACGGTGACGGCGACGACAGCGACGTGGACGGCGACGACGATGATGGTGTAACGATTGGAGCCACCTACGACATCGTTCCTGGTGGTACTATCCGCATCCCATTGAGCGTGACCAATTCCACGGGCAATACTGGCTACTTGGTTGCCTGGATTGACTGGAACGGCGATGGCGACTTCAATGACCCAGGAGAAGAAGTGGTCAATATTGACGATACGGCTGGCTTCCCGCCGTACCTGACCATACCGATTCCAAGCACAGCCACGACGGGAACAGACTTTGGTCTTATCGTCCGCTTGAGTAATACGCAACCGACTTCACCGGAAGGCTACCTGAACAGTGGTGAGGTTGAATCCTACTTGATAGATGTGAACTGCCCGGCGCAGATTTGCTTGCCGGTACAGGCTACAAAGAATTGATACACAGGGCCGATGAATAAAGATTGATCATCTTTTCAGTCATTATTTATCGGTCTTCCAACATGTTTTTGGCTTGCTAATTGCAATGTTGAAAATATTGAAAAATGCAGTGCCTCCCAATATGATTGGCGCTGCATTTTTCTTTTTTATAGACTGGTTTCTTCAACACAATTTTAGAACAAACATTTTTTCTACTTTTATGACGCGTTGATGCACCGGAATGTTGCCGGTATAAAACAAGACATAAAGAATAAAAACTTGAACAATGATCTCCTTCTCTACCCTTAAATGGAGGAGGCACACGCATTTATTAACATTATTCTTTTTTTGGACAAACAGCATTTTTGGGCAAACATACTTCGACACATCCCTTGATGCATACCCGTCCGTCTCGATCGCCGCACCCGGCGACACCGTTTCATTTTTTATAAGAATAAACAACGAAGGCCAAAGCAACATTTCTGGGCTTTCCGTTCAATGCGAAGTGCCTGCTGGCCTTGACTTTTTACAATATACCGTGCCACTCGGCACCAGTTACGATCCCGCCAATGGAATTTGGCAAATAGGAGATGCCCTTTCTGGCACTACCTCTTACCTTCAGATGGAACTCAAAGCAGTGGTCAACCAGGAAGGTGTCATTTACCAGAAGGCCCAGGTTTTTACCCAAAATGAAATAGATGTTGACTCAGAGCCAGGCAATGATTTATGGTTGGAAGACGACATGGCCAGCGCCTGCATTAGTATTCCTTTCACAATATGCACGGCACAGGGCGAGTCTGTCACCCTGGAAGCACCCGCTGGTTTCACAGATTATCAATGGTATTTGGATCAAGGCACGGGGCCGATCCAAGTGGGCAATAGCCAGCTTTTCGTAGCCAACCAGCCAGGCCAATATTCCTTTACAGTCAATCAAGCTGGTTGCCCGATGGGGCTTTGCTGCCCTGTCATTTTAGAAGAAAAATGCGGCCAATTTTATGATGTTTCATTAGTAAAAACATTGGCACCGGGTCAACCTGACACGGTGGACATCGGCGACAAGGTTCGCTATTGGTTAACAGTTACCAATGAAGGGGAAATTCCAGTCAGCAATATCCAGATCACGGATTTTATCCCCAATGAATTAGCCCTTGGCAATAATACCCTGAACTGGGTTTTGTCGGGTTCCAATATGGCACAATACACGGCTCCTGGGCCATTGCAGCCAGGGGAAAGCGTCACGGTTGAAATCGTACTTCAAGTCATGTACGGTTCTTCAGAACAGGTAATTGACAACATTGCCGAAGTATCTGGCGCCACCGATGTAAACGGGAACCCCATCACGGATATTGATTCTACGCCCAACAACGGGGCGGATGACGAAGACGATCAGGATCACCAGGACATTCAATTGATCCCGCACGACCCGACTGGTTATTTATATTGTGAAAACACAGGCGAAATCGTCACGGGCGGCATCATCAACGTCACTGGCCCCGGACAGGTTTATATTGTGTCCGATGGTTCAACAGGGTACTATGAATTTTATACCGATGGCACACCTGGCGTTTATGAATTGAGCTACAACCCGCCCTCTGGATTTGCTTTTAGCCAAAATTGCACAGCTCAGGCCGGAGCCATAGATCCAACGGGTATGGCCGGGCCAGTGGTACTCGGATCGGATACGGCCAATTTGATGCTCATTGATTTCGGCTGCCAGGCCAACCCCTTCTATTTGTCATTCAACCTAGAGCCGGGCGACCCATTTATTTTCAACAACAACATACCGCTTGTATGCCCAATAAGCCCAAGCGAAGTAGATACGCTGGTCTTGGTGTACAACTGCGATGTGACCGATCCTTTCTTTTGCATGGACATCGCTTATGCTGATCGGGGCGATTACAATTTCCAAGTGAATGGACAAGCCTACACGGGGGAACTCGGCACCTGCGATTATCTGAGAGATCGCTACTATTCTTATGGCGCTTTGTTGGCAACAGGCGGCCAAGGGCCTTACAGGCTGGAAAACTGGAGCATTGCCGGGAATATGTACACCGTTGATTTCCAGACCATTGAAGAGCTGGTTGCCATGATGAACCAATGGGATATTTTTGGCAATTGGGCCATCAATGAAACAACTCATACCATATTTGGAGGAAACCCGCAGGTTTTCTATGGTAAGTTGATCATCCGCCAACTTGGCAACGGTACAGTGGCCATTCTGGATTTGTACCAACAATTTAGCTCGAACAGCACATATCTGAACTTGCCTGAAGGGAACAACCAAGTCGTGGTGACCAACCTGCTCACGGCCGCTTCGGACACCTTCAACCTGCGTATCGTTTGCGTGTCGCCGGACTATGTGGATATCAGTATGCCCGTTGGCACCTTGGATACCATTTGCCTGAATACGGACGAACTGGAAGGGGAGGTGATCGGTATTTTTAACGCCTGCGGCGAAGGCATCGTCACTGCTGCCGATTTGGAGATTATACCAGGTACAAATTGTGTGGAAGTGGTAGCGCTCGAACCAGGCGATACAGATGCTTGCTACGTCATTTGCGATGATGCCGGCATCTGCGATACCACCTATATCCATGTGACCGTCACGGACGATGACTTTGCCCTGAACCCCGATACCCTTTGCACAGCGAAAAATGTCCCCATCATTGGCGAAGTACTACTCAATGATATCATAAACGAAAGCATCGTTTCGATTTCTATTTTGACAAAACCTGAGAATGGCACTGTCAATGTGAATGCAGATGGAACCATTTCTTATGTGCCGAATGATGGATACTGCAACGACGACGGGCCACTCGATCAGTTTGAGTATCAGGTCTGTACGGCAGGCGGGTGCCAAACTACCCTTGTCTTTGTGAAGGTGAAATGCGATGGACTCATCGTCTATAATGGCTTTTCACCCAACGGCGACGGAGTGAATGATTATTTCAAAATTGACGGTATTGGCGTATATCCGAACCATAAAATCATGGTGTTCAACCGTTGGGGGAACAAGGTTTTTGAAACCCAAAACTACCGCAACAATTGGGACGGCTATTGGAAAAGCAAGCGCTTGCCATTCGGTACTTATTTTTATATGATTGATTTAGGGGATGGCAGTAAATGGTTGTCCGGCTACCTCCAGATATGGTGGTAATGGAAGAAATTTTCATGAGGTTACAACAAAATAAAGCCTGGCAGGGAGAATTCCGTGCCGGGCTTGTTTTTTTTTGGAACGGTTTTAGCAAACTGATTACTACTCAAAATTCAAAGGCTATTTCCCTGTCTAAAAAGCTTAATTTTCAATTCGTCCTTCTCATTTAAGTTACTGATTTACAGAAGTTTGGATAACCAATGATTTGATTTGGCATGTTTGTGCCGTTCGCCCATTTATTGTTTTCGTATTAAAGCGTACCGCTATGCTTTTGTCATTTTCATCAGGTTGCCCAACATTTTTCCCGCTGAAATTTTGCCCTGATTTCTGAATTGACAAACACTACTTTGATGATAATACTTCAACCCTTTTTGCTCACCATCCCCACTTTATTGGTTTTAGCCAATACCGCCTTGTTGGCGGGCAGTTTTACCCAAAAAATATTGGATAACTGGAAATCCACTACCGTTCAAAAAATTGAATCTGTCAGGCCTGGGGCTGCTCCACTTTTTTTCCCTCCGCCTAGCTCAGTATCGGTCAGGGTTGGGTCCAGCAGCGACGATGCAGAACAGAATCTTGCCTCTGGTGCTGTTTCGCTCAACAGTACCGATCTTGAATTGGCCGTGGATGTAGCGGCCAGCCAATTGGTAGGGCTGCGTTTTAACAACATCGCCATCCCCAAAGGGGCCATGATAACAAGTGCTTATGTGGAGTTTGAAACTGACGTCGCATGGAATACGGCATGTAACCTCAACATCCAGGGGCAAGCTGCCGATAATCCTACCACTTTTACCCTAGGGGTAAACAACTTATCATCCCGTTCTAAAACTGCAGCTTCTGTTGCATGGAGCCCGGCAGCTTGGAACACATTGAATGAAAAACACCAAACACCCAGTTTGACCAGCATCGTGCAGGAAATCGTCAACCGGGGCGGCTGGGCCAGTGGCAATTCGATGGTCATTTTTGTATCAGGCACAGGCACAAGGGAAGCGGAATCCTGGGACGGGGAGGCAACGGCGGCACCCTTGCTGGTGGTGAATTTTAGCGATGTGCAGGAGATCTGCAACAATGGGCTGGATGATGATGTCGATGGATTTACGGATTGCGAGGATCCCGATTGCAGGAACATCAGCCTTTCAACGCCCAATGTCAGCGCCTGTATTGACCAGCCACTTCAAGATGTAGCTACTGTTAGTGTTGATGTTTCCTGGACAAACGCCCCCGCCAACGATACCATCGAGGTAAGTATTTATGGTCAAACCAAACGGATAAACGTAGCTGGCGGAGCCAGCTCACCTCAAACAGTCACCTTTACGGTGCCTGCCAACGGCAGTACGAATAACAGCCTAACCGCTCATTGGCGCAATGACTCAGCAAGCTGTCCAACCACAACTACCTTCAACGCACCTGCTGCATGTTCCAACGATTTCTGCGGCTGCAACATCCTCTACCTCTGTGGCCAGGACAAACCGTATGACGGCGATGGCTGGGATCATGGTTTGATTGCCTATCTGGACGAAGTGAACGGTGCCAATACCGTTACACCGGTTTTGACAAAAGCAGATGCCTCCGGCATGGGAACTTATGATCCTATGAACCAATCAACTGACGTGACGGTGAACCTGAACAGCTATGGCTTGGTGGTTGTCTCAGCAACAACAGAGGGCCATATTTCTTCCGCTTTGGTGAGTGCTTTGAAGGATTTTTCGGGTTCCGTTTTAAACACCAACTATACGATAATCAACGATTTGGGCCTGTCAGCAAGCGAAGGTTCCTACCAGCACCAGAGCCACCTTTTTACCGATAATGCGACCTCAAAAGCGATCTATAATTTTAACAACGACATAAATCCAAACGGATCAAAGGTTTTTACGAGGGGCAATTACACCACAGCGGCCGATGCCTTTTTATGGACAAATGCAGGAGAACAGGCGGCTGGCACAAATGGCGTCTTTTTCTCTTACTTAAGCTCCGATGTTTTATCCGGCGTGGCGGCTGGTCATGGAGATCGGGTTTATTTAGGTTACCACATGAACGGCCTTTATTCCAATGCACAAAATGGGGGTGTGCTGCCTACCCCTGTAGAGAACTGGTTCGTGCCGGCCAAACACCTGACATTGGATGGAAAATATTGGCTGGACATGGCCATTTTGGAGGCCACAAAAAGTTGCAACATAGAAATTTGCAACAATGGACTCGATGACGATGGCAACGGATTGATTGACTGCGATGACGATGAGTGCAGTGCCGATGGCCTTTTGTCTATTTCAAAAACAAACCCCAACAACTGCCCATCGTTGAACAACGGCCAAATCACTATCACTGCGGGCAGCCCTGGCCTGGAGTTTAGCATCAATGGCGGCGTTTCCTACCAATCCTCCAATGTTTTTAACGGTCTTGCGCCTGGCAACTATTATATTAGGCTGCGCAATGCAGCCTCCGGATGTTATTTTGATTACCCAAGCAATCCATACGTACTCAGTGGGGCCACTTGTGCTGAAAATTGCACCAACGGCCTTGACGACGACGGCGACGGGCTGGCGGATTGTGCCGATTCGGACTGCAAGCCCAGCCCCATTGTTGGCACCAATGTCAGCATTTGTTTGGGCAGCAGCTATGTCCTGACAACTGCGGCAACAGGTGGCAGTTTGCCCTATACTTTTGTTTGGGACAATGGCCTGGGCAATGGACAAAATTTCACCGTAAATCCTTTAGTGACAACCACTTATCACGTGACGGTCACTGCTGCCAGCGGTTGCTCTGCGGTTGATTCGGTCATTGTGACCGTAACTACTTGCCCGGAAGACTGCACGGACGGCATAGACAATGACGGTGATGGATTGGTGGACTGCGATGATCCTGATTGCCAGGCTGTTGGAAAACCCCAATTGATGTGGGATGCCTACAGCATCTGCCCTGGGTCTGTATTTCAGGAGCAGGTTATTTTCAACGACAACAACCTGCAATTCCCGGTTTACAGTATTGCCCAAGGCCCAAACCACGGCAACGTGGGTATCAATGGAAATGGCATTTTTACTTATACACCCAACAATAATTCTTGCCAACCGGATCAATTCGTTTACAAGGTTTGCAATCAAGCTACAGGCTGTTGCGATACGGCTTCGGTATTCTTGTCCTTTGGCGATGGGGCGGCGCCAACGCTGGTGAACGTGCCCGCTGATATCACCATTGGATGCGATGTGGAAATTCCCGTTGCGCCTTTGGTGTATGGCTTGGATGGATGTCCGGGCATTTTTATTTCCTTTGAAGAAACTTCGACGCAACCGAGCGATGGTGCCTGCCAAAACTATGAGATACAAAGAACCTGGACGGCGACGGATTTGTGCGAAAATTCAAGCTCGGCTACCCAAGTCATAACGGTACAAGATGTCATAGCTCCGGAAATTTTCCGAGTTTTTACTTTGTCAAATGGTAAAAAACTGGCGGCAGGAATTTCTGCCAATACCAGCCAGCTCTGGAAGTTTGTGCAGTTCCCTGCCAATTTTTCCGAAAAACCACTGGTTTTTTGCCAGTTGGTGTCAGACAACGAAGCGTCTGCTGCGGCAGTCCGCATCAGGAATGTTTCCCTGGAAGGATTTGAAATAAAACTCCGTGATCAGGAATCTTTGGCCGATGAACATGCCAACGAACGGGTAGCATGGATGGCCGTGGAGCCAGGCACTTTGAACGATAACAGCAATTTTCAGGCTTTTGGGATGGGCGATGTGAGTAGTGCGTTAAAATCTGTTTCCTTCTCGCCCAATTTCAATGGGCAAGTTCCTGTTTTGTTGGCCCAAAGCCAAACTGCCAATGACAGCGACCCATTTTATACCAGGTTCACTTCCTTGACGGCAAACGCCGTCAATGTGTTTTTGGAAGAGGAAAAATCCTTTGACATAGAAACTACCCATGCCAACGAAAGCCTGGCAGCGCTCGCTATGAAGGCTGGTTTTTTGAGGGAAGAAAATGATGAAATATTTGCCGAATCTGGCACTGTCAATGTTACCGAAAACTGGACAACCGTTACGCTATTACGCCCTTATACCAAACCTGTTGTTTTGTTTGGTGGAATGAATGCTGGCGGCGATCCCGCTACCATCCGGGTGCGCAATGTGACATCCCAAAGTTTTGAGGCAAAAATTCAGGAGTGGGATTATCTGGACGGCGTCCATGCCAGCACAGCCGCTGCTTATCTGGTGCTGGAAGGGAGCCTGCCTGCCGAGTCACAATCTTACTGCGACGGTACGGCTGCATCCCTCGTGCCGGGTGTCAACCTGTTTGCCACCGACAATTGCGACAATCAAATCGCATTTCAATACGATAAAAATAGCGTTCACGGTGCATCCGGCTTAATGGTGACGAGTTCCTGGTCGGCGGTGGATGATTGCGGAAATGCCACCACCATCACCCGCAGCGATACCTGTACCTTGGCCTCTGTGCGACTCAAGGCATATTTGCATGGGGCCTTGTTGGGCAGCAACAATGGCCTGATGAGGGACGACCTGCGAAAAAATGGCGTCATTCCATTGATCGAGCCATTCACGGGGATGATAGGTTTTGTTCACAAAGGGAAGGGTGGGGGAGAGGCAATGGATCCGCAATTGTTGGATGCCATCGGCTTCGACGCCATTGTGGATTGGGTCTTTGTCGAGTTGAGAAACGGCAGCGCTTCCAACGAAGTCTTTGGCACAACGGCCTGCCTGTTGCAGCGAGACGGCGATGTGGTGACACCAGACGGAGATTCTATCTTGTATTTTCTGGGCCAGGACGAAGGCAATTATTTTGTCACCGTCAAGCACCGAAACCACCTCGGCATGATGTCAAAAAACTTTGAATACCTCAGCGCTATCAATCCTCCTTTGCTTGATTTCCGCAGTTCCGCCTTGGAAGTCAACGGCAATGAGTCGGCTGGCTTGGCCAGCAACGGCAAACGCTCCTTATGGGCGGGAGATTTCAACGGCGATAGAAAGGTTATTTTCCAAGGGCCGAATAACGATGTGTTCCAATTATTTTCAAAGGTTTTAAGCGATCCAAACAATACCGGCCTGTTGGCCAATTTTATCAGCAACGGTTATTTCAATACTGATTTTAACCTGGACGGCAGGTCCATTTTCCAAGGGCCTGGCAACGACCGCTCCATGTTGTTGTTCAATACCATTTTAAACCATCCCGGAAACCCATACACGCTGGCCAATTACATTGTATTGGAAAAATTGCCATAGTAGCGTTTTTGGAAATGATTTAAACAATTTCATGATTTAAGGTCATCAGGGTTTCACACCCTGTAGATCACCCTCAGACTGACCCCGTTAGGGGTATAATGTCGGTAGCCAGGAAATGCTCTTGAAATTTCGTCCCATAGGGACGCAATGTCGGAAATACAAGAATCCGACATTGTATCCCTAGGGGACGGAGTTCAAACACTGGTATCTGGCTACCGACATTTTGCCCTTCTGGGGCTTCTATGGCGTTGAAAATCAATTACATATTCTGTTGGTAATCTTCGAGGTTTCGTCCCGATAGTTATCGGGACGACGATGCTGAGCCAAGATTATTTTAACTTTTTCTCAGCGCTCCGGGACAACGGATAAGGCTGAATTTAACCCCCAACAACCACCTCCGTTTTAGAGCTGTAAAAAAAACAAGTCGGGTATTCCTTACCTTTTGACCTGTTGGGTGCTCGCCTATAGGCCCCGCCATTTTTTGGAACAATTTTCGCCGATTTGGGAAATTAGTTCCCTTTCATACCATTTACGGTGGTTTTAAATGATGAACAATTGAGGGCAAATAATTGAAAATCAATTATCTGCAGCACTCCCACAAAAAACCTTTCTCCCCCCTTACATTCCCTTTTCTTTAAATGCTTTCTCAGGCCTCGTATTGCATTCACGGCCTCCGTAAATTATTGATGAGAATCGACAATCGCGGGTATGGACAAACACAAACACATGAAGAATAGACTACTCAACGTGCTTATTATGCTGCCATTTCTTGGCATGGCAGCCGCTTCAGCTGCAAGTAATTGTTTTGCAAAAAATATTTGGGAAAGTTACAAGTTGCAGCATGACAGGTTATTGCAACAACTCCAAACAAGTACAGCTTTCTTTTTGCCACCTCCGCCATCGGCCTACCAAGTCTCCATCCGGGTCAATTCAAGCAGCAACGACGCAGAGCAAAGCTTGTCAAGCGGTGCTGTCAGCTTAAACAGCAGCGACCTCGAACTGGCAGTGGACGGCTCGACCAGCCAATTGGTTGGGATGCGCTTCACAGGCGTCAACATTCCAAAAGGGGCTACCATCACGAGTGCTTATATTGAGTTTGAAACAGATGCAACAAATAGCGGGGCATGTAATTTGACCTTGCGGGGCCAAGCTGCCGACAACCCCGGCACCTTTACCACGGCTTCCAATAACTTGTCATCCCGCACCAAAACATCCGCTTCGGTAGCCTGGAGTCCGTCTGCATGGACTGTTGTGGATCAAAAAAACCAAAGCCCTGATATTAAGTCAATCGTGCAGGAAATCGTCAACCGTGCAGGTTGGGCAAGTGGCAATGCCATGATCCTTTTTGCGGAAGGCACAGGCACCCGTCCAGCCGAATCCTATGATGGAGAATCGGCGGCGGCACCGCTGCTGGTAGTCCGATATGCCCTGGTCGAAAACTGTTCAAATGGCGTGGATGATGACGGCGACGGCCTCGTTGACGGTGCCGATCCTGATTGCGGCAATTTTTGCCCAACAGGATCAATCTCTATCGAACGTTGGATGGCTATTGGCAGCGGAACCGCCATATCTGATCTTACCAGCAATGCCAATTATCCAAATAACCCAACAGAATCTGGTACTTTGACAAGTTTTGACGGCCCCGACAACTATGCCGATAGCTATGGTACAAGGGTCAGGGGCTTTATTTCACCCAACCAAACTGGCACTTATAGCTTCAACCTGACTTCCGACGACAATTCAGAATTATATCTGAGTACCGACGCCAACCCGTCCAATAAGGTCTTGATTGCTTCACTTTCTGGCTGGACTGGCACTACAGAATATACAAAATATGCTTCCCAAACTTCGGTGAACATAGACATGGTATCTGGCCAAAACTATTACGTGGAACTGCTCCACAAAGAAGGCGGTGGTGGCGATCACTTTCAAGTTTATTGGAAAACGCCTTCCAATTCATCGTGGAACATCGTTCCTGGAAGCAACCTGCGCCGTTTTTCTTGTGCTGAAATTTGTTCCAATGGCATTGATGACGACGGCGACGGTTTGATAGACGCAACCGACCCAGATTGCCCCGAATATTGGATGGAAGTAGAATGTGCAACAGTAGGGTCAAACTGGTCATTGATGACGGATGGCACCGCTTCCAACGGAAAATATGCCACCATTCAAAGCGGATTAAACGCTACCGGATCAGCTCCGACAGCAGCAGCCGACAGAGTGCGTTTTGTCGTAAATGTCTCTGTGGCTGGCAGTTATAAAATATATGGGCGGATAAAAGCTCCAAACGGAAGCGATGATTCCTTCTGGGTCAGGGCCAACAATGGCACTTGGTACCAATGGAACAACCTGGCTACCATCACCAGTTGGGCCTGGAGGCAGGTACATGATTCCAACAACGGTGATGCCCCTGTACTTTTCACTTTGGCAGCAGGCAGCAACACGATTGATTTTGCCTATCGGGAAGATGGTGCCCAACTCGACAAGATTTTTATTACGATGGCCAACACCGTCCCGTCTGGAATCGGCAATGTGGATGCGGATTGCACCATTGCGGAGATATGCGACAATGGGACTGACGACGATGGCGACGGCCTGATAGATGGAGCGGACAGCGACTGTAGTTGTTCGTCAGCTTTGACCAATTTGGCTTTGGGTAAAACTACCACGCAATCAAGCACTTATCCAGGCGGTACGGCCAGCAAGGCGGTAGATGGAAATACGGATGGCAGTTGGTCAAACAACTCCCTGACCCACACTAATTATGAAAATCAGGCTTGGTGGTTTGTGGATTTGGGCGGGATAAAAGAAATTAAAAACATCAGGATTTGGAACAGGACTGACTGTTGCAGTGACCGATTGAGCAACTTTTATGTATTTGTTTCAGACGACCCTTTTGCCAGTTCCAATCCAAGTGTAACGGTGGGGCAGGCTGGTGTATGGTCGGCATTCATCACGGACTATCCAAACCCGAATGTTGTGGTTTCGCCCATGCGTTCTGGGCGCTACGTAGCAATTCAGTTGAGCGGAACCAACTATCTCAGTTTGGCAGAAGTTGAGGTTATTGGTTGCAACCCAGTGGAAATATGCGGCAACGGCGTGGATGATGATGGCGATGGACTGGCCGATTGCAATGATGCAGATTGTGGTGCGCCAGTTATCAATGCTATTTTGCCTACCAATCCCAACAATTGCCCGTCGCTCACCAATGGCCAAATAGCCATCACCGCAACAGGCTCCAACTTGCAATACAGCCTCAATGGGGGCAGCACATTTCAAGCGTCAAATACCTTTACGGGATTGTCGGCTGGCTCGTACAACATCCAGGTACGCAATAGCGTGACGGGCTGTACTTTGAATTTTTCAGGGAACCCATTTAGCTTGACTAACCCTTCCTGTACTGAGCAGTGCAACAACGGCATTGACGACGATGGCGATGGCCTGGCAGACTGCAACGACCCTGATTGCGGAGCTCCAACCATCACCAACGTTTCCAAAACCAACCCCAATAATTGCCCAACTCTCAACAATGGCCAAATCACCATCACGGCCACAGGTTCCAACCTGGAATACAGCATCAACGGAGGTGTGAGCTACCAAACGGCCAACGTATTCAACAACCTCTTGGCCGGTAATTACTATATCAGGGTCAGGAACAGCAGTACCAGTTGCTTCAAAGATTATTTGTTGAATCCAATAGCTTTGTCAAATGCAACCTGCGCCGAAAATTGCACCAACGGCATTGACGACGACGGCGATGGCCTGACAGATTGTGCAGACCAGGACTGCAAGCCCTCTTTGGATGCTGGGTCAAATGTATCCATCTGCACTGGGGCAAGTTTTGTCATTTCCGCTACGGCTTCAGGCAGTGTCGGGCCATATACCTTTAATTGGGATCATGGGCTGGGCACAGGCCAGAGCCATTCAGTCAACCCCCTGGCGACTACTACCTACTATGTGACCGTGACATCGTCCACAGGCTGTACCGCTGTTGATTTGTTGACCATAACGGTCACGGCCTGCCCAGAAGATTGTGATGACGGAATAGACAACGACGGCGATGGGTTGGTGGATTGCGACGATCCTGATTGTCAGTCGGTTGCGCAGCCGCAGCCAGTATGGGACAGCTATACGACCTGCCCTGGCGTCATTTTTCAGGAGCAAGTGATTTTCAACGACGAAAACTTGCAGGATCCCGCATTCAGCATTTCCGCTTTGCCCAGTTACGGCAACGTAAGCATCAATGGAAGCGGGGTATTTACCTACCATCCGAGCGGCAATTCCTGCAATGCGGACCATTTCGTTTATACTGTTTGCAATCAAGCAACTGGCTGTTGCGACACGGCTTCTGTTTTCCTGAAATTTGGCGACAATGCGCCGCCTGTGATGAAAAATGTGCCCGCTGATATTACAATTAGCTGTGACGACGAAGTGCCGTTTTCGCCTTTGGTTTATGGGGTGGACGCTTGTCCAGGTATCTATATTTCATTTGAAGAAAACAATTCGGATGTGGGTATTGGCACTTGCCAAAACTACACCATCACCCGAACCTGGACAGCCACCGATCTTTGCGGTTCTACCAATTCTACCTCTCAGATCATTACGGTTCAAGACGTAGTAGCGCCTGAAATTTTTAGGGTTTACACTTTGTCAAATGGCAAAAAACTGCTGGCCGGGGTGACCCAAAAAACAAGCGACCAATGGAAATACGTACAATTCCCAATCAATTTTAGCAGCAAACCATTGGTCTTCAGTCAGGTAGTTTCCGAAAACGAAAATTCGGCGGTAACGATCCGCATGAGGAACATTTCAGTGGAGGGATTTGAACTAAAACTAAAAGAACAGGAAGCATCGGGCGGTGACCACGGCGAAGAACTCGTTGCCTGGATGGCCGTTGAGCAAGGCTCCCTGACAGATTTGAGCAAATTTCAAGCGTACTTGGTGGCCGATGTGAACAGCGCTGCCAAAACCATCAATTTCTCCCCGGCATTTACCGGCTCGACGCCTGCCTTCATCAGCAGTGTACAAACAAAGAAAGACAGCGATCCGGTCGCAGTTCGCCACAACAACCTGACGGTCAGTGCTATTGCGGTCAATCTGGAGGAAGAACAATCACAGGATGCCGAAACAAGCCATGCCAATGAAGACATTGCCTATTTGGCGCTTCAAAAAGGTTTATTAAACGATGAAAACAACGAGGTTTTTGGCGAGTCTGGCGAGGTCAATTTGACCGAAAACTGGCTAACCGTCAACCTCAGCCGACGCTACAACAAACCAGTGGTTTTGATGGGAAGTTTGAAAGTTGGCGGCGATCCGGCCACCATTCGGGTCAGGAATGTGACTGCGAACAGTTTTCAAGTAAGAATCAAAGAGTGGGACTATCTGGACGGTAACCACGCCACTACTGCCGCCAGTTATGTGGTGGTGGAGGGCAGCATACCCACCGAGGCCCAATCTTATTGCGATGGCAGCACCTCCACCCTTATTCCTGGTTACAATCTGTTTGCGACCGATAATTGCGACAACCAACTGGCTTTCCAATATAACGAATCCGTTGCCCAAAGTACGGCCGGCCTTTTGGCTACCCGTGTGTGGTCCGCCTCCGACGATTGTGGCAACACGGCGCAAGTGACTCGCACCGATACTTGCACGGTAGCTGCCGTGAAAATTAAGGCCTTTATCCACGGGGCGCTTTTGAGCAACAACACTGGAATCATGAAGGACGATCTGAGGGTTGGCAACCTGATACCCTTGCATGAGCCCTATTCCAACCTTCCTGGCTTTTTGCACAAAGGCAATGGTGGAGGCGAAACAATCAGCCCGGAGATTCTTCAAGTAACAGGTCCCAACGCCATCGTGGATTGGGTTTTTGTTGAAATCAGGGATGCCGGGGCCGAAGAAAATATCTTGGAAACCTGTTCGGGACTCTTGCAGCGGGATGGCGACGTGGTATCGGTCACTGGCGATTCGGTTTTCTTTTTTGTGAGGTTAAATGAAGGCGATTACTACGTCTCCATTCGCCACCGCAACCACCTCGGCCTGATGTCCAATACGGTAGATTACCTTTCTACTTCCAATCCACCTTCCCTGGATTTCCGAAATTCATCCTGGCTGGTAAACAGCAACAACACAGCGGGATCTATCACCAGCGGGAGCTTTCGGGCCATGTGGGCCGGCGATTTCAACAGCGACCGGCGGGTGATTTTTCAAGGCCCGAACAACGATGTTTTCAACCTCTTTTCAGTGGTTTTATCCGATCCAAATAATGTCGAAACGTTGGCCAATTATATCAGCCGGGGCTACCTCAATGCAGATTTCAATTTGGATGGCAAGGCTATTTACCAAGGGCCTGGAAACGACCGTTCCATGCTGCTCTTCAATACCATTTTAGGCCATCCGGGCAATCCCTACAACCTTGCGAATTATATATCAAGAGAGGCCATTCCTTAGGTGGATGGTACCGCCGAATGAATTCGGCGGCATCTAAACTGAATAATAATCATGAAAGCCCCAGCAGGACGAAAATGCGACCTGCTGGGGCTTTTTTTTGCTGAAACCCGTTTTATCATCCAGCCCATGAGCAAAGTCATATTACCAAATAATCAATTGGTATGGCTTTTGCCAATAGGACAATTGGTCATACTTCCCTCCATCCACTTCAACACAAGAATCTCCTTCTCAATAAGACAGTTTTTAAAAGTTTTCTCAGGTTATTGAAGAGATTACAATGCCCAACTCATTTACGGGCTGGTTTCGCACTACTTTTTTTCGAAGAACAACACTACTTACAAAATTTGATGACAGATGCGGTTAGAACAAACACTCAACACTGAACATGCTATTTATAGCATTTCAAAAAAGGATTCGAAGGAAGAAGTAAACCATCCGAACATGGCTCCTTTCCAACTCGTTTTAGGTCTTTCCCACCATTCAAGACTTAACTCACTCCTACCATATCTTGCCTTTCTTGTTATAGCCATTTTTCTAAATGATAAAGCATTTGGCCAAAATCCATTACAAGGGAACGAGGGTTTTCAAATATTGAGCGAAGGCAATTTGACCTTTACAGACTACACCCACGTGCATGGCTCAACCGCCGTTGGCGGCGACCTCATTCTCAACAATAGCGGCGTTTTAGCAGAAATCTGCATGGATGGTATCAGCTCGTACACTTATCCAGGCGATGGGGGAGTGGAAACGGGTTTGTTGGTAGCTGGCGGTGTCAACTGGACGGGTGGCGGTGCCAAAGTAATGGGTGGCAAATATTTCCATATCGGGAATGGCGCTGGTTGCATCGAAAGTGACAACGGGGTCAATATGGCCACCCAAGTGCTTCCGGCAGGGGCTGTTTACAATAATGCAAAAAGAATAGAAGGTGGTTTGGATCAAACGCCCAGCCCCTCAGTTTTTCAGCCTTCTACCTTGGATTTTGCGACCATCTTCAGTAATTTCAGGGACGTATCGGAAGGTATGGCCAATTGTACCAATAACATACAGTTAAAGGACGTAAATGACGATCCGATTATCAATAACGAAATTTCTAGTCCACAAAACATTGAAGTTTCTTCCCTTTCCAATGGGGTAAACCACCTTATACTCACCCAGTCGTCATTGAATAATATCACTGAGTTGAAATTTAGTGGCTCAGCCAAGCCAAAAGACTCCAAAATTTTGATAATCACTGTGCCGCTCACATCTGATTTTGTTTGGAACAATGTCAATATGCCCGGCTTGTCTGGCTCGGCCAATGGGGCTTACATCCTTTGGAACTTCTCCGGTACTACCAGTTACCAACTCACCGTAAATACAGCCTCTTTGATCATAGGGACCATCTTTGCCCCGAACCACCATTTGATAAAGAACGGAACGGGTGATATTGATGGCAATTTAGTGGCTAAATCCATTAAATTGGGCTTGGGGGAAATCCACTTATATCCCTTTGAAGGGGACGTCCCATCGTGTTGTTCCAGCCTGACCAATGCAGGTACAATTGGCAGCAACCAATCGTATTGCGGCAGTTCATTTAACCCAGAAGATTTGACAGAAACTTCCGATCCTGTGGGTGGCAGCGGCAGCCTTGAATACTTGTGGCAGGTAAGCAATGACAGTGTGAGTTGGATCAATATTTCCGTGGCAACATCGAAAAAATATGACCCACCCAGCCTTAACACCACCACCTACTACAGAAGAGGAGCAAGAAGGAAAGGCTGCAACACTTATTTATATTCCAACATTGTTGCAATCAATGTCAATACCAGTCCAACCGCCAGTATATCGGGGGCCAATTCCATTTGTTTAGGGGAAAATACGAGCCTCACTGCAAGCGGTGGGGCTACTTATGTTTGGAACACAGGAGAAACAACTGCAAACGTCAGCTTTTCGCCTTTGTCCACCACCACCTATACCGTGACGGTGACGGCAGCCAATGGCTGTACCGCCACAGCTTCCCGTACCGTGACTGTCAATAGCCTCCCAGTCGCCAGTATTTCTGGGAACAATACCATTTGTGCAGGCACCAATACCAACCTGACGGCCAGTGGCGGAAGCAGTTATCTCTGGAGCAACGGTGCCACAACGGCAAGCATTTCAGTTTCGCCCAGCACTACCAGCACCTACAGCGTGACCGTGACGAACAGCAACGGCTGTACTTCCACTGCCAGCCGGACTGTGACTGTCAACGTTGCCCCAAGCGCAAGTATCAGCGGGGAAAATTCCATTTGTAGTGGAACCACTACGACCCTCACCGCCACTGGCGGCGGCAGTTATGTTTGGAGCAACGGTCAATTATCTTCCGATATAAATGTTTCGCCCAATTCCACCACAACCTACACTGTAACCATAACTAATGCCAATGGCTGTACTGCCACTGCTTCCCATACAGTTACGGTGTATAGTTTGCCCTCAGCCAGTATCAGCGGCTCCAACAATATTTGCGAAGGCGGCAGCACCACCCTGAATGCAAGTGGGGGCAGTTCTTATGTATGGAGCAATGGGGCGACAACTTCCTCTATCAATGTAAGCCCTACATTCACCAGTACCTATACGGTTACGGTCACCAACTCAAACGGCTGCACCGCCATCGCTTCCAGGAAGGTAACTGTCAATACGAACCCAATTGCCGTCGTCACGGGTACCAATATTATATGTGCAGGAACGAGCACGGTTTTGAGTGCGGCTGGCGGCACTTCGTACAATTGGAGCAATGGTTCTTCCAGTGCCAATATTACGGTCAGCCCCAGTGCTACGAGCACTTATACGGTAACGGTTACTAATTCCAGTGGCTGTACTTCCACAGCCAGCCGGACTGTGACTGTCAACGTTGCCCCAAGCGCAAGCATCAGCGGGGAAAATTCCATTTGCAGGGGAAGCACCACGACCCTCACCGCCACTGGCGGCGGTAGTTATGTTTGGAGCAATGGTCAATTTTCTTCCGATATAAATGTTTCGCCCAATTCCACAACAACCTACACTGTGACGGTGACTGATGCCAATGGCTGTACTGCCACTGCTTCCCGTACTGTTACGGTGTATAGTTTGCCCACTGCCAGTATCAGCGGCTCCAACAATATTTGCGAAGGTGGTAGCACCACACTGAATGCAAGTGGGGGCAGTTCTTATGTATGGAGCAATGGGGCGACAACATCATCGGTCAATGTAAGCCCTTCATTTACAAGCACCTATACGGTTACGGTCACCAACTCAAACGGCTGCACCGCCACCGCTTCCAGGACGGTAACTGTCAATACGAACCCAATTGCCATCGTCACGGGTACCAATATTATATGTGCAGGAACGAGCACGGTTTTGAGTGCGGCTGGCGGCACTTCGTACAATTGGAGCAATGGTTCTTCCAGCGCCAATATTACGGTCAGCCCCAGCGCTACGAATACTTATACGGTCACGGTCACCAATTCCAGTGGCTGTACTGCTACGGCTACCAGGACAGTGACTGTCAATGCCAGTCCAACCACTAATATCAGCGGAACGGATGAAATTTGCCCTGGCGGCAATGCCAACCTTTCGGCTTCGGGCACTGGTACTTTTATTTGGAGCAATGGCCAGACAACCGCCTCCATCAGCGTTTCTCCGGCCTCCACAACTACCTTTACTGTCACCATCACCAATACCAATGGATGTACTGGCTCGGACAACCATACGGTGGTTGTCAATGCCAGTCCAACAGCCACTATCACTGGGCCAGCAGCTATTTGTGATGGTGAAAATGCAACACTGACAGCCAGCGGCAATTCACCTACCACTTGGTTGTGGAGTACTGGTTCTACTACAAAATCCATCAGCATTTCTCCAACTGCTACCACCGCATATTCCGTTACCATCACCAATGGGGATGGCTGTACGGCTACGGCTACCAGAACTGTCACTGTCAACTACAACCCATCCGCTTTCATTTCTGGTGTCAATACGATTTGCTCGGGAACGAGTACTGTTTTAAGTGCCACGGGAGGAGGTTCCTACCAGTGGAGCAACGGTTCTTCCTCCCAAAATATAACGGTAAGCCCCGCTTCCAGCACCACTTATCGTGTGACGGTCACCAATTCCAGCGGGTGTACAGCTTCAGCCAGCATGGCCGTGACGGTGAACGGGCTGCCAACTGTCAGCGTAACCGGTACAAATGCCATTTGCAACGGAGGTTCTACCACCTTGTCGGCAAGCGGCGGCACGGACTATATATGGTCAAACGGTGGGACAACAAGTTCCATTGATGTTTCACCGGCCTTGAACACCACCTATGCCGTGACTGTGACCAATTCCAATGGCTGTACGGCCACTGGTAGCCGCACGGTAAACGTTGTGGCTTTGCCTTCCATTTCCAGCCATCCAAACGGCTCATCGGTTTGCCCAGGACAGACTGTCAACCTCAGTGTATCTGCAACTGGCGGCACACCTTCGCTCACTTATCAGTGGCAAAGCAGTGCCAACAATACCACCTTTACCAATATCAGCGGGGCCACTTCGAGCAACTATACAACACCTGCATTGTCCACAACTACCTACTACCGGGCTGTGGTAAGTGCAGCAGGAAGCGGCTGCGGAAGCGTCACTTCCAATAGCGCCACAGCTACCGTAATTCCTTTGCCAGCAGCCAATGCAGGTACTGATTTTGCGGTTTGTACAGGCACACCCGGCACACTTTCAGCCTCCGGTGGGGTAGGCTATACCTGGAGCCACGGCTTGGGCAGTGGAGCCGTCAAAACAATCAATCCAACTTCGCCTACCACCTATACCGTGACAGTCACCAATTCATTGGGATGTACTGCAACCGATCAGGTTTATGTAACCATTGCAAGCCCCGTTTTTGTCAACTTGGGTGTGGACAAAACTGTTTGCAACGGCGGAAGCGTGACCATGACGGCTATTGCCACCGAGGGGGTAGGGCCTTACAGCTACAATTGGTCGCATGGCCTTGGTATTGCTGATACCAAAACCATCAACCCTACAACCACTACCACTTACGTTGTCACTGTTACGGATTCCAAAGGATGTACAGACACGGACGACATTGTAATCACGGTCAGCTCCAGTTGCCTTGAAAACTGCGGCAACAACGTGGACGACGACGGAGATGGCTTGAAAGACTGTTTTGACATGGACTGCCCCTGCTATGCGCCTTTTATCTGCGACGGCAAAATGTACCAGTCCATTCGTTTGAATCAAAATATATCCGGTCTTGGCGTTAATGGAGACTATATTTTGTATGAAGTAAAATCCAATCCTGTTTCCTTAAACCCAATCGCCAACCTGAACAACAATGGTCTGGCAGGTGAGATCAACTCTTTTGGCTTCAACCAACAAGACCGTTTTATCTATGGTATTAGCGAAAATTATCCCTATAAAATCTACCGTTTGAATGCCGATTATGATGTCCACACCTTAGGAACAATTACGGGTGTGCCCAGCAGTTTTGGCGTTATGTTTTCTGCCGACTTCGACAGGGATGGCAACTATTACGTGATTGCAAACAAAACTACCTCCAGCGGCAGTGGCAATATCAACGATCAGATCATGTACAAGATCAACTTGAACACCCTGGTCGCCACACAAGTGTATAATTTCAATGGCTACGCTGGAATCTCGGATATTGCATTTAACCCCGTTGACAATAAATTCTATGCTTGGTATGGTGAAAACCACCGTTTGATAAAAATAGATCCGAGCAACTGGTCCGCTACCTTTGTAGGTTCTGCCAACAACGGCTACGACCGCATGATTGCTACCTTTTTTGATTCGGAAGGAAACCTGATTTGTTATGCCGACAAAAACAGCGTAGGTGGGGATGCCACCTACGAGACTTTGGTAAAAATCAATGTAAGTACTGGTGTGGTCACTCAAATAGGTCAAGGTCTGACCACCGACAACGGTGATGGTTGCAGTTGCCCCTACCATGTTCGTTTTACCAAACAAGGGCCAGCAACAGCCAACAGCAATTCCACTATCACCTATACTTTCAGAATTTATAACCAATCCGGTTTAAACCTCAGTGGAATTACCTTCCGGGATACACTGCCGACTGGTTACTCATTCGCCTCCAATGCCGCCAATTTGACGGGCGGGATCAACATTTCAGGAACAGCTTCAGGACAACAAATCGCAACATTGACCGTGAATAATATCGGTGCAGGTACCAGTTCATTCACTTTGGATGTGAATGTTCCTGCCTGCGTTTTGGCGGGCAGCAACTTGTCGAACCAGGCATGGCTGGAAGGCTTTCAATTGGTGACCAGTGCCTTGCCGCCAAAGATTTTTTCTGACGACGTAAATACTGCCATCATCGGGGACGCCACCAGCACTTCCATAAATTGCGAGGTTTGCGGCAACGGCGTGGACGACGACGGGGACGGTCTTGTGGACAACAACGACCCAGATTGTTGCTCGGTATCGGTCAATGCTGGCAGCGACAAAAACATTTGCCAGGGGCAAAGCACTGTTTTGACAGCCGTAGCAGGGGCAGGAAGTTCAGGCTCTTGTTCGGGCACAGTTGTTTCAAGCTTCCCATATTCAGAAAGTTTTGAAAATACTTATGGGGCATGGACACAGGCCACGGACGACAATTTCGATTGGGCAGTGGACGCCCTTGGCACACCTACTACAGGCACAGGGCCTTTATTGGCTGCCAATGGCCTTTACTATTTGTACGTTGAATCGTCCAGTCCGAACTATCCTTCAAAAACAACTACCATCAACAGCCCCTGTTTTGACTTGGGTTCGTCCGGCACGGCCAATTTTAGCTTTAGCTACAACATGAACGGCTCGGACATCGGTACTCTTTATGTTGAAATAAGCCAAAATAACGGTGCCAACTGGACAACTCTTTGGACTGCCTCCGGCAACAAGGGTTCATCCTGGTTAAACCAAAACGTTAGCCTGAACACCTATGTCGGGAAAGTAATCAAGCTCCGTTTTAGAGCTATGACAGGGAGCGGCCCCTATGGCGATATCGCCATTGACAACCTGTCGCTCACACATACGGCAGCGAGCTTGAGCTATTTGTGGAGCAATGGGGCGACCACGCCGAGCATCACCGTTTCACCCGCCACCTCTACGACCTATACTGTTTCGATTACCAAAGGAATTTGTACTTCCACTGACCAGGTATTTGTAAGCGTAAGTGCCATGCCGACGGCCTCTATTTCCGGGCCGACCACGGTATGCCTTGGCAATGCGGGCACACTCACAGCCAGCGGCGGCGGCACTTATCTCTGGAACACGGGCGCCACAACTGCATCCATTTCTGTGCTGCCTTTGCTGCCAACCAATTATACGGTCACGGTGACCAATGCCAATGGCTGTACTGCTACGGCCAGCCAAACGGTGAGCTTGGGCATTTGTGTGGAAGATTGTACCAATGGCATTGACGACGATGGCGATGGTTTGGTGGACTGTGCAGACCTAAATTGCGGTGGCTTGCCCATTGCCAATGCGGGCGCAGATGCTTCCGTATGTGCAGGTAGCTCGACCATCTTGACGGCCAGTGCCTCTAATGGCATACCGCCTTATACTTTTACCTGGAGCAACGGTCTTGGCAATGGGGCCAGCAAATCGGTTGTGGCCACTTCGAGTATGTCTTATACGGTTACGGTGACCAGCCTGACTGGGTGTACGGCAACAGATTTGGTACAGGTCTCCGTCCACCCGGCACCGGTGGCTGATGCTGGTTCCAATATCGCTATATGCAGTGGCTCCAGTGCCAGTTTTACAGCAAGTGCTACAGGCGGCACCGCTCCTTACAATTTTGCATGGAACAACAGCCTGGGAAGCGGTGCTTCAAAAACCGTGACCCCAAGCGCTACAACAACTTATACCGTCACCGTGACGGACAACAACGGCTGTACCCACAACGACCAGATGACGGTAGCCGTGAACCAAACTCCTGTGGCAAACGCAGGTCCCGACCAAAGTATTTGCAATTCATTTGGTACAACATTGTCCGCATCCGCCACTGGCGGCACGACGCCATACTTTTATGTTTGGAGCAATGGCCTTGGCACGGGTGACACCAAAACTGTCAACCCAGCCAGTACCACCACTTATTCCGTGACTATCGTCAGTGCCAATGGTTGCGTGAGCATGGATCAGGTACAGGTCACGGTACAGAATTGCCCAGAAATCTGCAACAACGGCCTGGATGATGACGGCGACGGCCAAACCGATTGCGCCGATTTGAATTGCGGCCCGCAAGTGGATTTGGGAACTAACGTGTCCATTTGCAATGGCAATTCGACCCAGCTTTCTGCATCGGTCATGGGCGGCTACGGCAACCTGACTTACACCTGGAGCCATGGTCTTGGAACTGGCCAAACAAAAACAGTTTCGCCTTCAGTTACTACTACTTATTCCGTGACCGTTACTTCCCAAAGTGGATGTACGGATGTGGCCCAGAAAACAGTAACGGTCAATATGTGCAATGAAAACTGCACCAACGGCATAGACGACGACGGCGACGGTTTGGTGGACTGCAACGACCCTGATTGTTCGGGCGTGACCGCACCAGTGCTGGTGGACGATATTTATACTACATGCCCTGGAATGCCTTATGCCGAAAGGGTTACATACAATGACGGCAACCTGCAAAGCCCTTCCTTCAGCATTTATGCACAGCCTTCCAACGGCGTGGTAAATATTGATGGTACCGGCAAGTTTATTTATACGCCTTTGGGTACGGATTGCAACACGGACATGTTTATCTACCAAGTTTGCAACACCACCACAGGCTGCTGCGACGAAGCAACGGTCACTTTGAACTTTGGCGATGGCAACCCGCCTGTGCTGAGCAATGTGCCGGCAGATTTGACCATCAATTGCGACGATGCCATCCCCAATCCGAGTATCGTTACCGCATTTGACCAATGCCCAGGAGTCTATATTGATTTCGAGGAAACATCCGATTTGAATGTCGCAGGTGCATGTGGTTCTTATACCATCACGAGGACCTGGATGGCCACCGACCTTTGTGGCAATTCAGCATCGGATCAGCAACAGATTGCTGTTTTGGATCAAACAAAACCTGAAATCTTCCAGGTTTACACCCTTGAAAATGGAACTAAGGTGGTGGCTGGCGTCTCCCAGCGAGTCACGCAAGATTGGAAATACGTGCCGTTCCCCATTACCTTCAGTCAAGCACCTGTAGTGTTGACGACATTGGTGACGGATACTGAAATATCGGCGGCGGCTGTGCAGCAGCGCAACGTTTACACCCAAGGATTCCAGATAAGGTTGAGGGAAGAAGAAACTGCCGACCAGTTGCATGTGGGCGAAAAAGTGGCATGGCTTGCCTTCGAGCCTTCCAGTCAAACGGGCGGCTTCGCTTTTCAGGCTGGCACCTTTGCCAATGTGGGGCATGGAGTGGACACCTTGAATTTTGCACATCCTTTCCCCTCGTCCCCCTTGTTTTTTGCGGCTTTGCAAACTGCTAAAGAAAACGATGCCACTACAATCCGCCTGAAAAACTTAAACGGCAGTTCAGCCGAGTTTTTTGCCCAGGAGGAAACATCCCTGGACTCCGAAACCAACCACCAGAACGAAACATTGGGCTTGTTGGCCATTGACAACAATAGTGTCATTGCAAACGACAAAGGCGAAGTCTTTGGTGAAAAAGGCCAATTGCAAGTAACAAATGCCTGGGCAACCGTGAACCTCTCACGCAGTTACACCAAACCTGTTGTAATAATTGGAAATATTTCAAACAACGATATTGATCCGGTGACTATCCGTGTAAGGAATTCCACCGCCAACAGCTTTCAGGTAAGGGCACAGGAGTGGGGCTACCAGGACGGAAACCATTCCGCCGAAAATATCTCGTGGATGGTGATAGAGGGTGGAATACCCGGCAACGGCAACTACTATTGCTCTGGCAACATTGCCGATTTGCGGCCTTCCATCAACGTATTTGCCATTGACAATTGCGACGATTTGACTGCTTTTGATTATGAAGTATCGGCTTCGTCGCAACTGAATGCAGGCCTGCTCACCGTGCGCACCTGGATGGCCGTGGACGACTGCGGAAACACCAACTTGATTACCCGTTTTGATACCTGTTCAACTGCGGCATTGCAAGTAAAAGGAGTCTTGTACGGCGCCCTCATGAACAATGGCGGTGGCGACAAAATGCGGGACAACCTGCGGGAACTCAAGAAAGTACCTGTTTTTGAACCTTATTCCTTGTTGAGTGGCTTCCCACATGTTGACTATGGCGAGCATGATAGCTTGCTGTTGAACGACAATGGCGGTATCATCCTTCCCGAAATTACAATTTGCCATAAACCAGGCACCTCGGAACAAGCAACCATCAACGTTTCGGTGGAAGAATTGGCCATACACCTGGGGCATGGAGATTATATCGGTGCCTGTGGAAGCGACAACAGCGGAATGGTCACCATTTGCCATAAACCCGGCACCTCCGCCCAAAAAACAAAGGTGATTCCCCAGTCGGCATTGTTGGGCCACCTGGCACATGGCGACATCATTGGCGCTTGCAGCGACGATGATAGCCAAACGCCCACTGCCGCCCAGGATGCACAGTACAGGACCATCGCCGATGGACTTTGGACGGCCTCTTCTACCTGGGAAAATGGCAATGTGCCGCCTTTGACCAATATCAATAACAAAACCATCAGTATAGGGCATAATGTGGTGATCCAAAACTCGGAGTTACACCTGAAAAACAATGCTAAACTGTGGGTAACTCACGGCAGCTTAAAACTGATCAACGGAAATTTTAAAATAGAAAAAAGCCAGGCATATTTTTCAAATTCTGTTTTTGACATGGCCACCGCCGGCAACCTGGAAATTATGAACAACCAAGCTGTGCTGAACTTTACAGATTGCTTTGTGACGGTTGGCCAAAATATCAAGAACAATGGTGGAAAGCTAAAATTTGAAAACACCAGCCTGACCGTCAGCGAGAACTTTGAAAACTCTGGGGGAATAGACAGCCTGATCAACGTTTGCGCCATCATTGAGGGCAATTTCAAAAGCGATTATGGTTCGTCCAATTTTATGAGCGACGCCAAACTAAGGTTGACCAACGGCAATTTTGAAAACAACTTCGGCAGCGCCATCAACGGCCTGAATACAGTGATATTGGTAGAAAACGGCCTATTGAGCAGCCTTGGCACCTGGTTGGGTTCCATCACGCATTACTGTGTATCTGGCTCTGTACTTGGTTTGCTGACCAACATTTTGCAAGGCCCTGAAAACTGCACTGACATTGCCAATTATTTCAATCCATGCCTATGCGAAAGTGACGACAATGACGGTGGCAGCAGCAGCGGCGGCGGGGTCATCGGCAATGTACTCACAGGTGCCTGGAGCGATGATTTTTCCATCAATCCTGGAAAAAGCTTTGGTGGAGGTTCCATTGCGCCGTCAGTTTTGGACATAACTGGTAACGACGCCGTAGTGGATTGGCTGCTGGTAGAACTCCGCAACCCCGAAAACGATAAGGAGGTGTTGGGCTACGCTACGGTGGTGCTGCAAAGGGACGGTGATATCGTGGCCGAAAATGGAGACTCGATCATCATGTTTCCTGGCCTGCCGGAAGGGGAGTATTATGTGACCCTGCGGCACCGCAACCACTTGGCCTTGATGACTGACATCCCCTTCTTCCTGAGTACGCAAAATACCCCTGAGATTGACTTTTCGGATTTGTCATTGCCCGTCAGGGGTGGGTCTTATGCAGGGAGGATTGCCAATGGAAAACGTACCCTCTGGTCAGGAGACTACAATGAAGACGGGAAGGTAATATACCAAGGCCCTTTCAACGATGTTTTCCACTTGTTTTCCAGGGTACTTGCCGAACCAAATAACGAGGAAATTTTGGCCAACTACATCGTTATTGGCTATGAATTGGCAGACTTTAACCTGGATGGCAGGGTTATTTATCAAGGGCCGAGCAATGACAAAGCGCCACTGTTGTACAATTCGATTTTGTCGCACCCAGCCAATAGTTCCCTGTTGGCCAACTACATCGTCAAAACTATGATACCATAATCAGGGTAAATTTTGGGCAAAGCACCCCCTCGCTTGCCCAAAATTTTCCTTCTGGTATGGTTTCTGTCTTAATAACACCCTTCTCCTTCTCCAAAAAAGATATTCCTTCTCATTAGATTAATTTCATTTCCTACTGGTTCTCACCAAACTACCAAAGGCTATTTCCACATGGCAATGAACAGGGTGCCGTCATGGCATCGCTAAAGATTTTACCAATTGGTCAGACCAATTGGCCCAACGGTATTTTATAGCTACGGCTTTTACATCGCTGGCATAACAAACACTAACACTTTAAATAGGTCCTTATGAACCTAAAACAAACACTGTTAATTGCTGCATTGGAGCACAATGGGGGGAACACCGTCTTCATACCCTTTCCAGCCAATGAAAAAAAGGAAGGTGACAAGTCAAAATTGGAAAAGCTCCTACCCAATTCCCAGGGATTGATCAGGATTTTCCTTATTTCGTTTTGCCTGATCCTTTTTTCCTTCCAAGGCTTGCACGGCCAAAGCTACACCCTGAACAATACCCTGAACGGCACTACCCAAACCACCTGCTCTGGCACTTTTTACGATAGCGGCGGCAGTGGTGCCAACTATGCTTCCAATCAAAACTACACGGTCACTTTTTGCTCTTCGAACGGCAAAAACCTGCAGCTTGACTTCACGGCTTTTGACCTGGAACCTACCTACGACATACTCTACATTTATAACGGTTCTTCGACGGTGGCGGCACAAGTGGCGGGCAGCCCATTTTCCGGCAGCAATTCGCCGGGTACGGTGGTGGCCAACAGCACATGCCTGACCGTGAAGTTCACTTCCGATAATTCCACCAATAAAGCTGGCTGGGCAGCTAACATCTCCTGTCAGGATGCCAACAACTCTTGTGCCTGTACGGGCAATTTGTTGGAAAACAATGGCTTTGAAGCCGGCAACATGAACTATTGGACAGTGAACGCACTGGCTTATTATGATTTTTACACTGGCAACGACAACTGTGGCACGAAGTCAGTTCGTTTAAAAAAATTGGTGGGCTTGGGTTTGATTAACCCAGTCATTAGCCAACAGGAAAACAATATTGAAGCTTCCAAAACCTATACTTTATCTTTTGATGCGGGAACACACGACCCATCCTATATGCACCGCATGTACCTTCGTTTTTACAATGCAGGTGGCTCGCTTTTGTCGGAAAACTACTTGGAGGTCAACCACGATATTGACTTGAACAGCCAGTTGCAGTCCTACTCTTTTTCAAGTGTGGCCCCGGCCAATACTTCTTATTTGAAGGTAGAGGCCGTCATGGACGGTGATTGGCTGAAACTGGACAACCTTTGCCTGGTACAAAGCTCCTGTTCATCGCCCATCCTGGATTTTCACGATCCTGTCTTAGTTGCTGGTACGGCAAGTTCGGTGGGTGCCAAGTACAAATTTTCCAATGTCATCCCTGGAGTGGATGCCTATACGACGATAACTGCCAAATCGCACAGCGATGTGGACATTTTTATGATGGACGAGCCTGCCATAAACTATGGTGGCTATGATCAGGCATTTCAACCGCACATTGACTACAACTGGATCAACGGTGGTGGAAACTATGATCCGGCGGGAGAAAAAAGCATCACCTTCCAATTCGACTTCGTGGACGCAGCCACTGGCTTGCCCAAGAAGATGGAACGTATCAACATGACCGGCCTTGACATAGACGGCAGCACGGACGAGGTGCGGGAGTTTGTACAAAGCAGTGGTTTCCAAGCTTATGAGGTACAGTCGCCTTCCTCCCTCACCCTTTCAGGAGCATTGAAGGCAAAAGGTGATTTGGCCACAGAAATGGGCATTGTGGAGACAGCCCTTCATGCCATGATTTCATTTGTTTTTGAAAACAAAAGCTCCATCACCGTTATTTATGGTGGCGATTGGAATGGATCCACTGGAGGCTTTGGCGATTCTGGCCCCGGCAACAGCGATGAAAAACGTTTGAATTCCCTATACTTTAAATGCTACGATTTCAACGCACCGTCCGTTTGCCCCACTGTCAGCATTTCAGGCGCTTCGCCAGTTTGTGCGGGTGCTTCGGTCACTTTGCAGGCTTCGGTGGGCGGCAATGTCGGAACATGCAGCCTCCAATGGCAATCATCCACAGACAACGCAACCTGGACAAACATCGGTGGGGCTACTGGCAACAGCTACACCACGCCCGCTGCTACTGCTACCAAATATTACCGTGCTGTTTATAGTTGTACGGGAGCTGCACTTTGCGGCACCTTGATTTCAAATGTTGAAACAGTGGCACTTTCCAGTGCGCCGCCAAGCCCGCAAGTAACGGTTGGCGACGGAGGCTGCGCAGCGGCAGGGGTCGGGATGACCATTTCAAATGCAACAGGTTTTTTCACCCAAGTGGATGGCAGTGCGATGGCGTGGCAGCAGTCAGTTTATAACAATCTGGCACCTGGAAAACACCAGGTTTGCCTGAGTATCCCCGGCTGTTCAACTTGCGTGGATATTTACACGGGGCCTTTGGCTTTGGGCGCCAGTATCAGCAGCAATGACTCATCATGCCAGCCCAACGACGGCACCATCGAGCCAGGAAACAATATCACCCTCACTGCCGCAGTGACTGGTGGTGTTTCAACTTATTTTAAATTGAACGCCGTACATTCCGGCAAATGCCTCGAAGTAAGCGGCAATACCGTTGGAACAAACATGCTTCAAAACTCATGTTCTACGGCAGCCAGCCAGAATTGGATTTTTATAAAAACTACAACTGGTACAGCGGTCAGCACTTTAACTGATGGCCGCTATTACTTCCAAAATGTAAACAGCAAGCAATACCTGTATCCAGAAGGTGGTACAGGCGCTGCCGGAGCGAATGCAGAACAAAACAGCCTGCAAACACTGGCTTCTCAATGGGACGTGACCAGTTTGGGCAGTGGCCAATACAAAATAACCAATGCCCTGAGCGGCATGGCCTTGACTGTGACTGCCGGTGATTCTGGCTCTGGTAAACCTGTAAGCGTGGCAGCTTATACTGCCGCTGCCCATCAAAAATTCTCCTTGCTTGCTACCAACGGTCTGAGCTATTCCTGGGACAATAGTTTGGGCACGCTGGCCTCCGTTACGGCCAGCCCAGCGGCCACTAAAGTTTATACTGTGACCGTCACAGATTTGCTCGGCTGTACCAAGACATCTTCCTTCACAGTGGCCGTTGTGGCAAACAGTTGCAATGAAAATTGCACCAATGGCATTGACGATGATGGTGACGGCCTGACTGATTGCACCGATCCGGAATGCAGCAATTCATTGTCTGTCAATCTGGGGGCAGACCTTGCCATTTGTGCTGGCAATTCCATTACGATGACGGCTTCGGCAACGGGCGGGGCAGGTACTTACACCTACACCTGGAGCAATTCCCTTGGCACCGGATCGTCTAAAACCGTCAGCCCAGCCGCCACGACCACTTACGGTGTGACCGTCTCCGACCTGAACGGCTGCACAGCGAGCGACAACATCGTTGTAACTGTAAAAGCTGCCGTGGATGTGAACCCTGGTGGCGACCAAAATATTTGCGGTGGCAACTCTACCACCTTGATGGCATCGGCAACGGGTGGCACGACGCCATATACTTTTGCCTGGAGCAATGGCCTCGGCAGCGGGGCGAGCAAGACGGTTTCGCCCTCTGCTACTACTTCCTACACGGTCACCGTCACGGCCGCCAACGGCTGCACCGATACGGGCTCATTGGCCATCAATGTGAACGAAAAACCTGGTGCCAATGCTGGAACAGATTTTACCGTCTGTCAAGGTGAATCGGTCAACCTATTGGCTACCGCCAGCGGCACAGGGCCTTTCACCTATAGTTGGGATCAGGGATTGGGCGTGGGTTCTTTTAAAACCGTAAGCCCAACTGCCACGACGAACTATACCGTGACAATAGCAGGAGGAAATGGCTGTACCCAATCCGATCAGGTCACTGTTTTTATAAAAGAAAACCCAGTGGCCAACGCTGGCAGTGACATCACTTTGTGCAAAAATTTCAATACACTCTTATCGGCTACTGCCACGGGTGGTACAGCACCCTTCACCTACCTTTGGGACAATAGCCTTGGCCTGGGTCAATCTCATACCGTCATGCCATTGGTGACAACGATGTATTCTGTCACTATTACCAGTGCCAACGGTTGTGTTGGCACGGATACAAAATTGGTGACCGTGCAGAACTGCGTCGAAGATTGCAGCAATGGCCTGGACGATGACGGCGACGGCCTCGCCGATTGTGCCGACCTGGATTGCGGACCTATGCCAAACGCTGGTACCGATATTTCCATTTGCCCTGGCACCCAGGCAACACTAAGCGTGGGGGTTTCTGGCGGCAATGGCAATTTGACTTATTCATGGAGCCACGGCCTCGGCACTGGGGCGGTTAAAACGGTTACACCTGCTACCACAACGACTTATTCCGTGACCGTAACTGCCCAATCTGGCTGCACGGGTGTGGATCAAGTAAAGGTGACCGTAGTCCCATGCTCAGAAAATTGCACAAACGGCGTGGATGATGATGGCGATGGTTTGGTGGACTGCGCCGACCCTGATTGTTCAGGCGTCACAGCTCCCGTCCTTGCAGACGACTCCTATTCGACCTGCCCTGGAATGCCTTATTCCGAAAGGGTGAGCTACAACGATGACAATCTCCAAAACCCCGCATACAGTATTTATACCCAAGCCAGCAATGGCACGGTGACCATTGACAACACAGGCAAGTTTTTCTACATGCCTAACAATCTGGACTGCACAACGGATGTGTTTGTCTATGAGGTTTGCAATCAAAATACAGGCTGCTGTTCACAGGCCACAGTGACTTTGGTTTTGGGCGACAATACAGATCCTGTTTTGACCAATGTGCCAGCCGATGTGACAATTGGTTGTGACGACGCCATGCCGCAAGTGCCACTGATTTCGGGCTACGACGAATGCCCCGGTTTGTCCATTGACTATGCCGAGGTGTCCAATCAGCATTTTGTGGGTGCCTGCGAATCCTACACCGTTACCCGTACCTGGACGGCCACCGACCTATGCGGCAATGCCGTTTCAAAAACACAAAACATCCAGGTCAGCGACCAAACCAAACCTGAAATTTTCCAGGTTTATAGCCTCGACAATGGCACCAAAATGATAGCAGGTGTGGCCAAAAGGGTTACGCAGGACTGGAAATACGTGCCGTATCCTGTCACCTTCACCCAAACGCCCATTGTTTTTACACAGGTCATTACCAACAACGATCCCGCCGCTGTAGTGCCACGTCAAAAAAATGCAACGACCCAAGGTTTTGAGCTAAGCCTACGGGAGGAGGAGTTGTCCGACAATACCCACGACGGTGAAAACGTGGCCTGGGTCGCCATTGAGCCGGGCATACAGAGCAGTGGCTTCAAATTCGAGGCGGGCACTTTGGCCAACATCAACCAGGTGCTGCAAACCTTGAATTTCTCCCAGTCCTTTTCGGGCGAACCAATTTTTCTGTCATCCATTTTGACCCACAAGGAAAATGACCCCGCCACGCTGCGCCACAGCGATTTGTCTGCAACAGGTATCAACGTTGCCTTGCAGGAAGAACAATCAAAAGACACGGAAATAAACCATACATCCGAGAACATGGGCTACCTGGCCATAGCGCCCGGCAGTATTTTGAAGGATAAAAAAGGGGATGTTTTTGGTGAAACAGGCAAGTTGAACCTCACCCATGCCTGGGCCACGGTCAATTTGACCCGCAGCTATTCCAAACCTGTAGTCTTGGTAGGTGGCTTGAGTTGGAAAAACAATGATCCGCTCACCGTGCGGGTGCGGAACGTCACCAACAACAAGTTTGAAATACACTTGCAGGAATGGGACTACCTAGACGGTGACCACCCCATTGAAACAGTCAACTGGATTGTCGTCGAAGGCAGTATCCCTGGCAATTTGTCGTACTACTGCGCTGGCAATGCCAATGACCTCCAGCCCGGCATCAACGTTTTTGCGGTGGACAATTGCGACAACATGGTTGCCTTTGGCTTCACCGAAACCTCTGCCAGCACTTTCAACGGCGAGTTGACTACCCGCACCTGGATGGCTGTGGACGATTGTGGCAACACGACCTTGATTTCCAGGTATGACACTTGTTCGGTAGCCGCATTGAAAGTAAAAACTAAGCTTTATGGCGCTATGGTGGGCGTTTCCAACTCCGACCTGATGCGTGACAATTTGCGCCAATCGAACATCCTGCCCATCGAAGAGCCTTATTCCGAACTGCCCGCTTTTCCGTACGTCGTGGATCAAACGCCGGGCGGGGTGGGCGATATGATCACGATTTGCCACAATGCAGGTACTACCCAGGCCCAGACTCTTCTGGTATCGAGGAGCGCCCTGGAAGCACACTTGGCACATGGGGATCGTTTGGGAAGTTGTGATGAACCGTCGGGTGACTACGTGACTATTTGCCACAAACCAGGAACTCCGACACAGAAAACGAAAACTATCCCAGTTTCATCACTGCAAGCTCATTTGCAGCATGGAGATATTTTGGGCGCTTGCGACGGTAATGTCAACTTGCCGCCCGGTGCAGCCACTGCCAACTACCGCACCATTGCCGACGGGCTTTGGTCGGACGAGGCCACTTGGTTGGGCGGCAATATTCCAACTGCCAACAACATCAATAGTAAAACGGTGAGCATTGAACACAATGTAGTGCTACAAAATAGCAATATTGTTTTGAAAAATAATTCTACCCTCTGGTTGACGACTGCTAGCCTGAAATTGGAAAATGGAGATTTTGTTTTGGAAAAAGGCAGGGCAGAATTTTTGGGAGCAACTTATGAAAGCACAGGGACCAGCAAATTTTTGATCAACCATACACAAGGCGTGTTGACCATGTCGGATTGCGTGGTTAACGTAGGCGCTAATTTTGAAAACAACGGCGGCAAACGCACATTGGATCACGTTTGCCTCAATGTGGGCGGCAGCCTGCTCAATAGCGGCCTTGATTCATTGATGAACAGTTGTGCCATCATCGGCGGAAACCTAAACAATAGCACCGGATCGAATTTTCACGCCGACAACAGCAAATTCAAAATTGTCAACGGCAATTTCCAAAATTCGCTGTTGGCCAGCTTTACGGGCGATAGTTTGATCATTTTGGTTGAAAACGGCAGCCTGTTGAACCTGGGTGCCTGGTTGGCCGATGTTGACCTTTACTGCGTGTCCAACCTGATCACCGTCCCGGTCATCAATTTGCTTTTCCCGGAAGAGTGCTCCAACATCCTCAACTATTTCAACCCATGCTCCTGCGATGAGGAGGATGACGACGACAACTTGGTGCCCACTGGCGGTGGCACAGGCCAAGTGGATGCCATTGTATTGGGCGGCGAAGGAGGTGGCGTCATTGACCCGCAAATGCTTCAAAATACGGGCGATACTGCACTCGTAGATTGGGTATTGGTGGAGCTGCGTGACCCGCTCGATTCAACGGATGTTTTGGCCTATGCCACGGTTCCGCTGCGCCGTGATGGTTCTGTCGTGTCGGAATCGGGCGCTTCAGTGTTGAAATTTCCAGGCTTGACAGAGGGTTATTATTTCGTGGCCCTCCGCCATCGCAACCATATTGGCGCTATGACGGCCAATCCAGTATTTATTTCTTCCAACAACCCGCCGCTGTTGGATTTTACAAATCCGGCATTTGCATTAAAAGGCGGCAACGGCGCCATGCGGATCATTGGCGGCAAGCGCTTCCTCTGGGCCGGCGACTTAAACGAAGATGGCAAGGCGGTGTATCAAGGGCCTTACAACGATGTGTTTTTCCTGTTCAGCAGGGTACTGTCGGCTGAAGGCAACCCGGATCACCTGGCAAATTTCATAGTTCACGACTATGCCATCGAAGACTTGAACCTGGACGGGAAGGTCATTTATCAAGGCCCCAACAACGATAAAGCGACCCTTCTCTACCATTCAGTGTTGGCACATCCGTTTAATACCGGGCTTTTGGCCAACTATATTGTAAAAGGATTCATTCCTTAAGAAAATCTTCAACTCCCCGGCCTTCTTAGGGTTTTCCCTGAAATGAACTAATGGCCGGGGAGTTTTCCCTTTCTTTCTGCGTCTCACCACACCATCAACAGTTATAGCGCTGCCCGCACTATTCCATTCAGGCAGTATTGCTTCTGTTGCTCCTTTTTGAAATACCGCACACAATTTTTACAACCAAAAAAGCCCTCTCATCTGGACTCAGTTCACGACCGGTCCTTGCTTCACGCCATTAGCATTTTGGCCAACAGCCATCAGCAGCATGACCGGTGAAGTAAAGCTTAATAATTACAATTTAAATAGAGTACCGATGAGATTTAACCAAACACTTACTTTAAAACTAAAAGCATGTGTACAAACCTTCATGCTAAGTCTGGCGCTCTTTCAACCCCTCTGGGGCAACCCAACGACTGTAGCCCCCCAGTACCAGCAAATGAGTTTTGCCAGACAAAATTTACAAAGCCTGCAAAGGCAACTGCAAAGCCGATGGAGCGGGAAATTGCCCTGTTCCTTACGTACCACGGGCCAACCATTGGCACCTGAAATCAAGGCATTTTTTGTACCTGAAAACTGCGGAAACGGCATTGACGACGATGGCGATGGCTACATTGACAATGCCGACCCTGACTGTGGCTGTTCCGAGACAATCATGCTGGTGGCCAGGGACAATGGCCAGATTTTAAAAGTTAACCTGGAGACGGGCGGCACGGCCAATGTGGCGGTGACATCGCCTTACGTTTCGGGCAACCTGAACGCCCTTGGGGCTAATCCCGACAATGGCTTGGTTTATTATTGCCGGGACAAAATCGTTTACTATTGGGTGCCGACTACGGGAGAACAAGACACAGTGGTAAACCTGCAAGGCAAGATTGGCAGCAACGAATCCTTGAGCAGTGGTGGCGGAGAATACTACAACGGTTTCTTTTATTTGGGAACAGAAAATGGCAACCCTGGCACCAGCCCCAAGATTTGGCGGCAGCAACTGTCGGCAGATGGGAAGTCATTTATTGGAGATCCGGTTAATTTGAACGTACCCATCCCCAACTACCTTTCCTGGGGCGATATGATCGTCACGGCAGAGGGGGGCCAAACCATCATTTATGGAATGGCGGCGGCTGGTACGAGCCACTTTTTCAAATACAATGTCAACACCAGTACCTATACCACTATCCGCAATGATTTATTGACAGAAATGCAGCTCGGTGTGGATATCTATGGCAATACCTGGGCCGGTAGCCTGGCCTTTGGAATGATACAAAAAATCAACCGCACAACAGGCAGTTTCTATGGCAACGTAATCAGTTTTGGCGGCAATATCTGGGACTTGACTGGCCCGATCAATTGCCCGCAGGCCATTGAAATTTGCGACAACAATATAGACGACGACGGCGATGGCTATACGGACGAAGAAGATCAAGACTGCCTTTGTCCTGACATCACGCCCAACGATGCAATTACCCGCAACATCTGCGAAGGCGAAACGGTCACCTTCAATGTTTCCTCCAATGCCCCCAACCCACCTTATTCCTACATCGAGTTTTATCGTTTTGCTTTGCAACAGAGCAATCCATACACCTCGTCGGATGCCAAGGTATGGTTGGGCGAATTCCCGAACAATGGCAGCGGAGCTATTTCGACTGCCAATTTTCCCGTAAACTCAGGTACGGACATGACCTACTACGTGTATGCTTGTGTAAAACCTGAACCGCAATATCCAGGCACCTGTGCCCCGCTGGCCGAATACATCGTCCAGGTAAAAGACGGGCCAGGTGCCAATGCTGGGGCGGATGTTACAATTTGTGCGGGAACGACCACCAACTTGTCGGCCTCGGCCAATGGAGCTACTGGGCCATACATCTATGTTTGGAACAATGGCCTGGGCAGCGGGGCCACTAAAAGTGTCAGCCCAAGCGTAACGACCAATTATACCGTCACCGTCACTGCGGGAAATGCTTGTACCAGCAGTGATCAAGTGACCGTTTCGGTCAGCCCTTCACCTGTTGCATTTGCGGGTGCCAACCAAAGCATTTGTGCAGGGCATTCTGCCACACTAAATGCCACAGCCACAGGAGGAGTGCCGCCCTATACTTTTTCCTGGAACAATGGTTTGGGCGATGGGGCGGACAAGACCGTTTCTCCCTCCAATACTAAAACTTATACCGTAACGGTGACTGGCAGCAACGGCTGTGTCAGCACCAGCCAGCTTACCATCACGGTCAGTAATTGCGTCGAAAATTGCAACAACAATGTGGACGACGATGGCGATGGATGGGTGGATTGTTTGGATCCTGATTGCAAACCGGACGTCCATGCCGGCAACGATGTGAATATTTGCAAGGGTTCCAGTATCCTCCTTTCAGCCTCGGTGGAAAACGGAAGCGGCAGCTTAACCTATTTATGGAACAATGGCCTGGGCAGTGGTGCTTCCAAGCTCGTAAGTCCTTCTGTAACAACAGAATACATCGTCAGCGTAACAAACAATGCAGGCTGCGTTGGCGCGGATACAATAAAGGTGACGGTAGAAGTGTGCCAGGAAGATTGTACCAATGGAATTGACGACGATGGCGACGGGCTGGTGGACTGTGCCGATCCGGATTGCTCGGCGGTCGGTGCCCCGCAATTGGCTGATGACAATTACACCACCTGTCCTGGGTTATCTTTTACCGAAAGGGTGACCTACAACGATGGCAATTTGCAAACACCTGCATTTAGCATCTATACCCAGCCCACGGCTGGTTCGGTCACCATTGACGGCACAGGGAAATTTACTTACACCCCCAATGCTTTTACCTGTACCTCCGATGCCTTTGTGTATCAGGTATGCAACCTGACCACTGGCTGTTGCGACGAGGCGACCGTCCATATCACCCTTGGCGACAACACGCCGCCCTTGTTGCTGAACGTGCCTGCCGACCTGACCATTGGTTGCGATGATGAAGTACCTTCCCCGCCACAGGTATTGAGCTACGATGATTGCCCTGGCATTTATATTGATTTTGCCGAAATGACCAGCGAATACAGCGTTGGCGCTTGCGCAACGTACAATATTACCCGTACCTGGATTGCCGCCGACTTATGCGGAAATACCGTCTCCGATCAGCAAATAATCACGGTGGAGGACTTGACAGCACCGCAGGTGCTCAGGGTTTATACCCTGCCGAATGGGAAACGTGTTGTAGCAGGAAAGGCCAACTGGGTCACGGACAATTGGAAGTATATTCCATTTCCGATCACTTTTGATGAGACACCTTTGGTGTTTTCACAATTGTTTACTTCCAACGACCAAGCTCCGGCACAAGTGCGGCAGCGCTTTATTTCTACACAGGGTTTTGAGTTAAAACTCAAAGAAGAAGATGCTGCCAATGGCCTGCACGACATTGAAGAAGTCGCCTGGATTGCCATTGAGGCAGGGGCAGGAGATGGTTACGAATTGGCCTTGGCTGGAAATATTACAGATAGCTGGAAATCAGTAGTTTACGGAGAAAATTTCACCTCAACTCCCGCACTATTGGCTGCCGTTCAGACCAACAATGAAGCCGATGTTTTTACTCATCGCTTTAAAAATAACAGCAGCACTTCCTTCGAAATGATGCTGGACGAGGAGACTTCCAAAGATTTTGAAACCGTCCACGCCAATGAAAGTCTGGCTTATTGGGCTTTCTCGCCGGGCATTGAAATAGAAGATGAAAATGGCGACTTCATGGCCGAAACCGGTCAAGTCAACCTGACCAATACCTGGGCCACCGTTCATTTGGGCAAAACCTACACCCAGCCTTTGGTCATCATGGGTTCCATTTCAAACAACGATGCCGACCCCGTGACGGTAAGGGTCAGAAATTTAACTGCCAACAGTTTTGAAGTAAGGCTGCAGGAATGGGCCTACCAGGACGGAACACATGGAACAGAGCAGGTCGCATTTTTGGTACTTGAAAGCAGCATCCCAGGTGACCTGGGCTATTACTGTGGCGGAAAACCCACTTCACTTGTACCTGGGGTGAATATCATTGCGCAAGACAATTGCGATGATCAGATTGCTTTCAATTTCAATGAATCGGAAACCTTGTTGGATCATGGACTTTTGACCAGCCGCACCTGGACAGCCGTGGACGACTGCGGCAACGTGAAATTGGTAACCCGTTTTGACACTTGCACGGTAGCTGCATTAAAACTCAAAACCATGCTGCACGGCGCATTTATGAACAATGGAGGCGGTACTTTGATGCGGGACAACCTGCGCACCAAGGGACTGTTGCCCAGCGTAGAACCCTACACAGGCTTGTCCAACTATGCCCATAAGGGCAAGGGTGGGGGAGAGGTGATCAACCCGTCCTTGCTCTCTGTTACAGGTGTCAATGCCATCGTGGATTGGGTATTTATCGAAATCAGGGACAAGGACGATGCTGCGACAGTATTGGCCACGGCTTCCGCATTGTTGCAGCGGGATGGCGATGTGGTGACGGCCAATGGTGGAGATGTCATTTTCTTTTCCAATTTGCCGGAAGGCAAGTATTACGTGGCCCTCCGCCACCGCAACCATATCGGCATCATGACAGACAGCAAATGGCTGCTTACTTCCCTGGAGCCACCTTCGATAGATTTCACCGATTTATCGCTTCCTGCCAGGGGATTTGGCGGAACGGGCAAAACAACGAATGGCGTCAGGATGCAATGGGCGGGCGATATGAGTGGCGACAGAAAAGTCATCTACCAAGGCCCGTCCAACGATATATTTTTCTTGTTTTCAAAGGTGCTGTCCGACCCTGAAAACACCTCCATCCTCGCCAATTATATCAGTAATGGCTACGACAGGACGGACATGAATATGGACGGGGCCAGCATCTACCAAGGGCCTAACAACGAAAGGGCCTTGCTGCTCTATCAAACCGTATTAACGCACCCCGGCAATGTTGGCATCCTGGCGAATTACATTGTAAGGGAATATTTGCCGTAAAAAAATTCAATCGTTCAATACTTCATCTGTTCTCAAAGGGCGTCCTGCACAGGATGCCCTTTTTTATTGTTATAAAAAGCAGCTTCGCTTTTTCAGGTTGGTATGATTGTTGGCTTTTCACCAAAAATCCTCCCAATCCGGCTACAAGCCGCCCATCCCCCTTTGATTTTACAAACATTTTTGAAAAGCACTTCTCCAAACCAAGTTGCCCCCCGCATCTGCATAACATCCTAACAAATGTTTATGGCGCTGGTGATAAGTTGAGCCAAATCAATTCAATCCGCCCAACTTTTGAACCCTACTTGCCATAAACAGCACTCATCCCTTGCTGCGCCACTGATAGGCGTTGGTTTTCCTATTTAAAAAAAATGAAAAAAGGCAGTCTAGGCAGGTAATACCCAGCAGGTATTGCCATGCACCAGGCTGTCGGATTTTTTTGAAAATAATTGATCCAAATTCCCGCAACGATGAGCAACCCAATGCGCCTTGTACGGCGCTTAATTTCAGGCTTGGTAATTCTAATTTTAACGGCCCAGTTATCCTCGGCCAACAACGGCAAAAATGCTGTTGGATCCAACGATTATTATAAAAAAGCATACCTCCGCTTTCAAGTTTCCCTTGCTGGGAATTGGCAAAAGGCTTTGAGTTTTTGTGAAAATGGCGATGACGTAGGTGCATTGGCATCTGCGTTGTCCAGTTTTCCAAACCCCTTCCTCCCAGTAGCTGGGCCTGGAGACCCCACCTGCGTCAACAGCGACGAAATTGGCGGCCTCATCTACAGCGATTACGATGCCGATGGCACCAAAGATGCCTACGAACACACGGTCTATGGTATCACGGTAACCCTGTTCGACGACGACGGACAGGTGGCGGTGCAAAGCACGGGCGACGATGGGAAATTTTTGTTCAGCGGCCTCGACCCTGCCGATACCTATAGAATAGAATTTGACTATCCCGATTGGTTTTTTGATGGGGCGGAAGGCAGCGCCTCCCATTCCGATGTACAAATAGCCACACCTGGCACTTGCAACTACAACATTGGCATTTTCAAACCATATAAATACTGTGGAGAGGCCGATCCAACCGTAGCCTTAACCTGCTTTACGGAAGGTGCTTTTAACGGTCCCAATGATACAGAACCAGCCTTGGTCGGCTTCCCTTACAGTGCCGATGGACATGATTTCAGCGGGACTACGCCCACCGGGAATTTTGAAGTTGATAAATATGCCGAACACCAGGACATCGGTGCCACTTACGGCTTGGCTTGGCAGGCAACTCAACAACGTTTGTATGTTGGGGCATTTCATAAAAGATATGTAGGCTATGGCCCAGCGGGGCCCGATGCCATTTACCAGTTTGATCAAAACGGTGCATATCAGGGCACCATCAACCTGGACGATGTGTTGGGATCAACCAGCACGGCTGGGGCAGACGTACACGACTTCAATGGGACGGAAATCATGGACATTGGCGTGGGCAATTCCAGTTTCGACGGGGTGGGCAAGCGGGCTTTTGGCGATTTGGAAATGTCGGGCGATGGAAAGACCCTTTATATCGTCAACCTTTTTGACAGAAAAATCTATGCACTTGATGTGGAAGATGGCGTGGCGGCAAATGCCACAGTTGTCAATTCATGGACTTGCCCAGACCCAAGTGGTGCGGGCAGGCACCGCCCTTTTGCACTGGCTTGGCACAACGACAAATTGTGGCTCGGCACCGTAGATGAAAACGCAGACAGCGCTTGGGTCCACTCGCTCGATCCGGCCGGCACGACCTTTAGCCAGGAGTTCGTCATGGACTTGATTTTTACCCGGCAGGCCGTTTTGGGAAATGCCAATAATGCCGCAACCAAAGCAGACTGGAGGGACTGGGTCAGCAACCCGGCCACCATGACCTATGGGGCTTCCGGCGTGGAAATATTTTATCCACAGCCCATACTCACCGATATAGAATTTGACGGGGAAAACATGAACCTGGGCTTCCGTGACCGCTTTGGCGACCAAACAGGGATGCGCAAATATTTCAACAAAGCCGACAGCTTGGCCAATAAGTTCACCTTTGGCACCACGGCTGGCGACATCGTCCGGGTTTGCAAGGTAAATGGTGATTTCGTGTTGGAAAGTGGCGGTACAGGTTCTTGCTCGCAAACAAACGGCCTCACCAATTCCGGCCCCAATAGCAGGGAATTTTTCTTTTGGGACATTTACCATACTGGAAATACCTGGAACACTGGCTCCAACACGGGCGGTTTTCACTGGGAAACGGCCCAGGGCGCCTTGCTGCAAATCGGCGGTGAACAGTCGGTGATGACCACCGTCATGGATCCATTCAACGATTTCAGCGGCGGCGTGGCCAAATTTGTCAATGCCACTGGTTTCAGGCAGGGGCTTGGAACCTCCTCGCCTGTTGGAAGCTTGGTGGGCGGCTACACAGTTTTTGAAAGTGGTAATTATAGCGGTGGTTATCCGCCCAACAACGGCACCTTTGCCAAGGCCAATGGCTTGGGCGATATTGAAGCATTCTGCATTTCCGCACCGATTGAAATCGGTAACCTGATCTGGAGCGACTTGGACGGCGACGGTGTCCAAGACCCCAGCGAGCCGGGCATTGATGGGGTAGAAGTGAAATTGGTGAAAAACGGTTCGGTCATCGCTACAGCCACCAGTGCCGGCGGGGGCAAATTCGGCTTTTCCAGCGCTGCCAGCGGGGCGTCGAGTGGCTATGTTTACAATGTTGCCCAATTGCTGCCGGAAATGGATTATGAAATCCAGGTACAGTCTGTTTCATCGCAAACTGTACTGGCTGGGCTTGCTTTGACATTGACAAACAATGGCGGCGGCGATGCCCAGGCAGATCTGCGGGACAACGACGCATCCAATCAAGGAAGCCATGCCGTCATTGCTTTCACTACAGGGAAGGCTGGTGAAAATGTGCATTATTTTGACTTTGGTTTCCAAACGGCATCGCCTCCATACCTGGGCATGGACCAAAGCATTTGCACGGGCACATCACTCAGCTTGGTAGCATATTCTGACAATACCCAAATAGACAGCATTCCCGGCGAATGGGAAATTGGCCTGCAAACTGGCAGCACCGCCACGCCCAGCAGCGCCAGCGGCGACAGCCTTTTTACCGTGGTTTTTTCCAATACCACCAATGCCAATGTGGTGGACACGGTTGTTTTTACAGCAGAAAATGGTTTGAGCGATACCCTGCTTATCACTGTGAAGCCCAATGTTTTTACCACCATCAATGATGGAGTTTGCTCTGGGCTATCCTATCATTTTGGCGGGGAAGAACTCTTTTTGGCTGGTACTTATCACGATACCTTGTCTGCTGCCAATGGCTGTGATAGCATCGTAAACCTGAACCTGAGTATTTATCCCACCTATTTAATTGCCTCCAGCGCTACGATCTGCCAAGGGGAGAACTATTCCTTTCAAGGGCATACCTATTCGGCCAGTGGAGTTTATCTGGATACGTTCCCCACTGTGCATGGCTGCGACAGCATTTTCCAATTGAGCCTTTCAGTATTGCCTATTTCCACTGGTTTTATCAGCGAAACAATATGTGAAGGCGATTCCTATTCTTTTAATGGAGAAGACCTGACAGTGGCAGGCTCCTATTTGGATACCCTGGAGGCTGACAACGGTTGCGACAGCATTTTGGAATTGACCTTAAGCGTCAACCCCAATGTTGAAACTACAATCAATGCCACTATTTGCCCTGGCGAAGTGTATTTTTTCAATGGTTCCAACTTGAGCGGCGATGGCACTTTCTACGACACACTGGCAGCGGCCAATGGCTGTGACAGTACCCTGACGCTGCACCTGGTAACGCTGCCGCATTCCTATAAAACCATTCAAATTTCTATTTGCGAAGACGAAACGTACCTCTTCAATGGACAAATGCTGAACTCCACCGGGACCTATCTGGATACCCTGGCAGCCAGCAACGGATGCGATAGTTTTCTGACCCTGCAATTGACTGTGCTGCCTGTACCCACGAACGTTTTAACTGAAAATATCTGTGCAGGTGATAGCTATTTGTTCGACGGGCAGACGCTGACCACAGCGGGCAGCTACATGGCCACCCTGACGGCCGCCAACGGCTGCGACAGCTTGGTGGAACTGCAATTGTCGGTATTGCCCAACCCCACTACCCAAGTGAACGAGAGCATCTGTGCGGGCGAAAGCTATTTGTTCAACGGGCAGACGCTGACCACAGCGGGCAGCTACATGGCCACCCTGACGGCCGCCAACGGCTGCGACAGCTTGGTGGAACTGCAATTGACGATTGACCCGCTGCCAATGCCCATGCTTTCAGATGTGGGTATTTGTGGCAATGGATTGGCTACCCTCGACCCCGGTGCAGGTTTTGCCTCCTACAATTGGAGCAATGCCATGAGTACGCCCACGATTACCGTTGGGGAAGGATCCTACACCGTGACCGTCACCAATGGACAAGGTTGCTCTGCCAGCGCATCGGCCTTGGTGACCGATTTGGGGGCTTATATGATTACCCTGAACGAGAGCATTTGCAACGGTGAGTTTTATTTTTTTGACGGTGAAAACAAAACATTGGCTGGCACATACATAGCCAATTACATGGCCTCGAACGGGTGTGATAGTACCGTTACCCTCAACCTTTCCGTATTGCCAAATTCTGCCGCCACCATTGAAGCGGATATTTGCAATGGTGAGAGCTATCAGATTGGAAACCAATCCTTTACAGCATCGGGTACTTATGAGGTATTGCTGACGGCGGCCAATGGTTGTGATAGCGTAGTCACCTTGAATTTGACTGCCCTGCCCAATACGGCAGCCGTGGTGGACATTGAGATTTGCCACGATGAAAGCTACCTTTTCGATGGGCAGGAACTAACAACCACAGGCAGCTATTTTGCCCAAATGACGTCTGCCAATGGCTGCGATAGCTTGGTAACCCTCAACCTAACGGTGCTGCCTGTAATCAGTGCCACCATCAATGAGGAAATTTGCCTGGGTGAAACTTATTTGTTCAACGGCCAGGCCATCGGTACTGCGGGAAGCTACCTTGATACCCTGACGAGCTTCAACGGCTGCGACAGTTTCCTCACTTTAAATCTGAGCGTCAACATCGCCTGCAACCCAGTTTTTGACTTGGCACTCCGAAAAACACTCGCCACAGGCCAGTTGGATTCTGTAGAGGTGGGCGATACGGTGACATTTACCATCACGGTGTTCAATCAGGGAAATTTACCAGCACACAATATCCTGATCATTGACTATCTGCCAGAAGGATTGACATTTTTGGAAAACGGCTTGAATAGCGATTGGACGGATTTCGGGGCAGGGCCTTCCTGGCTGTACAACAGCAGCCCGCTCCAGCCGGGCGAAATGATTTCCCAAAACATAAAGCTACAAGTAAACAATCTGGCAGGTTTGGGCTCCGTGGACAATTATGCCGAAATAACCAATGCCGACGATGATCCCAATGGGAATAACACCCACACCGATATTGACTCCAACCCCAATGCCTATAACCTTGATGATGCAGGTGGCGACCCCGGTACACCCGCCGATGATGTGATCACTGGGAATGGCACGGGTGCGCCCAACAGCAATGACCCATTGACGGACGAAGACGACCACGATGGGGCAGCCATAGTGGTATTCGAACCTGCCGTGTCTTTGGGCAATTTGGTTTTTTATGACTATGACAACGATGGCTATTTCAACAACAATGACGAAGGCGTTGAAGGCGTACAAGTATTATTGTTCAACCTTGGTATGGACAACCAGTACAACACGTCGGACGATATGGCCATTGATACTTTATGGACCGATGCCAATGGCCACTACTTGTTTACGGGCTTAGATGAAATGGTTTATTATGTAAAACTCAATGGCATGGGCATTCCCGCAGGATATATCAGCTCCACGGGCGACGGGCCATTGGATCTGGATGGAACGGGCGCTTTTGAACCCACAGCCGGCACGGATCTCAATGTCAACAACGATGACGACGGCACCCAAGTCGGGGCCATGGTCATTTCCGATACCATTCGGCTGACACTTGGTGGCGAACCTGGCGGCGATGTCAACACCACCGTTGATTTTGGATTGTACAAGCCGCATTCGTTAAAATTGGGCAACCTGGTTTTTCTGGACTTTGACAACGACGGAAATTTTAACAACAACGACCAGGGCATCGAAGATGTGGAAGTGGTATTATACGACGCTGGCCCCGACGGCTTAAAAGGCACCAATGACGACCTGGCCATTGATTCCATTTTGACCAATGGTTTTGGGGAATACCTTTTCACAGAACTTTATGAAGGCTTGTTTTATATAAAACTGAATGGCAATGGCATTCCTGCCGACCACATTTCCTCCACGGGCGGCGGCATTTATGACATTGATGGAGCGGGAGGTTATGAGCCGGCCATTGGGACTGACAACAATGAAGACCACGTTGACGACGGCACCCAAATGGGCAGCATGATCATGTCCGATACCATCAGGTTGACCTATGACGGCGAGCCCGGAGGCGACGACAATCTTACCGTTGATTTTGGTTTGTACGATCCACAACCTATCCCCACACTTTCCCTGGGCAATACGGTTTTTGTGGATCACGACAATGACGGTATTTACAATAACATCAGTGTCGGGGTAGAGGATGTGGAGGTTATTCTGTACAGCGTTGGAACGGACGGCCTCAAAGGTACTGGCGACGATGTGGCCCTTGATTCCATGCTGACCGATGGTTTTGGAGAATATCTTTTCACTGGGCTTGCAGAAGGCGTTTATTATGTAAAACTCAGCGGCGAGGGCATCCCGCCCGGCTATATTTCCTCCACAGGTGGAGGGCCTTATGACAACGATGGATCGGGCACTTATGAGCCTTACTTTGGTACCAACAACAACGAAGACGGCTCGGACGACGGTACGCAGATGGGCAGTATGATCATGTCGGACACCATCCGGCTGACCATCTTCGCCGAACCTAATGTGCATAATAACTACACGGTTGACTTTGGTTTGTTCAGCCCACAGCCGGAGCCTATCCTCAGTCTTGGAAATCTTGTGTTCCACGATGCGGACAACGATGGTATTTTCAACAACGAATTCGGAATTGAAGATATAGCAATAGAATTGTACAATGTTGGCGGCGACAATGAAAAAGGCACAGGTGACGATCAGCTTGTTTCATCCCAACTGACAAATGGTTTCGGCGAATACCTTTTCACCGGCCTGATAGAAGGCTTGTATTATGTGAAATTGACCGGTGAAGGTATCCCGAACGGCTTTGTCTCATCTACGGGCGATGGAATTTACGACATGGACGGCGCTGGATTTTACGAACCTTATTTTGGCACTAACGACGATGAAAACAACACCGACGACGGCAGTCAAATGGGCAGCATGATCATGTCGGATACCATCCGCCTGAGCATCAATGGCGAACCCGGCGGCAGTGAAAACCTGACCGTGGACTTCGGCCTGTACGAGCCGCAAATGCTGCCCACCTTGAGCCTTGGCAACCAGGTGTTTGTGGATAATGACAACGACGGTATTTTCAATAATAATGACGCTGGCATAGAGGGAGTAGAGGTGGTGCTGTACGACGCAGGGCCAGACGGACTGAAAGGCACCGCCGACGATGAGGCGCTCGATTCCATGCTGACCACTAACCAGGGCCAGTACCTTTTCACGGGTCTTGCAGAGGGTTTGTATTTTGTAAAGCTCAATGGCACGGGCATCCCGGCCAATCACGTCTCTTCCACGGGCGATGGCGTATATGATTTGGATGGAGCAGGTATTTATGAGCCTTATGTCGGAACAGATGGCAACGATGACAGCAGCGACGACGGCACCCAAATGGGCAGCATGATCATGTCCGATACCATCCGCCTCACTATCGGCGGAGAACCAAGCGGCAATGAAAACCTGACCTTGGATTTTGGCCTGTACGAACCGCAATCCCCGTATGCGACCATCGGCAATTACGTTTGGTACGACTTCAACCACAATGGTCAACAAGACGGCAATGAATCTGGCGTGGAGGGAATGTTTGTTCAATTGTTTGACTTGGGGCCAAACAACATGGTAGGCGGCAGCGACGATGTGCTGGTGGATCAGGACACGACCGATCAGGATGGTTTTTATTTGTTTGAAAACATATTACCAAACAGCTATTATCTTCAGTTAGTGTCGGCTTTTTTACCGGCGAATTATAATCCTACTATCCAAAACGTTGGCGATGACACCACCGATAGCGATGCCGATGGAACTGGCATGACGCAGGTGGTTGTCCTCTCGCCGGGCGAGGTGAACCTGACCTTGGATTTTGGGATTGAGCCGGATTTGGCCAGTCTCGGCAATTATGTTTGGAACGACGAAAACCAAAACGGCCAGCAGGACGGCGGGGAAAATGGCGTGGCTGGCATTTTGGTAAAACTGTACGACCTGGGTCAGGATGGCATCAAAGGCGGTGGCGACGACCAGCTTTTGGAACAGCAGCCCACCGATGGCGATGGCCTTTACAATTTCGACAACCTGGAGCCGGGCAGCTATTATGTGCAATTTGACCTAAACACCCTGCCCACAGGTTTTTACCCAAGCCTGCAAAACGCAACGGGCAATGACGGCAACGACAGCGACGCCAATACAATGGGCATGACTGATGTTGTGATTTTGGTAGCTGGTGAAATGGATACTACCCTTGACTTTGGTATTTATCTGCCCATGTTCGACCTGGCTTTGTATAAAACTTTGTCGCCCAACCAGTCGAATGCGGTGAATATCCACGACGATGTGAAATACACCATCAAAGTCATCAACGAAGGCACCACGGCAGCCTACAATATTGACGTGTACGACCACATACCCAATGGCTTGGTACTCAGCCCGAACGATGTACTTTGGACTTTGGCAAACGACAGCACGGCCACTTACCAATATGCAGGGCCCTTACATGCGGGCGATTCATTTTCTATTGAAATAATCCTACAGGTGCAATATGGCGCATCCGGCCAGAGCATGACAAATGTGGCCGAAGTGGAAAGTGCCGAAGATGCCAGCGGTATCGTGGTGACGGATGTGGACTCCACCCCCAACAATGGCGACGAGGGCGAGGACGACCAGGACGACCAACCTATCGAACTCCTACCGCACGACCCAACTGGTTGGATTTATTGCGATAAAACGGGCGAAATCATATCGGGCGGCACCATCTCGGTGACCGGCCCCAACGGAATAGTTAACGATCAGGTTTTCATAGTGCATGATGGAACAAGCGGATACTATGAATTTTACACGGATGGCACTCCGGGCATTTATACTTTGGCATACACACACCCAGACGGCTACCCAATGAGTGCCACATGCCTTCCACAACCTTCAACGCTTGATCCAACGGGCTTGGCCGACCCGCTGGTGTTGGGGGCTAACGCAATCGGAAACGTGCTGGCAGACACAGCCTGTGCCAGCAATCCGTATTACACCAGCTTTGATCTGGAGCTGGGCGACCCGATTGTTTTGCAAAACAACCTGCCTGTGCAGTGCATTTTCATCGGCTCCATCGTATGCGAGGATGTTGACTTGAACGACAATGCGGACGGCACTGAGCCAGGTATGGCCAACGTGACCGTCAACTTGTACAATTGTGCCGACACCCTCAACCCCATCAACACAACGGTGACGGATGCGCAAGGGCGCTACCGTTTTTCTGATTTGTTGCCGGGCGACTATCGGGTGCAGTTCGTTTCCCCCAGCGATTTCCGTTACATCCTGAATGGCAACGTCAGCGCAGACGGCTATGCCGACTGCGTGACTTTGGCTTGGGGCGAATGCGACACGACCATTTCCACCTGTATGATTGCTTGCCCATCGGTGGATGCAGGTGCCGATGCGACCATTTGCCAAGGGGACGCCACCCAATTGCAGGCAGTGGCGAGCCACGGACCGGGCAGTTTTAGTTGGAACCCAGCGACGGCATTGAACAATGCCAATATTGCCAACCCGCTCGCCAATCCGATTGCAACCACTGACTACACAGTCAGCCTGGACGACGGTTTGGGCTGCCCAGTGGCCACTGATGAAGTGACGGTGTTTGTAACTTCCTCCAATCCAATCATTACTTACACGCCGTTTGATGATACGACCATTTACTGCACGGATGCGGTGCCTTTTGACCCTCCAACTTTTGTTGATCCTTGCGATACCATGTTGAATGTCACCTTGGACAGTGTGGTCGTTATAGGCTGCAATGGCTCCATCGTGCGCACATGGACGGCTACCAACGGCGGCGGAAATTCCGTTGCTTTTGTCCAAACAGTTAATTATTTGGATACGGTGCCGCCTGTTATGGTTGCCATTCACCCCATTTTTGGTGTCTTGACGCATGGCGATACGCTGTATGCCGATTGCAATCAAGTGGCTTCTTTTGACTCGACGGGCTTCTCCAGTTTCGATGAATGTTGCCCAGCGCCGACCATCACTTTTGCAGAAACGGTAACGCCCGGCGATTGCGATGTGGATGGCTACATCCAGTTGATGTATTGCGGCTGGACTTCAACCGACTGCTGCGGCAATGTGGACAGCCTTTTCTTTACCGTCATCGTCAGCGACAACTCGGCACCCGTGCTGAGTGCCGTCCCGGCAGATTTGACAACCAGTTGCGGAGCAATACCGCCAGCGCCGGGCGTGACTGCTACCGATAATTGCGATGCCACCGTGGCCGTTGTTTTTGATGAAACAACCTATGTTTCATTGGCAGGCTGCGATTCTTTGTTAGTGCGCACCTGGTCCGCTACCGATAGCTGCGGCAATGCCACCAGTGCCGTTCAAAACATCAATATTTTTGACAATACGCCGCCCACTATGACGGCCAATCATTTCCTGTTTGGCAACATTTCCCACCGTGATACCTTCTATGCGGTTTGTTCCCAAATCCCGCTTCTCGATTCCATCAACTTTAGCGCAGCGGATGATTGTTGCGGTCCAACAGTCAATTTTGACGAAAGCAGCATCAGCGGCAATTGCGCAAGCGATGGTTTTGTTGAGTTGCGCAACTACGCCTGGATCGTCAATGATTGTTGTGGAAATACCGACAGCCTGTTCTTTACCATCATCGTCAACGATACGGTGGCCCCGGTGATTAGCGGTGTACCGGCCAATACAACAGCCACTTGCAATACTGTTCCGCCTGTGCCTGGGGTTTCTACCAGTGACGACTGCTACGCTGCCGTTTCCCTCGGTTTTAACCAATCAATCATACCGGCTTTAAGTGGCTGTGATTCACTCATTATCAGGACATGGACGGCAACTGACAGTTGCGGAAATGTTTCAACGGCAAGTCAACAAATCATGGTAAATGATACCGTACCGCCTACGATGGTCGCCAACCATGTATTTTTTGGAAACATCAACCACGGCGATACGCTGTATGCGGATTGTTCGCAAATGCCGTCCCTTGATTCCATCGGCTTCGCCGCTTTTGATGATTGCTGCGCAACGACCATCACTTTTGATGAAATAAAAATACCCGGCAACTGCGCCACGGATGGCTTTCTCGAACTGCGCTACTGCGGCTGGACGGCCACCGATTGCTGCGGCAATACCGACAGCCTGTTTTTTACCGTCATTATTACAGATACGCAGCAGCCAAGTTTGGTAAACATTCCTGCCAATACAACAGCCAGCTGCGATAATATTCCCCTTCCGGCCCTGGTCACCGCTACCGACGACTGCGATACTTTGGTCAATGTTGTTTTAAATGAAAATACCGTTTTTGACAATTCAACGGGCGGCTGCCAAATCCTGACCCGCACCTGGACCGCCACGGACGATTGCGGCAACACAAGCCTTGGAACACAACAAATTACCTTGCTGGATACAGTTGACCCAGATTTGGTGGCAGCTCCAGCGGATACAACGGTGTCTTGTCTGGCGGATGTGCCAGCGGCAGCCAGCCTGTCAGCCAGCGACAATTGCGATGCCAGCGTACAGGTCAATTTGGTGGAAACGAACAGCGGCAATCCCTCCGACTGCAATTACCAAATCACTCGCACCTGGACGGCCACGGACGACTGCGGCAACACCGATGTAGAAGTGCAGGTCATCACGGTCAACGACACTGTGCCGCCTGTGATCAGCCCGGCCCCTGCAACTTTGGGCATCAATTGCAGCGACCCCATACCTGCCCCGGCTACGCTGACAGCTACCGACAATTGCGACGCCGACGTGACCATCACCGTTGTTGATACCTACATCGGCGACACGGCAACTGCTTGCTACCTCATCACCCGCACCTGGACGGCCACGGACGAATGCGGCAACATTGACAATGCCTCTCAATTGATCATGGTGTTTGACTTTACACCGCCCACCTTGCACAACGTACCTGCCACAACGACTGCAAATTGCGACAGCCTGCCTTCGTACAATGTAACGGCTACAGATAATTGTGATGGAGATGTGCCAGTCATCGTCACGGAAACAATTACAAGCCTTCCAAACGGCTGCGTCACTGATATTGTCAGGACATTTACAGCTACGGACGATTGCAACAATATAGCCTTTGCTACGCAACATATTTTTATTACCAATAGCAATGCACCCGTCATCACCTTGACCAATCCGCAACTGGCAGGACTGGGCGATGGCGATACCCTGTTTATGGAATGCAACGGCTTGGTTTCGATGGGAGCCAACGATGCCACAGCCTCGTCCGATTGCTGCCCAAATACAGATATTCAGTTCAAGGAATACGTTGTGGCTGCTGGCGATTGCATGTCGCAAGGCTACATGCAAATGATGCGCTGCGGATGGGTGGCCACCGATTGCTGCGGCAATGTTGACAGCCTCTTTTTGATAGTGGTGGTTTCTGACTTTTCAAGCCCGGTATTGTATGGCATCCCGGCTGATTTGACCATTTCCTGTGGGGATGTTGTGCCGCCACCTGCCAATGTGGTAGCCGTGGACAATTGCGACAACCATGTGGAACTGTTTTTTGACCAAAATACCATAGCAATTGCTATTGGATCGCAAATAACCCGCACCTGGAGCGGAGTGGACAACTGCGGTAATTTTATCTCGGATTCACAAATCATCACCGTCCTCAACGACGAAGCACCTATTCTGCAAAACGTACCAGCCGACCTCACGCTCATTTACCCAAGCCCAGTGCCGTCTCCGGCCAACGTAACCGCCTTGGACGACTGCGATGTGAATCCTCAGGTTGTTTTGAGCGAGGCGATAGTAGGCAATGGCTGTTGTTACACGCTGACCCGTACATGGACGGTGACGGATTATTATGGAAATGCTGTCTCCGATTCGCAGGTGATAACGATGGTGGACAATGTGCAGCCTGTTTTAGTTGGAATTCCAGCCAATCAGACTTATGATTGCGCCGTGTCCAACGTGCCGCTTCCTGCGGTTACCGCCACGGATAATTGTACTTCAAGTCCTATTATCAGTTTTGTGGCAGATACAATACAGCTTGCTTGTGGTTATGAAATAACCCGTACCTGGATCGCTACGGACGATTGTGGCAACGCCAGCACGGGAAGCACCACCTTGACATTCCTTGATACGACCGACCCAGTATTGGTGGGTGTTCCGGCAGATATTACCCTGGCTTGCAACGAAGCCATACCTGCACCTCCTACTGTAACAGCTACCGACAACTGCGACGGCAACCCTGGCGTGGCGTTTAACCAAACACAATCCGGCGTGGGCTGCATTTATACCATCACCCGCACCTGGACGGCTTTGGACGATTGTGGCAACGGTTTTTCCGCTTCGCAAATCATTACCGTAAACAATGATTTGGTGCTGCCGCAATTTATTGGCTTGCCTTCTGATATTACGGTAAATTGTTCCGACGTGCCGCCGCCTGCCAACGTGACCGCCTCCGACAACTGCGATGTGAACGTGACCGTCAGCATGTCGGAAGCGATGAACAACGATTGCCCATTTACCATCACCCGCACTTGGGTGGCCACGGACGATTGCGGCAATTCGATCACGGGTTCGCAACTTATTACGCTGGTGGACAATGTTTCACCCAGTATATCAAACGTGCCGGGGAACATCACAGTAGAATGCGACGAAATACCACCTGTACCAAACGATGTAACGGCCAGCGACAATTGTGATGGCGCTCCTGTGCTTTCATTTGCAGAAACTTCTGCTGGTACTTTGTGCGATTATGTGATTACCCGCACCTGGACGGCGGAAGATAATTGTGGCAATTCCATCGTCGCTTCACAGTTGATCACGGTACATGATACTGAAAATCCAGTGATTACAGTATTACCGGAAAACGACACGCTGGAGTGTATAGACGATATACCAATTACGCCAACCGTCACTGCAACGGACAATTGCGACAACAACGTGCTGGTCACAGTGCAGGAAAATTATGATGTTAACGATTGCCTCTACACGATTACCCGCACCTGGACGGCAACCGATAATTGCGGCAACACCGCCCAGGCTACTCAAATCATCGTTTATGATGATACGACACCGCCTGTTTTATCGGACCTGCCAGCCGATACGACGGTGAATTGCGAGTCCATTATCGCTGCCACTTTTGTGACTGCCACCGACAATTGCGACACTTTTGTGGAGGTATTTTTAAATGAAGACACTATAGGGACCGGCTGCAATTACACCATCAGGCGCACTTGGGCGGCAATAGATGATTGTTCCAATATTACGACCCATATTCAAAATATTACAGTGACTGACACGGAGGCACCTGTATTTGAAGAGCCTTTAGATGTAAGCGTTGATTGCGGAAATGTGCCGACTGCCGTGATGCCGCAAGTGAGTGAAAATTGCGACATGGCACTTGTTTTTGATTTTGAAGAAAATGTAATTCAGTTGCCCTGCGGATACGAAATCTACCGCAGTTGGACAGCCACTGACGACTGTGGAAATGTTGGCTCGGTTGACCAAATTATCACGGTCATTGACACGGTAGCACCCGTCCTGCAATTTACTCATCCGATGTTGCTTGGCTTGTCAAGTGGCGATACCCTCGAAGTTTCATGTGCCAACCCTGTCAGTTTTGGGGTGGACGATGCCATCGCTAATGATAATTGTGGAACGCCATCGCTGACGAAGGAAACACTGAGTACCACTTTGGGCAATTGTATGGCCGACGGCTTTATTTCCATTTCAAGGGAAATTTGGACAGCGACTGATTCGTGTGGCCAACAAACGCAATTTGTACTTTTTGTAAAAACAGTGGACAACGGGCCGCCTGTATTTACAAGCGTTCCCGCCGATGTGACCGTGCTGTGCGGCGACCCTGTCCCTGCGTTTGGAACACCTTCTGCAACTGATGCCTGCTTCGCCGTTACCATGTTGACCACGACAGACAGCCTTCCAAGGAGCGATGGCTACGAACTGGTCAGGACCTGGCTGGCCATTGACGCCTGCGGAAACAGTGCGACAGTTTCACAATCCATTGAAGTTTATTTGAACGGCTTGCCAACGCTTGCCAATGTGCCAAACGATACCACCACCTTGATTTCAGCAGGAGGCCAAGTACCGCCTGCACCGATGGTCACGGCAATGGAAGGTTGCACGAACAATCCATTGGCAGTGAATTTCACCCAAAACATAGTGGCGGGAGCCACTGGTTGCGACACGACGATTGTCAGGATTTGGTCGGCAACAGATGGGTTTGGAAATACCGTGGCAGATACTCAAACTATCCTGACCATCAGGGAATTGGATGTAACATTCCTGGTTGTGCCGGAAACATGTGCAGGTGGCGATGGCAGCGCTGCCTTGTTCCCCGATTCACTTGATTTTGCTTGGAGCGACGGCGGCACGGGAGCCATCAGGAATGATTTGGCAGCCGGAACCTACACGGTAATTACTTCAGATGGCGGCTGCAGCGATACATTGGAAGTTGTTATTGCGAATGAGTGTATTTGCATCCCGGCTTTGGTGGATTCCATCACCATAGCAGGTGCTACTTGTGGGGCTGGGGATGGCGAAGCCACCATTTTGCTTACGGGCGACGTGAACGACTATACGTTTATCTGGACTCCGGATTTGGGCAATGCCAATGCAACAGGCAATGCAAGGACGGAATTGCCGGCAGGCCATTATTTGGTAGCCATGATGTACCAATTCAACCTTGATTGTATTGACACGGTAGAGTTTGACCTCGGCGATGATTGTTTCAAATGCCCTGATTTGAGCGATGTGGCGGCACTCGTTGCCCAGGATGACGGCACTTCGATGGCATGTGTGCCGGTGCCTTTTGGGGCCATGCAAGGGCTTGATATTCAAATCAATGGCCTTGATTACACGGCTGGTTTGCAAGGTTGTGATAACCAGTCCGTGATCGCCTACGACTATTCAACGGCATATAATGGCGCCCAGAGCGGCAAGTTTGCGGTACAATGGCAACACAACGGCCAAGTCTTTCACACCCTGGTCAACAACATGGACGAATTGGCTGCTGGCATGTCGCAAGTGGATATAGCCGGGCATTGGAAAAACGACAAAAAATCCTACCGCCTCATCACCACGAATTTGGATGGAAACTACGGCCAATTGACTATGCAGCATATCCCTACTGCCACGGTGACGCAGCATGGGCCACAACAGTCCACCGCCTTCATGGGTACGCAGATGGAAGTCGGTTTGGGAGAAAACGAGGTGGTAATGGTGAACCTATTGACGGGCTGCAACGATGCGGTGACCCTGACCCTGGAGCCAGCGCTTGCCCCCATTTTTGCCAATACATTTGAAGCGGTTGGCGGAGATTGCAATCAAGCCCCACTTGGACTTTGCCTGGATATTCCTTATGCCGAAGCCAGTGCTTATGAATTTAAACTGGATGGCAACCCGATGGCCACTTTGGCTGAATGTGGCAATAGCCTTTATTATTCCTATGAAACGGCTTCCTTGCCGCCTACTGGTCCGTATCAACTCAGCGAATGGACGGTGGACGGGCAGACCTTCAGCGGTTTGTTCAACACTTTGCCTGCTTTGGTAAACATGATGAACAGTTGGGATCCAACAGGCAACTGGACAATGGGCAACAACCTCATACAAGGCGGGACAAATGGCTTGGATTATGGTAAAATGGTGATCCATCAAGGCTCAAATACTTTGGTTATTGAGCCGTTTACTACCACAATTGCTGGCAATATTTACCTTGAATTTGCTCCAGGCGAGCATGTCTTTGTGGCCAAACGCCTGGCCGATGGCTTTATGGACAGCCTGGAAATCATGGCTGCCTGCGTGACGACAGATCAGTATCAATTTACAATAACTGTAGGTGAAACAGGCACTTTCTGTTTCGATCTGGCTGAGTTGCCCGGTAATTTGTCCAGCATAGAAAATGCTTGTGAAGAAGGGCCGGGTGCCGCAGCCTTGTTCGATATCAAACAGGCCGATGTTTGTGTGGATTACATCGGTGAAGGCGAAGGCATTTCCCAAGGCTGTTTCACGCTCTGCGATGACTATGGTATTTGCGATACGGTGATGCTAAGCGTGAATGTTGAATTGGCCAATTCGGTGGACGAGGCAAACCCGGTGGATGGATTGACTATTTACAATGCTTTTTCACCCAATGGCGACGGGGTAAATGACTATTTCACCATCGAGGGCCTGCAACAGTTCCCAGGTAGCAAGCTGTCCATTTTTAGCCGCAACGGACGCAAGCTGTTCAGTGTAGAAAACTACAGCAACGACTGGGGCGGCTCCTGGGGATCGAACCACCTGCCCAATGGGACTTACTTCTACGTGCTGGAATTGAAGGAAGGCCAAAACCTGAAAGGTTTTGTGCAGGTTGAACGCTAAGGGCCGTAGCCAGGCAGTTTGGTGCATTGGATAGGATTTACACAACAACGATTCAAGATTACTCTTTTAAATACTGGATTGGCAAGGGTAGGGGAGCGGAAGCTCTTTTACCCTTCTTTTTTTTGGAATCTGTTCGCCATTTTTCCATCCGGTAAAACGAATTAGCAACCCGTTGATAAGTATTTTAAGATAAAGAACCCCTATTGCCAATTTTGATAACCCTGATGATTGCACACAGAATGACCCCGTTGGGGGGTGATAGGAAATTTCCTTGACATTACGTCCCTAAAGGGACGGAGGCTCAGCACTGGCTTAATGGCTACCGATATTTAGCCCCTACGGGCTTTCAAAATGTTGATATTCAAGAGGTTATTTGTCCTCTAAGGACTGTGGACTGATGACTGATGACTGTGGACTGATGACTGTAAACTCAAGCCGCCGGGCAGCTCTTACAGCGCTTACCTTTCTTGTGCTTTTTGCAGCATTTCTTTTTCTTTTTGGGCTGGACGACGGGGAGCCAAAAAGGTAGGTGGTTGAAAACATTGGTAGGATCGCTGTTCTCTCCTGCTGAATTTTGCTTGCGCTTGCTCATTATTATCAAATATGAATGCAAAAGTAAATGTGCTTTTTCAATTTGTCCCCATTTATTTAGAATTTTTCTTGATAAGCTCCATCTTTTGACTAAAGTCTGTTGTTTTTTAAACAATAGGCCCTGACGGTTAACCACGCAAGTAGCCATCCCGCTATCTTTGTAAAAATTTCAAACCAGATAAAATCCTTGACATGATACAAGCAGCAACACTGTCCAATTCCAATGAACTGATGGAATTGGAAGACAAATACGGCGCACACAATTACCACCCACTTCCCGTTGTGTTATCAAGGGGCGAAGGTGTTTATGTATGGGATGTGGAAGGCCGCCGCTATTATGATTTTCTTTCGGCCTATTCCGCTGTCAACCAGGGCCATTGCCACCCCCGCATCATCCAGGCGCTAAAAGATCAGGCAGAGCAATTGACCCTGACTTCCCGTGCATTTTACAATGATCAACTGGGTCAATACGAAAAGTTCATCACCGAATATTTTGGCTATGAGAAGGTTTTGCCCATGAACACAGGTGTGGAGGCCGTGGAAACGGCGATGAAATTGTGCAAAAAATGGGGCTACAAAGTCAAGGGCATAGAACGCTATAAAGCCAAAATCATCTTCGTCACCGGCAATTTCCACGGGCGGACACAGGCCATTATTTCCGCCTCCGTTGACCCAGATGCTACATCGGATTATGGGCCATATTTGCCGGGCATTGAACTGATACCTTACAACGACATTCCAGCATTGGAACAAGCCCTCAAAGACCCGATGGTTGCTGGTTTTTTGGTGGAACCCATTCAAGGCGAGGCAGGCGTTTTTGTGCCTGACGAAGACTATTTGCCCAACGCTTATAAATTGTGCCAAGCCGCCAATGTCCTTTTCATCGCCGACGAAGTGCAAACGGGCATCGCCCGCACCGGCAAGATGCTGGCCTGCGATCATTTTGGGATAAAACCTGATATTCTCATTCTTGGCAAGGCTCTTTCGGGCGGCGTACTGCCAGTTTCCGCTGTACTGGCCGATGATGAAATCATGATGACGATAAAGCCAGGGGAGCATGGCTCTACATTTGGGGGAAACCCACTGGCCTGTGCTGTGGCCACCGAAGCCCTGAACGTGGTAAAAGATGAAAATTTGGCAGCAAATGCGGCCTACTTGGGCGAGCTTTTCCGGGAACGGATGCGCCGCATGATAGAAAAAACCGATTTGGTGGAATTGGTACGTGGCAAGGGTTTACTCAATGCCATTGTTATTAACGATTCACCAGACAGCCATACTGCCTGGGACATTTGCGTACAATTGAAAGAAAACGGCCTATTGGCCAAACCTACCCACGGCAATATTATCCGTTTTGCCCCTCCGCTCGTGATGACAGAGGAGCAACTGCACGAGTGCTGTGACATCATTGAAAAGGTGATTATTGGTTTTTGAAATTAATGTTTTGAGAGTCCTTTCTTCTCACATCCTTTTGTCATTTACATCGCTGATTGTCAATATTTTAGCCAATGACAAATGACAAAATGACTCAATACACCTCCAAGGCCAGCCCTTTCAAATACGCCCCTTCCGGATGAAACAAACTAACCGGGTGATCGGCAGGCTGAGAAAGGTGCTGCATCACCCGTATTTGCCTGCCAGCTTCAATGGCCGCTGCCACGATGGTATTGTAAAACAGGTTCCTGTCCACCACCTGCGAACAAGAAAAAGTGAACAGCACCCCACCTGGTGCAATTTTTTGAAGGGCAGCTACATTGAGCCTTTTGTATGCCTGGATGGCATTGTGGCGTTTGTCGAGGTTTTTGGCGAAGGCGGGCGGATCGACCACCACTACATCAAATACGGGGCATTCTTTCAGGTACTTGGCGACATCCACTGCATAAGATTGGTGCGTGTCCGGGGCAATTTTGTTCTCGTCCAGGTTTTTTTCCAGCCAAGCAATAGCCTTTTGAGAAGAATCCACTGAATGAACCAAAGTGGCTCCGGCCTTCAAAGCATAGATTGAAAAACCGCCGGAATAGGAAAAGGCATTTAAAACCGTTTTCCCTTGGGCAAATTGGGCCAACAATCGGCGGTTTTCACGCTGATCGAGAAAGAAGCCAGTTTTCTGCCCGCCTTCCCAATCCACGAAAAAAGCGTGGCCGTTTTCCCTTACAATGCCAGGTTCGCTTTTCCCTTTCAAATAGCCGTTCTCCATAGTTGCCGCATATTTTTCCGGCAATGCTTCCTTACTTTTATCAAAAACGGATTCAATACCTGCCCCCTCCAATTCAATCAACGTAGCGGCCAAAATTTCCCGTTCCCGGTGCATCCCGATGGAGTGGCATTGCATCACGGCAGTGTTGCCATAGACGTCAACGATCAAGCCGGGCAGGTTGTCACCTTCGGCATGGACAAGGCGGTAGCAATTGGTTGCCGGGTTTTCAACCAAACCCAATAAACGCCTGTAATTCAATGCGTTTTGCAAACGCATTTTCCAAAAAGAACCATCTATGGGCGTTTTTTCAAAAGAAAAAATGCGAACGGATATGCTGCCATATTGAAAATGTCCAGTAGCCAAATATTCGCCCCCGTTGCTGAAAACTTCTACCGTGTCGCCATCTGCCACCTCTCCCTCCACTGTTTTAATGGCACCTGAAAATACCCAGGGGTGGTAGCGCCTGACGGCTTCGTCTTTTCGGGGTTTGAGGATGATTTTTTTCATGTTGGGCCTTGCTTGTTTTTTGATAAAATAAAAATGTCCGGGGCAAAGGTATTCGCCCCGGACATAGTTTCAAGTTTCATATTTGCATTAAGCAGCTTTTTTGGAATCCCTGAACAGCAGGGCGAACAGCAACAGCACTGCTCCGGCAATGCCCGCAGGCACTAGCCAGATACCGTTCCAGTTGTGCTGGTTTTCTGCCAACAAATTGGCATCTGCTACCAAGCCGGAAATGTAGAAACCGATGAGCATCCCGACGCCATAAGTGGCCAGAGTAATCAGGCCCTGGGCGGCACTTTTGAATTTTTCACCGGCAAGGTTGTCCGTGTAAATTTGGCCTGTCACAAAGAAAAAATCATAGCAAATGCCGTGGAGCAAAATGCCTAAAATGAGCATCCAAAAACCCTGACCCGCATCGCCAGTGGCGAAAAGCACATAGCGCAAAACCCAGGCGGCCATCCCTATAATAAGCATCCGCTTTACGCCCAACCGAACGAACATGTAGGGCATGACGAGCATGAAAGCCACTTCGGACATTTGCCCCATAGACATGATACTGGCGGCAGCGTTTACCTGCAATTCATTTAAAAAAACATTGGCGAAGCTGTAATAAAATGCCAGCGGGATACAAACGCCGACTGAGGCCAGAAAGAATATAAGGTAGTTTTTATTTTTCAACATGGCCAGTGCGTCCAGGCCCAAAATGTCGCTGATAGACACATTTTGGCCTGCTTTGGGAGGCGGTGTTTTGGGCAATGAAAAGCTCATCACGCCTAAAACAGCAGATGCAATAGCCGTCATTTTAAAAGTCAAAGCCAAAGAGCCGGCCTGTTCCCAGGCGAGCCAGCCAATAATCAAACCCGCCACGATCCATCCAATGGTGCCGAGTACCCTGACCGAAGGAAATTCTTTTTCCGGGTTGACCATTTGACGGAACGAAATGGAATTGACCAATGCCAAGGTGGGCATATAAAGGATCATGTAAACCAACAAAATGGGGAAAAACTGGCCAAAATTGGGCGCTGAGGACAAATACCACATCAGCGCCGCCCCGAGGAGGTGCAGTACACCCAGAATGCGTTCGGCATTGAAAAAGCGGTCGGCGATGAGGCCGATGATGAAGGGGGCAATGATGGCGCCCCAGGATTGGGTGCCGTAGGCAAGGCCAATTTCTGCTCCGGACGCTTTAAGGTTTTGTGTGAGAAAGGTTCCCATCGTCACGAACCAGGCCCCCCAAATAAAAAATTCGAGGAACATCATCACGGACAACTGGAGACGGGTCGAAGAATTCATGTTTTTTGTTTTTCGTTTATAAAATGAAGTGGGCAAGTTATGTAAAGCAGTTGGAATTTTTGGAAAGCCTTTTTTGTGTATGGCAAAAAAAAAGTGGCGCTCCTGTGCGAAGCGCCACTTTTTGTTGGGCTAATTGTCAAATCAAAGCTGGCAGCCACCTGTAAAATTAGTAGCGTCGAACTTGGTCTGAATATAGCCGACCCTGTCACCGTTGTTGGCCCGATAGCCAGCTTCTATGAGCAGGCCGTTTTCAGTGCCGCTCCTAATCGGGCTACAATATTCAAAGAAATAGTAGCTGTTGGCTTCAGCACCCACCAAGCGGGCAATTTCCTTAAAAATCGTGGTAAGTTGGTTGACGGCATCCACTGGCTGGTAAAAGTTTTTGCCAATGGTTTGCAAATCGGTTTCATTGATTTCCGAACCAAGGCCAATGGTGAAAAAGCTGATGTCGCTATTGGCAGTGGCCACCGTATTATAGGCTGTTTGCCTTGGATAGCGGCTTGCCCGGTCCTGTCCATCGGTGAAGATCACAACAGACGCTGCGGAGATAATGTCCTGGTCTTCGTATTGGGCCAATATTTCAGTTGCCTCCAAAGTTGCTTTGATGACAGCACCAAAAAGGTCAGTCGAGTTGTCGGTACTGATATTTGGCGAAATGGATTCGACGGCATCCTCCAGGTCGGATTTATCCGAGGTCACAGGCTCCAAAACGTGCAATGTGTCTTCCCCGTCAAACCAATAAATGCCCATCGCTGTGGAAGTGTCAGTTGTATCGGGTATGATTTCATTGATAAAGGCGATGGCAGCCGTTTTCAGTTCAGGCAATGAAGTTTCCAATACACTGCCGCTGAGGTCGAGCACCAGCAAGGTGGTGTGGTTGAATACCTGCGCCCGGCCTGAAATCTTGCGCTTTGCTTCGGTGGAAGAAATGACCCGGAAACACTCGTCGTTCAGGCCTTTTTCATAAATGATAAAATCTTCTTCCGTGAGGTAGCCGACCGGGTTGTTTTGTTCGTCCTGTACCTTGAAAAAGACCGAAACCTTGGCAGGCTGTTCAATGATAGGCCCTTCGAGCATGGTCAATTTCAGGCCATTGTCTTTCGGTTGGGTGAAACAATCCTGGAATGGCTGGTCGTCGTCTTTGCAACCAAAAGCCAGGAAAATAAGAGTGAGAAGGCTGAAAATCAGAGTCAGTTGTTTCATGGTTGAAAATAAGTTGATGAAAAATTTTTTGCAAAAATAAGCTGGAAACCATTGTAAATCAATGGTTTGTTGGAAGAACGTCAAACTATGTCCGATTGCGGCTTTTCAATTTTTCCATACCATTTTGTCCAGTCCGTCCACTGGTAATTTTTTGCCGCAATAAAGATGAAAACAAAGGCCGCTATCAGGAATCCTGCCAGCATCCAGGCCATATTTACGGTTTTGGTGTGGAACAGTGCTGCCGTTTGCAACGCCGATTCGTCGAAAGTAACGAACAAGGCCCCAAAAATATTGGTTGCCGCATGGATGCCGAGCGCCATTTCAAGCCCATCGTCCATCAAAGTGACAAAGCCAAGGAACAGCCCGACACCAATATAATAAACCATCGTGATGCCAATGCCAAACGCCTGTACCTCTGGGTTCATAAAATGCATGGTGCCAAAAGCGGCGGAAGTGACCACCAAAGGGACCCAGCGATAAACGCCTATCAGCGAAATGCCCTGCATGAGGTATCCCCGAAAAATCAATTCTTCAAAAGATGTTTGAAATGGCAGTACAAACAGGGCTATCAGTAGAAGTCCGAAAAACTGTTTGGGTTCAACATGAAAGCTGTAGTTTTCTGGATTTAGCCCATAAAATACCAACTCGGTCAATATGCCAAGGCCCATCCAGAGGCCGAAACCGAACAAGATTTTGCCCCAATTGACCTTGTAGTTGGGCGTGATTAATTTAATAAAAGGCTTTTTATGAATGAATTTAACCCCCACCCAAAGCCCCAGTAAGCCAATGACAAAGGCCATCAAAACAAGCAGCAAGGAAAAATTTTGCCCAATACCAATGGACGAAAAATCAAGGCTTTCAATCATATTGGCCATTTCTTCTTCGTCAAGGTTGCTCTGCGAAACTTTCAGGATGTAAATCAACAAAAGCGGGACTTGTCCGAGCAAGGTGCCGGCGATTACCAAAGCCAGCGTGACCAGGTATTGCCACCATTTGTTTTCCCCTGTATGGGCATTTTTTAGAAACATGGAAGGTAAGTGTTTGATTCAAGGGGTGAAAATAGAAAAGCCCTAAGACTTCGCAATCTTAGGGCTTTCTGTGAAAGGACGGGGAGTTTTGAGTCCCGCAGGTTTTTTTATTAGTTGCCGTTGCCAAAACCCTGGTTTCCAGCAGGAACGCTCTCCTCGGAAGGTTTTGCGTTCACTTTGCCCTTAATTTTAAGGGTGTGGTCAGGAGTGGCTTCGTTGGTAGTCAAAGTCACAGTTTTTTGGAAGGGGCCGATACGGTTAGTGTCGTAACGGACTTCGATTTGAGCAGACTCACCTGGGAGGATGGGTTCTTTCGGATAGCTTGGCACGGTACAGCCACAGCTACCTTTGGCTTTGCTAATGATAAGAGGCTCATCGCCCGTGTTTTTGAATTTGAAAACACGCAATGGCTCACCGCCTTGCATGATTTCACCATAGTCCACCTCAGTGGTTTCAAAGCTCATCACAGGGCCTCCGCCGGCTTTGGTTGGGGCATTCTGTGCGAATGAAATGGTAGCCAGGAAAGCTACTGCTGTAAAAATTGAAAAGATTTTTTTCATCAGTGTCGTGATTTTTAGTTCATGAATGAAAGACGCTACAAAGGTAATGGTGAAGCGTCTTGCTTTGTAGTTAATGAAAATTTCAAGCCAGTTAATGAGTTGTTAACTTTTGTTGATTATTTATGGGAAATGTATGGATTAAGCGGTAGAGCAAGATTATTGGGGCTCCAACGCCTTTATCTGGACAGGTTTTTAAACTTGCTATTGAAAGCCGTTTTACTTTTACTTCCATCAAATAAAGTCCAAACAGCTCAAAAATCCTCCGTTTTGTGAAAAAAGTCAGTTCAGTTTTACCAAACTTATCTATATTTTTGCCCTTGGAAAAACCCATCATTTGAAATTTTGTTTTGCCAAAAAACCTTTCTGATAAGCCAAATTTTTGTAATTACTTTTTCTTACCTAACCAAATTAAAGACCTAATTCAATGCTTATGATAGAATCCCTTATTGCGGATATCCTTTCTCACGGAGCAACCAGTCTGGAAGAAACCTATAAAAACGAAGTACTGAAAGACTTTTGGATTTGCTGTGTCAGTCGGGAGGCCAGTGTGCTTGGCCGCAAGGAGGTGCTGACCGGCAAGGCCAAATTCGGCATCGTGGGTGACGGCAAAGAGGTGCCGCAGGTGGCCATGGCCCGTGCCTTCAAAAAAGGCGACTGGCGCTCCGGCTACTACCGTGATCAGACTTTCATGTTTGCGCTAGGGCTGGCCACCGTGGAGGAGTTTTTTGCCCAACTATATTCAGATGCCGAAAACGACCCCTGGTCTGGCGGCAGGCAGATGAACAGCCATTATGCCACCCCCACTTTCGACGAAAACGGGGAATGGCTTGACCACAAATCTTTGTACAATATTTCCTCGGATATATCCAGCACGGGCGGCCAAATGGCACGGGCGGTCGGCCTGGCATTGGCCTCCAAAAAATACCGGGAATGCGATAAGCTGTCCGAAACCACCTCATTTTCAACCCTTGGAAACGAAGTCTGCTTCTGCACCATCGGTGATGCCAGCACTTCGGAGGGCGTTTTTTGGGAATCCATCAATGCAGCCTGTGTGCTGCAGATACCAATTCTGGTTTCCATTTGGGACGATGGTTATGGGATTTCAGTTCCCAAAGAATACCAGACCACCAAGGGCAGTATTTCTACCGCCTTGAGTGGTTTTCAACTGGATGAAAATGGCCGTGGCATGGACATTTATGTTGAAAAATGCTGGAATTATCCTGCCTTGTGCGAACTCTACGAAGCGGCAGTTGAAAAGGTCAGGACTTCCCATATCCCAGCCATGATCCATGTAGAAGATTGTACCCAGCAGTTGGGCCACTCTACCTCTGGCTCGCACGAACGTTACAAGTCTCCAGAGCGCCTGGAATGGGAGCGGGAATACGATTGCATCAAAGTGATGGGCGTTTGGATGGTGGATGCCGGCCTAGCCACGCAAGCGGAGATTGACGATATTCAAAAAAGAGCAAAACAGTACGTTAAAGAATGCAAAGACAGGGCTTGGGAAAGCTACATGGCACCCGTCCGTCAGGAAAAAAACAAGCTGCAGGCCATTTATGAAAATGTACTGGCCAGCACCCAGCAGAAAGAAAGGGTGGAAAAGCTGTTCAACGACTTCAAGTCCATGCTCAACCCCCTTTATTTTGAATTGGTAAAAAATGCGAGGCAACTCTTTTTTGCCATCAAACAAGAAAACCTGGACGTTTTGCAGGAGTTGACAGAATTCCTTGAAAAAGCCAGGAACATAGCACACAAGCGCTACCACACCAATCTTTACAGTTCGAGCAAATATGCCGCACTCAACGTGCCTGTCATTCCCCCCGTTTATTCAGAAAATTCACCCACCCTCAACGGCTACGAAATATTGAACAATTTCTTCAACCACACCTTTGAAAAACTCGACAATGTGTTTGCCTTCGGCGAGGATTTAGGGAAAATTGGCGGTGTGAACCAGTCCTTCATGGGCCTTCAAGATAAATTTGGCGTGGAGCGGGTTTTTGACACGGGCATCCGGGAGTGGACCATTATTGGCCAGGCTATCGGCATGGCCATGCGGGGGCTGCGTCCCATTGCGGAAATCCAGTATTTGGATTATCTGATTTACGGCATTGAACCGCTATCGGACGACCTCGCCACCCTTCGCTACCGCAGCAATGGCCTGCAACAAGCACCCGCCATCATCCGCACCCGTGGCCACCGCCTGGAAGGCATTTGGCACTCTGGCTCCCCACTTGGCATGATCATCAACTCCATGCGGGGAATGTACGTCCTGGTGCCCAGGAATTTTGTACAGGCAGCGGGTATGTACAATACCTTGTTGAACAGTGACGATCCAGCCCTGGTCATTGAGTGCCTAAACGGTTACCGCTTGAAGGAAAAATTGCCGGACAATATCGGAGAATATACCGTTCCATTGGGCGTACCAGAGGTTTTGATAGAAGGAAGCGATGTAACGCTCGTCACTTATGGCTCCAGTGTTAGGATAGCAAAAGAAGGCGTAGAGCTATTGCAACAAGCTGGTATTTCCGTGGAATTGATAGATGTTCAAACATTATTGCCATTTGATTTGGAACACAGCATCGTTGAATCTTTGAAAAAAACCAACCGAGTGGTGTTCCTCGACGAAGACGTGCCGGGCGCTTGTTCGGCCTATATGATGCAGGAGGTGTTGGAAAAACAAGGCGGCTACCGTCATCTCGATTCCGCACCGGTTACTTTGACCGCCAAGGCGCACAGGCCGCCCTACGGCTCAGATGGTGATTATTTCTCCAAACCCAATGCAGAGGATGTTTATGAAGCCATCTATGAAATGATAAAAGAAGCAGACCCGGGAAGATTTTTGTGAAAAAGGTGGAAAGGAACTTTCTTTTCAAATGTTCGTAAACCACGATTTGTGTGGCTTTTAAATTTAAGTTAAAGCGCCGCCAATCAAACCATCCGCTTTCTCAACCTGTTATCTTCGGGTCAAAATTCCCATATTGGTGGTTCCAACTCTACTTTGCCTTTTCACATTGATCCTGTTCCATTTTATGTGCCAGCGTTCGGCCAGGCTCTCCAGTGTTGAGGTGTTAAAAAGGCCACCTTCCAATTCAGGCTATATGTCTCAACCGCTACCCATCATGCCTTCAACCTTGTCAGCTTCTGGCCCTGCTCCAAAAAAATTCCAGTTGTCAAAGCAAGGGTTCAGGTTCTCCCTATATTCCAGCGCCCGGCAATTGAGCGCTGATTGGGAAACCGCACAGCCGGCAGGGAATATTTTTTTGCAGCCAGCCTATTTGCAAGCCGTTGAAGACAACCCGCCACGGGGTATGCGCTTCAGTTATTTGGTTTTTTACAATAACGAAATACCCATCGGCGTGGCTTACTGCCAAGTTTCCAATTTCAGGGTGGACACGAGCGTGAAGGAATCCTCGGAAGGCAACGAATATCCATGCGTCATCAGGGCAGTCGCAAAATTTTTTAAAAAACTGGTTGTCAGCCAGTTGGATCACAATTTATTGGTGTGCGGCAACCTTCTCCTCACGGGCGAACACGGTTTTTATTTTGATTATGATAAAATTGACAAAGCCAAAGCCTTCGATATTATTGAAGAAGCATTGATCCAAACGCAAGATTATTGGCAGGATCAAAAAGTGGCCATTGATGGCATTTTCATAAAAGACGTATGTGAGGCGCACCGTGGCACTGGCAAAGTGCTGGTAGAACGCAATTTCAGGGAATTTACTTTCCATCCCAATATGGTGCTGGAAATCCCCTCCGACTGGGCCAGTTTCGACGATTATTTAAAAGCCATTTCCTCCAAATATCGGGTGCGGGCCAAAAGGGCATTCCGAATGGCAGAAGGCATTGAAATGAAGGAATTATCTGAAAACCAGATAGATAGCTACAAAACCCGGCTTTATGAACTGTACCAGGACGTAGCCGATGGTGCCGACTTCAACATGGTAGTGCTGCACGAAAACTACATGCCCGACTTGAAGCGGCAACTGGGGGATCTTTTTAAAGTTTTCGCCTATTATAAAAATGGCGAAATGGTCGGTTACCGAACCACCATCAGCAACCACGAAGAGGTAGAAGCACATTTTTTAGGCTTTGAAAAAAACTGCAACAGGGACAGTCAGATTTACCTGAACATGTTGTTCGACACCCTGCGCCAAGGTATTGCCGAAGGCAAAAAAAGGATCGTGTACGCCCGCACGGCCATGGAAATCAAGAGTTCGGTAGGCGCAGAACCATTTGAAATGTACTGCTACATCAGGGCGAACAACCGCTTGATGAACAAAATACTCCCACCTGTACTCGAATACCTGCGCCCGCCTGCCGATTGGGTGCCAAGAAGCCCATTTAAGGACAAAGAAGAATAATCCAGATATTTATTTCCCCTGCAAAACTGCCCAATCTCGTTTCCCTTTCTATTTTTACGCAGAAGGGCCGCATCCCTGTTTTCTTTTTTCAACCACATCAATTTTGAAAATGAGAACCAACTTAATCAAAGCATCAACTTGTATTTTTTCTCTCGCCTTGCTGTTTTCGGCCTGCTCGAAAAAACAGGTGGATTACCTAAAAGAATCGCAAAAAGACAAGGACAAACGGATGGAGTGGTGGCGGGACGCCCGCTTTGGCATGTTCATCCACTGGGGGCTGTATGCAGTGCCCGCCGGGGAATGGAACGGCGTGACGACTTATGGCGAGTGGATTCGGCACACGGCGCAAATCCCCTTGGAAACCTACGATCAGTTTGTAGGCAAGTTCAATCCCGTCCAGTTCAATGCGGAAGATTGGGTTAAAATGGCCAAAGACGCCGGCATGAAGTACATCGTCATCACGAGCAAACACCACGATGGTTTCAGTATTTTCAATAGCCAGCAAAGCGATTTTGACATCATGTCAACCCCCTTCAAAAGGGATATTTTAAAAGAGCTGGCCGATGCATGCCAGCGGGAGGGCATCAAGCTTTGCTTTTACCATTCCATCATGGATTGGCACCATCCCGACTATTTGCCCAGAAGGCCCTGGGAAAAAGACCGAACTGCACAAGGCGCTGATTATGAACGATATGTGCAATACATGAAAGCACAATTGAAAGAACTTTGCAGCAATTATGGCGAAGCCCCCCACGTCCTGTGGTTTGATGGCGAATGGGAAAACACTTGGACGCACAACCGGGGAGTTGATTTGTATAATTATGTGCGGAACCTCAAACCCGATATTATCATCAACAACCGGGTGGACAGCGGCCGGGACGGAATGGCCGGCATGTCGGCGGAAGGTTCGGCAGGCGACTTTGGTACGCCAGAACAGGAAATACCGGCCACCGGCCTGCCCGGCGTGGATTGGGAAAGCTGCATGACCATGAACGGCAATTGGGGCTACAACAAGGCCGACAAAAACTTCAAATCCACCCAAGAGTTAATTCGGAATATCACCGACATAGCATCCAAGGGCGGCAACTATTTGCTCAATGTAGGCCCAACTGCCGAGGGTCTTTTCCCTGATGAGAGTATCCAGCGTTTGAAAGAAATCGGCGATTGGATGAAACTGAACGGCGATGCCATTTATGGTACTTCAGCCAGTCCAGTTGGTTCTTTCGATTGGGGGCGCTGCACCTGGAAAAGGGTAGGGGGCGATACCTACCTCTACCTCCATGTATTTGAAGCGCCTAAAGATGGCCGTTTGGTGCTGAACGGCGTAGCCAATGAGCCGATGGGCGCACAATATTTGGCTTATCCCAAGGAAGTAAACCTGCCTGTGCGGCGAGAGGAAGATGCCCTGGTGGTGGAAATTAATGCCGATTTGCCCGATAAAAACAACACGGTCATTGTATTACCACTCAAAGGAAGCCCCGATTTCCACTTGATGCCAACCATCCGCAATAAGTACGATATGTTTATCAATGAGCAAATGGTAGCATTGGAAGATCATGGTGATGGTACAGAAATCCACTACACCTTGGATGGCAGCCCGCCAAGTATGCAATCACCTGTTTATACAAATCCATTTTCGGTTAAAAATACCTCGGTTGTTTCGGCCCGGTCTTTTAGAAAAGGAAATCCCATCAGCGGCACAGCCCAGCGGACTTTTGTCGAAGTGCGGCCGCAGCCAGCCTCTGGCTTGGAGGTGTTCAATGCAGGTTTGAATTTTACTTATTTTGAAGGGACCTGGGATTCTTTGCCTGATTTTAATAAAGAAAAAATGCTGGAGCACGGGGTGGCAAATAACTTCAAACTAAGCCCCAAAAACGACGGCGACCATTATGCTTACGAGTTCACAGGCTTTATCAAAATACCAAAAACGGGGGTTTACACATTTGCAACAGCATCCGACGACGGCAGTAGCCTGCTGATAAACAACCGGCCAGTCGTGGACAACAACGGCCTGCACGGAATCCGTGAGATTTCGGGTGTGGTGGCGCTGAGCGAAGGCTATCACGAAATCATCGTCCGCTTTTTTGAAAATTCAGGGGGCGACGACTTGAAAGTCTATTGGGAATCGGAAGGGTTTGAGAAACAATTAGTACCTGATACGGCGCTATTTTATGTGCCTCCGAAATAAAGCAATGCCGATGCAGCTTTTTGATTGAAGAGCCATTTCAACAAAATAATTTTATGAAAAACAGCCTTAAACGCCGCAATTTCCTCAAAAACTCTGCTGCCCTTGCCGCACTGATCGGCCTGCCCGGTGGCAATATATTTTCAAAAGCCAGCCAAGCCGAGCTAATCGAGGCGGCTGCCAAAGCTCAAAAAGCAACTGGCAAACCAGTATTTGGTCTAAAAGTCCCACCTATCAAACAAGTCAAAGTAGGCATCATCGGCCTCGGCAACCGGGGAGAAGAGCATGTTCGCCTCCTGAATGCCGTAGGTTTGGAAAAAACCAAAATCGTTGCCATTTGCGACGTTCGTGAGCCTATTGCCGAAAAAAACCGGGCCTTTTTAAAAGAAAATGGGGGTCAACAACCCACAGTGTATGCTGGCAAACTGGATGCCTGGAAGGAGCTTTGCCAGCGGGACGATATTGACCTTATCACCATTGCCACACCTTGGGAAGACCACGTAACAATGGCCCTTTATGCCATGCAGCACGGCAAACATGTGGCTTTGGAAGTGCCCGCTGCCTACACCATCGAAGACTGTTGGAAGTTGGTAAATACCGCCGAAGAGACCCAGCGCAATTGCATCATGCTCGAAAACGTTTGTTATGGCGAGGAGGAACTTTGGCTGCTCAATATGGCCGAAAGTGGCGTTTTCGGCACACTTACCTACGCTGAATGCGCTTATATACACGACCTGCGGGAACTGCTTTTCAGCAAAACCTACTATTATAATATGTGGCGAATCCGCCACAACCAAGAGCGGGATGGCAACTTGTATCCCACGCACGGCCTCGGCCCCGTGGCGCAGTACATGGGCATTGACCACGGTGATAGGTTTGGCTATTTGGTGTCCATGAGTTCTTTGCAAACTGGCATGGACGAATTTGCCAAAACCGTGGAAGCTGACAACGAATTTTACAGCAAATCCGGCTTTGTGCATGGCGACATGAACAACACATTGATAAAAACGCACAAAGGACGGAGCATCCTTTTGCAGCATGATGTGGTGACGGGACGCCCCTATAATCGCATCAATATGCTGGCCGGAACGAAGGCGTTCCACAAAGGTTATCCCAGCCAAATATCGGTCAGCGGCAAGGGGCACGGCTTTTTGAAAGAGGAAGAATACAAAGAATTCAAGGAGCGGTTTGCCCATCCGCTGTGGAAAAAATTGGAGGCTGAGGCGGCCAAAAACGGCGGCCACGGTGGCATGGACTTCGTGATGCTCTACCGCCTGATTGATTGCCTGAACAAAGGCATCCCGCTCGATATGGACGTTTACGATGCTGCCTCTTGGTCGGTGGTGACGCCGCTTTCAGAGCTATCAGTTCAATTGGGAAGCGTACCGGTGAAGTTCCCGGATTTTACGAGGGGCTATTGGAAAAACGAAAGGAAACTAGGCGTCATGGCGAACCCTTAGTCAAAAAATGCTATCGAGTTTTCTTTATAAAACGCTCAAAATCAGCCAGTTCAAAACATGTTAGGCATTTGTCAACAGGCAAGCCGCCTTTCCGGGCCGATAGTACTCCAAAATGGATGTCATGCATACCTCCCGTGCTGTGGGCGTCTGGGTTGATGGAGATTAAAACCCCTTTTTCAAGGGCATATTGAATCCAAGTCCAATCCAAATCAAGGCGGTAAGGATTGGCATTTAGCTCAATGGCAACCTGATTGGCGGCGCATGCATCAATTATTTTTTTGTGGTCAATAGGATAGCCTGGCCTAGACAACAAAAGGCGCCCAGTGGGGTGTCCCAAAATGGTCGTATAGGAGTTTTCGATGGCAGGGAGCAGGCGGGAGTTGGCTTTTTCCAAATCCATCCGCAGGTTGGAATGGACGGAAGCAATGATAAAGTCGAATTGTTTTAAAATGCTTTCCTCGTAATCCAGAGAGCCGTCGGAAAGAATGTCGCTTTCAATGCCCTTGAAAATGCGGAAAGGGGCAAGCTCCTGGTTCAGGGCATCCACTTCTTGCCATTGTGCTTGCAGCCTGTCTTCTTTGAGGCCATTGGCATAAAATGCGGATTTGGAGTGGTCGGTCAGGCCGAGGTATTGGTAGCCTTTTTCTTTGGCGAAAAAGGCCATTTCACGCAAGCTGTTGATGCCGTCGCTGTAGGTGGTGTGGGCATGGACGACTCCCTTTATTTGGCTCTCTTCCACTAGGTTTTCAAAACCGCTTTTTTCCAAAGCCCAAGCTTGTTTCCTTAGCTCAGGCACGAGGTAGGGTAGGGCGACTTTTTGAAAAACAGCTTCTTCTGTTTCCATTCCCCGAAAATCTATACCTGGGAATTTTTTCAAAAATGCTTCCATGAACTCCGGCGAAGCCGTGTAGCGGAATAGCTTGCTGCCAAACTCATTGGCTTGGCATTGGTACAAAACCACTGGCGTTTCGCTGGAAGTCTGGCAGTAGTAAATCTGGTCTTTTTTTTCTTTCAAAACCAACAGATCCTCTGAAAAAACACTGGTAATATCTTCCGTTCCGCCTATCAGAAATTCTATTTTTTCAATGATATTGTTCTTGCGCCTGATTTCGCCGACAAGGCTGATTTTCGCATCCGGCAGTTTGTTTTTCAACAACAAAAACAAGGTTTCTGCCTCATTTTCCAAGTCCGCATAGAGGAATTTTCCCTGCGCTTTCTGAAAATATTCCAGCTTTTGCTTGAGATCTTCCTGCGTTTTTTGGCCAAAACCTTTCAGTTCGATCAACCTATTTTCATTGCAGGCATAAAGGAGTTCGCCCACGCTCTCTACGCCTAAATCTTTCCAAATGACCTGAATTTTTTTCGGGCCAAAACCAGGGATGTGCAGCATTTCCTGGACGCCAAGCGGTGTCATGTCCTGGTATTTTTGCAGGGTGGCCATTTGGCCTGTTTCCAGCAATTCCTTGATTTTGCCTGCAATGGCAGTTCCCACGCCCTTGATAGCCGCAATTTCGCCTTCCGTCATTTCCGTCAGCGGAGTTGGAAGCTTTCGCAGGGTGAGGTAAGCGTTTTGGTACGACCTTATTTTAAAGGGGTTTTCCCCGTGCAGCTCCATGATTTCGCCGAGGTACTGGAAAGATTTGGCTATTTCCTTGTTTGTCATAGCGGTTTTTATAAAAATTCAGTTTGGAAAAATGGGTTGTTTGATTGAAAACTGGCTGGGCCATCAAGCCAAATGTACATACTGATCATGTTCCGCATAATCGTGCAAATAACTGAATTTCTTGCAAATCTGCCCATCGTTGGCAATAGTGGCTTTGTCGAGCATGGTACTTTCTTCCTTAAAAAACTCAGGGATAATATGGTGGATAAACTGTTCGCCGAAGGCATGGGAGGCGTCCCTTGGCATCTCGTTGGGCAAGTTGTCAATGGCCATTACGTCCACGCAGTTTAAGTTGAAAGGCTCGCATTCGGCCTGCGTGGCCGGATTGAAGCCATAGACGGGATCAGCAATGGTAGAAGGGCGGATGGTAGAAGGAATGGACGACTCTGGTGCAATGTCGCAGGTGACGTCGGCAATCACTTTGATGGTAAAATCCGGCCTGTTCATTTCCTGTATATTAAACAAGGCTGGTGCCCGCATGTCCCAAAACATGCCATTTATCAGGATGTCGGCACATTTATAATAAGGCGCAAAATTGCTTTCAAACTGTTCGGGGTGATTGTAGAAATCTTGTTTTTGAAAAGCATTTCCGTCTTTCCTTTTTACATAATGCAGTGAATCAATTTGGGTAAAAACCGCCTCTGTGAAATTTTTTCCAAGAAAATCTTCCGGGCTGACTTTTTTTATACCCATGTCTTTCAACACTTTATCTGCACCGCCACTCACACGGCCCGTGCCCGTCAATACAATTTTTACGGGGGGGAAATGAACGGTCTTGTAAGTCTCTTTGGCCGATTCATAATCCCTGATGTCTTTCATTCTTTTGAGGGAAAAAGCTTTGGTCCTTTCGCCGTAGGTCCAAAGGGCATTGTGTGCGCCCACTTTTCCGGCAAACCTGCCGAATGCGATAAGTCGTTTACCGTTTTCATCCGTCAGCACCTCATAGTCAATGAGCCTAATGTTTTTGTCCAAGATGTTCCACAGCAAATTGCGGTTGTGCGGCTGTTTTTTAATGGTATGGGAAAAGAAAAAATAAGTCTTGTTGGGGATAAGCATCCGCACAGGCACTTCCTTTACACCAAGCAAAATGTCGCAGTCCGATACATCTCCCACCACCTCAATCCCGTTGTCCCGGAATTCCGCATCTGTGAAACAACGGCTTGGACAAGACTCCACCACCATCTCGACCGGGAAGTGTTTTTTCACAAATTGGCATTGGTGGGGCGTGAGCGGTACTCTTGAATCTGGCGGGATTTTGCCTTCTCTGATAATTCCGATTTTCATTTCGTTAGGTTTACAATTCAGTGCCGCAAAGGTAGATGGTTTGCAGGCAGATCGGATAATGACAAATTTCGTACCCTTCGGATGATAGAAATTTTTAAACTGAACAAAAAATATTTTTTGGCCTTAAAGACTAAGCGCAAATGCGTTAAGCATGAAAATAATAAATATGCAAAGATTGACCGAACATTTGCCAACAGGTATTTGCCACAAATAGGAATTTAACTTATTTTTGTGGCACTTCCCGCTTCAAATTTGATTTCCCCCCAGTATTTCTATTTTACCACACTTACACAAAATACTGAGAAAATGTATGTTCTTTGCCTGTTCGTCATCCTGGCGGCCCTGTTCATTACTGTTTTGAACAGCCGTACCGCCCACACCATCAAGTTTGGTGAAAATGCCATCACCGACTTGCCCTCTTCACCCTCCACCACTACTTTGAACCCCCTGTCCGACAAATCGGAGGCCATCAACCTCGCCACAACTGCCCGTAAATCAGAAAAATCCCAATCAATGGCGGTCAACTGGTAAACAGCCCTGACACTTTTTATGAATTAAACAATCTACATTTTTTCAGGCCGCTGGCTTTCTTTCCTGATTGTTCCACGAAACTTTTTGAAAGGACGTAGAGTTTTTACATTTGCCGTTCTTTTGAAATAACTACCAATGGGGGCGTATTGGAATCGACAGGGAAGATAATCGGTAGGTAAGCATGCCGGAGCACGAATGCTCACTCCGTCAACAAATGGCTTTCAAACCTTTAAATGGCAACTATCAGTATGCCATGGCTGCCTAATACAGTGTATTAGAACGCCATTGTGCCCTGCGCTTGACTCCTGATACACAGCGTACCGCACATCATCCAACCCTCAGGATAGCCAAGTGGAAGGCCCTGGCCACAAGGTGAAAATTTTGGGGATAAGGCGCAAGCCGGGTGGGTTACCGTACCTACCTTGCGCACGAAAACCTAATCGGTAAATAAGCATGTAGAAGGCCTATGGGTGCTTTCACTGGACACGGGTTCAAATCCCGTCGCCTCCACTAAGCAAATAAGCGTCTGATTGTCAGGCGCTTATTTTTTTTAGCCTACCCACTGGATGATTTTTTCCTCAACCACCTCATTTATTTTGTTTTTAAAAAACCGCCCGCTACAATTTTCCTACCTTTGCACCCCGTAACAAAATGAAGAAAAGCGAAGGCTTTTTTCCTCATTTTTACTTCATCATTCATCCTAACTTAATGGCTAAATACATCTTTGTTACGGGCGGTGTTACCTCTTCTTTGGGCAAGGGCATCATTTCGGCTTCCCTCGCAAAACTCCTTCAGGCAAGGGGCTTTTCCGTCACCATCCAAAAATTCGACCCATATATCAATGTGGACCCCGGTACGCTCAACCCCTATGAGCACGGTGAATGCTACGTGACCGACGATGGCGCAGAGACCGATCTGGACCTCGGCCACTATGAGCGTTTTTTAAATACGCCAACATCACAGGCCAACAACGTAACCACAGGCCGTATCTATCAAACTGTCATCAATAAAGAGCGTGCAGGCGATTATCTGGGCAAAACAGTGCAAGTGGTGCCCCACATCACCGACGAGATAAAACGCCGGGCGCAGTTGCTTGGCAATACCAATCAATACGACATTGTAATCACCGAACTCGGTGGCACCGTGGGCGACATCGAAAGCCTTCCTTATGTCGAAGCCTTGCGGCAGCTCCGCTGGGAATTGGGCCGGGACAACTGTATGGTCATCCACCTCACCCTGATCCCCTACCTCAGTGCAGCCAAGGAGTTAAAGACCAAGCCTACCCAGCACTCCGTCAAGGAATTATTGAGTGCCGGTATCCAGCCCGATATTTTGGTGTGCAGGACAGAACACCCGCTTGGCATGGACCTGCGCAGGAAACTGGCCCTTTTTTGCAACGTGGATGTCGGCTCGGTAGTGGAAGCCATTGATGCAGAAACTATTTACGACGTACCGCTGCTCATGGCCAAGGAAAAGCTGGACACGACCGTGATGCTGAAGCTGCGTTTGCCCGATAGGCGGGAGCCTGATTTGTCGGCCTGGAAGGCATTTTTAGGAAGGTTAAAAAATCCAGTTCACAGTGTAAATATTGGATTGATAGGTAAATATCATGAATTGCAGGATGCCTATAAGTCAATTTTTGAAGCCTTTATTCATGCTGGTGCGGTGAACGAATGCAGGGTCAATGTGGTGCCCATCCATTCAGAATCATTGGCCATCCCGATGGAGGAAGTAGCCAGGAAACTGGAAGAACTGGACGGCATCCTCGTAGCACCGGGTTTTGGCGAACGTGGCATTGAAGGTAAAATCAACGCCATCCGCTATGCCCGTGAGCACAACATGCCCTTTTTTGGAATTTGTCTGGGAATGCAATGCGCTGTGGTGGAATTTGCCCAAAATGTATTGGAACTGAAAGGCGCCGCCTCAACAGAAGTGACCAAAAAGGCGGAACATCCTGTAATTGACTTGATGCCGGAGCAAAAGAAAATAACCAAAAAAGGCGGCACCATGCGCCTTGGGGCATATCCCTGCGATTTGACGAAAAACTCACTGGCCAATAAAGCTTACCGTTCGGCCAAAATCAGCGAGCGCCATCGGCACCGCTATGAGTTTAACAATGAGTATCTGGCCCAATTTGAAAAAAGTGGAATGTTGGCCACTGGCATCAATCCAGACAGCAACCTGGTAGAAATCGTAGAATTGAAGGATCACCCGTGGTTCGTAGGCGTACAGTTTCACCCGGAACTGAAAAGCACCGTTGAAAACCCGCACCCCCTGTTTGTACAATTTGTAAAAGCTTGTTTACAGTAAAAATGGTTGCTGAAAATGAAAGCTTATTTGCCTCAAACACAATAGTATATTATGCGCAAATGGACCATGGAGGAGTTGGGGCGTTTGTCGCCGTCCGCATTTGAAGGGCAGGAAAAAATTCCCCTTGTGTTGGTATTGGACAATGTGCGATCGGCGCTCAACGTAGGTTCTGCCTTTAGAACTGCCGATGCGTTTGCCTTGGAAAAAATTTACCTCTGCGGCATCACCGCCACGCCGCCTCACCGTGAAATTTTGAAAACTGCCCTGGGGGCGACCGAAACAGTGGCCTGGGAGTACCATGAAAAAACTGCCCCTGTGTTGGAAACACTAAAATCCGATGGCTATTTGCTATTGGCTGTGGAGCAGGTCGAGGGAAGTACATATTTGCAAGAATATAAAAGCAACCATGGTCAAAAAGTGGCCCTTGTGTTCGGAAATGAAGTGGACGGAGTAGAAGATCACCTGTTAAGCCAAGTGGACGGGGCGCTCGAAATCCCACAGTTTGGTACCAAACATTCAATAAATGTGGCTGTGGCCATTGGCATCGTCGTATGGGAACTAGTAAAACAGTTGAAATACGAGCACAGGTAAATTTTGATGGCAAACGAACAACAAACAATGATTATGAATTATTGGCTCATTAAATCAGAACCCGGAGAGTACAGTTTCCAAGACCTGGTGAATGACAAAATAACCCGTTGGGACGGCGTAAGGAACTATGCTGCAAGAAACCACCTCCGGGCTATGAAAGCTGGCGATCTGGCCTTGTTTTATCATAGCGTGGACGATAAAGAAGTGGTGGGCATCTGCAAAGTGGCCAAAGAATTTTACCCAGACCCAACCGCAGAAAGCGGAGATTGGTCTGCTGTGGATTTTGCACCGGTCAAGCCACTGGAAAAAACTGTAGGGCTCGCTGAAATAAAAGCAGACCCGGCTTTGCAAAATATTGGCCTTGTAAGGATAGGCCGCCTGTCCGTCATGCCGTTGGAGAAAGTTGAATTTTTCAGAATCTTAGATATGGGCGGAACAAAAATATGAACAGATTTTTTGGACGCCCGTTAAAACCTTCGTGACTTGGAAACAACGAAAATCGGATTGTCAATATCGTTTTCGCAGTCAAAAGCTACTGGAAATATAAAATAGTGTGACGATGAAAATGCAAAGAGATTAATAAAATAGCTTAAATGAAGAAGCATTTCATCAGCGGTATGTTCGCACCACTAAAAACTTATAAAAAATTTTGGGGATAAAAAATCCTTCTTAGCTTTGTGACAGATTTTAGTAAGAGCCGGATCTTTTATTTACCGGGCAACCTGTATAACTTTGCGCAGTCATTAGAAATTGACATACAAGAGCTGATTAAATACTCCCCTCGATTTTAATTTTCCCGTAACCGATTGTAAGAGTTTTGCCAGGACATTTTTTTCCCCCGCTTTAGTTAGTGAGGTGTGAAAGATTGTTTCGGTATGCTTATCATCTACCTCCCAATTTCTTCCTCTTCACATAGGTTGTCTCCCGGTCATTTGAAGTATAAAATTCGGTAACGAATCAACAATTTTTAACCAAACGAGCATGAACATGGACGTTCTGAAGAAATCCATTTTGATTATCGAGGATCACGATAGCATCCGCCTATTGCTCGGCTCCCTGCTCAGCAAGAGTTATCAAGTGGTGACAAAAAAAGATGGCTTGGAAGGGATGGCTTGGCTGGTGAGGGGAAACCTTCCCGATCTAATTCTGTTGGATATGACCATGCCCCGCCTCAGTGGGCCTGAATTCCTTAAAAACATACGGCAAAGCGGTTTTTTCAGGGACATCCCCGTCATCGTCGTTTCTGGCAATGATGGGGAAAACGATATAAAAGACTGCCTCAAGTGGGGTGTAAGCCATTATATGACCAAGCCCTTCAACCCCGTCAACCTCAAAGAGAAAATTGAAATTGCGCTGACTTCCAATAATTTGGCGCAACTCAATTAACAACCTGAGACTTCTTCCCTCGAATTGTGTCTAATGAATTTTGATAGCCCTAATCAAGAGAACTGGTAGCAACACTTTTTAGTAAATTAATTCGGTAACTAATTCTTCGGCACTATGAACCCAAACTTACTTTCTTCCAAAGTATTGGTGGAGCGGGATGAGATAATTGTCTTGGGCTTTGACGGCTCTTTTGGCGAATGCCTTATCAACTACACCGGGATTGAATACGGGTTTAAAATCAAAGAGTTTGAAAACTCTTTCCTGGCTTTCCAATGGTTGGAAAGGACCATCTCCATTGGAGATGTTGACAGCTTGCCCAAAGCCATCATCTGTGAATTTAGTTCTTTGGCAGAGGAAAATTTCCTCATGCTGAAAAACGTCAGGAAACACCCCGAACTAAAGTTCCTCCCATTCCTCGCGATGAACAGAGACGGTCTCAACCATAAGCTGGAGGCACTTCAACTTGGCTTCGACGACTACTACGATGTGCCTGTCCACTGGCAGGTACTGAAAGATAGGATAACCTTTCTGTCCAACTTTAAAAAGCAAATAGAAAACTGCCCATTAGAGGAAGAGAAACTGAACGACTTTGGTTTTTCTCCATTAAAAAGATTGTTTGATATCATTTTGTCCTTAACGGCCATCCTGTTTGCCAGCCCCATTCTCCTGCTCATTGCAGCTTTGATCAAAATGGAATCTCCCGGCCCCATTATTTACCGCTCCCGAAGGGTCGGGACAGGTTATCAAATTTTTGATTTCCTGAAATTCCGCTCCATGTATCGGGACGCCGACCAGCGCCTGAAAGACCTCCAACACCTCAACCAATATTCGGGCAACGAAGCCTTGTTCGTAAAATTCAACAACGACCCCCGTGTGACGAAAGTGGGCCGCCTGATCCGCAAAACTTCCCTCGACGAACTTCCCCAATTGTTCAATATTCTAAAAGGCGATATGTCTATTGTCGGCAACCGCCCCTTGCCAATTTATGAGGCCGAACAACTAACGAGGGATTTATGGGCGAAGCGATTTCTTGCACCCGCAGGCCTCACCGGGCTTTGGCAGGTGACCAAACGGGGTAAAAACGAAATGTCAACCGAAGAAAGGATCAACCTCGACGTTACCTATGCCGAAAACCATTCGTTCTGGTACGACATCAAAATTATCCTCAAAACCCCCTTTGCGCTTATACAAGAAGAAAACGTTTGATTGCTAAATAAACTTAGGATACGAAGCTGTTTCGAGCCTCGTTTGATTGCGGTTTAACTTTGGAAATCAGCCAGTTGCCACCAAAAAGTTGGAGGCTAATTTTTTGAAAAAAGCCTTTGCCAACCCAGGACAAACAAAGAAAAAACACTATCCCGAAATTTTTTCCGACCCGAAAATACCTGGGCTTTACTGGGGCCATATAATCCCGGTAATCAGGCAAGCAGGGGCTATTTCTGTTCTTCCCTCAACATGGATGTGGAATTGGCCGGAGGTGCCAGGAATCTTTGTTGGCGCACTTCGAACGGATTCCCCGGGCTCAAATCGTAAGTCCGAAAATTTGTTACCATAACGCAAGACCGGGCAGTAAGCCTTGAGGAACACAACACTGTGAGTGCTACGCATCCTTCAAAAACTTGCTGCCCGGGAACGCATTGCCGAAAAAAAATGACAATAGTGACTGGCTTTCAACCAGTTAGAAAAATATGACCAGACTCTACCCCCCTTACTTTTTCCCTTAAAATCTTGATTCTAAAATCAAATTTCTTAAATCTTAAATCCATCCCGCAAAACCAAAGAATAAGTCCAAGCTCTACCCCCCTTACTTTTTCCCTAAAATCAAAAATCTTAAATCAAATATCTTAAATCTTAAATCCATCCCGCAAAACCAAAAAATAAGTCCAAGCTCTACCCCCCTTTTTTTTTTGAAATCTTACAATGCCTTAAAAAAGGCGCTCTTACAATATAAGTCTAAGCTCTACCCCCCTTACTTTTTTTTCAGCGTATTATCTTTGCCAAAACACAGACCAAACACTTACAATGGAAACCTTAACTTACTTATTCGTCATCGTGGCGGGGGTATTGGCATTTTTTCTTTTGCTGCCCACCATCAACGTCTTTTTCTCCCTATTTTCCAACGAAAAACTAAAAGCCCCCCCCAAACCCAAAATCTACGACTTCGGGAACATTATCACAGCCTACAAGAATGTGGAAATTGCCAAGGGCCTTGTCCATTCCCTCCTGAAACAGCACCACTCCAACCATCATATTTACTTGGTAGCAGACGGCTGCGATGTTTCAAAATGGAACATCCAGCATGAAAAACTGACCGTTTTGCGGCCAGAAGAAGCCTTGAATTTAAAAGCAAAGTCCATTATACACGGTATCGAAAATTATGTGCGGCCTCACGATTTCGTTACGGTTTTCGATGCTGACAACCTGGCACACCCCGATTTTTTAACAGAAATGAACCGCTACGCCAATGCTGGGTATGTGGCCATTCAAGGTCAGCGCACTGCCAAAAATTTGGACACCATGATGGCATGCGCCGATGCATTGGGCGAGTTTTACAAAAACTATATTGACCGGGTGGCACCTTACCGCAATGGCTCTTCGGCTGTGATTTCCGGAAGCGGCATGGCAGTGGAGGCAGAACTTTACAAAGCCTACCTGGCCAGCCCCGAAATAGAACAAGGAAAGCACCAATGGAAAAAAATGCTGCAAGAGGACAAAATTTTGCAGAATTTCCTGCTGCGCCGCAACGTGAAAATAGCTTATTCCTGGGATGCCATTTGCTATGATGAAAAAGTGACCTCAGCGGATGCCGTTGAGACGCAACGCAGCCGATGGTTATTCTCTTATTTTCAAAATATCAAAAATTCCCTGGGCATTCTGCGCCGTGGATTGCTGAATTTCAGTTGGAACCAATGGCTGTTCGGCCTTGTGACCATCGCCCCGCCCATGTTTATCATGCTGGGTGCAGCAGGAGTACTGGCCGTGCTTGGGCTGTTGTTGCAGCCCTGGATATCATTGATATTGGTACTCTCCATGTTACTTTTTGTAGCCACCATTTTTTGGACCCTGTACCTCAGCCGGGCACCAAAAGCCGTTTGGAATGCTGTGGCGGCCATGCCCTCTTTTATCCTCCGCCAGTTCAGGGGTTTGTTTAAAATGGCGAACCCGAACAAGCATTTTAAACATACGGAGCATACTAGGAGCGTGAGCATTGAGGAGGTTTTGAAATAATCTCCACTTTTACCCCTTTATTTGGCCATGATGAAATCGCCACTGCTGCTTTTATCCATATTGCTGAATGTAGTTTTGATTGGAGCTGTTTTATACGCTCTCCAACGCTACGGTGGCTGGCAGAACCTCTGGTCAAAAATCAATAACCGAGGTATTGAAAAAACTTACCAGCACCGCAAAAACCTATTTGACATGTTGCCTCCCAAAGCAGGATCCATTATTTTTCTGGGAAACAGCATCACCGCCCAAAACGAATGGGCAGAGATGTTCAACAATCCCAACATCCTGAACCGGGGCATTCCCGGCGACCACTGTGACGGTATCCGTGCCAGGTTGGACGAGGTTTTGGAAAATCAACCATCGAAGATTTTCTTGATGGCCGGCGTGAACGACCTGGCATTTTACCCCCCTTCTTCTGTGCTCCCCAAGTACGAGCGCCTCGTTGAGGCTATTTTGACAAAATCCCCCCAGACGAAACTGTACCTCCAGAGCGTCCTCCCCGTCAACAACATCGTCAGCCCCACTCCTGTGGACAATGACGATATTCGCAGCCTCAATGAAGGCATTCGGAAATTGGCGAAAACTAAGCGATTGGTTTTCATTGACTTATATCCGATTTTGTTGGATGCCAATGGGAACCTTGACGCAGCTTTCACCCAAGACGGAATCCATCTAAACGGGGCAGCATATTTGAAATGGAAAGAAGTTTTATTGAACTATGAACTATGAACTATGAATGTTGGACGATGAACATCCCGACAGCCCTTTTTCAACATTCATCGTTCATCATTCATCGTTACCAGAACATGCTATGATTTTTAACAGCCTAACATTCCTTGCATTTATAGCTGTGTTCCTGCCCGTTTATTTTGCTTTAACAGGGCGGGCAAGGCTCTGGTGGTCTTTGGCCGGCAGCTATCTTTTTTATGGCTGGTGGGACTGGCGTTTTTTGACCCTCATCGCTATTTCGACCTTGGTTGACTACTACCTGGGTTTGCGGATGGGCCAAACAGAAGGGGAAAAACAGCGCAAGCACCTCATTTGGGCCAGTATGTTGCTCAACCTGGGCTTTTTGGGTTTCTTTAAATACTTCAACTTCTTCACGGACTCCTTCGTGGACATGTTGCAGGGTTTTGGATTAAACCCTTCCGTACATACTTTGAATATTATCCTGCCAGTTGGTATCTCGTTTTACACTTTTCAGAGCATGTCTTATACGATTGACGTTTATCGAAAAGACATAAAAGCCGAGCCAAGTTTGCTGAAATTCGCCACTTTCGTAGCTTTTTGGCCACAACTGGTGGCGGGGCCAATCGTACGGGCAAGCGATTTTTTGCCCCAATTCCAAAAAGACCATGACTGGGATTGGAACCGCTTCACCACTGGCGCTGCACAGATTTTATGGGGTTTTTTTAAAAAAGTGGCCATCGCCGACTCCCTAGCGCCCTTTGTTGACCAATGCTGGCAGGAACCGATGTCCTTTACCTCTGTCAACCTTTGGATAGCGGTTGTTTTCTATTCTTTCCAAATTTATTGCGACTTCAGCGGTTATTCGGACATTGCCATTGGCTTTGCGAGGATATTAGGCTACGATTTCCCGGAAAACTTCCGGACGCCCTATTTCTCTCAAAACTTCAGCGAATTTTGGCGTAGGTGGCATATTTCATTGTCCAGTTGGCTGCGGGACTATCTTTACATACCGCTAGGCGGCAACAGGGGCGGAAAAATGGCCATGTACCGCAACAACATGCTGACCATGCTCTTGGGCGGCTTTTGGCACGGTGCCAATTGGACCTTTGTATTTTGGGGCTTTTTGCACGGCCTTTACTTAATTGTGCAGCGGATACTTGGCAAGCCATTTGGCAATTTGATGCGGGCGTTGCATTTTCCAAACACTTTGAAAGTAGCTGTCAACATTGCCTTGGTCTATGCTTTTATATGCTTGGCATGGATTTTCTTCCGCAGCCCCAATTTCGGCATCGCCACGGATGTAATCGCCAACATGTTTAGTTTTGAAAATTTCAATCTGGTGAGTGTGATGAACAAATTCATCGTGATGAAGGGCTTCCTGCTCATTGCCATGTTGTTGGCAGTAGAAATATCCGATTTGAACATCCAATGGAGTGGGGTAGTGCTGCGCAGCCCTGTATTCAGGGTAGCTTCTTTTGCGGTTTTGTTGTGGCTGATTGCGTTTTTTGGAACCTTTGGCAGCAACGCATTCATCTATTTTCAGTTTTAAAAAAGCCTTCAAAGAACATGAAAAATATCCTTTGGGTCATCGGCGTGATTTTGCTCGCCTTCCTGGGCGACCGTGCCGCTGGCTTTGTTTTGGGCAAAATCACCCAAGACAGCCAGTTCCGCTATTCCCGGCTGTATCGTGGGGGTGAAAACTGCGACATGTTGTTTGCGGGCAATTCACGTGGATTGATTTTTTACCAACCCTACATTGAAGAAAAAACGGGCCGCACCACCTGCAACCTCAGCTACAATGGAATGCCCATGGATTTGGCCGCTGTATTGATCAAGGATTTTCTTGATCGCAACAGCCTGCCCTCCACCCTCGTGCTGGACGTCACTTTGTTGGATAAACGGATGGATAAACGTCTGGTCACTGGTTTCAATTGTTATGTGCCTTATTCAGATCGCTTGTCGGCGCTGATGCGTGATAGTTTTCCCAATGATTTTTATGGCGGAAAGGTGGCGCATCTGTACCGATACAACAGTGAAGTGTTTCAGCGGGTATTTTATTATTTGAAAAAAAGCGACAAAGACTGGCTGCTGGACAGGGTCATTTCACCAACGCTCCAAAAAGACGTTGAAAAGCAAGGCGAATTTGACTATGACTTCACGCCTTCGATGGTGGAGAGCCTGTCTGATGTGGTGCGTTATGCCAAGCAAAAAGGCGTGCGGGTAGAATTGGTCGTGAACCCATACTATCCGCCATTTGCTGAAAAAATTGGCAATTTGGAAGCGCTCAAAACCGCTGTCGAGCAAGCAACGGGCCTCGTGGTACATGATTATTCCAATTCCATTTCAGGGGTAGAAGGTTTCGGCGATTACCAGCATTTAAACAAAAGCGGGGCAAGGGAATACATTGATAAGCTGATGCAGGACGGCATACTGGGTTTACCGGAGGAGATGGGAAATATTTCAGGGAAATGATTACTTTTTCAACCTTTCTTCAAACTTTTTGGCCACCTCCCATTTTACCCCGATCATTTCTTCCAGGGCCAATTTTGACAATTGGATATCGGTTTCGGCAGCCAGGCGCTTTTCTTGCGAATTGCTATAGACCTCAGAAGCCCGCAGCAGGTCGTCCAATTCCAGATCGGCATTGTCAAAGCGTTTTTTAGCATATTCATGAATGTTCCTTGAGTCTTCTTCGGCCTTTGTCCTCACTTTCAGCGTTTCGATGGCCAGCAACAATTTGTGGTAACGGGCGAGTGTTTCCGCCCTGATTTTCAATTTGTGCTGGTTGCCGTCCAACTCTGCTATTCTGACATCGAATTCTTCCCTTTCACGCTTCTTTTTGTTATTGGTAAAACTTCCCAAACTCACGCCTGCCGAAAATTGGTAGAGTGGGTACAACACCAGATTGTCGTCGCTGGGGTGGAGTACGTTAGAAAGGCTGACCTCGTTGATGTTGAAGCCGAACTTGACATCGTCCATCCACTCCGTTTTTTGGAGATCTACCTCCTTTTGTTCTTTGAGCCTTTCGAAATCAAGGATTTTAGTTTCCGGGCTGTTGAGCCATGCCAATTGAACCAGGTAATCTTCAAAATTGGTGGGTCTTTGCCCTTCGGGCGGAACAATCTGGCCGAAGTCCGCCACTTGCGAAAAACCAACTGCTGGCCACAATAAACTGCTAACCAATAAATACTTAATAATCAATGTATAAGCGTGAAATTTCATGCTAAAAAGAAATTGGTGAACCTGAAAAGGCGTGCCTTTTGAGTTCAATGACTTTGTTATGGGTAAAATTCCAACAATCAGGCCATAGCGTGGGGGAGGGTGGGGAAGAAGATTGTGCAAAACTAAGCCAAACAGGTTGTGTCGAATGATTTTTTCCCTTATTTTTGTAGGCCGAAAGTTACTCCCCCTCACAGGATATACTCAAAATCACTCTCGGCAGCATATCCAAATCATTTCACCAGGCATGTTTTAGAGCACAAACAGTAATTGATACTGCTCACATTTTTTAGGTTTTTCACTCACGTCTTACCAGAAATTTTTGGCCTTCCCCCCGTATTCTGATAGTACAAACACTAAATCAGGCTCAAACAGCCTATGTCTAAGACATTCACTATGAACGAAAACAGCCACGTATCGAATACCTGTACGTTCCCTTCCGATATTTGCTTGCACGATATTTTCCAAATGGAGGCGAAAAGAAACCCTTCCAAAGCAGCCCTGATTTCTGGCGATTCAGCTATGACCTACGCTGAATTGGACGCAAAATCTTCCGATCTCGCTTCACAACTCGTTCAAGGCGGCATCCAAACTGAAGACTTCGTTGCTATCTACCTCGACCGCTCGTTTGAAATGATCATCGCTATTTTCGCCATCCTCAAAGCTGGCGCTGCTTATGTGCCAATCGATGTCAACTACCCCGCCGACCGAATGGCCTTCATGCTTGAAGATGCAAAGGCCAAAGTCGTTTTGACCCAAAGCTCCTTGATAAAAAATATCCCAGAAACCCAGGCCCAGGTCATTTGCCTCGACGTCCCCGAAATCAAAAATCAAAAATCGTTAATCGCTAACAGTAAATCTAACTCAGTATCGCCAGCCAACCTGGCCTATATGATCTACACCTCCGGCTCTACCGGCAAGCCGAAGGGTTGCATGATTACCCACGAAAATGTCTGTAACCAGCTCGAAGGCCAACATGCTATTGCCCCGGAACCCATCGAAGCGATGATCCTTACCGTTTCCATCAGTTTCGACGTGAGCGTTTTGACTATTTTCTGGACACTGCTGCAAGGTGCAACACTCGTTTTGCCCAAACAAAGCGACGAAAAAGACCCCACTAAACTGGCCGATATTATTCATAAAAACAAGGTGACACACAGCATGTCGCTGCCCTCGCCGTACACACTGCTGCTCGATCAGGCCCCTGCCGAAAAACTCCAGTCCCTTCGCCTCGTCAATGTCTCCGGTGAAGTTTGCCCCACGTCGCTCGCTCAAAAACACGAACAACTGCTGCCCAACTGCCAACTCTACAACCTCTATGGCCCAACCGAAGCCACCGTCAATTGCACATTTTTTACTTTCCCAAAAGGCTTCAACCAGCCAAAAGTGCCCATCGGCATCCCTATTTTGAACTACGAAATTTTCATTTTAGATGAAAACAAGCAGGAAGTCCCGCATGGCGAAGTAGGCGAAATCTACATAGGCGGCACCAAACCCGTCGTTGGCCGTGGCTACTGGAACCGCCCCGAACTCACTGCCGAGCGTTTCGTGCGAAAACCAACACCCCCCAACGAACTACGAACAACGAACAACGAACAACCTCTCTACAAAACCGGCGACCTCGCCCGCTGGCTCCCCGATGGCAACATCGAGTTCCTGGGCCGCTCCGATTTTCAGGTTAAATACCGGGGCTTCCGGGTGGAATTGGGTGAAATTGAAACCGCCATCGGCCACCATCCCGCTGTGAACGAGACGGTGGTTTTGTTGAAAAACCAGCATGAAATTGACGGCCAGCGACTATTGGCTTATGTTACTTTGCATTTGGGTATAACACTGACCATCAGTGAGTTGAGGAATTTTTTGGAAAAATCCCTGCCCGAATATATGCTCCCGTCGCACCTGGTTGTTGTGGAAAAAATGCCGCTCACTACCAATGGCAAATTCGACCGCCAGGCACTGCCCGAACCCGCCGACGAGCGCCCCGATTTGGGCGAGCAATACGAAGCGCCGCAAACCAACTTGGAAAAATATATTGCTGAAAAATGGGAAAGGCTTTTACAAATCACCCCCGTCGGCAGGAACGACAAGTTTTTTGAACTGGGTGGCAATTCCATCCTGGCCGCAAAATTTATCGGTGAAATGATGAACGCCAGCGGCGCTTCCATTTTCATCACCACCATTTTCGACCATCCAACTGTGGCGGCTTACACAGCTTTTTTGGAAAAAAATTATTCGAACATCATCCCAGGACTTTTTGGAAAAACTGCCATTTTTAATGCTACAAGTGAAGTGGCCGGAAACGGCCACTTCCCAAAAAATCTTTCGGAAGCGGACATCGCCAATTTCCCCCAACTTGTCCCAATCCACCAATCGCCTGTCCGCAGCAGCGAATCACCAATCACCAGTCACCAATCACCAATCACCAGTCACCAATCACCAATTTTCATTTTAGCTCCGCCACGATCAGGCACAACCTTAGTCAGGGTAATGCTCGCAGGGCATCCCGGCCTTTTTGCCTGCAACGAATTGCAATTGCTTCATTTTGAAACACTTAAAGAAAGGAACGAAGCCTACATGGGTAAATTTTCCCTCTGGGCGGAGGGCCTTGTCCGGGCGGTAATGGAATTGAAAAACCTCGATGCGAACGAAGCGAAATTGCTGCTTAATCGCTACTCTGAACAAGGAGTGACTACCGCCGAAATGTACGAGCTCCTCGACGAGTGGCTGAACGGTCAACAAACAACGAAAAACGAACAACGAATCCGCATCGTTGACAAATCCCCCAGTTACGCCCTCGACTCTTTGGCGCTCGAAAAAGCATTGGCGGACTTCCCGAACGCCCGTTTCATCCATCTCGTGCGCCATCCGTACAGCATGGTAAGGTCTTTTGAAAAATACCACATGGACCAAGTGCTTTACTTGCACGAACATGATTTCTCAGCGAAACAGCTTGGCGAGCTCGTCTGGTTGCACAGCCACCGCAACACGGTTGATTTTTTGAAAAAAGTACCCGCCAGCCAGCAATTCCGCATAATGTATGAGGATTTGGTGAAAAACCCGGAGCAGGTCATGCAGGGAATGTGCGCCACACTCGGCCTCCCATTTCATGAAAATCTCCTCTCTCCCTACCGGGATTTGGACAAAAAAATGACCAACGGCATTTACTACGACAGCCGCTCAATGGGCGACACGCATTTTGACCAAAAGAAAAAAATAGACCCCAACAAAGCAGACGACTGGAAAGGCGTTTTGGAAGATAATTTTCTCTGCGAACAAACTTGGGAATTGGCGGAAATGCTTGGCTTTAGCCTCCCCCCTGCCCCCTCCAAAGGAGGGGGAGGAGCGACTTTACCCCCTCCTTTGGAGGGGGCAGGGGGAGGCTTCGCCATCATCGGTATGTCCTGCCGCTTGCCCGGCGCCAACAACATCGAAGAATTTTGGCAAAACCTCCTCGAAGACAAAGATGTCAGTCATCAAGTGACGGATTCTGATTTAAAATCAGAAGGCTTGCCCAATCACCAATCACCAATCACCAATCACCACGTAAATCGAACCTACGCCCTCGCAGACCCCTACGCTTTCGACGCCACCTTCTTCGGCTACCACCCGAAAGAGGCCGAAATGACCGACCCGCAGCACCGTATTTTCCTCGAAACTGCTTATGAGGCACTTGAATCGGCAGGCTATGATCCGTTCAATTTCGAGGGCAACATCGGCGTGTTTGGCGGCGTGGCGAGGAACACTTATTTTGCCAATAACTTGTTGACAAACAAGGATTTATTGGAAAATTCCGGCGGCTGGTACCAGGACATGTTGGCTTCCGATTCCACCTTTAGCATCAGTCGGGTGGCATACAAACTCAACCTGCGTGGCCCGGCAGTCAACGTGCAAACGGCCTGTTCGACGGGTGGCGTAGCGGTGCATTTGGCCTGCCAAAGTTTGATGTCAAGCGACTGCGACATGGTCATTGTCGGAGGTGGAAGGGTACAGGCACCAGTGTACGGCGGCTACGAACACATCGAAGGCGGCCCGCTCTCGCCCGACGGCGCTTGCCGTGCGTTTGATGAAAAAGCTAACGGCATGGTGCAGGGCCACGGAATGGCGATGCTGGTGCTGAAAAAATTGGACAAAGCCCTTGAAGACGGCGACCACATCTGGGCCGTCATCAAGTCCACTGCCGTGAACAATGACGGCTCGAACAAGACGGGTATCACCGCCCCAAGCGCCAGGGGGCAGGCAGCCGTCATCAAAAAAGGTATCGAAAAAGCGGGCCTCACGCCCGACCAAATCAGTTATATTGAAACACACGGAACGGGTACTTTTATTGGCGACCCCATTGAAATTCAGGGACTTACAGAAGCATTTGGATTTCACTCTGGAATGGGAAAACGCATTGCCATTGGTTCTGTGAAAACGAACATCGGCCACCTCGATGCAGGAGCCTCTATTGTGGGCATTATCAAAACAGCGCTTGCGCTTCATTACGAGCAATTGCCCGCAACACTGCACTTTACAAAACCGAACCCACAGATTGATTTTAAAAATTCGCCGTTCGAGGTGAATGCCTCGTTGCGTCCATGGCAGCGTGGCGAGTTGCCCAGAAGGGCAGGAGTAAGCACCTTCGGCCTTGGCGGCACGAATGCACATATTATAATTGAGGAGGCGCCTTATTCAGTCCGCAGTCCGCAGTCCGTAGTTGGCAGTTCGCCGGAAATCATGGTTCTTTCTGCTAAAACGGAACAGGCATTGGAAAAATCAACTGCCAACCTGGTTTCGTTTTTTGAAAAAAATCCAAACTCAAACCTCGCCGATGCTGCCTTCACGCTTGCCATTGGCAGGCCCCATTTTTCAAAAAGGGCCGCTTTACTCGCTACAAGCACACAAACACCTAAACACACAAACACAATTAAAGGCGAATGTGAACTCCACGATGCCACCATCACCTTCATGTTCCCAGGCGGCGGGGCGCAGTACGTGGACATGGCCCGTGACCTATACGAGGCGAATGTTTTTTTCAAAAAACAAGTGGATGACTGTTTTAGGATTCTTAAGGAAAAATTTCAAATAGATATCCAAGATGTAGTTTTCCCGGCTGCCCAAATCACTAATCACCAGTCACCAATCACCGAACCTGCCAATGCGCTCGCAAGCCTTTTCGCCATCGAATATTCACTGGCCAAACTCTGGCAACATTGGGGCATCCAGCCTGACCAAATGATAGGCCACTCGATGGGCGAGTACACGGCGGCCTGTCTCGCTGGGGTAATGAACCTTGAAGATGCGCTCGGCCTCGTCACCGTACGGGGGCGTTTATTTGAAACGTTGGACGGTGACGGCGGCATGTTGAGTGTGGCGCTGACGGAGGAAAAATTGCGCCCATACCTTGACGCCGACCACACCATTTCAGTGATAAATAAAGTGGACAGCCTCGTGGTGAGCGGCACGGCAGAAGCCATTGACCGATTGCAAAACAAGCTGGCCGCTGACGGTATTGACACTTCCAAAATCCACATCAACGTGGCGGCGCACTCGCCTCAAGTCGAGCCGATTTTACCCGAATTCAAAAAATACGTGGAAACGGTTGAGTTGCACGAGCCGAAAATTCCTTTTGTCTCCAATGTCACTGGAACGTGGATAAGCCCAGAACAAGCCACTTCGGTGGAATACTGGCTAAGCCACCTCCGTCAGACCGTCCGTTTCGCCGATGGCCTGAAAACGTTGTTGATCCAATCACCAATCACCAATCACCAATCACCGAAAAAGAACCGTATCTTCCTCGAAGTGGGCCCCGGGCAGACACTTAGCACGTTTGCCCGGGCCGTTCCCACTCTAAGTAGCGCCGAATTCATTCGGCGTAACGAGGGGACGCCGGCTAAAGTCGGCGTTACGTTAGTGCTCGCCTCCGTCCGCCACCCGAAGGAAGTGCAGGACGATGTAGTTTTCATTTCTAAAACTCTCGGCAAATTGTGGGTCAACGGTATCGAAGTGGATTGGAAGGCATTTTATGAAAATGAAAACCGACAGCGCATCCCGCTGCCGACCTATCCATTTGAGAAAAGAAAGTTTTTTATTGCGCCAAAAACAAAAGAAGCAATTGTTCAAACTGTTGAAATACAGGAAGTTGGGATAATTTCAAATCCTGCTTCGCAAATAATTAGCCAGCCCGATTTACAACTCCCCCTCCAATCGAAAACAAAACAAAATATGAATCAAACACCAACCCGCCTGCCCATTTTAGTGGGCGAAATAAAGCAGTCGCTCCACGAACTCAGCGGTCTCGAACCGGACGCCATGGACGAACAGGCCACCTTCCTCGAACTTGGTTTCGACAGCCTCTTCCTTAGCCAGGCCGTCATCAAATTTAACCACAAATTCAAGCTGGATTTGAGTTTCAGGATGCTTTTCGAGGATGCGCCCAGCATCGCTGCCCTGGCGGAATACGTGGACGGGGCGATTTTGGCAGAGCTATTTCAACCCAAAATTGAAGTGCCAAAAGCAGCTGAAAATCAGCCGATTAATGTTGAAAATGGTCAAAATGGAAATGGCGTTTCAACCCCACCAATGCCAATGGCCGGGCTACCGAATTTTCAAAATATGACAAACCAGGATTCTCCGGTGCAGCAATTGATTCAGCAGCAACTGCAAATCATGCAGCAGCAGTTGGCCTTGCTCGGTAGCACAGCGTTCACGCTGTCCGGTCCTCCGGCCTTCAGGCCGGAAGAGGTAGAAAGTAAAAATCCGCCTGATATCGGCGTAAACGCCGAACAACAGGACATCCTAAAGGATGTGCTACCAAGAACCAAAGGCGTCACCGCCAAACTCAACTCCTATAAAAAAATCGGTGGCGGCGACGATCTCACCGAGCGGCAGCGCAAGGGCCTCAACGAATTTATGGCCCGTTATACAGCTATGACCCAACAATCGAAAGACCTGGCGCAGCGCCACCGCCAATGGTACGCCGACCCTCGCAGCGTGACCGGGTTTAGCAAGTTATGGAAAGAAATCTGTTATCAGATTGCCCACGATCGCTCGAAAGGGTCGAAAATTTGGGACGTGGACGGCAACGAATACGTGGATTATGTGATGAGCTACGGCGTGGCGCTGTTCGGCCACATGCCCGATTTTGTCGAAGAGGCGGTGGCCGCTGCCCTCAAACGGGGTAATTCGATTGACTTGTTGCCGCCCGAAGCGACGGAGATAGCCCGCATCATTTGCGAGTTGTCCGGCCACGACCGGGCGACCCTCGCCAATACAGGAACCGAAGCTGTTTTAGGGGCAGTTCGGGCAGCGAGGACGGCGACGGGGCGTGACAAAATCGCCGTTTTCGATACCGATTACCACGGCATGATTGACCAGTTCATGGTGCGGGGTATCCACCTGAAAGGAGAGAGCAAGACAATGCCGAGCTCCCCAGGCGTACCCAAGTTTTTGGTGGAAAATACCCTGGTACTCGACTACGACGACACCGAAGTTTTACAAAAACTGGAAAAACACATCCACGAATTGGCAGCGGTGGTCATCGAACCCGTGCAGGCGCAAAACCCGCATTGGCAACACCCGGAGCTCATCCGCTCTATCCGTCAACTGACTGAAAATCATGGCGTTGCGTTGATTTTTGACGAAATCATCAACGGCTTCCGCCTGCACCAACGGGGCGCCCAGGCTTGGTACGGCGTGGAAGCCGATTTGTGCGCCTACGGTAAAAGCATCTCCGGCGGCTTGCCGCTCGCTGCTGTGGCGGGCAAGGCCAAATTTATGGAAGCCTTCGACGGCGGCCCCTGGAATTATGGCGACGATTCATCGCCTGACGGCGTGATTGCCTATTTCGCCAGCACTTTTATCAAAAACCCCATCAGCGTGGCGGCGGCTCATGCGGCCCTGCGGGAAATCGAGCGCCTCGGTCCGGCCATGCAGGAGGATTTGAATGAAAAAACGGCCCGTTTCGCCGAACACATCCGGGACATTTTCCTGCGCACAAAAGCGCCGCTGATGATTCAGTCCTGCTCGTCATTTTTTATGATAAAAAATGCCGACAACAGCCCGCTCACCCGCCTGTTCAACTACTTCTTGCGGGCCCGGGGCATCAACATCCGAGAGCGGCCTTGCTTCATTTCGACAGCCCATACGGAGGCGGATTTTGAAAAAACTTACCGGGCATTTGAAGATGCCATCAACGATATGTTTGAAGCTGGGCTAATGGAAGCTTGGGAAGGTGAGGATTTGAATGTGATTGTTTATAGTTCGCAGTCTCCAGTCTCCAGTCTCCAGTCCACAGTCCACAGTCCACAGTCTCCAGTCCACAGTCCACAGTCTCCAGTCCACAGTCCACAGTCCACAGTCTCCAGTCCACAGTCCACAGTCCACAGTCCACAGTCCACAGTCTCCAGTCACCAGTCCACAGTCGGAGGAACAGGAATTGGAGTTCCAGCCTGCGGACTGTGGACTGTGGACTGTGGACTGACAGAGGGCCAGCAGGAAATTTTCCTTTCCAGCCAGCTTTCGGAAGAAGCCTCTAAGGCATACAACATCGCCACGGAAATCAGGCTGGAAGGGTATTTTGATGTAGAAAAAATGCGCCGCTCGTTGCAGGCGCTCGTGGACAGGCACGAGGCGCTGCGCACTTTTTTCAACGAAGATGGAAAGACACAAACTATCCAGTCGGAATTGAAAATTGAGATTCCGTTTTTGGATTTGAGCGAGGAAACGTCGCCGGATGGAAATTTGCAAAAACTGCATCGGGAGGAGACACAATACCTTTTCGACCTGCAAAATGGCCCGCTCGTCCGCTTCAAAATTGTGAAAATGGAGGAGCAGGTTCACCTCGTTTTCATTCACGTCCACCATATTATATGTGATGGCTGGTCGCTGGGGATTTTGACGAGGGAACTGGGGGAAATTTATGGATTGGAAACGTCGTCGGCGTTCCGAACCCCGACGACGTTGGCTGAACCTAAACAACTTAGCCAATACGCTTCGGAACAGGCCGCTTTTTCATCCCCCCTCCAGGGGGGACAAGAGGGGGGGATTTTTAATAAAAACGAAAACTACTGGCTTGGCCAGTTTGCCGATGGCGTTCCCGTCCTGGATTTGCCGATTGATTTTACTCGTCCGCCCGTAAAGACCTTCCCCGGTGCGGTGGAGAAAATTTCATTGGAACCTGATTTTGTAAAACAACTACGCAAAGCGGCGGCGAAGCAAGGCTCCACTTTTTACGTGTTCATGCTGGCGGCTTACCAGGCTTACCTTGCCCGCATCACCGGGCAAGACGATTTTGTGGTGGGGGTGGCAGCAGCAGGGCACAACCTGCCGGGAAATGCGAACCTCGTTGCCCACGCTATCGGCCTACTGCCCGTTCGCACGAAAATAGATGGGAGCTGCACTTTCAAGGACTATTTAAAAACAGTGAGAAAGCAAGTGCTGGACGCTTTCGACCACCAGCAATACACGTTCGGGGCTTTGGTGAAAAAACTGAAAATCGCCCGCAACGCCAGCCGCAACACGCTCGTCAGCGTGGCCTTCAACCTCGACAGCCCGCTAGACGACCTGAAATTTGGTGGCCTGAAAGCAACGACCCGTGCCATTCCTAAGCAGTACGAGACTTTTGACACTTTTATCAACCTGAAACCGCTCGGCGAAGGGGTTGATTTTGAGTGGAATTTCAATACCGACCTGTTTAGGCGGGAGAGCATCCGGCTTAGGTTGGAAGAGTTTAAAACATTCCTGCAAGGCGTGGTGGAGGAGATGGAAACGCCCATCGCCCGTTTGCCCCTTTTACCAGATTTTGAGAGGAAACAAATGGCCTCTTTTGGCCTTGGCGAAAGGGCTGATTTTCCCCTCCACCGATGCCTGCATGAACTGTTTGAAGAGCAAGTGGCCCGGACTCCGGATAAGGTGGCGGTGCTGCTAAGTGACGGGGTGACTTCAAGTCAACCCCTCACTGAGGCCCGTTTGACCTACCAAGGTCTGAACGTCCGTGCAAACAAACTGGCTGAAATCTTACAAGAAAAAGGCCTCAAACCCGGCAGCTTTGTTGGCCTCTGCATGGAGCGGTCATTGGAGATGATGGTCAGCATTTACGCCATCCTCAAAGCGGGTGGGGCGTACGTGCCGATTGACCCCCGCAACCCGAAGGAACGAATCCAACTTATCCTCGAAGATGCCAATTGCACCCATCTGTTAACGCACAGCGAGGTGATGAAAAACCTGCCTGTTTTTAATGGTGAAATCTTGTTTGTTGACAGCCTCGACCTGACGAGTTCTCAGTTCTCTGTTCTCAGTCCGATCCCGACAGCTATCGGGAGCAGCCAGCAGGCAGCATACGTCATTTACACGAGTGGCTCAACAGGCGTTCCAAAAGGCGTCCCCATCAGCCACCGGAATGCGGTGAATACGCTATTTGCTATCAATAAACATTTGACAATCAGCGAAAAAGACAAAGTGTACTCCGTGTCTTCGATGTCCTTTGACATGTCCATTCCTGATTATTTCCTGGCGCTGATGCAGGGGGCGACCCTCATTCTCGCTGGGGAGGAAACCAAGAAAGACGGATTCGCCCTGCGGGATTCCATAGAACAACACCGCCCAACCTTTATGCAGGCCACGCCAACCACTTGGCGCATCCTCTTGCTGGCGGGCTGGCAGGGTGACCCGAACCTGACGGCCATTGCCGGGGGAGAAGGTTTCCCCAAAGAATTGGCCAGTGAAATGGCCGCCTGCTGCAAGGCCGTCTGGAACGGCTACGGCCCGACGGAGACGACAATTTATGCCACCTACCAACGGATTTCGGATGAACACCTGGCTGCTTGCCCTGGTGAGTTTGCCGCCATCGGTTCGCCCATTGCAAACACGGAAATGTTGATTTTGGATAAAAACGGTGAGCCAACTCCAGTGGGTGTCCCTGGTGAATTGTTCATCGGCGGCGAAGGGGTGGCGAGAGGATATTTGAACCGAGCGGAATTGACGGATGAAAAATTTGTTGATAATTTACGATTGTCCCAAGTCCCGAATAATCGTCGATTTTATAGAACTGGAGACCTCGTCCGTTACCTCCCTAGCGGCGAAATCGAATTCCTCGGACGGATAGATAACCAGGTGAAAATCAGGGGCTTCCGGATGGAATTAGGTGAAATCGAGGAGACGATGAAGCAGTTTTCGGGCATGGCCAATGCGGCGGTGGCGGTTTTTTCGGATAAAACGGGAAGCCAGCAACTCGTTGGCTACGTTGTTTGGGCCAACGAACAACCAACAACGTCCAACGAACAACTCAAAACCTTCCTCCGCAACAAACTCCCCGGCTTCATGGTGCCTACCATTTTTGTCAAAATGGACGAACTGCCCATGAACACTTCGCTGAAAGTGGACCGCAAGGCGCTGCCGCAGCCCGACCTTGCCAGTCTTTCATCTGGCAAATTTGAAGCGCCGAAAACACCCGGCGAAAAACTGCTGGCAGACGTTTGGAAAGAATTGTTGGGGGTGGATAAAGTGGGCATCCACGACGACTTCTTCGAACTCGGCGGCCACTCGCTGGCAGCCGTTCAAATGATGACGAAAGTGAAGGCGGAAACGGGGGTGAAATTACCCTTGACAACCCTGTTCCAAAACTCAACTGTGGAGAAGTTGGCCGTACAGTTAAATGGTTTCAATAATAAAAAATACAATGGAAATACAAATGGCCATTCTGTTGAACATCAACCGTTTAAATCGCTTATCCCGATCCGGGAAGGTGGTTCCAAACCGCCACTTTATCTGGTACATGGAGGTGGGCTGCACGTGCTTTTTTACCAAAATCTGGTGAAATACCTTGATGAAGATCAGCCGATTTATGCCCTACAAGCACGGGGCCTCAGCGGAGACGAAGAGCCGCTGGACAGCATTGAGGACATGGCTGCTTATTATATCAAGGAAATGTTGGCACAAAACCCAAAAGGGCCATTTTGTTTGGCGGGTTATTCGCTCGGTGGGCTGATAGCGTGGGAAATGGCAAAGCAATTGAAGGAAATAGGAAAGGACGTGCCTATGCTGTCGCTTTTTGATGCAGTGGCCAAATACGAATGGGCGGGCGTGGGCAATAGTGGAAAGTGGAAAAAGCGCTTGATGAAAACGGGATTCAATTTGTCGCTGATGCTAAAAGATCCGGCTGGGGCATTGGAGTATAAAAAGCATGTTTTGAAAATGAATTTCCAGCACCAAAAAGGTAAATTGCGCATCGCCTACCGCAACAATTCGACCCATGAAATCGAGGAAGGCTACTTGCCTTTTGGAAAGGATGTTTATGAAAAAAGCTTGGCAGCTTATGAAAAATACAAGCTGCAACCACTTGACATTCAGGTAGATTTGTTCAAAGCAAAAGAGCAAATGTTTTACCTCTACGACCCCACCTACTACGGTTGGGATCGCTTTGCAACACAGGGTGTATTAATCCATGAAATAGAGGGCAACCACCTTACGCTGTTTGACGAACCGCATGGCCGGGAAGTGGCGGAAATTATGAAAAAGCGGCTCGGCGAAATTTGTGAAACGGCCCCTGTTTATTAAGCCCATGAAACCAATCCCAATTGACCTTTAGCACACATTTTACCAAAGGCTTCATAACAAACCCAAAATTTTTAAAGTATGAGACACTTTACTGAGGAAGCCATCCAAATAATTGACTTGAGCAAAGAACCTGGCCTGGCCGGGGTCCGATTGCTGTTTTTCGATGTTTCAAGGCTACCAAACGACCTTGTTTTTGAACTGGGCAAATTGTTGTCCCCACAGGAACTGCGCAAAGCTGCCCGTTTCCGAATGATGAAAGATCGGAAAGTTTATTTATCGGGGCGTGGCATGTTGCGGAAAATGTTGTCGGAAGTATTGGCGACCCCTGCTGTTGATTTGGCCATCAAAGAAGGTCAATACGGCAAGCCCTTCTTGTCCGATCCCACCAAAACTTTGCCCTTCAACCTGTCCAATTCGGGGAACATGGTTGCGATAGCCTTCGATTTTGGCCGCCGTGAAATCGGCGTGGACATCGAAAAGGTTGACAGGAGCTATGAATACTGGGAAGTGGCTGGGCATTATTTTTCAAGAAAAGAATGCGACCGGGTATTCAACCACCGTGATTTTTACCGCTACTGGACCATGAAAGAAGCCGTGCTCAAAGTAACGGGTGTCGGCTTGGTGGACGACTTGCAGTTGATGGACATGTCGGGAAAAATGAACAGGGTAGAGGTGAAAGACGAAAGATTGCTGCCGTTCAAAGACAAGGCATTCACCATCTATACCTTTGACAATGAGGAAATTGTAATTTCAATAGCGGTGGCAGGAGCGCAATTGACAGCTGCCGAAGACACCGGTATGAAGGTGACGCACGTGTATTTTTATTGAGACATTTCACGAGTTTGCCTGTTTTCAACTCTATGGGAATTGATTTATCTTTGATCAAAATCTATGCACATGGATATTTTGAAAAGAACCATCACTTACCAGGAATTCAAGGAAATGGAGTTCGACGACAACGATACATCCTGGTATGAAATCATCAACGGAGAACTCGTGGGAAAACAAGCACCCACTACCGACCATCAAGCGATTTCTGCTGAAATCGTTTTTTTATTGACCACATTCGCAAAAAGAACGAAAATTGGGCGTGTTCTATTCGCCCCGCTCGACGTCGTTTTTGAAGATGAAAACATGTTCCACCCGGACATCCTTTTCATCAAAAAAGAACGGCTTTTCATTGTGGATGAAAAAGAAAAAGTGGTGATGGGCGCTCCGGATTTGGTGGTCGAAATCTTGTCCAAGTCAACAGCACCTGACGACAAAGGAGAAAAAAAGGACGTGTACGAGCGCTTCGGCGTAAAGGAATATTGGCTGGTGGATCCTGTGAAAAAACCATTGCACTGTATTTCCTGATCAACGACCGCTACAAATTGACGGAATATTTTGAAGAGGAAGGGGTTCTAAAATCCAAACTGCTGGAAGGTTTTGAAATGGATATTGCACAAGTTTTTGAAGATGCAAGTTTTTGAAATACAATATTTTAGATAAGATCATCCAAAAATCCCGAAGTATGAACAAACTGCAACCAAAGCCACAAACATCCTTGTGGCTTTTCTTTTTTCTTTTATTTTTTGTGGGCAAAACGGCGGCACAGGATCCGCTCAACCGCTCCGTCCAGGTTTCTGCCATCGCCCAGGAAAACCCGCCAAAATTTGATTTCCACTGGGAATGGGACTGGTCGGGAGGCGACTATACCGTTTACCGAAAAGCACCGGACAGCCATACTTGGGGCAGCCCCATCGCAACTCTGCCTTGGGGTTCGGAGGCTTTTACCGATGAAAATGTCGAAGTGGGCGTGCCTTATGAATATGCCTTTTTCAAAAAGGAATTTGAAAAAATCGTGACAGAAGTCGTTTTGGATGCGGGGGTGTATGTTTTTAAGATTGAAAATATTTACGGCGACGGCATCTGCTGCAATTTTGGCTTTGGCTGGTACGAACTTGAAGTCTGCGGCGACGTGGTGGCTTCTGGCAGCGACTTTGGTTTCAGCGAAATGCAAAATTTCGTCGTATGCGCCGATAACGAAACCCTCACCCTGACCATCAATCCGGATATGCAGGTGAACAATACCTGGTGGAACATCTACGACGTCGTGGGCAATGTCGTGGCCTCCTCCGGACCACCCGGCACCTGGCTCGCCGACCGCCCGAAATACGGTTTTATTCTCGCCGGGATGCAACTGCCCTCCGTCGAAAACAGGGGCTCGCTGTTGCTGCTTGTGGACGATGTTTATACGCAACCTTTGGCCGGTGAAATTGAACAACTGGAAAAGGACCTGATTGGCGACGGCTGGAAAGTCATCCGCCGGGAAGTAAACCGAAACGACCCCGTCACGGATGTTAAATCATTGATTGTCAATGAATACAACCAAACGCCTGACTTAAAAATGCTCTACCTGCTCGGCCATGTTCCTGTGCCTTATTCCGGCAGCATTTACCCCGATGGGCATGTGGAAAACCACTGGGGCGCATGGGCAGCGGATGTGTTTTATGGCGACATAGACGGCGAATGGACGGACGTAACGGTAACGAATACCTCGGCACAATTTGCTTATAATCACAATGTACCCGGCGACGGAAAATTTGACCAATCGGCCATTCCCTCCAAGGTTGAACTGGCCGTTGGGCGGGTTGACTTGTACAACATGCCTGCTTTTGGCCTGGGCGATGTGGAGCTGACGCGGCGTTACCTGAACAAGGCACATTTGTTTAAAATCGGCCAAAGGCAGGCAGAGCACCGGGCTTTGGTGGACGACAATCTGAACATCGTGCTGGCCAGCCCAGCGGCGAGTGGCTGGCGGAATTTTGCGCCTATGTTCCACCATGAAAACGTGGAGGCGCTCGACTATTTTTCTACCATGAAAAACGAGAGCTACCTCTGGTCGTATGGCTGTGGCGGCGGCTCGCATACCAGTGCTGACGGCATCGGCACGACACAAGATTTTGCCAACGATAGCCTCAAAAATATTTTCACTATGCTGCTCGGTAGCCAATTTGGCGATTGGGACAACACCAACAATTTCCTGCGGGCACCACTGGCATCGGCGGGTTGGACGCTGACGAGTTGTTGGGCAGGCAACCCACCATATACTTTCCACCGTATGGCAATGGGAGAAGCGATTGGCTTCAGCTTGCAGCGCACCCAAAATGCCACGGAGGAAGATTACTACCCTGGCCCACAACTGGTGCATACTGCCTTAATGGGCGATCCCAGCCTGCGCCTTCATGTTGTAAAGCCGCCCAGCGATTTAGCGGCATTTTCCAATCCTAATTCTATTGTACTGCAATGGACTGCTCCAGTAGGCGAAACGGTGGCCGGCTACCACGTTTTCCGGGCGGACAGCCTGCATGGGTATTTCACCAGAATAAACCCCTCGCTGTTGTTAGGCACCTCCTTTACCGATGACAGCCCGCTGGCCGACAGCGCCGTATATATGGTAAGGGCCGTGAAATTGGAACAATCAGGCAGCGGGACTTACTGGAACATGAGCTTGGGAACAATTGCCAGCGCTTTTTTTGACCCCTGCGCCGAAGCACCATTCGAGGAGAATATTTTTCCTGAAATATGCGAAGGGGAAGTTTTTGAAATGGGCGATTCAATTTACTCTGAACCAGGCGTTTATGAAATAAATCTACTGACGGGGGCGGGGTGCGACAGCACGCTTTTTATCCACTTGAGCGTGTTGCCCAATGCCCAAGCTGAGATTGACACCTTCTTTTCTCCACCTGGTATAGATTTTTATGGAGTTTTTTATGAAAATGATACCACCGTCACGGTGCTTTTGGAGGCTGAAAATGGCTGCGATAGCGTGGTGACTGCCAATTTGTTTTTGGTAAATAGCCTGGGTGAAAAAGGGGAGTGGCCACAAGGCATTTTGATTTACCCGAACCCTTCAGGAGGGCAGTTTTTTATTGAAACAAAAAAGACAAATACCCATGCGGAAGTTGAATTGTGGAATGGGGTAGGGCAGTGCGTTTTTCGTGAAAAACTACGTGGCAAATTACGAGTGGATGCCAGCCAGTGGCCCGCTGGGTTGTATTTTGTAAAAACAAAAAGCGGTGGGATCAGCGAGGTATCAAAGCTGATTTTGATGAAATAAACGATGCATGTTATCCTGCTAAATGCAGATGAATCAACTCATTTTTCAATTGCATAGGGTCAACGCTTACGACCCCCGATTTTTCAACCACCTGCCCGCCAGCCAAATTGGCCAGTAACGCAATTTCCGTATTTGAAAGCCCCAGGGCCAGCGCCAGCGCCGCTATGCTGATGACCGTATCGCCCGCCCCGCAAACATCCGCTACGTTCCTGGGCTGGGTGGGCAGCAATGTTCCAACCGTTTCATCGTCAATATAAGAACCCTGTTCCGAGAGGGTAATGAAGGTGATTTTGTTGCCCAATTTTTCCCGCATCAGTTGGGAAGCGCTGCGCAAGGATGCTTCATTCGCTGCAATGGGCATTTTCAGGGCATCCCTTACTTCTTTCAGGTTGGGCTTAAACAAATCCACGCCTTTATAGCGCCAAAAATTCCTAAACTTCGGGTCAACAGCAACGGGAATTCCACGTTTTTTGGCTTCCTTCAATGTTTCTTCAATGAGAAAAGGCGTCAAGGTGCCTTTGTCGTAATCTTGAATAATAATGGTGTCAATATGGTGGTTGTCCAAAACATCCAACAATTTTTGCAGCAGTTTGAGTTCGCAGGATTTTGGCAGCGCATCGGTCTGTTCCTTGTCCAGGCGGAGCAGTTGTTGGTTGCCAGCCATGACCCTTGTCTTGACGGTAGTGCGGCGGCCGGGGCTTGAGAGCAGCCACTGGTTTTGCAGCGCTACCTGGGGCATCAGGTCAAAAAAATGCTCGCCGTCCAAATCCTGCCCGACCACCCCCAAGAGGTAAGGCTCTGCGCCCAAGGCTTTCAGGTTCAGGGCCACATTGGCAGCACCGCCGAGGCGGCTTTCATCGCTGGCCCATTCCACGATAGGCACGGGCGCTTCTGGCGAAATGCGGGTCACACTTCCGTACAGGTACCGGTCCAGCATCACGTCGCCGATGACCAAAACATGCTGGCGTTGGAAGTCCTCAAAAATTTGATGGAGATTGGATAAGGCCAAGTGCTTGGTTTTGAATGTTTTATAAAACAAAAAAAGCCGATGCCGAATTTTCGGCACCAGCTTATTTAACCCCAAAAAACCAAATCTTAAGTACAGCGCAAGGCTGCTATTATATCTTAGAATTAATCTTTATCAGAACTTAATTTCTGGACGCTAAGATAACGCATATTTGTTCACAAAACCAAAAAAAATTTTCAAAAAAATTTTTCCACATCAAAAAATCACTGCTAACAATAGGCACCTGCCTTACAAAACCCTTTTAAATGAAAAAACGGCAGGGCAATAACTTAATTTCTCGTTGTACTTTTGTCCTCCTTTTTTTGTGCATCCAAAGCAATATACATAGTGAAATTTACCTTTTTAACATTCCTTTTTTTAACAGTTGCAGGCCTGTTCTCCACCCGCTCCACTGGCGTAGAGTACACGCAAGAGCAGGAAAGCCCAAAAAACGTCATCCTTATCATCGGCGACGGGATGGGCTTGACCCAAATTTCTTCGGCCATTTATGATCAGTCCACCAAGTTCAGCCTGGAATATTTCCCGGTGGTGGGCTTTCAAAAAACCTTTTCCAGCGACAACCTCGTGACCGACTCGGCGGCCAGTGCCACGGCGATGGCCTGCGGGAAAAAGACGTTTAACAATGCCATCGGCGTGGACAGGGATGGAAAGCCTTGCAAGAGCATCCTGGCCGAAGCCGAAGAAAATGGCCTGGCAACGGGCATCGTCGTTTCCTCCTCTATTGTGCATGCTACCCCGGCGGCATTTGTGGCCCATCAAAAGTCCAGGAACCTTTACGAGGACATTGCTTCCGATATGGTGGAATCTGGCATTGACCTTTTTATTGGCGGCGGAAAACAGTTTTTTGACAGGCGGGACAGCGACGAACGAAACCTTATTTCCGAACTGAAAAAAAAGGACTACGCCATATTCGATTATTTCAACGACGACTTGTTAAAAATCCGCCCCTCTACCAGCAAAAGCTTTGGTTTTTTCACTGCCGACAACCAGCCATTGCCCGCCAGCCAGGGCCGTGACTATCTGCCCTATGCCGCCGAAACCGCCGCCAAGTTTTTGGAACAACGTAGCGAAAAGGGTTTTTTCTTAATGATTGAAGGCTCACAAATTGACTGGTCATGCCATGCCAACCAAGGTTTTTCCCTGTTGAGCGAAATGAAGGATTTTGATAAAACTATCAAAAAGGTGCTGAAATTTGCCACCAACAACAAGGAAACCCTCGTTATAGTCACTGCCGACCATGAAACAGGCGGCTTGGCCATCAACCCCGAATCGCAGGCGAAAAAACTCAACCTGAAATTCACCACCAATGGCCACACCGCAGCGATGGTGCCCGTTTTTGCCATCGGCCCCGGTGCCGAATTGTTCCGGGGAATTTATGACAACACGGAAATTTACCATAAAATGAAAACCGCCCTTCAATTGGACAGTTTGGAGATACGGAGTGAGAAGTGATGGTGAGGTTTATCTGTGTTTAATTAAATCTTCGGTCTCGAAAACCACTGCGGACTGATCCCGATCGCAATCGGGAGCGGACCGGAGACTGTGGACTGTTGACTGCGGACTGGAAACCATCCTAACCAAATTTGATAACCATAAAATCCTAAACAATGAATGTAGTTGATTCCATTGAAAATTTGCAAATGATCAAGGAAAGCGCCCATGACTTTGCCGAGGCAAACATTCGGCCTTACGTGATGGCCTGGGACGAATCGCAACACTTTCCGGTGGAGTTGTTCCACAAAATGGGCGGCTTTGGCTTCATGGGCGTTTTGGTTCCTGTCGAATATGGCGGCACGGGCCTCGGCTATCAGGAATACATCACCGTCATAGAAGAAATATCCAAAGTCTGCGGCTCCATCGGCCTATCCGTTGCAGCGCACAACTCCTTGTGCACCAATCACATATTGACTTTCGGCAACGAAGAGCAAAAACAAAAATACCTGCCCCTGCTGGCCTCCGGCGAATGGATTGGGGCATGGGGCCTCACCGAACCCAACACGGGCAGCGATGCGGGCCGCATGAAATGCGTGGCCGAGGAACAAGGCGATTATTTCGTGCTGAACGGTTCCAAAAACTTCATCACCCACGGCAAATCCGGCAACGTGGCCGTCGTCATCGCCCGCACAGGCGAGCCGCTAGACAGTCATGGCATGTCCGCCTTCATCGTGGAGCGTGGTACGCCCGGTTTTTATGCTGGCAAAAAAGAGAACAAACTCGGAATGAGAGCCTCCGAAACCGCAGAAATGATATTTGACAACTGCCGGGTGCTCAAGAGCAAAGTGCTGGGCGAGATCGGCGACGGCTTCGTGCAAAGCCTGAAAATACTGGACGGTGGCCGCATATCCATCGCCGCCCTGTCCGTAGGTATTGCGATGGGCGCTTATGAAGCATCCGTGCAGTACGCCCAGGAGCGGGAACAGTTCGGCAGGCCCATCGCCAAATTCCAGGGCATCAGCTTCAAACTGGCGGATATGGCCACCAAAATCCAAGCCGCCGAACTCCTGGTACGCAAGGCGGGCGACCTGAAAAACAAAAACCAGAAATGCACCAAGCTCTCCGCCATGGCCAAATACTACGCCTCCGAAATCGCCGTGCAAGTAGCCGACGACGCCGTGCAAATCTTCGGCGGCTACGGCTACACGAAAGACTACCCCGTGGAGAAATTCTACCGGGACGCCAAGCTCTGCACCATCGGCGAAGGGACGAGCGAAATACAGAAGGTGGTGATTGCGAGGGAGATTTTGAAGGGGTAGGTTTTTCTTAGCATAACAAAAAAGCCCTAAGCGAAAAGATGACCTTTTTGCTCAGGGCTTTTTTGTTTTGAAAATTGTTGGATAGATTGCAAAACAAGGAAATTTGTCAGGGAGGTGAAGGAAGAATTAACAGAAAAATTACGATGTCTTGGATGCTGGGAAAAAGATTTGAATTACATTTGCTTTTCAGGAAGCCGATAGGTTTTCTTGCCTGCCGTTCAAATATTCCAGCACGAATTTTATGGGCTGGAAAAATGGGTTTCTACAGTTCCATTCTTGAATCTAAGAATGGAGGCCAATCGAATTAATAATTTGAAATAAATAAACACTTCCCCAAAAGAAAGAGACATTTTTGGTGGAGGCGACAGTTAAAATAAAAAAATATTAATATGAAAGAATTGAAAATTTACATTTCAATTATTATTTTATTAAAAGTTTGGTTTATTGGAAATGGACAATCAACGATTTACCTTCATGATTTTGGAACTACCTCCATTTCGACTCATCCATATACTGTGGCACCAAACACATTTAATGCTAATCTAAGTAGCTCATCTTGGAGTAATAGTAATGCAGCTTGGACAAGTTTTGCAGGATCTAGTGGTCAGGCTATTGCATTAAGTAATTCAGGAGGAACACCTACAATAACCCTTACATTTAATATAGCTTCGGGGTACCAAGTTTCAATAAACCAATTTAATTTTTGGAGGCAAAGAAGTGCGTCTGGAGCACAGAACTGGGCGATGACAATAAACGGGATTTCTGTTGGTTCAGGCACAGTTCCAACAACGGGTGCAAGTATAGGAATAACTAATGTACTAAACAGCGTAACAAATCAAACAAATTCAATTACGGTTATTATATCGTTAAGTGGAGCATCGGGAACAGGTACATTTCGTTTGGATGATTTTCAATTAATTGGTTCTGTCGAATCTATTTCAATGGGAACTTCAACCATTCATGCTGGTGGAATGGTAGAACCTTCAACTTTATCCTCACTAACCAACACCCAAGGCACCGCTTCACTTAACTTTGATATTGACATTACCGATGATGGCGCAACACCAGGGACAGACATGCTCGATACTAAAATCACCCAAATGGTATTTACTCAAGGGACTGGCAATGATGTATCAACTTGGACGGACGTTATTGCTGGTGCTGAATTGAGCGACGGAACCAACTCTATGACTGGTACTATTAATGCCACAGATATTACTTTTTCAGGCATCGATCCAGCAGTGCTCGGTCTTGTGTCTGATGATGCTTTAAAGAACTATACACTGAAAGTTTGGCTTAAAACGGATATGGGTTCCGAAAAAACAACAGTGGATGGTAAAAACGTGGTCTTTCGCATACAAAATTCCAACATTATAGTTGATAATAGCGGTAGTGCCTTTGCATCGGGGCAAGATCAGAACTCCGGGGAAAACAATAATGCCATAGAAGTGATAGCAACGGCCCTGGCTTTTGTCCAAAATGCATCGAATACCGCAAGAAATGCATCAATGTCACCCTCTCCAACTATAAGTGCCAATGATGCAAACGGAAATAGAGATTTGGATTACTCCACGACTTTGTCAATGACTTCGACTGGTAGCCTGCAAGGGAGTCCCGTGCAAGTATCACCAACTGATGGATTTGCAAGTTTTAGTAATATTATCCATACCGTGTCAGAAACGGGGAGGCAACTAACCGTTTCTTCTTCAGGGCTGTCAAATGCGCTTAGCAATTTGTTTGACATATTTGACGCATCAAGTGCCACTGATTATTTTAGATCAAATGGTACTGATAATTGGACAACACCTGGTGTATGGGAGTCATCCTCGGATGGAATGGATCCTTGGATTACTGCTACATTGTCACCAACTTCGAGTGCAAATAACATTTACATCCGAAATGGTAACACAATTACAATTAATAGTAGTATTACTATTGATCAGACAACAATTGAATCTGGAGGTGTTTTATTACACTCTGGCGGAACTTTAACTATAAATAATGGTACTGGGAATGATATTACAATTCAGAATGGCGGTATTCTTAGTATGCCGATAAGTTCAACCTATCCAACATTGAATGCGGGGGCGACTATTAATATTCAAGGAAGTGGAATTTTAACAGTAGGTGCTGGAAGTATCATTCAACACTTACAATCAACTGGTTATATATATGATCACCAGAGTATCTTAGAATATACATCAAATAATGCTTTCTCATCCTCTGGTGTGACCTATTTTCCCAACGTTAATAGCTCAACTATTCCTATTTTTAGAATATCTGGTGTACTTTCTAATGTTGGTGGAAGCGGCGCAACTGTAATTAATGGTATTTTGGAAGTAGAATCAGGTAGTTCTGTTAGTTGGACAGGTGCTGGGACAAAAACATTTAGAAATGGTATAACAGGTGATGGCACAATTAACCAAAGTACCGCCGGGCAAATTATAATTAGTGGGAATGCTACAAGTATTGCGTGTGGGACATTAACACTTGGAAGTAATGGGTTATTAATTGCAAGTACTTCAGGGATAACTTTAGAGAGTAATGAAACTATTAATGGAGGTGCAATAACCGTAGCTACAGGAGGAATTTTAGACTGTGGTAATAATTCTATAGGAGGTTCGACATCCTTCTTCCTCTCCTCCGGTGCCACCCTAATCACAGCCCATGCATCGGGCGTTTCAGGCTCAATCGCTGTCTCTGGCTCATTAACCTTTACTGGTGGGGCAAATTATGAAATTCAAGGTGCCATTACAGGGTTTATATCCTCATCAGGTAATAATTTAACCATCAATAATGGAGCAGGTGTAACAATGTCCAATAACTTCACCGTGAATGGAACCTTAACCTTTACCAATGGTAAGCTATTCCTCGAAGATAAAACCCTCACCATCGGAGAAGCTGGATCTATTTCTGGGGCTACAAACAGTAATTACATTGTAACAAATAGTACAGGAAGATTGAAGAGATCCAATATCCAAGCCACCGTAAAGGATTTTCCTATCGGTTCAGTTAATTATTATGCACCTGTCAGCATTGGTAACAATGGTGCCGGGGATAATTTTTCTGCCGCTTTTTCAGAATCAGCCCCAACTTGTTTTAACTCCACACAACAAGAAGAATCTGTAACAGGCACTTGGGACATTTCGGAAGATGTTGCTGGAGGATCAGACTGTAGCCTTTCGGTTGATTTTGGCTCAGTTCCAGCGGGTAGTGGTTTTGTTGTCGGTGATGCGGCTATTGCACATTGTAATGGAGCAACAATAGACCATGTGAGCGTGACTAATGTGGCCGGAACTATAGTGTCTGGCACTGGATTTACTTCTTTTTCTCCATTTGGGGTTGGAAATGAAGCTGCGCTCCCTATTGAACTAATAAGCTTTATCGTTAGGCCCTTCCAAAACAAATCAATTATTTCCTGGCAAACCGCCTCCGAAACCAACAACTCCCACTTCTCCATCGAAAAATCCGCCGATGGCAAAAGCTTCCGTGAAATAGCCCAAATGCCCGGCCACGGCACCAGCTACGAAACCCACCACTACGAATACACAGACGAATCGCCATACCCCGGCCTCAACTACTATCGCTTCAAACAAGTGGATTTTGATGGCCGTTATTCTTATAGCCCGGTCGTTTCGGTTGAGTTTCAGTCCAAAGGCAAAATGGGCATTTACCCCAATCCTTTTGGTGATAAAATAACATTGGCATTTTCCGAAGAAACTGCCTTGGACAGGCAGGCTTCCCTCTTCGACCAAACTGGCCGCCTCCTGCAAACAATGGAGATTTCAGCCGATGAACTGGAAAGGGAATTGAAAATGGAAAGCCTGTTGCCCGGCGCTTATATCCTCAAAGTGCAATCCGGGCAAAATGTGGAAATGCACAGGCTGGTGAAGCTATAATTGTTTACATGGAACTACACTGAAACAACTTTACCTTTTAGCAAAAATTCCATTTCCTTAAGTTGTTCCAGAATTTGGCTTTTTTCCTCCATGCCTACTTTCTTGTCCTTCAATGCATTGCCTAAAAAATGCAGTGGTTCAAGCATAAATGCTTTCAACTCCTCTAAATTCAAAGAGAGCATGTAATCCTGCAACATGCTGAGTTGCTCCTGCCTATCCATTTCGGCAAAATATCGTTTGAGGAAAATTTCATTTTTCGCCAAAAGAAAAAGTAAAAAAACTGCTTCACGATAGAGGGTTGGGGAATTCAGAAACTCCCCAACCCTCTAGCAGGTAACAGTTTGTCGTTGGGCAATTGAACTTCCAAAATAACGTCGGGGAGGTTCTACCCTCCCGTGATAACCCACAGAATGACCCCGTTAGGGGTCTCATGTCGGTAGCCAGCGATTGCGCAGGAATTTACGTCCCGTTAGGGACGTAATGTAGGATGCACGTATTTCCTACATTACGTCCCTAACGGGACGGAGGTCAAGAATTGGCGTAATGACTACCGATATTTTGCCCCTCTGGGGCATTCAATGCATTGATTTTCATTTAGTTATTTTGTGGGTAATAAATATGGTTTTCATCCCGATAGCTATCGGGACCCCGACGTTTATCTGCCGGGTCTGCCGCTACGGTATTTAGGTACGACTACCGTTATGATTGCTCAAAGCAATCGCATCACTTTCCAACAATTGAATTTCAATCAGTTGATTATTCGCAAATCGTAAATCCAAAATCGCAAATCAAATAGCCCTATCCCCATTCACCACCTCCACCCACTGGCCTGGCTTGCGGGCATTGATGCTCTTGTCGTACATGGCCTCGCAACTGACGGCGGGCAGGTAGTAGCGGCCCTGGTAGGCTGCGTTCAGCCGCACCCGGTACAGTTGGCGGTCGCCCCGGCGGATGTCGAAGTAGGTGTAGGCCCGGTCGTCACGGATGTCCTGGTATTCCGGCACGGTGGTGTTGCTGAACTCCTGGAAATTGTGCAGGCGGGCATTGATGATTTCCCAGCCGGAGGGGAAAATCTGCGTCAGGGCCATTTCCTCGAAATTCATGGCACGGGTGCCGGGGTGCGTCACCAATACCTCGGCGATGAAATCGCTGCCCTGCGGGATGCGGCTGGGGTCGAGTTTTTCGCCCGTGGTGGTTTTGTAGCTCACTTCAATTTGCAGGTTGCTGGAGGCGGCCGTTTCGCTGCCAACGAGTGGCTGGCCGTTCAAAATCAAACGGGCGAAGAGTGGGCCGCTGCCGCTGTTTTTCACGGCGATGGAGCGGGTTCCTTTGTCCACCGGCACTTCGATTTGCATGACGGGCGTGGTGCTGCCTGCGTCCACCCATTTGCCGTTTCCTAGGTTGAAACTGAAGCGGAACTCGCTGCCAGCCTTTGATTTTCCGGCAAATTTTCCAATGGCCAACAGGGCATAGGAAGTGGTCTGAGTAGAATACCAATTGTCCTGGCTTAATGATTCTGCCACGTGCTGCAAGTTGGCCGCCGCTGCTTCCATTTGCCCCAACAACACCTGCGTTTCCAATATCATCGCTTCGTCCCGAAGGCTGGAGCCGTAGGTGTTTCCCCAATATTCATACGGGCTGATATTCACTGGCACATTTTGGCTGATTTGTTTGCCAATATCTTCCTTGCCCGCCAAGGCATAAGCAGCGGCCAAGCGCCAGCGGCTTTCCGGTGTCAGGTTTTTCAGTTCCCTCATGCGGTTCATGGCGCCCAACTCAGGCTCACGGGCGAGGGCGAGGGTGTAGAGGCGGTAGGCTTGATCCAATTCCGTCCAACTGTGTACTTCGCCACGGGTGGATGGGTTCCAGCGTTTGGCCTGGCCTTTTTGGAAATTCACAAAGCGGTCAATCATGCCCTGCGGCACGGTGTAACCGGCGTTTTTGGCTTCCAAAAGGAAATGCCCGGCGTAGTTGGTGCCCCAGGAGTCGTAGTCGTTGCCGGGCCAATAGGTGAAAGCCCCGGAAGCCATCTGGAAGTTTTTCAACTTGTCAATGGCGGCTCCGATGTTGGCAGCCACTTCTTTCTTTTGCGTTTCGTCCAGTCGGGTCAATTTGTCCACGTACAACTGCGGAAATGCCGAAGAAGTCGTCTGCTCGATGCAGCCGTGCGGATAGGTGATGAGGAAATGGAGGCGTTCGTTCAGTTTTAAGGGCGGGATACTGGACACTTCCAACATGCCCGTATTCGTGCCGGGCATCCCTACGGGCTTGAATTCCTGCGACCATTCGCCCACGCCCTGAAGGAAGCCAGCATAGACATTGGTGACGAATGGATTGGGATTCCGCACGTCTATTTCGATGTTTTGCGTAGCGGTTTCACCGCCGCCTTTAGCTGTTATTTTAAACTTGGCAATGCCCACGTTTTCACCCACTTTCAGGTCAAAAAAGGCCATGTCCTCGCCGGGTTTGGCGAAACTCATTTGCTTGGTGGCACCGCCTGTTATTTTCACCAAACCAGTCGTTTCTGCCACCTGCACGTCCACGTTTTTCACTTTGGCATCCATTGCAAAAATGCTGACGGGCAAACGCAGCGTTTCGCCAGGGCCCAGCACACGGGGCAGGGTGGCCAATGCCATCAGCGGCTTTTTCACAGGGACGGTTTTTTCCGAACTGCCATAAGCGGCGTTTTTATTGGCAGCTACGACCATCACCCGCACGGAGCCGACGTAGTTGGGCATTTTCAGGGTGTGTTTTTTCTTGCCGCCGCTCAGGTAAAATGGCCCCTGGTGCAGCACGACGGCTTTGAAGCGGTTGGCGTTTTTGCGTTCCAATGGGGCGTTCACTTCGCCGTCACCGCCTATGCTGAGGATGCGTTCCAACTCACCGCCATAAGCGCCCAAAACATAGTCGTACAAGTCCCAGGTTTTTACGCCCAAAGCTTCCCTTGCGTAGAGCGAGCCGTGCGGATCTGGCGTTTTGAAATTGGTCAAACCCAGCAAACCCTCGTCCACGACGGCCAGTGTGTATGCCATTCCCTCGTTGTTTTCTTCGCTCACTTCCACGGTAAATTCCTGCTCCGGCTTCAGTTCTGCCGCCATGTTGATGACAGGTTTCAAGATGGTTTCGGGATTTTCCACATCCACGGGCAACACGCCGTACATGCGGATGGGCAGGTCGTTATCGGCCTTGCTGTGCGGCTGTATGAGGCTCACGTGGGCATAGACGGTGGGCGACATATCGTCGGTGGCTTCGAAGCTGAACTTGTTCTCGCCTTTTTTGGCTTTTTTCCAAAAAGAATCAATGACCCGTGTGCCGTTTTCGAGGGAAATGAACACCCGGCCTTCCTCCCCGGCGGGGACGGTGATTTCAATATCCTCGCCCACTTTGTATTTTTCCTTGGAAGCGGTGAAGGTCATCATAGCCGCTTCCTGCCTGCCTGCCACGCCGCCTTCGGCGCCGTACCAGGGGTAGCCAGCATAGAAAAAGTCACCGGAACAATGGCCGCTTTCCGTGTCGCAAACCCGCACGAGGTAGCGGCCCCAATCGTTTACGCCGACATCCCAGGAAGCAGTGCCGTCGCTGCCTGTGCGGACAGCTTCGGAACGCACGGCATTGAAGTGGTTGCTGCTGTTGTATTGCGCCACGTAATCGTCGCTGCGGTCCCACCACCAGCGCCATTCCACCCGGTATAGGCCGATGCTGAGGTTGCGGTTGCCCATTGGCCTTCCTTTTTCGTCCAAAGCGGCCAGCCTTATTTTGCCGTCTTTACCAATTTCTATGCGCTTTTCGCCATATTGGTTTTGGGGAATGGCAATGCCTGAATACACGGAGTAAGGGCTGTAGTCCACCGAAGTGTTCCAGGTGCTGAAATCGCCGCCTTTTTCAAAAGCCCTGGCCCGCAGGTTGATTTTCAGTTTGCCGGGGGCAGTGTTGTTGTTTTGTACCAATGTCGTGGTGAAATTGGCCTTTCCGTCCTTGTTGGTCGTGCCATCGTAGATGACAACAGGCTCGGAATACAGCGACCGTGCCGGGTCGTCGAACTCGTAGTTGTTATAGTTTTTAAATTCTGTGTTCACCTGATTCACTTCTGCCTCGATGACTGTTTTCAGGTTTTGCCCGGCGGCGCCGTGCAGCCAATTCACCTGGATTTTGCCATTCACTGGTTCGTCGGTAGCGGATAGCTCCTGTTTGCCAAAATCAAGTTCAATCTTCAATCGGTTGGGTTTCACCGTTTCCACTTTAATGGTTTTGGTAAAAGTGGCACCGCCCGCTTTTACGGTCGCCATCCAATTGCCTGTGGGGGCATCGGTGCTGGTGGCTACGGGCAGGGCGTAGAGGTTTTCCACGTTGATGGTGGAAACGGTTTTGTACTGCAATTGCCCACGGGAGTCGGTCAGTTCAAAGGCGATGGGGTAGTTTTTGGGCAGTGTTTTTTCCTTGTCTTCCAAAATGAAATTGAGGAAAAGGCTGTCGCCGGGCCGCCATACGCCACGCTCGCCATAGATGTAGCCCTTCAAGCCTTTTTGAGTGACCGTGCCGGAAACATCGAAGCGGCTGAGCGAGAGGGCGTTGCCGTCTGCCGTTTTCAAATAGCCTTTTTGTTTGTCTTTTTTGGCAATGATGAGAAATGGCTTCTTGTCCAGTTTCAGTTCAGCCATACCATCGCCGTCAGTTTTGGCGGTGGTAAGCAATTGTTGCTGGTAGTCGTAAAACTCCAAATCTGTCTCTCCAATGGGGTCGGTATTGCGCAAGTTGGCTACTACCACAATCATGGAACCGTCCTTGCCGCCTTTGGCCGTGATGCCCAAATCGGAGGCCATCACATTGGTCATGGCAAAATTTTCAGCGTTGTAATAGGCTGGGAAACAAGGGTTTGAGCGGTGGCTCCATTGGAAGTCTTCATAATAGCCGTCCATTCCATAGTAGTCGCCCCACATGGAGCGGATTTCACCATCCTCGTCGAGATAGGTTTGCTGGTTTACTTCTTTCAGGTTGTCGGCTTTTTGCTTGTTGCCGCATTGGTAGGAAGCATATTCGGGCCGGAAGCCAATGCGCACTTGGTAAATGGCATTCGGATCGGCGGTGAAAAGTTTGTTCAAATCCAGGGCATAGCGGCTCCAGGTGCCTGAATTGGCATTGGAATTTAGCCCTTTCAGCGGCACCATTTCCCGGCGGATGACCCGGCCCACCCGTTGCAGGTCGTAGGTATTTTGGCCATCCAGTTCATTAGTTTGCAAAAATTGTAGGATGTTGTTGTCGTAAATTTTAAAAATCTCCACCTCAACCGCTTCCAGGCTGATGGCTTCGAACGGCAGAACAAGCCCTTTGTCGGTGGAAGGCAAAATGACGCCCCTGCCAACGAGCCGCACTTTTGGTTTTACCTGTTCAAAATCTACCGCCCAAACCGAAGGTTTTTCCATGCGGGCGTCGTTCAGGTTGCGGATGCCGGGGCGCACTTCAATGGTCTGTTTTCCGGCCAGTCGTTTTCTGGGATAGACAATGATTTTGTTGCCGTCAACGGTGAAATTGAGGGGCAGGTTTTGTGCTTCTTCATCATTGTCGTAGTATTCGCCCTCGGCCAGTAGGCCACCGCTGCGGATGGCTATCAGGCCGTTCAAATCCTGTGAACTGAGTAGCGGATCGGAAAAATACAGCGTGACGTACTGGTTTTCATTTTCACTCACCTTGGCCGACATGACTGAAAAATCTCCCAAAGCTGGGATAGCCACTTTCAGTTCATCCTTGCTGTCCACATCAATGGATTGGCCATTCCAGGCAACAGTCACTTCGCTGGCTTGTTCGCCCCTGGCAATGTCCCTGGCGGTAAAATAGTGGCTCACGCCGTCCTCGCTGTGATCCCAAATCAATGGTAGTTCTTTGCCGCCCTGTTTCACCGTCAGCACTTTTTCAACCAGTTCCACGATGGCAGCATCGTTGGTGGTCACCAGCCCTTTTAGCTGTTGTTTTTTCAAATCCATGGCGTCCTCGGCCTCGATGCCAAAGACCTCGACCGCTATGCCCTGATCCCGTACCAAAAAATCAAACTCAAAATTGCTGGCATCTTCCGGAAGGTTGTCGAAAACCTCCGTCAGTTGGACTTTTGCAACGTATGCCTGGCCGCTTTCCCAGCCATTTTTTGGGTCAAAACGAACGGTGTGGTCGTCTTCCCAAATGTATTTTCCGCTGATGGAAGGCGTAAAACCGAGGATGTCGCTATCGGCCTCTGAGCCGATTTTGTCAGGCGCCACAGCAGCGCCCGCAAAGCGCACCCTGACGGGGTCGTTTTTGGAAATGACGCCCGAAGTGTAGGCGTAGAGATAACTTTTTACGGCCTCCGGGATTTCTTTGGCCCGTGTAATTTCCTTTTTGCAGGCAGGTAAAAAAATGGTGCCCAGCAGGGCTGTGAAGATGTAGATGGGAAGTTGTTTTCTGAATGATTTTGACATGGTGGTGATATGTTTTAAAACTGATATTCCTGAAAATAGAGGATGGGCTGAACCAAAACAGTGTGCGGGAAAATGAGGCCGAAATTTAGGCAAGTTAACCATACATTTCAAAAGAGAATTATTGGCTGTAGGCAAATAAGCCTTAAGCGTTGGAATTTCCTGGATAAGTGTAGGCGGTTTTACGGAAATCCATGAACCAGATTTACAAGTAACCGTTTCCAACATTTGCCCAACTGGTTACCTTTGCCGCAAATCAATTTCAATGAGTACAGTTTTCCTCCCGTTATTTCCTTTGAGGCTGGTGGCCTATCCCGGCGAGGAACTCAATTTGCATGTGTTTGAGCCTCGCTATAAACAGTTGATCAATGAATGCGATGCCAAAGGGATAACTTTTGGCATACCTGCCTATCTTGACGATAAAGTGCAAAACATTGGGACAGAAATCAAATTGCTGGCTATTGACCAAAAATACCCCAAGGGCGAAATGGACATTCGCACCCAAGGCGTCGGACTTTTTAAAATAAAGGAGTTTTTCAGCCAGGTGGAAAACCGCCTTTATACTGGGGCGGAGGTGGAGCGGCTTTCGTTCGACACGGAGGGCGAATACCTGAAAAGCGAAAAAATCATCGAATACCTGGGCGAACTCTACGATATTTTGAATATCCGCAAACCGCTTCCTGTTTTAAACGCAGGTTTCAATACTTATCTCGTGGCCCATTTGGTGGGTTTTACCTTGCAGCAGGAATACGAATTGCTGTGTATCCAGGACGAAAGCCACCGCCAGGATTTCATGTTGGGCCATTTGAAAAAACTACTTCCCATAGCCAAAGAAATGGAGGAACTCCGCCAAAAAGTACAGATGAACGGGCATTTTAAAAACCTCCTGCCGCCAGAGGTTTGAGCAGGGATTTTTAGCCAACACCGCCGCTATTCTTCACTTCACATACCTCACTTCTACAAAAAACTTGGGATCCTTGGCTCCAAGCAGCTTTGCCACAGAAGGGGAAAGCACCACGATGATGTCGTCACCGTAGGCACGGTCGGGGATGGGGGCGATGACTTTTGCAAAAACTGTTTTTTTCTTCATAGGGTTGGACACCTGAATAACCGAGCCGACCGGGGCCGTCCGGTGCAGGGCGTAAAAATCGGTGCCCATCTTTTTTTCCCGTTGCCAATAGGCTGCGCCGTTTTGGAAATATTCTTTTTTTACGTTTTTTTCTGCATCGAATTTTAACTGCAACTGCTGCATTTTGGCCCCCATTGGATTGGAATTGGCCAATTGGAGGGAGTCTTCGATGCCGCTGAGGGGCAGCCAGCCGATCAATAGTTTTTGGCCGGAATGCATGGCGGTATGGGTAAGTTTGTTGCGGGTTTTCAGGGTATCCAGGGGCATTTTGAAAAAGTGCTGGGCAATGCGGTAAAAGGTGTCGCCATGTTTTACCTCGTACACCACCGGGGCAAATTTCCAGGTAGGGTAGGCTACCATTTTTTCCTTGACGATGGCCGAGTCGGGTATGGGGATAAAAACCTCTTGCCCCATTTCAAAATTGCCATCCTGCGTCAGGCTTGGGTTGTAGGAATAAAGGCTTTCCACCTTGAGGCCATAGTGGCGGGCCAGGGAAAAAATCGTTTGCCCTTTCACCAGGGTATGGCCAAAAAGTTTGTTGCCAAAATCGTCCAACTTGATGAAAACTGTATCTTTCGCCGTGAGGTAACGAAGGCTGTCGCCAGTGGCGTAGGAGCAAAAGGTATGGAAGGAAAGTAAGGTCAGGGTAAATAAAAGTTTTCTCATTTCTCATTAAAATTCACGGCCAAATATATGAAATCGCTTGGTATTATTCCTGCAAGATATGCGTCCACCCGTTTTCCAGGCAAGCCCCTGGTGGATATTGCAGGGAAGAGCATGATACAACGGGTTTTTAAACAAGCCCAAAAATCAGGCTTGGACGAAGTGGTGGTGGCCACGGACGATGGGCGGATTTTTGACCATGTGAACGGCTTTGGGGGCAAGGCTGTTATGACCTCGGAAAAACACGCCACCGGCACCGACCGCTGTGCGGAAGTGGCCGAAATGCAATTGTTTTCAAATTTTGACCTAATAATTAATGTGCAGGGCGACGAGCCGTTTATCCATCCAGAGCAGATCAACATCGTGCTGGATATGTTGCTCAAAAAACCTGACCTCGCCGTGGGGACCCTGGCCAAAAAAATCAACGACGACGCAACCCTGTTTAACCCCAATGTGATAAAAGTGGTATTTTGCAAAAATGGCAAAGCCCTATATTTCAGCCGTTCGCCCATTCCGTATGTTCGGGGCAAAAAGGAGGCGGATTGGCTCCAACATGCCCAATTTTACAAGCACATCGGCATGTATGGTTTCCGAAGGGAAACTTTGCTGCAATTGGCTAATTTGCCCCAAAGCCACCTGGAAATAGCCGAATCGCTGGAGCAGCTCCGCTGGATGGAAAATGGTTTTTCCATTGGTATTTCCATCACCGAATTTGAAACGAAAGGGATAGACTCGCCCGAAGATTTGCAGGAAGTTTTGGCGAATTTGGGCGATGAAAGGAACGAACCACCAACAAAGAGAATCGAATGAATTTTTGCAGCAATTGCGGATCCAATGATTTGAATGAAATCGTGCCGTTGGGCGATAACCGCCACCGCCTTGTTTGTGGCAGGTGCGGCACTGTGCATTATCACAACCCCAAAATCATCGTGGGCTGCCTGCCGCTCTGGGAAGGCAAAGTGCTGCTGTGCAAAAGGGCCATCAACCCACGCCAGGGTTTTTGGAACATCCCCGCCGGATTTTTGGAATTGGGCGAAACTGTGGAAGCAGGTGCGATGCGGGAAGTGTGGGAGGAGGCCGAAGCCAAGGTTGAACTGTTGGGCGTCCACACCATATTTACGTTTACCAAGTTCCACCATGTTTATATCCAGTTTTTGGGAAATGTGGTGGACGGCAAATTCGGGGTGGGGGAGGAGAGCCTTGAAAGCCGTTTGTTCAGTGAGGCAGAAGTGCCTTGGGGAGAAATTGCCTTTGAGTCTTCGCTTTTTGCGCTGCGCCGGTTTTATGAAGATAAGAAACAGGGAATTTCCCAGGTACATGTAGGCTCCATTTAGGGGTTAATAATGTTGATAAGGGTTGATAAGGTTTGATAGGGGTTGATAAAAACCGGGTTCGGAGTAAAATCAACTTTATCAACCCGATAAACTTTCTAAACTGACCATCTATCAGGGTAACCGAAACTTTATGTAAGCACCGTCCCTTTTACCATTCTCCCATTTTTAGTTTATCATTTCGCTTGTTTGGTTTTTTTCCAAATTAATGCCCGTCCATTTGAATCTATACCATTCGTGATATTGGTCACTGTTAAAAAGGCCGCAAAACTTCACATTTGCGCCATTGTTTATTTTAAGTGAAATTGAAAAAATAATAATGGCCAAATTGATTTGCAAAAACCTGTTAATCAATGTTTTGCAAGTTCATAGTTCATCATTCATAGTTCATCATTCACTAAAAGCTGCAACAACAAGGGCTTTTGATAAAAATCATATCCAACAGTTCACATCCATCATTTCATAACTGTGAATTAGAGACCAATTTTACGGTCATGCAAGCGGCCCTGTCCGGGGCCGGTTTCCTTGATGAGGCAGCTTCGACTTACACCTTGCACCTATCATTGAAGAAGAATGAGCATGAAACTCATTTTCAAACCTTTAAAATTTTTTTTACATGAAAGTTGAACAAATCTATACCGGATGTTTGGCAGAAGCTGCCTACTACATCGAAAGCAACGGCGAAGCCGTCATCATAGACCCCCTGCGTGATGTCGAGCCTTACCTTGAAAAAGCGAAGGCCGACAACGCCAAAATCAAATACGTGCTGGAAACACACTTCCATGCAGATTTCGTCTCTGGCCACCTCGACCTGGCCAAAAAAACAGGCGCTACCATCGTGTATGGCCCTACCGCACAACCGAATTTTAAGGCATACATCGCTAAGGACAACGAATTGTTGAAAGTAGGCAACGTGACCATCAAAGTGCTGCACACGCCTGGACACACCATGGAAAGCTCCACTTTTTTATTGAGGGACGAAAACGATAAAGACTACGCAATTTTCACGGGCGACACCCTCTTTTTGGGCGATGTTGGCCGCCCGGACCTGGCTATCAAACAAGGTGAAATCACAAGGGAAGACCTCGCTGGCTTCCTGTTCGATTCGCTGCGCAACAAAATCATGACCCTGGCCGATGAGGTGATCGTTTATCCTGGCCACGGTGCCGGTTCTGCCTGCGGCAAAAAAATGAGCAAGGAAACAGAAGGCAAATTGGGCGATCAAAAACTGTTCAATTACGCACTACGTCCCGATATGACACGGGAAGAATTTGTCAAAGAAGTCACGACAGGTCTGGTAGATCCACCGCAATATTTCCCCAAAAATGCGGTGATGAATAAAATGGGCTACTCCAGCATTGATGAGGTGCGTGAACAAGGCACACAGGCGCTCAGTGTACGGGCTTTCAAAGCTGCCTGGGAAGGTAACGAGGCCCTTGTGCTGGATACCCGTCACGAAACGGCTTTTGTAAAAGGATTTATCCCCGGTTCAGTGTTCATCGGCCTCGACAGTGATTTTGCCCCCTGGGTAGGCGCACTGATCGCCGATTTGAAAATACCCATCCTCATCGTGACTGAGCCTGGCCGTGAACTCGAAGTGGTGGACAGGCTTGCCCGTGTGGGTTACGACAACCCCATCGGCTATCTAAAAGGCGGATTTGATGCTTGGGTAGAAGCTGGCGAGGACGTGGAGGTGATGGATGAAGTGACGCCAGAAGAATTTGCAAAAATGTCCAAAAAAGCATCGCTGGATCTATTGGACGTGCGCAAAGCCAGCGAATTCAACACTGAACATGTGGTCGGAGCCATCAATTTCCCGCTTGACTTTATCAATAAAAACATGTCGCAGCTAGACCGTGACAAAAAATACTATGTGCATTGTGCTGGCGGATACCGTTCCGTAATTGCCATTTCCATCTTGAAAACAAGGGGTTTTGAGAATTTGGTCAATATCTCCGGCGGTTACAAGATAATGCAGGAAACAGACTTAAAGCGCACTGAATACAAAGAGCAGTTGACGGAGCTTTGATTAGTCCGTAGTCTCCAATCAACAGTCTTCAGTCTTCAGTCTTCAGTCCACAGTCCGCAGTTGAGCACTTGCTAAGTTGTGGACTGAAGACTGAGGACTGGAGACGGAAAACTGGAGAGTGAAAAGATGAGTTGTTCGATTTTCAATAAGGGTTAATCCTTCGGGATTGACCCTTTTTGGTATATTGTCCCATGAAAATATTGGTAGCCCCGGATTCATTTAAAGATGCGCTGTCCGCTTTGGAAGTATGCAAAGCCATTCAAAAAGGGGCACAGACCGCCTTGCCTGGGGCTGAAATTGTGATGTTCCCCCTCTCGGATGGTGGAGAAGGGCTTGCCGAAGTCCTGGCCTACCATTTATCGGGAGAAATGATTTCAGTGACGGTAGATGATCCTTTGGGCCGCCCTGTGAATTCAGCTTACTTTTTTTCACTCCCAAAAAAAACTGCACTGGTAGAAATGGCTCAGGCTTCAGGTTTGCAATTGTTGAAAAACCATGAGCGCAACCCATTGAAAACCAGTACGTATGGAACTGGGCAACTCATCATGCACGCCATTGAAAACGGAGCAAAAACCATCCTCCTTGGCATCGGCGGCAGCGCCACTAACGATGCGGGCATGGGCATGGCAAAGGCACTTGGTTTTCATTTTTTGGATGAAAATGGAAAAGAACTGGAGCCGGTGGGTGAAAACTTGAGCAAGGTGGCCCAAATAAGTGGATCGCTCAGTCAAAAAAAATCAGTCCAATTTGAAGTGCTGAGCGATGTGTCCAATCCGCTTTTTGGATCAAATGGCGCTGCCCATGTATTTGCCCAGCAAAAAGGAGCCGATGAACAAGGTATCCAAATTTTGGATGAAGGCTTGCGCCATTTTGCGGATTTGCTGGAAAAACAAATGGGCAAGTCCATAGCCCAGGTGCCAGGGGCTGGGGCGGCGGGCGGTGTGGGCGCTGGCGCAATGGCCTTTTTGGGTGCCACTTTGAAACCAGGCATCGAGGCCGTCATGGATTTGACAGGATTTGATGATCAATTGGAAGACGTGGACTTGATAATCACAGGCGAAGGCAAACTGGACGGGCAAACCGCACACGGCAAATTGATCCATGGCATCTGCCAACAGGCGAAAGCCAGAAAAATACCAGTGGTTGCATTTTGCGGCGCACTGGCAGCAAGCACCGCAGAATTGGAAAAATTGGGGATTGAAGCAGCATTTTCCATCAGCCGTGCGCCCCAATCGTTGGAATCGGCCATTGTTGCCACCCGATCAGGCCTTGAAAGTTTGGCATACAATGTTTTGAAAATCACTACTTTAGGGAAAACATAGTTGCCGAACCTTATTTTTTGCAAGGCATTTCCCTTCCAATTTCAAAATCTGCCTATTTTAGCGCCATTGATAGCTACACAAAACTCACCCAATACCGCATGAAACTTAAAATTGTACAAGACTATTCCACTTATCTGATGTTACGCTCTTGCCCGCCTGGTAATAGCCTCGTTTTTCAAAACCCATTCATCGGAAAGAAAAATTCTTTGCTATTCAATTGCAATCCACCCGACATTGGAAGCATAGAGCCAGCCTTTTGCTGTTAAGATTTTTAGAGGTTTTGCGTTCAAGGTTGATTTTTTTTACAACTTTGACTTTGGCGCAAGCCAACATGTTCTTTGGGATAAAATTTTGTTTAACTTAAAAATTTTTGTTATGCTAAAAGACTACTTATCTAAACTATTTTCCATTGCGGTATTGCTCACATTTTGGAGCTATGCAACCTCGCAAACAAGTTTTACTGTTGATGCTCCTTCCAGTATCGCAGGAAGTTACGAAGGTGTGCAATACTTGTATGGCCCTTATCTAGCAGGCGAAAGCGCCTCCGTCGTACAAATTGATGATGGCACGGGTGTTACAACTGGTTGTGTTGCTGCTGCAAATGACCTTACAGGATCTATTGCTTTGATTGACAGGGGAACTTGTACGTTTGCAGTAAAAACGGTAAATGCCCAGGCCGCTGGAGCAATTGCGGTTATTATTTGCAACAATGATACAGCAAACCCTGATGCTCTTCCTGCAGTAGGTGGTTCGGATTGTAGTATTACAATTCCAACTATTGGTGCCAGCTACAATACTTGTGTAACCATTAAATCTGAATTGGCAAATGGTGTCACAGTTACATTGCCTGATTTGGCACCAACTGAAGCAGGACAAAGCGTTGTCAACCCAATTGCTTTGCCAGGAGCAGGTACATATACCGCTACTGAACTTACAGGCACATTCGCTACAGAGATTTTTAGTGATGCAGTTGCAGCTAAAGTTTACTCTATTGTTGCTCCAGCTGACGGTGTTATGAATGTGAATTCTTGTCTAGGTGGTAGTGATACCAGGCTTGCAGTGCTGTCTGGATGTAGAGGTACTGGTATTACTATTGTTGGCTCTAATGACGATGCATGCCCATTTGCAGTTGACAGTATGAGTTTTGCTTCAAGCCTTGATGTACTTGTAAACGAAGGAGAAGAATATTTGATTTTCTGGGACGATCGCTGGAGCAATAGTGGGTTTGATTTTTCAGTATCCTTTGGTGATTACCCAAATGTTGATGTGACTTTTACGGTGGACATGTTGTTTGAAACTGTTGACCCTGCAGGTGTTTACATCGCTGGAACTTTCAATGGTTGGACGCCGGAACTGATGACTGATAATGGCAACGGCACTTGGTCATTTACCACCAGTGTCTTGGCAAGCTCTGAAGTACAATGGAAATTCCTCAATGGCCCTACAGGTTGGGAAACAAGCCCGGCACTCGTTGATTGTGGTGTTGATGATGGACAAGGCGGCTTCAATAGGGTAGCAGTCATCAATTCCATTCAGCCGGTTGATATTAACTCGGTTTGCTTCAATAGTTGTGCTGACTGCGTGCCTACAGATTGCGGGAATCCAATTTCTTTGATTGACGATGATTTTGAAAGCTACACAGCAGGTACAAATAACCTTGCTGCCCAATCACCTCATTGGTCAACATGGAGCGGAGTAGAAGGTGGTCCTGAAGATGGCAACGTGAGTACAACTCAAGCCAGCTCTGGTGTCAATTCTATGGGAATAATTGGCGGTGCCGCTGCAGGTGGCCCACAAGATGTATTGCTTCTTTTAGGTGATAAAACATCTGGCCACTACGGACTCGCATGGAGCATGTATATCCCTTCCGGAAATTTGGCATATTATAATATTCAGCATTTTGAGTTGCCGGGTACAGAATGGGCCATTGAAGTGGACTTTAATGCTGGAGGAGTAGGTACTATTGATGCTGGTGCAGCAGCTGTTGCTTCTTTTTCATATCCTTACGATACATGGTTTGATGTAGTTCACTATATCGATCTAGATAATGACCATGCTGACCTGTACGTTGACAATAATCATGTTTATGGCTGGCAATTTAGTGTCCAGGCCAATGCAGCCACTGGTACCAAGCAGTTAGGTGGTGTTGACTTCTTCCCACGCAATACAACTGATGTTTACTTTGTTGATGATCTTGTATTTGTTGCTTTGCCACCTCCTGCCGATGGTCAATATTGTCATACTGCTCTTCCTGCTACGGAAGGCATTAATACCGTAGAGGATCTCGACTGCTTTGGTGGCCCGGATCAAGTGGATGCTCCATCAGCCGCTTGGTTTACCTATACACCTGCAACGGATGGCATACTTTCAGTTGGCTCATGCGATCAGGGAGTTGACTCAAGGGTATGGGTATTTTCCGGTGGATGTGGTGGGCAAGCACTCGAAGGCATGAACGACGACCGTTGTATTTCTACTGGTACCGATGCCTATGCTTCCTACAGGGAAGTATTGGTTACGGCAGGTACTGAATACTTGATCGTTTGGGACAATGCTTGGGAAGCAACAGGGTTTGATTTTGAAATCAGCCTCAGCACAGATCCGGCAGCAGATGGTGACTTCTGTGAAACTGCTATCCCAGTCGGTCTTGGCGTACATACAATTGATGGAATCAACGGTGATGCATCAGTGGCTGGTCCAAATATTGGTACATTAGTATCTAGCACTACACCTTATGCACAATCAGAATGGTATTCCTATACACCGTCTGAAAACAGTGAAATAACTATTTCTTCTTGTTCGATGACAAGCGAAAACACTCGTGTTTGGGTATATGAAGGTGACTGTGGATTTGGGAACCTAAATTTGATTGCCACCAATGATGATGGTTGCGCTACTCAATCTCTCATTGAAGACCTGCCGGTATCGGCTGGTACTACTTACTACATCGAATGGGACAATGAAGATGACGATGCAGCTGGTTTTGACTGGGAAATCAGTTCAGTAACCATCGTTGAAGTAACCTTCATCGTGAACATGACGAATGAAGTGGTCACAGATCCAGATGCTATTTTTATTGCCGGTGTTTTCAATGGTTGGAGCGACCAACAAATGACCCCACTGAGTGGCAATAGGTATCAAGCCAAATTGAACTTGGAAGTAGGTCAAACCTATGAATACAAGTTTAAAAACGGCTCCGGTGGTTGGGAAAATGCCAACGATGTCCTCATCAATTGCGGTATCCAAAATGGCAACGATGTCAACCGTGTTTACACCGTTGAAGCCACTCCTACTACCCAGGAATTCTGCTTCAATACTTGCGAAGTCATGTGTACACCTGGAAACGCAACCGACAAAGCCTTCGCCAATGCCCTCAGCATGATGCCGAACCCGGCTGGCGACTTTGTGAATATCAGCTACCAGTTTGACGGATTGACGAACCTGAACGTGCGCCTGATCAATTCCATTGGCCAGGTGATGGCAGTAAGGAATTACAGCGAGGCATTGGTTGGCACTGAAAGGATTGACCTTTCCCAACTGCCAAGCGGCGCTTATACGGTGGTGTTCTCCAATGGCGAAAGCACTTTCGGCAAGCGTTTGATTGTTGAATAAATTTGAAAACTGGGTTCGCCCGGTTTAAATAAAAATGCCCTGCCTGGAATCTTCCAGGTGGGGCATTTTTTTTAACGTCAAACCGCCTTCCTCATAGCTCTCTTATCCTTTCCCGGACAAGGTCGAGCGACAGGTCCAACTGCTGTTCGTGATTGAGGTTGGTGTTGTCTATCAGGATTGCATCGTCGGCTTGTTTAAGTGGGCTGTCTTCCCTGGTTGAGTCTATTCGATCCCGCTCTATCAGGTTTTTTTTGATTTCTTCCAAACTGGTTTCGTGGCCTTTGGCTTTCAATTCTTCGTGCCTGCGCCTAGCCCGTTCGTCTTCCTGGGCAGTGAGGAAAATCTTTAGCTCCGCATCGGGGAACACGACCGTGCCGATGTCACGGCCATCCATCACCACACCTTTTTGCTGGCCCATCGCTTGTTGCTGCCGAACCATTTCCCTTCTTACCTCCGGGATGGTGGCCACAGGGCTTACCAAGTCTGCAACGTGCATTTTCCTGATCTCTGCCGACACGTTGTGGCCGTTGAGATGGATATGGTTCCCGTTTTCATCGGCCTCAAAATGCAGGTGAATCTTGGGAAGGGCTTTTTTTACTGCTTCGATATTGTTTATATCTACTTGATTTTCAATAAAATAAAGCGTCACAGCCCGGTACATGTCGCCCGTGCTGATGTAGGCATAGTTGAGGGCGTTTCCCAAAGCCCTGGCAAGTGTGCTTTTGCCGCAGGAAGAATGGCCGTCAATGGCGATGGTGATTTTTTTCAAAAGGGAGTAGGGTTTGTGGTTGTTGAGCCGAGAATGGTAAAAAGCAAATTGAATTGAGATAAATTGTTGATTTTCAACATCTAATTGTCTCACTTCTCAATTTCTCACTTCTCAGGTCTCACTAATGTCAGGGCAAAAATCTTAAATTTTAGACAAACAAAAAGCCCCAGGCGAATGGCCCAGGGCTTCTTTTTTAAGTAGGTAGATGTTCTATCTTAGAATGGACAGTTTTTGCACTCGTCCACTTTTGCATTCGGGTTTTCCTTTGAAAGCAAAGTTTTGGATGGGTCAATGCAGTTGCGGCAGCCAATCACCTTGAATTCCGTGCGGCGGTTCATCTGGTGTTGTTTTTCGCTGCAAGGCACGTTGTTGATGCAATCGTTCACGTTCACCTTTTCGCCATAGCCCCTTGCCACCAAGCGGGTGCGGTCAATGCCCTTGTCGCCCAACCACCTGACCACTGCCTCTGCACGGCGTTGCGACAAGCGCTGGTTGTAGTGGTAGGAACCACGTGCATCTGTGTGCGAACCGATTTCGATGATGTATTGATCGTTGTCCACCAAGAGTTGATACAGTTTTTCCAATTCTGGAATGGCATCTTCCCGGACGTACGATTGGTCGTAGTCGTAATAGATGTGGAGGAGGTAAGGGATGGCGGTAGATTCATTGGCCTTTTTGTTTTCCTTGCCATTTTTGGAAGTCAAACCGCCATTTTCATCATCAGGATCATTGGGTGGAATGTGGCTGATGGGGAAGCTTTCATCTTTGAGAATTCCTTTGTCGTATTCCTTGCCATCAGGGTATTTGCCTTGGGCTGGAAGCCTTGTTTCTTTATCCATCCACAATTTGGTGGAAGGGTCCAGATAGGTGAATTCCGTTTCATCTTTTCCGTCCAAAGAAGAACCTGGCGTTTTTTTACTGGTTAAATTTGGATCATAACCAGCGGTGCTTGTAGGCATCAGATACAGGTTTTCTTTCAACGTTTCAGTGGTAGTCAAGCCTTTTGTGCAAACGCTATCAGCCACACCAGCGAAATAACCATCCATTGTCGCTTTCAAACGGTAGCAGCACCCCTCGCTCAATTGGAAATAGTATTTGCCGGAAGGCGGCGTCATAAATGGGTCGGCCAGCGGCTCACCACAATCGTTTTCGATGGTCACTGTGGCACCTTCCAATGGAAGGCCGGTAAAACCGTCGAAAACCACACCTTCCACCATAAATTCGGCAGATTTGGACAAGGGAATTTTAACTTCCAACTTGTCGGTCAGGGTCATGTTTTTGGTACAAGCTTCAGCACTGTTGGGTTCATATTCTTCCTTGCTGGCGCTGAGTTTGCAGCAGTCGTTCAATTTCATGTCAAAATGAATCTTGCCTTCTGCATCAGTGGTCAGCGTATCCTCCAGGCAAGCTACATACACGAGCGAGCCTGCGATGGGCGCTTCAGTTTTTTCATCAAAAACAAGCACTTCCACCGTGATGCCTGTCTTTTTGAAACTGTAAATATCATCGTGGCCAACGCCGCCTTCACGGTCGGAGGCAATGAATCCGCAGGTTCCTTCTTCGTTGAAAATGATGCTGAAATCGTCAGAAATCGTATTCATCGGGAAGCCCAGGTTCTCCGGTGTTGACCATACGCCCTGGTCTTTGGCCTCTGTATAAAAAATATCCAAGCCGCCCAGGCCAATGTGCCCGTCGGAAGAGAAGTACAATTTGCCGTCATGGGCAGAATAGGGAAAAATTTCGTGGCCTTCCGTATTTACATCTGGGCCAAGGTTCATCGGAGGGCCCCAGCGGCCGCTTTCTTTTTCAGACACATATAAGTCCATACCACCAAAACCGCCCGGCATATCGGAAGTGAAATACAGTTTCGTCCCGTCAGCCGAAAGGGTAGGGTGCGCCACAGAATATTCATTGCTATTGAAGGGCAGGCTTTGCAGTTCGCCCCATTTTCCTTCACCCTCGCCACGTGCGTAGAAGATTTTCAGGCGCATGATGCCTTCATCGTCGTAGTCTTTTTTGCCGTCCATGTAGTTGTTCCTGGTGAAAAACACTTCTTCACCATTTTTGGAAAAAGACACGGATGCATCGTGGTATTTGGTGTTGATTTCGTTGGAAAATTTCTCCGGGCGGCCAAAGACGTAATTGCCGCAGCCCTCGTCTTTGCTGCCTGTTTCTTTCAAATCCAAAAAGTACAGATCGAGGAAAGGGTTGCCCGTCCAAGCATGGGTACGGCGTATCATCGGGTTGGTGTCCCTTTCGGAAGAAAACACCAAACCTGCCTTGTACAACTGAGGACTGAAATCGTCGGAGGCGGAGTTGAAGTCGCAGTTTTTGACCTCGTACATGCCAGCGCTCCTGGACATGAGTTCGTCTTCATAATCGCAGGCACGTAACAGGAACTGGCCCCGCTGGTCGTCCGGCGAAAGGTCAACGTACTGCTGGAACCAGTCACGGGCGATGTCGCATTTGCCGTTGCGCTGCAACATCATGCCGTAGTACAATTTATGGATGGGTTCGGCCTCCGGCAAACGCACGACTTGGCCGTACCAATATTCCGCATTGGGTGTATCGTTGATTTTACGGTAGGCTTCAGCCAGGTTGATCTTGGCGACCGACACGTCGTTGTCCTCCAAAATCTGGTTGTACAGCTCGATGGCCCCCATATAGTCGAGGTTGTCCATGCGCTGCTGGGCTTGTTTCAACTTGCTGTTTTGGGCGGATGCGCCGACAGCAAACAGGCATATTATGAAGAGGGAAGAAAAAATCCGCATAGCCATAATTGGTTAAATTTTTTTTCTTGGTGAGTGAGGAGGCAATGAGTGAATGATGGAATTATTGAATGAGAGAATTATCAGAGACTCGTTTAATTCTCTCATTCTTTCATTGACTCATTCTCTCATTAAAAATAACGTGGAGTCACTATTTTCTTTTCATCGAAACTGAACTCGTAGCCGAGCATGATTTCAAATGAACCGCTGGTCACATTATTGATTTCCGTCAATGGGTAATCATAGGCTGCGCCGAAACGGAGGCCGTTTTTCATCAGATAAGATACCCAAATATCGGCAGAGTCGTAAGAGCTGGTTCCGTCAATGAATTTTGCAAAAGAAGACCTGAACGCAGCACCCACCCACAGGGTTTCCTGAAAAAGCAACGAAAGATCCAAGTCAAATTCGTTTGGGGCGCCGATGTCACGGAAAGCGTCCAGCTTGGAGGCACGTTTGTCCAGGCCAACGTTTTTCATCAAAAAGGATGGCTTGAAAATCAGAGCATCGCCATTGAGCGGGAAGGCAGCGCCGGTCATGAAATAATAGTGGCGCACCTGGCGGGCGTAAATTTCAATGGTCTGTTCGTCCCTGAGGTCATACTCCACCAAATGTGGCACAGAACCGCCGATATAAAAACGCCTGGTAGAAAAATAAATGCCAGCGCCGAAATTGGGCATGAATTTATTGACCGGCATCAAAAAAGCAGGGTCAACAGCTTCGTCAATATTCAGGTCTGACCAATCAGCCCTGTAGTTTTCAATGCCGCCTTGCAGGCCGATGGAAAGTTTTCCCTTGCCGATAGGAATGCGATAGGCATAGATGATGTTTGCCCCAAAAGTATTGGATGGGCCGATTTTGTCATTGACTAGGCTGAGGCCAACGCCGACACGATCGTTGCGCAGCGGAGAGTGAGCTGTAAAAGTCTGGGTAGTAGGTGCACCATCAATTTCCACCCATTGGCTCCTGTGCAGCAGGCCCAGCGACATGTGTTCAGCAGAACCTGCATAACCGGGATTAAAAATCAAGCTGTTGAACATGTATTTGGTAAACATCGGCTCCTGTTGCGCAAAGGCAAGCTGGCCAACGAAAACCAGAAGGGATAGAATGGTCAAAGTTCTTTTCATCATGAAGGAATTTTGAAAATAAAGTTTGGATTTGAATGGATTTGTCAAAAATGGCCTTTGATGTAGCTTCACCTACCCCTGAGCCAATATATTGAAAATGGTATTTATCTGTTTATTTGTAAAAATCCTGAGTACGTTTTGCGGCCAGTTCCATCCAGATCTATCAGGTAATAATAGGTTCCGTCCGGCAAACTGGTGCCTTTGTAGTAGCCCCACCAGGTGTTTTTATAGCCTTGCGTTTCATAAACGAGCAGGCCCCACCTGTTATAGACTTTTACCGAGTTCTTTGGGAACTTTTCAATGTTTTCAATTTTGAAATACTCGTTGATGTCGTCATCGTTCGGTGAAAAACCATTGTAAATGATAATCGAATCCGTCGTTGCGCATTCAATATTGACGACAACCGTAGCCGTATCACACCCAACCGGGCTGCACAAAACGTATTGAAAAGTGTCCACGCCACAGGAATCTGTTGCTGGCACATAGTCAATCGTTTGGTCAGGGTTCAGCACTGTCAACCCCTTGTGCGGGCCAATGCCGCCCGTGCTTTCATTCAGCACGGTGAGGGAAACGGGAAGACAGTCGCCAAGTGTGTCGTTGGCTAAGATTTCAATATTAACGGGGGTGTTCAAAAGTGTGGATGCTGTGTCGTCAACAGCAACGGGGGGTAGGGCACCATCACATGGATTGGAAACATCCGGGACGACGGTGATATAAACGTAGGTCGTATCGCAAATTCCGTAATCGTCGCAAATTAAAATGCAAGCACTATCTGTTCCGACTACGATTCCCTGTGCTTCGACGCATAAAGTTACAACGTCTATTGTAAACTCTACTTGATCGCCCGACAACTCAGGGCAAAAATTTTCAATACTTATCACATTGCCTGCCAATTCGGTAGTGTCAATGCAGTAGGTCTCATTTTGACCCAGCAGGATGGTGTCAATAATTATACCAGTCTCAGGAAGCCTGACGTAAACACAAACGAAGACGGTATCGGTGTTTCCGAACTGATCGGTCAAAAGATAACAAGCTTGATCCAGGCCTTCGGCAAAGCCGGTGTAGGTCACACAATGCGTGTTTTCATCATATTCAAAATCCACGCTTTCGCCCGACTCGCCAGGACAAAGGTTTTCTACCGATACAACATCTCCTTGCAGGGTAGAGGTGTCAATGCAGTAAACATTGCTGAAGTTGATGAAAATGGTGTCCACTACTTTTCGGGAAGCGGCCATGCAAAGGGAATTGTCCACTGTTATGACAAAATTGGTGGTGTCGCACATGCCCAGGTCGTCGCACACCACGATGCAGGCCGTCTCGGTTCCGTTACAGGCCAGGCCTTCATATTTTAAGCATAAATTGACGGGATCCAAATAAAAACTGACATATTCGCCCGACTGATCCGGGCAGGCATTGAAAGCGGAAGCCACATTGCCAAACAACTGGGTTGTATCCAAACAAACAATGTATGGCAGGCTGTCAGCGGGAATGGTATCGTAAAAAGTAAAGGAGGCTGGCAATTGCAAACATTCAACCATGACCATCAAGGTATCTTTTGCCCCGCTCTGCAAATCCCAGGCAATGATGGAATGCATGCCCAAACTGAATTGCAGCTCCGTGCCCTGTGGCACCAGCCCATAACTCAAGCCGATGGTCGCTTGGGTTTGGTTTTGCATCACCGTTACTTCCATGCTGGAATAATCCATGCCCGACATGCCTCCCGAAATGGTCAGCGTGGCAGGTTCGTGAACCCATGTGCCTTGTGGATCCCATTGATTGAGCATGTTGACCAGGTCGGTAATATTTTGGAAGGTGCCTTCGTAGGTGACTCCGTTTACCGACCAGGTATCCAAGTGGTAAGGGCCCATGTTGCCCAAGCCCGGCAGGGCGTTGTAGGAGTATTTAAAGGTAGTGTCAAAATTGCATCCAGCCACATTGGCCGCATAAGGGTTACCATCCATAAAAATGATGTAATCCGAAAAATCGGAGGAAGGGATAGGCAAACAGACCATTTCGCTTCCATTGCAGTCAACCGTGTAGGTGTGGATGGAATCAACAGGAAAAATGCTTTGGGCCTTCACAGACAATGATGCCAGGCCAAACAGGAAAAAGATGTAATTCAATTTTACTTTATTCATGGGATGTTGTGTTTTGGATTCCCAAAAAATGTTTAGATGTCCTCAATTCAGGCAATAGGTTACCGTTTGCCAAATGGCAGTGCCAAGTGCAGCCAATCAATGCAAGCGGGTTTATTTGCCGGAAATTATTTTTGTGTTTGCTGGAAGGTGTCTGTCGTAAGGTAAGGATTCAATTTGATGGATTAGCAGCGGAAAGGCTTGCCATTGTTGTCAAATTAAACTTTACAAGCATGTACCGAAAACTGTGCCAGATTGATGAAAAAATTTAATATGTGTTGGTGGGAATTTTAGTAAACGAATTGGCCATGCGGGCTTGCCACTACAACCGCTTCCCCTTCATGTTCTTCCACATGGCCGACTATCCTTGATTCGATATTAAAATTAGCGGCAATGTCAAGGATGCTTTGGGCGTCTTTTTCGCCCACATAAAACTCAAGACGGTGGCCCATATTGAAAACTTGGTACATTTCCCGCCATCCCGTATTTGATTCCTTTTGGATCAGTTCAAACAGTGGCGGCAAAGGAAATAAGTTGTTTTTGACCACTTTTTTGTTCAGGATAAATTTCTGTACTTTGGTTTGGCCGCCGCCGGTGCAGTGTATCAGGCCGTGGATGGCTTTTCTTTTGTCGCCCTTGAATTCGTCGAGCACTTTTTTTAAAACAGGCAAATATGTGCGGGTAGGGGAGAGGATGAGTTTTCCGATGTCCAGTTTTTTCCCTTCAATGGAAATTTCCTCGGTCAGTTTTTTTGAGCCAGTGTAAATGACTTCCTGCGGTGTGTTGGGGTCAAAACTATCAGGATATCTGGCAGCGTACATTTTATCCAGCACATCATGTCTTGCGCCAGTTAGGCCGTTGCTGCCCATGCCGCCGTTGTATCCCATTTCATAAGTTGCCTGTCCGAAAGAAGCCAAACCCACAATCACGTCTCCCGCTTTAATATCATTGACGATGACCTCACTGCGTTTCATCCGCCCAAAAGTGGTGTAACCCACGTCAATCGTCCTGACGATGTCGCCCACATCCGCCGTTTCGCCGCCTGCCAGGTGCAGGTGGATTCCATGATCTGCCAGCATCTCCACAAATTCAGTGGCAGCCTTGATCAAAGTACTGATTACTTCGCCGGGAATCAAATTTTTGTTCCTGCCAATGGTGGAAGAAACAATGATGTTTTCGAGACATCCCACGCAAGCCATGTCGTCCAGGTTCATAACAAGTGCATCTTGGGCAATGCCTTTCCAAACCGACAAATCACCCGTTTCTTTCCAGTACAAATAAGCCAGGCTGGTTTTGGTGCCTGCTGTGTCGGCGTGCATGATATTGCAATGGTCGTCGCTCCCGGCCACCACGTCAGGCAGGATTTTGCAAAAAGCCATTGGGTAAAGGCCCTTGTCCAGTCCCTTGATGGCGGCATGGACTTCTTCTTTTCCGGCGGAGACGCCCCGAAGGTCGTATTTGTATGTGTTGGACATAAAATTTCAAATTTGGAAGGCAAAGATAGAAAGGTCTTTAACCTCCCACAGCCCCATAGATTTATCCCCAAACATCCCATCCATCTCCGTGCATTTTTCGTTCAGCAAAAAAAGCGGCCCGGGGAAATGGAAAGGGGCGGCCTGGAAATTCAAGGGCCGCCAGCCGCCTGTGGGCACATCCTGGTTGTTTTTTTCTTCGGGGAAAGTGGTCGCCATCAGGTATCGGACGTTGCTGCCTTTTAGGTTGGTAAGCACTTTGAAGACATCTTCAAATGACAAATGGACCAGGCAATCACGACAAAAAAGTAGATCATAGCCGTCGAGCTTGTCGTTCAACAAATCCAGTTTGTAAAACCTTCTTGTATCGCTTTGATAGGTCGAATTGTTTTTGTCAACAATGGCCCGCACGATGTCGCCTCCAGTGTAGTCAATGCCTTTCAAATCAACGGTTTTCATCCAATTGAAATCGCCGCAAGGCACATCCAGCAGTTTTTTGACATTGAATTGTTGAAAAATGCCTGGAAGTTGGGCCACCAGTTCCGCTGTTTGTTTCAAAGAGGAGCCAAAGCCGGATACCGATTCGCTTTCCATCCAAAGGTTTTGCTCGGCTATTTCAGTAAAAACCATCTCTGGGCTTTTGCCCATAAACCGCTGACCATCAGCGTATAAGTAGGATTGTGAACGCTCCATTTCCCTTGTGGTCTTATTCGTTTGGCAAGTAGGACAAATTCAGGACGTCCCCAAAGGCATGTACTACATTGGCAATGTCCCAGCGGTCGCCATCTTCCATTACTACGCCCCTTATCAAATCTACATATAATAATGGTATGCCGTTGCTGACCAAGTCTGTCAGTTCCATTTCCACAAAATCGCCGGTTGCGAGATTTTTACAGGAGATTTTTTCCAAATTCAACTCCCCTTCGCCAGTGCCTCGCCGGATGAACGAATAGCACAAAGAGAACAAGTACTCCTTTTTGGGCTTCAAAAACAGGTACTTTATCTGGCTGTCAGCCTTTATTTTGAATGAAAGGCAACCCTTAATACCTAACTCGTTGGCTGGGTCGGGCTGCGCTGTGTGTACAGTTAGGCCATAGCTCGAAAGGGTATCGCTGATAAATTGGGCCTTGTTTTCAAAAAGGTATAAACGGGAATAGGCGTTGACGGAAAGTTGGCGCAGGCGGTTCCGCATGTTTTGGTCCAGCCAGAATAAATCATCAGCCGTATCAAACTGTGAATCTTTCCCAAGGATGACGTTCAGTGAGTCGCTGTGGAACCACGATTTCACATGCACCCTCGTCATGGTTTTGGCATGGAGCATCATAAAAAACTCATTCATTTGGCCAATGGCCGTTTCAAGCCCTGTTTTGGAGGTAAGGGGGCCGACAAGGTACATGCGGTAACCTTCGGGATCCATCACCAAGTTGCCCGATGCCCTCAGCGAATCGTTGGTCATTTTTTCATGGCGCAACATGCTGACCGAGCAACTGGATCTTGAATACAGCAATTCCAAATAATTGGTGGCCTGGCTGTCCGGCACGATGAAGGTCACTTTCAGGCTTTCGCCGGCATGGTCGTACCAAATGACGGGCTCGCCGTGGCCCATCAGCACGATCTCGTCTTCCGTTTTGGTCGTATCAAGAAAAAGCAGGGAAATGCCGGACAACTCGCCCAATTTCACTTGCTGTTTATTCTTTGTGCCAAAATTGAGCTGAACAGGGACGGTGAGTTGGGCAATAAAAGGTGCCTGTGCGTACGATAGTGTCAATGAAAAAGCTACAAATAGCAGCAGTAAATTTGTTTTCATGGCAGACAAGTGAATTAGTTTAAAATGATTTTACGGCCCGAATTGGGTTTCTTTACCTTTGCACCGCTTATATGATAAAAATTGGTATTGTTTTTTATCGAAATAGCAAATCCAAAAGAGGTACGTTTATGCCGTGGAGATTATAAATTAAGAATCAGTACTGCAATGCAGGGGGCAGTTGATACGCCAATGATTGATGTAAAATGTTGGAATTGAGTGCCTCTGCTATCGATCCCTGCGACTGTTCTTGGTGTGCTTTCGGCAAAAATGGCCTTTTCATCCGAAAATCAGTGTCTCATGTTCAAAAAATTCATTTTTTCTTTACTTGTTTGTTCATTTTTGGCTGCTTGTGGCAGCGATTCTACCGATTTGGCCAGCCTGGAGCCAGTTGGCACCCGTCCAAAAATGCAGGAGGGAGGCAAGCCGACCGATGCCCTTTCTTCCGTGGCGGTTCATGATACAGATTTGCACGGCAAAGTGAAATGGTGCCTCCAAGCCCTGCAGGAAGAATACGACAAGGCCAATGGCAAAGTGCCTGGCATTGGCAAAGTAACCGTGCTGCTCGATCAGAATTTGATGGTGGTCATCCGCAACGAAGCGGACGGCGGCGTCATTGAAAAAAAGGTCAACATGAAAGACCTGCAAGCAGATCCAAAAACCTACGAGTTTATCGTGGACGGCGTTTCCGGCGATTTTCCTGGTGTGAAAATCCCTGTGATGGAGGGTAAGCCAAAAGTGGAAATCACTAAAAACGGCGGCTCTTCCGAAAAAGCGGATAAACTGGAAATCATCCTGGCCGATCGTGATAGCGTCGAACGTTTCCTGACCTCATTTTTGCAGGCCGTACAGATTTTGCAGGGTAAGATTGCAGGCTGACGGGATACTATTGCTTTTTTGGTTTTTTGCTCAGCGTTTTAACCAAAATCCAATAATAAATTTCAAAAGCAAATGCCGGACAAGTAACCACTTGCCCGGCATTATTTTTACCAAAACCTTTTGAAAAGCCAATCAATCGGATGTGTAGTTCCGCTCGCCCAATTTGGCATGGGCGGCTGCCAACCTTGCGATAGGCACCCTCGGTGCGGAGCACGACACATAATCCAGTCCTATGTGGTGGCAGAACCTGATGGACTCAGGGTGCCCGCCTTGTTCCCCACAAATCCCGATCTTGATGTCCGGCCTGCTCTTGCGGCCCCATTCCACGGTCAGTTCCATCAGCTTGCCCACGCCGCCAGTGTCCAGCACCTCAAACGGGTTGTGGTGCAGGATGTCTTTCTGCTGGTAAAGCGGCAGGAATTTATTTTCTGCGTCTTCCCGGCTGAAAGAATAAGTGGCCTGGGTAAGGTCATTGGTACCGAAAGAGAAGAACTCGGCTACTTTGGCCAGGCTTTCTGCCTTCATGCAAGCCCTTACCACCTCAATCATAGAACCGAATTTGAACCTAAGTTTCACTTTCTTTTCACTTTCTATTTTTTCCCTTAATTCATCTACATACGCTTTTACATGCTGCAATTCCACCACCGTGCAAACTTGCGGCACCATGATTTCCGGGTGGATTTCGATGCCCTTGATTTGGCATTCGGCGGCAGCTTCCAGGATGGCCTGGATTTGCATTTTGTAAATTTCAGGATAGGTCAATCCCAAGCGGACGCCACGGTGGCCCAGCATCGGGTTCACCTCGTGCAATTCCTTGATTTTCTTCAACATACGCTCTTTCTTGGTGATAGCCTGCCGCACCAGGTCGCCGCCGGAGGTCGTGAAAGGCGATGGGTATTTATGCTTCAACTCCTCCTCGGCGGCCAACAAACGCAGGCTGCTGAAAAGGTTGTTCACGCCGTCAATGGTATTTTTCAAATGCTCCAAATGGCCCAGTTCGGCCACCAAATCTTCTTCGTTGGGCAAAAATTCGTGGATAGGCGGGTCGAGCAAACGGACCGTCACCGGTCTGGGCGACATGGCTGTGAACACGTCCACAAAATCCTGGCGCTGGATGGGTTCCAGGCGGTTGAGGGCTGCTTCCCTTTCTTCAGTAGTATCTGCCAAAATCATATCAATGACGATGGGCAGACGTTCGGCTGCATTGAACATGCGCTCGGTGCGGCACAGCCCGATGCCCATTGCGCCATATTCCACGGCTTTTTTGGCAGCAGAAGGCGTATCTGCATTGGCGAAAACTTTAAGCCTTGCAGTTTCGTCGGCCCAAGCCAACAGTGTTTTCAGTTCATTGGAAAATTCAGGTTCCACTGTGGCGATTTCACCCAAATAAACCAAGCCCGTGCCGCCGTCAATGGTGATGACATCGCCTTCGTGCAGTATTTTTTCTCCAATTTTAGCCTGCCTCAATTTTACATCTACTGAAATGCCCTCGGCACCAGCAACGCAAGGTTTGCCCATGCCCCTGGCCACTACCGCAGCGTGGGAAGTCTTGCCGCCCCGGCTGGTCAGAATGCCTTGTGATGCAAAGAAACCGTGGATGTCTTCTGGTTTGGTTTCTTCCCGCACCAGGATGACCTTGTGGCCATCCTTTCCCAGTATCTCGGCCTTGTCGGCATCGAACACACATTCACCAAAAGCAGCGCCCGGAGAGGCAGGAAGCCCTTGGGCCAATGGGGCAGTTTTGTGCTTCGGATCCAGGCGGCGGTAGAGCATTTGCTCCAGCATTTCCGGCTTGATGCGCAGCAGGGCTTGGTCTTTTGTAATCAAGCCCTCTTTTACCATTTCCACCGAGGTGCGTACCATGGCAGTGGTGTTCATCTTGCCGTTGCGGGTCTGTAGGCAATAGAGCGTTTGTTTTTCGATGGTAAATTCAAAGTCCTGTACTTCTTTATAATGGCTTTCCAGTTTGTTCCGAAGGTCTGTCAGTTGCTCGTACATTTCGGGCATTTCCGTCGCCATTTGGGCCACTGGTTTGGGCGTACGGATACCGGCCACCACGTCTTCCCCCTGTGCGTCAACGAGGTATTCACCGAAAAGCGCATTCTCGCCGGTGCCAGGGTCACGTGTAAAAGCCACGCCCGTTGCGCTGTCATTGCCCATGTTCCCGAACACCATCGTGACCACGTTCACGGCTGTGCCGTTGGCCATTTCTTTGGTGATTTGGAACTCACGGCGGTAGTCCACCGCACGTTTGCCCATCCATGAGTTGAAGACAGCCTTGATGGCGATTTCCAATTGTTCATAAACATCGTCGGGGAATGGGCGGCCTGTTTTTTCTTTCACAACTTTCAAAAAGCGCTGGCTGATTTCTTTCAAATTTTCAGCGTTGAGGCCGATGTCCACTTTCACGCCCGCTTGTTTTTTAACGGTTTCAAATTCATGGTCGAAAGCCTCGTCGGGCACGCCGAGGGCCACCTTGCCAAAAAGTTGTATAAAACGGCGGTAGGCATCGTAGCCAAAGCGCTCGTTATTGGTTTGCTGAATTAAACCTTGCAAGGTTTCTTTGTTCAAGCCGAGGTTGAGGATGGTGTCCATCATGCCCGGCATGGACATGGCCGAACCAGAACGGACGGAGACCAGCAGCGGGTTGCCGGGGTCGCCAAAACCTTTGCCGGTGCTGTCTTCCAGCCTTGCAATGTTCTTTTTCACCTGATTCATCAGGCCATCTGGCAGCTTGCGTTCCTTGTTGTCGAGGTAAGTCAGGCAGGCTTCGGTGCTGATGACAAAACCTGGAGGAACGTTCAGGCCGATTTGGGTCATTTCACACAGGTTGGCGCCTTTGCCGCCCAGGAGATGCTTGTTTTTACCGTCGCCCTCCTGAAAGGAAAAGACGAATTTCGGCTGTGTTTTTTTGGACTCTTCTTTTAGTGAAGGAAGTGATTCTACGGTACTCATAATTAAAAAATTTTCGGTAAAGGTTGGCCTGACAGCGTTTTTTCTAAATGATCAAAGTCAGTGGGCAGATTAAGGAAAATCACCCGGCAGGGATCCCACGATTGCGCCCGGTTCAACTGCTTTTCTGCACAATTCATGCTGGACAATCGCCATTTTATCTTTTACAAGTTTGGCTTTGGTCAAAAAAAATCCAACTTCGCAAGCATATCGGATTCAGTTCCCTTCCTTAAAAATCACTTGAATGAAGCCTCGATTTTATTGCCGATTATCACTGTTGATACTCCTTTTCCACCCGCCCGCAATTTCATTTGCCCAACACCTGGATGAATACATCCGCCAAGGAATTGCCAGCAACCATTCATTGAAAGAGCAGGATTTTTTGTTGCAAAAAAATACGCTGGCCCTTCAGGAAGCGAGACGTTTGTTTTTTCCAGAAATAACTTTTGGCACCGCATATACGCTGGCCGCTGGCGGCAGGAAGATTGAATTTCCGGTTGGCGACTTGATGAATCCCGTTTATGCCACGCTGAACCAACTCACCCAGACCAACCAATTCCCACAATTGGAAAACATAGAGGAAACCTTCTTGCCCAATAACTTTTACGATGCCCGCTTCCGCATCCGCCAGCCCATTTTGAACAAAGAAATCGGCATCAACAAAAGCATCAAATCGGCACAGATTGACTTGAAAAAAGAGGAAATACAAGTGTTTAAAAGGGTATTGGTGAAGGACATCAAAAGCGCCTATTTCCAATACCTGCAAGCAGGCGAGGCCGTGCGCATTTACGATATCGCCTTGCAACTGCTGGCCGAAAACCAGCGGGTAAACGAAAGCCTTCTCCGCAACGATAAAATCATCCCTTCCGTCCTGACCCGTACCGCTGGCGAGATAGGCAATGTGAAAGCTCAAAAACTGGATGCCCAGGCCAAGGAAAAAAATGCGGCGGCTTATTTTAACTTTCTGATAAACAAGAATTTAGAAGCACCGATTGAAAAAGATAGCTTAAACCAATTGCCTGGCCTCCTGCAAAACGGACAACGGGAGGAACTGGCACAACTCGAAACTGCGGGCCGAATAAACGCCCTGGTGGTGGACCTGGAAAATGCCTACAAAATGCCGGATGTCGGCATCCAACTCGACCTCGGCTCGCAGAATTTTGATTTCAAATGGGGCGGCTATGTCCTGGCCGGACTTTCTTTCGAAGTGCCTGTCTGGGCGGCAGGCCGCAACAAATTGCAGGTGCAACAGGCGGAAATGGACGTTTTGGCCACTGGTGAAAAAAAGAGGGCCGTGGCGCAGCAAATTGACCTGCAAACCCAAGTGGCACAGACCAATTACCTTACAGCTATTGAAGTTTGGCGTAGCTACGAGACAGAACTGGCCGGGGCTAAGCGGGTTTATGACGATACCTTCCGCCGCTACAAAGAGGGCCTCGCCAACAACATCGAACTGCTCGATGCCCGCACCCAGGTGACGACGAAAGAACTACAGCAATCCCTTGCATTTTATGATATTTTGATAAAACATGCCGAGTTGGAAAGGGCGGTGGCGGCTTACCCAATTCCCTGAATTTTTAATCATTCCTTCATGAAAACATACCTGTATTTATTCACTTCCATCACCTTGTTTTTAGCCTGTGGCAACGGCAAGGAAGAAACCACAACCATTTCACCAGACAACAAGGCCATTCCCGTCCGAACGGTACAGGTATCGCATGAAACTTTGGTGCAAAGCATCCATGCTTCCGGCATCGTCACCAGCGAAAACGAGGCAAAACCTGCTTTCAAAACAGGTGGAGTCATTTCAAAGATATTGGTAGAAGAAGGCGATTTTGTGAAGCAGGGCCAACTGCTCGCCACGCTGAATTTGACCGAAATAAATGCCCAGGTTCAGCAAAGCAATGAAGCCGTTCAAAAAGCCCAACGAGACTTGCAAAGGGCAAAAAACCTCCTTGCAGACAGCGTTGCCACACTGGAGCAGGTGCAGAATGCCCAAACGGCCCTGACAGTGGCAGAAGAGACCCAGAAAATGGCCAAGTTCAATCAAAATTATTCTGAAATCCGCTCGCCCATCAGCGGCAAGGTCATCCAAAAACTCATGGTGGCCGGAGAGATTGCCGGGCCGGGTATGCCTGTTTTTTACATTTTGGGAAATGCCCTGAAAGATTGGGTCATCAAAGCTGGTCTGGCCGATCGGGATTGGGTGCGATTGAAACGGGGCGACAAGGCGAGCGTCCGCTTCGATGCTTTTCCTGGACAGGATTTTACAGCTACCATCACCCGTCTGGCCGATGTAGGGAACCCGACCAGCGGCACTTTTGACGTGGAAATGAGGCTCGCAAGCTCCCCACCCAAAATGGTGGCCGGCTTGATTGCCGCCGTTGAATTTTTTCCTGAAAACAAGGCCCAACTTGCTGTTATCCCACTGGATGCGCTGGTAGAGTCCAACCGCAACGAGGCCAAAGTTTTTACCATTGAAAACCAACAAGCCAAAGCGCTCCCCATTACCATTGCCTTTTTGCAAAATGACAAGGTGGCCGTGAGCAAGGGATTGGAAAACATCCAAACTGTCGTCACTGACGGAGCGCCTTATTTATATGATGGGGCTTTGGTGAAAGTGGTGGATTGAAAGTGAAGTGATCAGTCCACAGTCCACAGTCATCAGTCATCAGTCATCAGTCCACAGTCTGCAGTTTTGAGTGTAGCGAAAATGCCAAACTTGCTTCTGGGCTACAGTTAGAAATACTCGGAAGAGTCATTGATAAATTTCTGTTCAACCAAGGCTTATGAGGTGACATGTTTTTGCCAACTATATCTTTCAATTTTAACTGACTTTATTCAAGCAAAAAGATGTCATTTCATGGGCAATCATAGTTTTGATATGACACCTTTTTGCCTTGAAAAATCCTGCTTGATTTTCAATGGTAGAAGGCGAACAGATGTCGTGCGATGATTTTTAGAAAAACCATTGAAATAAAAAATCTATAACTTTCTAAAAATCAACCACAATCGAATTGTGTTTAGACGCATTTGAGGCCAAAAATGGGTGTGTCTAAACACAGTTCGTCACCTCAAAACCGGTTTTGCAGCCATCCTGACGCAGCAGTTTGCCTATCGGCGATGACAAGCGGGGTTGCCGCAAACGAGGAATTAATTTCTGAATGTCAATCAGCCGTGCTGCCAAAGCCAATCATCGTTCATCGTTCATCATTCATTATTCATGAAAATCGCTGAATTCTCAGTCAAAAATTACCAGTTCACCATCATCGTGTTTGTCATGGTGCTGTTGTTGGGTTTGAACTCCCTTTTCAATATGCCCCGGGGCGAGGATCCGCCATTCAATGCGCCCATTTTTATCATTTTGGCGGTCTATCCTGGCACCAGCCCTGGCGATATGGAGGAATTGGTGGCCGAACCGATAGAGGACGCCATGTACGAACTGGAAGACATCAAAAAGATTTATACCCGTTGCGACGATGGCTTGATGGTGATGCAGATAGATTTTGTGCATGGGGTCAATACTTTGACCAAAAACAATGATGTGATACGGGAGGTCAACAACCTGCGGCCTGACTTGCCGGACGATTTGTTGTTGCTGGACGTGAAACGGGCGCAGTCGTCGGATGTGGCCATTTTGCAGGCGGCCATTGTCTCCGATGGCGCTTCCTACCACGATTTGGAGGAACAGGCCGATTTCTTGAAACGCCGTTTGGAAAAAATCAAAGACCTGAAAAGGGTGGAAATTCAGGCTTCACCCGATGAGGAAGTTGAAGTGGAAATCAATTTGGAAAAAATGGCGCAAAATGGGCTTGGCCTCAACCAGGTGCTAAACCTCATCCAAGCCAACAACATGAACATCCCAGGTGGCAGCATTGACATTGGTGCCAAAAAATTCAACATCAAGACCACGAGCAGCTACGAGGAAATTGAAGATATCCGGAATACCATCGTCCGCACCACGCTGGAAGGGCGTATCGTAAAATTGCAGGACATCGCAACGGTGCGTTTCAGCGAAGAAGAACAAACCTACCTGGCCCGCTTCAACGGCGAGCGGACAGTTTGGGTCATCGCCATGCTGAAAGACCGCAAAAACATCGTGCAGGCCAAGGAACAAATGGTTGGCGTCCTGGCCGATTTCAAGGAAAAACTGCCTGCGGGGATGCACCTCGAAACTGCTTTTGACCAGGCCGAAAGCGTACAGCGGCGATTGACAGGTTTGGGCAAGGACTTCCTTATTGCTGTGGCCCTGGTCATGCTGACGCTGCTGCCGCTGGGCTGGAGGGCTTCGCTGGTCGTGATGATTTCCATTCCCTTGTCCCTGTCCATCGGCGTTGCTATCCTCGACATGCTGGACTATACGCTCAACCAATTGAGCATCGTAGGCATGGTGGTTTCGCTCGGTTTGCTGGTGGACGACAGCATCGTGGTGGTGGAAAATATCGAACGTTTCATGCGCATGGGATATAGCCGTTTTGATGCGGCCATAGCTGGCACGAAACAGATTGGCATAGCCGTGGTGGGCTGCACGGCAACCTTGGTATTGGCCTTTTTGCCCTTGGTTTTTTTGCCAGAAGCATCGGGCGATTTCATCCGAAGCCTGCCGATGGCGGTGCTGATGACGGTGTTGGCTTCGCTGTTCGTTTCGCTCACCATCATCCCATTTTTGGCCCGCATGATCTTAAAAACGCACGAACAGCCGGAGGGCAATTTTTTCATGCGTTTTTTCAAAAACAACCTGAACAAGCCTTATCAAAAAGGCCTTCGTTGGGCCTTCCGCCACCCAGCCATCAGTTTGGTGGCCACTGGGCTGGTTTTCTTTGGGAGCCTTCTTTTGGTGCCAAAAATTGGCTTTAGCCTTTTCCCGCTTTCCGAAAAGCCCATGTTTATGATTGACGTGGAAGTGCCGCTCGGCAGCAACATGGACAAAGTGGACACCATCATTTCGAGCATAGAAACGAGGTTGCTCTCCGATAAAAATGTGCGGACGGTCAGCAGCAATATTGGAAAGGGCAACCCAAGGGTGTATTACAATGAGTTCCAGCGCAATACTTCGCCCAACTATGGACAGGTTTTCGTGCAAGTGAACCCCGAACTTTTGGTACCTGAAATCACAGCCCTGACCGACACCTTGCGGTCAGAATTTGAAGGGTACCCAGGCGCAAAAATCGTGGTGAAACAATTCCAGCAAGGAACGCCGGTGGAAGCGCCCATCGAGTTCAGGATTTTGGGTGAAAACCTGGACACGCTTCGGCGGCTTTCCTTCCTGATAGAAGATTTGATGAAAAAAACAGCGGGCACTTTGTATGTCGAAAATGCGCTGACCACCCAAAAAACCGACCTGGAAATCGTGGTGAACAAAGACAAGGCCGGGCTGCTGGGCATTCCTTTGGCAGAGGTGGCCAAGACGGTGCGCCTGGGCATTGCAGGGCTGGAAGCGGGCAAGTTCCGCAACGAAGAAGGGGAAGAATTTGCCATCAATGTCAGTATTGCAAAAAACGAAGCGGCGACACTGGAAGCCTTTTCCAAAATCTATATCACCTCGCTATCAGGGGCGCTGGTTCCTTTGTCCCAAATCGCAAAAGTGGAATTGCAGACGTCGCCTTCCGTCATCCGGCACTTTAACAAGGAGCGTTTTGCGAGTGTCACTTCCTTTGTAAAAACAGGCTACAACACCGCCGCACTCACCGATGAATTAATAGGAAAACTGGAGGCGATGAAATTCCCGGAAGGTTATTCCTTTATGGCTGCGGGCGAGCGGGAAAGCCGGGATGAAAGCTTTGGCGGTATGCAGACCATTGTCATTATTGCCCTCTTCGGATTACTGGCCATACTCGTTTTGGAGTTCCGTACTTTCAAAAGCACCTTGATCGTGCTATCGGTCATTCCTTTGGGCATCGTTGGGGCCCTGGTCACCTTGTTTTTGGTGGGCGAAACCCTGTCGTTTGTGGCAACGGTGGGCATGATAGCGCTGGTGGGCATTGAGATAAAAAACTCTATTTTCCTGGTGGATTACACCAATCAGTTGCGGGAACAGGGAATGCCCTTGGAAGAGGCAATTTTGGAAGGTGCCGAAACCCGCTTCCTGCCCATATTCCTTACCACCTTGACGGCTATCGGCGGCCTGATTCCGCTTGTTTTGGAAGATTCACCATTGATTTCGCCACTGGCCTGGGTCATTATCGGTGGGTTGATCAGTTCGCTGTTGTTGAGCCGGATTGTGACGCCTTTGTTGTATAAATTATTACCTCCGAAGGTAGAGGTGAAAGGGTAAATCAATTATCCAAAATTGAATGTTCCCCCTTCGCCTCCAGCCTCATCTTTAAAGACAATTCTTCTCCCAAATATTTATCAATCAAATAGTGGGCGAGATAAATAAGGGGTGTCAGCACTACGGCCACAACGAATTTATAGCAATAATTCACTGTTCCGACGGCAAGGAAAAGGCCCATGCTCCATTTTTGAGGGCCCAGCACAAAGGCAATATACAGCACCACAAAACTGTCCACAAATTGAGAAACCAAAGTAGAGCCGGTGGCCCGGAGCCAAAGCTGTTTTTCTCCAGTGATGACCCTCAGTTTGTGAAAAATCCCAGCATCCAAAACTTGCCCCACTAAAAATGCTACGAGGGAGCCACAAATGATCCACAGCCCTTGTCCAAATACTTGTGAAAATGCCGCCTGCATGTCCGGCACACCCACCGTTTCATACGTTTTTACCCACCAGCCCGCAGGCACCAGGTTTATGGCCAAAAACACCATCAAAAAAGCGTAGGTAATCAGCCCAGCCGTCAGGTAAGACAAAATGCGGACAGCACGTTTGCCATAATATTCGTTGATCAAATCGGTCATCACAAAAACGACAGGCCAAAGCAACACCCCGGCGGTGAGCATCAGTGAACCTGATTGACCGAAAAGCTTCCAATTGAGTGGCGGGAAGCCCAGCGTGTCTTCCACCGCAAAGATTTTTACGCCAATGAACTCAGCCACAAGGGCGTTGGTCACAAAAAATCCGCACAGCACAATGAACAGGCGGACAGCTTTGTTTGATAACAAGGCATACTTCATAGGTTAGTATTTTGGCGGGGAAGTTGGGCAAATATTTCCCAAATGCCAACGGTCCAGCAGATTTTGGAAGTCTTTTGGACAGGAAAGTTTTTAATAAAAAAAGCTCATCACAAACAGCTAATTTTCAGCGTTTTCGATAAAACCCTTTTCAACGTCAACTTATGAAACTACGGTATCTCTTTTTCATGCTCTTTCTGGTCTGGTTGCCAAGCCAAGTTTTTTCTCAAATCCAAGTCGAAGGCGTCTTGCAAATTGGCGATACTTCGCAGGTCCACACCATTTTTACCAGCGTTGGCGACAGGATGGTGGGCAGGGTACTGGCCTACGACAAAGAGACCATTTCGTTTGAGCTAAAAAACAAAACCCAACTGCTTTTCCGCCACGACGAGATCACAAAAATAGTGGTTCAACAAGCAGGCGAAACCCTGCCCGACATCGAATACCTGGACACAAAACCTGAAAAAAAATCAGCGGAGGTTTTTGTCTATCAGGTCAGCCTCGCCAATGGAAAAACTTATTCGGGAGAAATACTTCGCTTCAGCAAAACCCAAATAAAGATGAGCTGCCCTGGATGCCCTTCGAGATTAGGCACTACCAGTATCAAAGAAATTACCCTGACCAGCCCGCCCATACACCAATTGACCCAAAGCGCAACGTCGCTCCATGTGATCAAGACCAGCCGGGGCGACCGTTTTGTAGGGCAACTCCTGCAATATACTCCCGGCAATAACCTGTTGTTTTTATTGGAAAACGGCGACACACTTAACTTTCTTGAGCAAATAATGCAATATGGGCAATTGACAAAATTGGAGCCGCCCGCCACTCCCATCAGTGAAAAAGTGGACTTACCCATCGAAATGAACGGCCAGGAAAAACTCATGTTTGGCGGCACTGGTTTTATGCTGCCCAAGGGCCAAGCTCAATATAGCAGTTCCATTTTATTTTTTCATTCACTGGATATTGGCTTGACCGATTTTTTCTCACTCGGCGGGGGTGCTTCTATCTTTACACCGTATCTCGGCGCTTCATTTAGGGCAAAATTGGGTTTCAATTTTGGCAAATACATCCACCTGGGTGTTGGCGGCATGGTAGCAGCCATCAATGATCAAAATAATAACTTCAACGACGATAACAACCAATGGGAAAACGTCGCCGTGGCCACTGGCGCTCTCACATTTGGTACCAGGGAACGTTATGTCAACATCGGTATCATGCGTGGCAATGAAACCCTGGAAGATCCATTCGACAACGTAGTTTCCGACGGCGGCTTTACTGGGTTTACTGTTGGTGGTGCCTATAGGATTTCCAACCATTTCCGCTTCTTTGCGGAGCATTTTCAATTGAATTGGAAAGACCCTGATGCGCCTGATTTTAGCTCCATAGGACTTAGTTTTTTCACGGTGAAACACCGGTTGGACTTTGGGATTTCCGTCATCCAATTCAATGAAGATGATGATGTGCCCATTATTTTCCCGGTGGGCAGCTATTCCTTGCGTTTTTGATTTTTGTGGAAAAAATTCCTGCCCTTGCTCCTTTGTGTTAGTTTTGCTGCACCTACCTGCACTTGAGCGCCCAGTTTTGGCCAATTCGACCAGCGTCGAAGCAGCCTTCTCCTATTTATTAAAAATTCCATTTTCATCCACTTTCCAACCAAAACCGTTATGTTCAAAAACCTTTACCTAAGCGCTGCCCTGTGTCTTTCCTTTTTCCTTTTTTTGGAAAACGCCACTGCCCAAACGGGTTGCCCAGGTTGTATCGTGAACCTGCCGCCGCTGCCCGAAGACACCATTTTCCTGAGCGCTGCGCCCGATGGCGAAGCTGGCGTTTACTACGATGGCACCATCAGTTTCAGGATGCCGAAAACCACAACCCCCGTCAACGACCCCGGCACTCCCGCCGGGCTGAATATCAATAAAATCACCATTGTTTCTGTGGTGAATGTGCCAGCGGGCCTTCAATGGGAGACCAATCAAAACGAATTCAACCCACAGGACGAAACGGACGGCTGCGTGAAATTTTGCGGAACGCCCCTACAGCCCGGCATGTACGAAGTGGAGGTTTTCGTCACTGCCGAGGTCTCCATTTTCAACCAATCTACTTCCTTCTCCTTTCCCATTTACATTGCCCCGTCGAGCAGCAGCACAGATGGTTTTTCCATGCAAAACAGTTCGGGCTGCGGCGAGGTGACAGTTGACTTTACCAACAACTTGCCCTCCAATGGCATCAGCGGCTACAGTTATTTTTGGGATTTTGGAAACGGCAGCACTTCTACGGACGAAAATCCTGGCCAGCAGACGTATTCCGCCCCCGGCATTTACGAAGTAAACTACGAAGCCAGCGTTGATACCTTTGGCTATCAAATGCTCACCGTGCATGTGTTGGATGCAGGTTGCGGCGACCCGATTTCCATCCCGACAAGCGCTGCGCCCGACCTGTATATCAAGGTGAAAAACCCAGCAGGCACTATCATTTTTGAAACAACTCCAATAGATAATGTGCCCTTCCCAACTGCCTTCAATGTCAATTTGCCCTTGCTCAACGGTGAATATACCCTCGAAGTTAGGGATGATGATCTGATAGGATCGCAAGGCTGTGGAGAAATTTTATTTGACAAATTCACCTTGCCCACCGATACCCTTTTGAATGGCGATTTGAAAATAAAGATGAACATCGTGCATCCTGTCAGCACTGTACAATCCACTGATACGGTTTTTGTTTATGAAATTCCATCAGCGCCTATTATCGAGCCTAATGGTTTGGTGGAAGCATGTGAGGGCACTGCAGTTGAACTGTTGGCCAGCTACACTGAAAACCTGCAATGGCATAAGGACACGTCGCTTTTGCTAAACCAGAATGCACAAAATTTGACCGTCACTCAAGCAGGAAATTATTGGGTGGAATACACCAGCCCCGACGGCTGCAAATCCCAATCGGAGCAAGTGGAGGTTGCTTTCATCCCCAATCCCGCAGCACCAGCTTTCCATGCAGAAGGAAATCTTCTGGTTTTAAACAATCCCAATTCCCTGCCGAGTGAATATTCCCTGCAATGGTATGTTGACAATGTCATTCAGCCGGGGGAAACCGATTTAGAATTTTGCATCACAACGCCTGGCACTTCGCTTTATACTTTGGTCTTGTTGGATGAAACGACTGGTTGCAGCAGTGAATTTACCTTGGGCGCAACCTTCGATCCAAGCATTGATTGCACCTCGGCCAGTGGCGAAATGGCCGCATTGGGCCAGAGCCTTCGCATCTTCCCGAACCCATTTTCAGATTTTGTAACCATCGTTTTTGAAAACCAAAAAAACCAGCCAATCACTGTCAGTGTGTTCGATGGCATGGGCAGGCTAATTTTGGAAAAAAACCTATTTGCTCAAATGGGCCGGATGGAAGAAAGGCTGGATTGCACCAGTTTTTCAGCGGGCATATATTTTGTCAAAATACAAACGGCTGAGGGCATGGTGAGCAGTAAAATTTTGAAAAAATAAAGTAACTGTTCAGTATTAAGGTGACATCTTTTTTCCCTGCTCGAATTTTCAATTTTGAGTATTTTCAAGGAAAAAAGATGTCATCTTAATGCGGTTGCTGCGAGATGACACCTTTTTTCGCTTGAAAAATGCTGCTAACCTTCCAAATTATCGAAGCGAAAAAAGATGTCACCTCGCAGCTAAATAGTTTCATTGTTGGCTCAGGTCGGGTTAGCGTGAAAACCTTTAGAAGAAGGGCTCTATCGCAAAGGGCACCAAGGTTTCGTTAAGTATGACTTTGCGCCCTTTGCGGAAAACCCTTTGCGTTCTTAGCGGGAACTATTTTCACGCAAAGTCTTCATGAACCTCATTTTTTATCTTTCAAAAAACGCCCGCAGCAAATTTCCCAAGGCTACTCCGAAAAAATTCGCTACCGCAATGCCTACCAGACCCGTGGCGATGCCCGAAAAAACAAGCGATCTGTTTTTGATGACCGCTGCCACTTGCCCTATAAATGGTGGGCCATAAAAACCAGCAGTTGCTGTGATCATCATGGTGTCCCTATCTATTCGGAACAAGCGGCAAAAAAGCACATGCAGCGTCAAAGCCAGCACGGTCAGCGTAGCGGTAAATGCCACAAAAAGCCCTCCTTTATTGAAAATTTCGCTGAAATCTGCCATCATGCCTATTGTCAGGAAAAACATGAGCAGCAGGTATTCGCCCATTTCGTAAGCGCCGTGCAAGGCATTTATTTTTTTGGAAAATGAGGCCAAAACGCTCAATGCCGAAATGAGCAAAATAATAAGGCCGGGCTTTTCCAAATTGCCCATCAGCAGCCATACTGCACCCAGGGAAATTGCCAACAGCAAAATGGTCAAAGCAATAGCTTTCAACAGGTCTTTCCAGTTGATGGCCACCTTGGGCAAATACTCCAATTCCCCCGCATGTTTGTCACCTTCGAAGTCTTTTAAAAACAAACCAAAAAAGCGGTGCGCCACGGTGGTGAGGAACAAAATGAGGACGCCGCCACAGACAATGTCCGCAGCATTCAACAGCACAAATACCCCTTCGTCGGCTTCCAGTGCAATGGCCACAGCGCTCATATTGGGAGTGCCACCAATAAAAATGCCCGTTAACATGCCCGCCAAAAGCCAGGTATCTTCAATGGCATTTTTATAAAAATACGCTACGATCGTGGCACTGATCAGGACGCCTACAATCCAAAGGCTGAAAGAAAGTATGGTTGACTTTGCCAGTTTAAACCAGCCAGGGAGGTCTGTTTGGTATAGCAGCAATGGAATCGCCAGGAGGATGGTGGCCTGGCTGAAGTAATTGCTGAGGGCAGCGTTGTATGGGAAGTTGGTCAAATTGCGAAGGGCAATGCCAAAAATAAAGCACAATACCACCGGGCTTAACCAATTTTCAGTTTTCAAACGCAGCGTGAACTTGGTCAGCACAAAGGGCATGAAAATGATGAAAATGGCTTGTAAAATGGCAAAAAACATAAGTCAAGGAAATGTAGGAAATTGGATCGCTTGTTATCAATGGCTTGCTTTGACACATCTTGTGGAGGGGCGCTTTTGTGTTTAAGTGTTTATGTATTTGTGTGTTTGCTGTACCCTTTAAACACACAAATACATAAGCACACAAACACTTTTTTTCCCCACCAGATTTGTCAAACAAGCGTGAATGTCAGTTTTTACTGATCTTAATTCCATCTTCAAAATCAATGTCCAAAGTGGAATTTTGCAGGTCAGCATGGTGGAGCAACCAATTGGCAATGGGCTTTATGATTTCATCTTCCAAAGCCCTTTGAAGCGGCCTTGCCCCGTATTTTTCATCAAATCCTATCCGGGTCAAATATTGGATCAACTTTTCGGTGAAATTCAGTGTGAGGCCCATTTTTTCAAAACCTTCCCTTCGTTTTACTTCCTCCAATTCTTTAAGGGCAATATTGCGGATGCTGTCTTCCAATAATGGCTGGAAGACGACGATGCCATCAATCCTGTTCACAAATTCTGGCCTGAAATGCTTGCCGATGGCCGAGCGGTAGGTTTCGTCGGTAGGCAGGCCGCTGCCAAAGCCCATGGAGCGGCGGTTGGAGGCGCCGAGGTTGCTGGTCAGGATAATGATGCAATTGCGGAAATTCGTGACCCGGCCAAATGCATCCACCAACATGCCCTCGTCCAGTACCGTCAAAAAAGCATCGAAAATGGAAGGATCCGCCTTTTCTGCCTCATCGAGCAGAAGCACGGCAAAGGGTCGTTCCCTTACGTCGCTCACCAGTTTGCCGGGCTGTTTGTCGGCACCCAAAAAGCGCACAATCTGCGATGGGTGTTGAAATTCGCTCATGTCAATGCGGATCAGCGGCGATTGTTTTTGGCCTTTTCCAAAAAAATAATCGGCCAATGCTTTGGCGCTGGCCGTTTTCCCAACACCTGTCGGCCCTGCGAAAATGAGCGTTGTGATAGGCTTGTGGGGGTTGTTGAGGCCAGCTTTGAATACTTTTACAATATCCGTCAATTTTGAAACTGCCTCTTCTTGGCCAATGATACGCTGGGTAAAAAAGGAGCGCAAATCGTCCTGATCCAGTAGGATGTCGTCCCGCAAAAAAAGCTCTGGCAAACCTGTACGCCGTATAAAATGACGGATAATGTCCTGCCTGGAAATGTCCGATTGGCCGGCCAGTTGCGCCTCGCCAATCACTTCCCCCAAAAATCGTATGCCTTTGCCGGGAAAACTCTCGTAGGGGTAAAACCTGCGCAGCAGTTGGATGGACTGCTGGAGCGCATTTTCATGGATGTTTATTTTCAAATTTTGCCTGACAAATGCCGTGAATTTTTCAAAAACAGCCTGTATGACTGCCGGCGTCATGTCGGGTATTTCAACAATTTGGAGGCTTTCCACAAATCCTGGCAGCCGCCGCCTCATGCTTTCCAGTTGTTGCGGGGTAGCCTCGCCAGCCAGTTGCAGCCTTCCCGATTGGATAAATGGCAAAATATAGGCAGCCACGCTGTCTTCGGCACCCTTGCCACCCTCCATCAGCATTTGGTTCAAATCTTCCACCCAGAGGATGCCGTTCACCATGCCCAGTTCCCAGATCATTTCCTCCACCGATTCCTGCCACTCGCCGAGGTATTTGCTGCTGGCTGTGATGCGCTGCGCCTGGATTCGCCAAAAAGTGTAATGCGAATTTTCCTTTTTGGCCAAAGCATGGATTTTGCGCATGGCTTGGCGCAGGGCTGCGCTCTTCCCGGCTCCGTGATTGCCCGTCACCAGCACACAGGCCCGTTGGTGGATGAGTTTTTCGGCGATTTGATCCACGTAGCGCTCCAATTCCCAGGCTGCATCGGGCAGGGCGCTGATACGTTTTTGGATAGCCTTGGGGTAGGGGTATTTTTCGGCCAGGCGTTCCAATAATTTGGGTTCCTGGCTTTTGTTCCAATCGTATTTGAAAAATATGTTTTCGTTTACCTTCAACGTGACCAGGTCCAGCGTGGGTTCTGGATAATTAATGTACTGGTAGAGCTCTTCTGGCGGCGTCATATCCAAGGAGCTGATAATGAAGTGTTTGGCCAAGCTGTCCAGTTGCCTCAAATCGTAGCAGTAGAAGTTCTCGTTGAGCAGGGGAAGGTAGCAATCATAGACACCCGGCTCTTCCTCTCCATATACCAGCGGCGTGGAAAGCCTCACATTTTTTGAAAGCGGAAATGCACCGGAGTTATTGCGGTAGGTGGGTTTTATGGTCACTTCGACCATTTTCAGGGTCGGGCTTGTCAATTCCAGCAGAGGGTAATCGCCTTCCTTTTGGTACTGCCTGTTCAGGTGGTCCGTGAGCACGGATTTTATTTTGCGGATGGATGCGTCCACTACCTGGAAATCAGTGCCGACGAGCATGCCCAGGTAGCTTTCCTCATTTATTTTAAAACATAGCAATGGATAGTTCAGCTTTTCCATTCTTTCACCTTTTTCTGGGTTTTGGTTTTTTTAGATAATTTTTGGAAACAACTTGGTTATTAGTGAATTTATAAAAATAAAATAGGCCAAATTGATTCACAAGAACCTATTACTCAATGTTTTGCAAGTCCATAGTTCACCGTTTATAGCTCATCATTCACTTACTTGTTTTTTCCTTGTCAAACACCCAAAATACGCCACTTCATTATCAAAGTCTGGCAGATAGTTATGTAAAATGCAGCGGAAAGGTAAACTTTGCAGTGGAAATCAAAATCCCAGTTTTACTAAGCCATTATGATAAAGACCGCAATAAGCCTTGTTTTTTTATCCTTCATTTTGATAAACTGCAAACAAGATCCCACCAACCAGCAAAGCCAGCCATCCCAACCAGCCATTGATTCCCTTGCATTGGAAGACGAACTGGAAGAAAAAGCCCCAGGCACCTATTTTTTGAAACGCTATGACGGCACTTTAGACGGCAAGCTTCCCATTTCAATGGTATTGATCAATTGGGGCGACGGCTTTATGAGCGGGCGGTATTGGCAGCAAGGCACAAGCAAGATATTTTCTTTGAGCGGCGAACTTTCTGATAGCCTTTCCTTTAAAATTGCCGAAACGGTCAAGTTTAAAGAAACAGGCACTTTTGAAGGTACGCTTGACGACCCTTCCCACTTGAGCGGAACCTGGTTCAACCCCAAAAGGAGCAAAAAAATGGCATTTGACCTCAGGGAAATTCCCGCCAGCGATACGCTGGGCTGGACAGGCAATTGGCACTTGAGCGAAGTGTGGGACGAGGGCCTCTTGCTGATTGGCAACGTAACTGCCGATTCTTTTGATTTTGCGCTTTCTATTTTCAGGAGCAGCCACGTCGGCACCCTGGAAGGGCGGGCCAAGTTCAATGACAGCAAGGCATTTTACAACCTAAAAGATTTTGAAGATGAGCCGTGCAAGTTGAATTTTGAGCTGAATAAGGATTTAATTGTAGTCAGCCAGGGCAGTTCCAATTTCGCCTGCGGCTTTGGTGCCAGGGCAAATGCGGATGGCAAATACGAGAAGAAGAACTGGCTGAAAAAGGCAAAATTGGCCTACGGCAATTCGGATGATGCCATTTTTCCTAACCAGCCACTTCATGACTCCTTTAAAGCGCTGGTGGGCAAAAATGCTTATGCGGTTTTCGCCTACAACATGCAGCTCATTGACAAATCCAAAAACGAAGCGCCTGAAAAGATAAAGGCGACAGTGGCGAAGGGATTTATCAGCGGAATGGTCGGCAGCAACGAAGCTGTGATCATGTACGATGGCCAGGGGAAAATTTACGCCGCCACCATTGATTTTGACAAAACAAACAATGAATCGCTTGTGCGATATTTTACAAACGACCCTCTATACAGGAACCGATTGCCGCTGACCATTGAGGAGTGGCGGGAAGGATTTAAAAATTATCGGCTGGTTTTTGAAAAACAGCCTTTGTAAGCCCTGAAAAGAAAAACTAATTTTGAACGTTATTGTCCGCAAAGTCTTGTAAATCAGGTTCTTTGCCTATATTCAACCAAAACTCTATCAATCCCACAAATTCATTTTACTATGAAAATATTCAAACCGCTGTTGTCCTTCACCTTATTGATTTTTTTGTCGGGAAGCCTGCTTGCACAAGCTTCGCTCAAAAGGGCCAACAAACAATACGAGTTGTTTGCCTTTGCCCCGGCTGTGGAGTCCTACAAGGAGGTGCTTGCCAAAAATTCCAGTCACCTGGAAGCCAACAGTAAAATCGCCGACTGCTATCGGCACCTGAACGAACTGGACAAGGCCCTGCCGCACTACCAGGCTGCTGTGGCCGACGATGCAGTCGAAGACATTTACCGGTTTCAGTACGGTCTTACCCTGCAAGGGCTTGGCCGCTATGATTTGGCCAAAAATGTTTTTGAAAACCTGGCCAACCGCTCCGAATCTTTCAAGATCCGGGCAAAACAGTTTGCGGAGGCCTGCGAATATGCCAAGAACAACCAGGATACCCCCCGTTTTAAAATCACCAACGAATATGCGAATACGCCCTTTACGGACTTTGCGCCAGCCTTGTACAAAGAGCGGGTAGTGTATGCTTCGTTCCGAACGGACGTGCGCAGCCGTGATAGCCGCTCGGCACCAGCAATGGCAGATGCTACGACCAACCGTTTATTTATAACCCAAAGGGACAAAAACGGATATTTGGAGACGCCCGTTACCCTGCATGCTGGCTTTGGAATTGGAACGAATGAAGGGCCTTTGACCTACTCTTCCGATGGCGAATGGGTGGTTTTTACCAAAAACAATTACACTGACGGTGTGCGCCAAATCCCTTCCAGCGGCATTGAATTGACCCTTTACACCGCTCAGGTAAATGCCAATAGAGATTGGACGACGGCTATTCCTTTTCCCCACAATGGCACTGGGTTTTCAAATGGCTACCCCAATTTTTCACCAGATGGCAAAGCATTGTTCTTTGCCAGCGACAGATCCGGGGGTTATGGCGGTTACGACCTTTATGTTTCCTATCGGGTTGGCAATACCTGGTCGGCCCCTGAAAACCTCGGCCAAGCAGTCAATTCGGTAGGGAATGAAATTTCCCCGTTTTTCGATGGCGCATCCCTTTATTTTTCATCCGACTACCACAAGGGTTTTGGCGGATTTGACATCTTCCGGGCAGAGGAAAGTGCTGGCCGCTGGTCAACTGTTTACCACGCTGGCGCTGGCTTGAATACCTCTTCCGACGATTACGATTTTTCCTTCGATGCAGGTAGGAATATTGGCTATTTTGTGTCCAACAGGCCCGGTGGGAAAGGCAAGGAAGACATTTACAAAGTGACCAAAGAAACGGACAATGTGGTGATAAAAGTGACCGATTCGGCCACTGGCCAGCCCCTTGCCGATGCCAAAGTTGATTTTTCGGCCTGTGGCGACAAGGCTTACCAGACCAATGCCAATGGGGTTTTCAATTTCCAATTGCTGGAAAATTTGAATTGCAATATTTCCATTGGAAAAGAAGGTTATCTGAGCCAACAAGTGGCTGTTACATCCTTGGGACTCAGGCAAAGCCGCACCTTGGAGGTTCCGCTGACCAATGTTGGCGCTGCTTATCAAGGCAAGGTTTTCAATGGCAGCAACAGTTTTGCCCTGGACGAGGTGAAAATCATTGCCACCAATTCAAAAAACAACGAATCCAATTCCACGACTTCCAATGGAAGGGGCGAGTATTTCATTGCACTGCTGCCAAGTTCCTCTTATCAGCTCAGGTATTCCAAACCAGGTTTCCAGGACCTGAGTTTCACTTTTAAAACCGGCGACAACGACACGAAGGAAATCCAAAATATCGAGTTGTTGCCAGTTGGGTACACGGCCAACAGCACCAAACCAGCCACTGTTCCCACACCAGCCGAAACAAACACGACAGCCTTGTCAACGGGTGACAACAACCCTGCTTCCACGACGGCTGCCGTCACGGGCGGCTATGCCGTACAAATTGCCTCGTTGACCAATGACAAAAAAGTAAGCTTGTCGGACTACGAACCCAAAGTAGGCAACGAAGGCAGGGTCTATGTGGTAGAAGAAAGTGGCCGTAAAAAAGTAAGGGTCGGTACTTTTAATACCAAAGACGCCGCTGCCAAAGCCCAAGCCAACCTTCGGGCAAAAGGATTTACGGGCGCTTTCACGGTTGAGGAAGTTACCCGCCAGGGAAAAGTCGCTGCCGAACCACCCAAACCACCAAAAGAACCTTCAACGACGACCACCAACTCCAGCACTGAATTGAGCGGTTACCTGGTGCGCCTGGCCACTTTGGGGAACCTCAAAAACTTTAACCGAGGCACGGTGGATGATATTGGCGAAATAACCTTGGTACCAAAAGGCAATTTGACCATCATCCTGCTATCGGGTTTTGAAAATAAACAATCTGCCGAAGTTGCGATGAACAAAGCCAGGAACAGGGGTTTTCCTGATGCCTATTTGGTGACTTCTGAAAAGGGCGATTTGAAGAAGGTGCAATAGATTGTTTCAACAAAAAAAAGCCCCCTTCATCGAAAAGACGAAGGGGGCTTTTTTATTTTAAAACAATTTAAAACCTACAGATGGATGACCTCGCCGTAGGCGGCTGCGGCAGCTTCCATCACCGCTTCGCTCATCGTTGGGTGAGGGTGTACGGTTTTAATAATTTCGTGGCCGGTGGTTTCCAATTTGCGGGCGGCCACCACTTCTGCAATCATTTCGGTCACGTTGTAGCCAATCATATGGGCCCCTAGGAACTCGCCATATTTTGCATCAAAAATGACTTTGACAAAACCTTCGGAAGCCCCGGCGGCCTTGGCTTTGCCGGAAGCTGTGAACGGAAATTTGCCCACTTTGATTTCATGGCCAGCCTCCTTGGCAGCTTGCTCCGTATAGCCTACGGACGCTACTTCCGGTGAACAATAAGTGCAGGATGGAATATTGTTGTAATCCAAGGGTTCCGGGTTCTGGCCTTTTATTTTTTCTACGCAAATAATGCCTTCGGCACTGGCTACATGCGCCAAGGCGGGGCCTGGCACGATGTCGCCTATGGCATAAATGCCCGGCACGTTGGTGCGGTAAAACTCATCCACCAGCACCACGCCCCGCTCGGTTTTTACACCCAAGGCTTCCAGGCCGATATTTTCAGTATTGGGCGTCACACCTGCGGCTGAAAGCACCACGTCGCATTCTATGATTTCTTCGTTGCCGCTTTTGCGGTCTTTTACTTTCACTTTGCAGGATTTGCCGGCAGTGTCAACCGATTCTACTGAGGTATTGCCCATCACTTTGATGCCGCTTTTTTTGAAAACCTTCGCCAATTCTTTTGACACATCTGGGTCTTCCCTGGGCACCAAGCCTTGTTCCAAAAATTCCACCACGGTCACTTCCGTGCCGATGGCATTGTAGAAATAGGCAAATTCGACCCCGATGGCTCCTGCACCTACTACCACCATTTTTTTGGGCTGTTTATCCAAGGACATGGCTTTGCGGTATTCGATGATTTTTTTGCCGTCAATTTTCAGGTTGGGCAGTTCTTTTGCCCTGGCGCCCGTTGCCAAGAGGATATGTTCGGCTGTATATTCTGTTTTTTTGCCTTCGGCATCGGATACTTCCACCTTTTTGCCACGCAGCAATTTGGCGGTGCCGAAGATGGGCGTGATTTTGTTTTTGCGGAACAGGAACTGGATGCCCTTGCTCATCCCTTCTGCCACGCCACGGCTGCGCTTGATGATATTGTCAAAGTCTGGTTTGGCCTTGTCCACCTGAATGCCGTAGTCGCCCGCATGTTGTATGTACTCAAAAACCTGTGCGCTTTTCAACAAAGCCTTGGTAGGGATGCAGCCCCAATTCAGGCAAATGCCTCCCAGGGACTCCTTTTCCACCACAGCTACGTTCATACCCAATTGTGCGGCACGGATGGCAGCCACATAGCCCCCAGGGCCACTGCCGATTACTATCAAGTCATAAGTCATAATGATGGTTTTATTTTATTGAATTTAAGAAGCTGTCGGGATTGCCCAAAGCACCCGGCCAGGGCGGCGCAAAGATAGGGTGATGGGCAATAAAAATGAGGTGATAAGAATCTAATGGTTTAAAATGCCCCATAAAAAAAAAGTCCTGTCACAACGTTATGCGACAGGAGCCTATCTAACTTACTGATACTATAGACAAAGGATATAAGTTTCGTATAAAGGTATCCACAAATAACAAAAACAACAATGTACATCTACTTAACGGTCACTCCTTTTTACGAAACGGTACTATTCCGACAAGGAACAGTTTAACCAGTGTAACTACTGATTGTGTGGTAAGTTTTACGACATAGTATGGCAAGATGTTTCATGGAAGTTCAGGAAAGAAAAGACCTGCTCTCTCCCGAAAGGGTTATAAAGGTAAGGCGCTCGGCGCTTTTTATCTAAACTTCACGCTTGTTTTCTTTCCACAACCAAGTGGTTTCATCATTTTGCGGATTTTGCATAAATTATTGAAAGACAATATCTTACAAAGGTAATCGCACTTGAATGAGTATCATTTTTATGGAAAAGGGCCTGATTGTCAGTTTCTCCAAAAGATGTGGAAAATGTGGAAAATTTTTTTTCACAAAAGTTGTTTCACTAAATTGTTGGGGCAAAAAGAATTAGAATTCTTTCGTAATGAGGTTGTCGAAAAAGCAAGCTGTGCTTTTTCGGTTCTGCGATAAAACAATGTTGGAAGTTGGCTGGAACTGGTCTGATTAAAATTTTGGGCAAAGGATCAGGTCGTCCTCGTATTCGCCCAGGTATGCCACCGAAATCTCGAAGGCCCTACGGTTGACTTGTGAGATTTCACCAAGGTTAAGATCGTAGCTGAATCCAAACAGCACGTTATTGAATTCAAAGCCAAGCAAGGCCACCAATGCGTCCACCCGGATATTGTCGTCCTGGTTGGTCACCGGCCTGGCATACGCTCCAATGTGCATGGCCATGTTTTTATACGAGCTGGTGTTGATTCTGATATTGGCCCCGGCATCGAGTTTCATGTGCTCCCCTTGCCTGTCAAAAATGAGCCTGGGCAGCAGTTGGAGCCGCTCTTTGGTGATGGGCAGTACTGCGCTGAGTTGCACGGCGTACCTTGGGTCCAGGTTTGATTCTGGCAGGTTGGTATTGTCGGGATCGGAGCGGCGGAAAAAACCCACAGCGGGTGTGAGGAAGTGGTGCATGGCTGCCCCTACAAAGAATTTCATTCTTGAATACCTGGGTGAATAGACATAGTTCAAGCCCACGGAATAGTCGCCAAAAGCATAGTTGTTTTCCGGCAGATTTTCCTGGGTCTGGTCGGTATATCCCGTGGCACCATTGAACTGGTCTTCAAAAGTGATGTCGGCATAGTTGATGTTCCGCTGCGCAATGCCCCCTTGGAACCCCAGCGACAAATATTGGGTATTCCGGTTGTCCAGTGCTTTGTGGTAGGCAGCCGATACGGAAATTTGGGAAGTGCTGAAATTCAATGCACCCGCCCGATCATTGTAAAACATCAAACCTACCGCTGCAAAATCCTTGTATTTCGCCGTATTGCGGCCCATGCGCCACTTGATGTCCAGTGAGGTGGAGAAGGTGGCATAAGGCTTTTCCATGGCTGCCCTCCATTGGTCACGGTAGATGGCCGCTACCCGAAAACGGCCCTCGAAGGCCCCGGTGAGGGCTGGGTTGAGCGTGAGCGGTGAAGCATAAAACTGGCTGAACAACCTGTCCTGGGACTTTAAGCTTAAAAAGCAAAGGGAAAATACGAGTAAGGGAAAGACTTTTTGCATAACTGAATTGAAAGGTTTTCGGAAAAACTGGCCTTTTGGGTAACAAACTTTTCATCTGAAAAATCCTGCCAAAGGTAGGAGGAAATTCAAAAGTAAACGAACGGCACAGCACATCTGGTTAGTATTGTCCTGAAAAGGTTTCACAGTAAACTGTCGTTTCCACTGTATCCTGTAAAAGCGATGAATCAATGAAACAATGCGGCAATTCCTTCTAAAAATCACGAATAGCAGTATTTTGGCCAGGATTTGCCAAGGAGCAGATGATTTATTTAAAAAACAAAGACTTAGGATCAAGTATGAACTTCGCCCTTTGCCACCTCAGCTTAGTACCCATCCGCAACAGCCCTTCTGACAAGAGCGAGCAAATCAGCCAAATGCTTTTTGGCGAAATCGTGGAAATGATGGAATGGAAGGGAAAGTCCTGGGTCAAAATCCGTTGTACCTGGGACAACTGCATCGGATGGGCAAGGGCATCCCAAATCAAAGCTATCACTACTGCCGAATACGAACTTTTTGAACACCGCTTCGCCTACTGCCTCGACCTGTTCCAGCCGGTCATGTGCGGCAACTTTTCCATGCCCATCACCCTCGGTGCCAGGCTCCCCGATTTTGATGGGATGAAGTTTATATTTGACGGTGTGGCCTACTCCTACAGCGGCCAAGCTGTTTTCCCTGAAAATTTGGAAGCAACTGCCGACAAAGTCATCAAAATAGCCCGTCGCTATCTGATGGCCCCTTACCAGTGGGGGGGCCGTTCACCATTGGGAATTGACAGTGCCGGTTTCACGCAAATGGTGTTCAAATTGGTAGGTCTAAAGCTCCACCGCTTGGCCGATCAGCAGGTCCACCAAGGGCAGTTGATTGATTTTGTAGAACAATCGCAGCCGGGCGATTTGGCTTTTTTTGAAAACAACCTTAGCAACATCTTCCATGTCGGCATTTTGATGCCTGATGGCCAGATTATCCATGCTGCTGAACAGGTCAAAATTGACCGGATAGATCACTACGGTATTTTCAATGAAATGCAGCAACGTTACACGCACCGCCTGCGGGTGGTGAAGCGCCTGCTCAATCCTTCAAAAAAAGAGCAAAACTTAAAGCGGGAAGAAAAATTGGCCGCCAGCCAAGTGGAAATGTTTGGATGAAATTTTCTTGTTGCCTGACTAACCAGAAGTGGGCTTTTCCTTTCATACTGCATACTAATATGTTTTACCGATATTAGGAACAGGTAGTACAACTGTCCTAAATATTAGGTAAAATAATCCCCTCCTCGCCGCCTGCGGCGGCTCGTCGGGGGAAGAGGACGATGGGGGCTTCGCCCCCAAACCCCCATTTGCACAATACCTATTAGCGTCAAGTATAAAAGCATTGAACACGATTGCGCTCACAGCCGTTGCTAATAAGTACCAATTGGTACAAGGTCTTTTTTTCAAATAATCATAAAACCTTGTTCAATGAATAATCTTTTTAGAGGGTTGTTAGCAGGTTACGGCGCCCATAAATTGGGCGGCGGCTGCCTGGGCACGGTCATCGTTTTTATTATCATTTGGGTGCTGTTGGGGCAGTGTTGATTGCCCTCTACACCTTGATGATAATCGAAAATGAGAAGGGCAGCCTAACACAGACTGCCCTTCTTCATTTACCAATATAAACTGTAATTATGAAACCATTTTGGGTGAAACAGAACTAATTCGAGGCAATGTTCTTGTTTCATTTTGCCTAAATATTTCAAACCAAATACCTCGGATACCCCTGCAATACTTTGATATAATTCGCACGTTCGTAGGCAGTGGGATCGGCGATCTGCATTTGGCTCATCACCCCCCGCATTTCGTCCACGGAGTTGAAATTCCTCACCTGCATCCATTCTTCCAGTTCTGCCAGGATTTGGTAGATATATGGAATTCCTTTTTTCAACAAACACGAAGCGGCCATCACCACATCCGCCCCGGCCAGGAGGTACTTAATGACTTCGGTGGAGCCTTGCACGCCCGTTGTCGCAGCCATTGAGACATTTAGTTTTCCATATAAAATACCCAACCACATCAATGGAAGGCGTATTTCATTAGAGGTACTCAATTCCAGCGAGTTCACGATTTCCAATGTTTCAATATCAAAATCTGGCTCGTAAAAACGGTTGAAAAGAACCAAGGCGTCCGCTCCTGCATGTGAAAATTGTTTGGCCGCATTTCCAAAAGCACTGAAATATGGATTGAGCTTCAGGGCAATGGGAATGGAAACCGAATCTTTCACCATTTTCAAAACATCCATATATCGGCGCTCCACACCATCGCCGTGCATATTGATGTCAGCCGGGATGAAAAAGATATTCAGTTCGATACCGTTTGCCCCGGCCTCTTCATAGGCTTTTGCATATTCCATCCAGCCGCCGGGCGTAGCGCCGTTTAGGCTGCCGATTATGGGAATGTCCACTGCTTCTTTGGCCTTACGGATCAGTTCCAGGTAGCCATCAATGCCAAATTGGAACTTGTCTATGGGAGGCAAATAGGTGAGCGCCTCTGGATAGCTGTCTGTGCCGACTCCCGTCAGGTAACTCCAGGTCGCTTCTTCCTGCCTGATTTGTTCTTCAAACAGGGAAAACATGACAACGGCCCCGGCCCCGGCATCTTCCATTTTTTTGATGTTGTCCAATTTTTCGGACAAGGGCGAAGCCGATACGACGAGCGGGCTTCGGAGGGTCATGCCCATGTACTTGGTTGCAAGGTTCATATTCTTATTTTTTCTTTGGTCAATAAACCGTTTTCACAAATTCGATTATCCAACCGGCGCAAAATCCTTGGCACCGAGCATGGCCATATCTTCGTAGGTTTTCCAGCGAAGGTCTGTCAGTTCCTGGGCCAAGTTCATCAGGCGCTCGGCTTCCGGCGGATTAATGCGGGTCAGGACTTTATAGCGCATTTCATTGTAAGCGTAATCCTTCAAATTGATTTTCGGCCTGGGCGAGTCCAGTACAAATGGGTTGTCGCCAGCCGAACGCAATGTAGGGTTGTAGCGCAACAAGGGCCAATAGCCAGATGCCACCGCCAAATCCTGTTGGTTCAAGCCCTTTGTCATGTCTATGCCGTGGGCGATGCAGTGGCTATAGGCCAAAATCAGCGATGGGCCTTGGTAGGCTTCTGCTTCCCGCATGGCTAATAGGGTCTGCTGTGGGTTGGCGCCCATTGCTATTTGCGCCACATAGACGTTGCCATAAGAAATGGCCTGCAAGGCAAGGTCTTTTTTGCCCACCCGCTTGCCACCGTAGGCAAATTTGGCGGTAGCAGCGGTAGGTGTGGCTTTTGACATTTGGCCACCTGTATTGGAGTAAACCTCCGTATCAAGCACCAAAATATTCACGTTGCGCCCACTCGCCATTACGTGGTCGAGGCCGGAGGAGCCAATGTCGTAGGCCCAACCGTCGCCGCCCACCAGCCAGATGCTGCGGCGTACCAGATGGTCAGCAACAGAAAGGAGATCTTCGGCCATGGCATTGCCAGCCAGTTTTATCAATTTCACCTTCAGACGGGCCACCCTGATGCGTTGCTCACGGATATCAGTTTCCGTGTTTTGCGGTGCTTCGATGATGTCTTTTACGAGGGTAGGGCCGATTTCCCCTTCAAGTTTTTTCATCAAATCTTGTGCGACGGCGAAGTGTTTGTCGCTGGCTACCCTCATGCCCAGGCCGAATTCGGCATTGTCTTCAAAAAGTGAGTTTGACCAAGCGGGGCCACGGCCTTCGGCGTTTGTCGTCCAGGGCGTGGTGGGCTGGTTGCCGCCATAAATGGACGAACATCCCGTGGCATTGGCCACGATGAGCCGGTCTCCAAACAGTTGCGACAGCAAACGCACATAAGGCGTTTCACCACAGCCGGCACATGCGCCACTGAACTCAAATAAAGGCTCCAGGAACTGCGCCCCCCGTACGCTCGAAAAGTCAACTTTTGAGCGGTCGTTGATGGGTATTTTTTCAAAAAACTCAATATCTGTGCGGGTTTTGCCTATCATTTCTTCTTCTTTCTGCCGCAGGTTGATGGCTTTCACGCCGCTTTCTTTCAGGCTCTTGGCGGGGCAGACTTCCACGCAGAGACCGCAGCCCGTGCAGTCTTCTGCATAAATCTGCAAGGTGTATTGGGTTTCTGGGAAACCACGGGCAGAAATCGGTGCAGATTTGAAACCCTCCGGCGCTTTGTTCAAAACATTTTCATGGTAAAACTTGGAACGGATAACGCTGTGCGGGCAAACGAAGCTGCAATTGCCGCACTGTATGCAAATGTCTGGTTCCCAGACAGGTATGAAGTCGGCAATGTCCCTTTTTTCCCATTTGGTTGTGCCGCTGGGATAGGTTCCGTCCACTGGAATTGAACTTACAGGCAGTTCGTCGCCGTGGCCACTCATCATTTTGGCAGTAACTTCCTGCACAAAAACGGGCGCTGCGGCTGGCACGGTTTGTTGAAAATCCACCTTGCTGCTCACCTTATTTGGCACCACTACTTCAAAGAGGTTTTCCAAGGTATTGTCCACCGCTTTGAAGTTCATTTCCACTACGTGCTTGCCCTTGTTGGAGTAGGTTTTTTCGATGGCTTTTTTGATTTGTTTTATCGCTTCCTCTTTGGGCAAAACACCGCTGAGGGCAAAAAAACAAGTCTGCATAATGGTATTGATGCGGCGGCCCATCCCGTTATCAAGTGCCACTTGGGTGGCATCTATTACATTGAATTTCAGTTTTTTATCAATAATCTGTTGTTGCGCTGGGCGGGGCAGCTTTTCCCAAACCTCGTTGGCAGGGTAGGGGCTGTTCAGCAGGAAAGTGGCACCCGGAGCGGCATATTGCAGCACGTCCGTTTTTTTGATAAAATTGAACTGGTGGCAGGCCACAAAACCCGCCTCTTTGATGAGGTAGGGCTGGCGGATGGGCCTTGGCCCAAAGCGCAGGTGCGACACGGTCTGCGAGCCAGATTTTTTGCTGTCGTAAACAAAATAGCCCTGTGCAAACAGCTCGGTATTTTCTCCGATGATTTTGATGCTGTTTTTATTGGCACCCACCGTTCCATCGGCACCCAGGCCAAAGAAAACGGCCTTTGTCTCGTCGGCTTGTTCTATGTTAAAATGGGCATCAAAGGTCAGGCTGGTATGTGTTACGTCGTCGTTGATGCCGATGGTGAAGTGGTTCTTTGGCACATCTTTATTTAGTTCGTCAAAAATGCCTTTCACCATCGCTGGGGTAAACTCTTTGGAGGAAAGCCCATATCGGCCACCGATGACGGCTTTCAAATGAAAGCCCCACAATGGCTCGGACGTTTTGGAAGCTGCTTGGTCTCTAAACCCGTGGCCTTCGGCCAATGCCGTCACTACGTCTTGATACAATGGTTCCCCGATGCTGCCAGGTTCCTTAGTGCGGTCGAGCACGGCGATGCTTTTTGTTGTTTTGGGCAAAACCGCCAGGAAATGCCCTTCGGCAAATGGCCGGTAAAGCCGCACCTGCACCACGCCTACTTTTTCACCTTTTTCTTGTAAAAATTCAGCGGTTTCGATGGCCGTCTCCGATCCGCTGCCCATCAGCACGATGACCCGCTCGGCTTCCGGGTGGCCGAAATAGTCGAATGGCCTGTACTGCCGCCCGGTCATGTTGGCAAATTGCCCAAAAAGCTCGTCCACGATGCCAGGGGTTTTAAGATAAAACGTGTTGGACGATTCCCGGCCCTGGAAATAAATATCGGGGTTTTGCGCTGTGCCACGGATGAAAGGATTGTCAGGGTTGAGCGCCCTGGCCCTGTGCTCCCGTACCAGACGGTCGTTGAGCATCATACGGATGTCCTCCTCGTCCAACATGCTGATTTTGTTCACTTCGTGCGAGGTGCGGAAACCATCGAAAAAGTGGATAAAAGGTATCCTCGAACGCAAGGTGGCCACCTGTGAAATCAAGGCAAAATCGTGCGCCTCCTGCACCGATGCGGCACAGAGCATGGCCCAGCCCGTCGCACGGCAGGCCATCACGTCGGAGTGGTCGCCAAAGATGGAAAGTGCCTGTGCAGCAAGGGACCTTGCCGCTACATTGAACACAGTCGGCGTGAGTTCCCCGGCTATTTTGTACATATTGGGTATCATGAGCATCAAGCCCTGTGACGCCGTGAAAGTGGTCGTGAGGGCACCGACCTGCAATGAACCGTGAACGGCTCCGGCGGCCCCGCCTTCGTGCTGCATTTCGATTACGTCGGGAATGTTGCCCCATAGGTTGGGGATGCCCTTTGCGGCCCATTCGTCGCAAAACTCGGCCATGGGCGAGGAAGGGGTGATGGGGTAGATGGCGCAAACTTCGTTGACCCGGTAGGCGATATACGCTGCGGCTTCATTGGCGTCTATGGTGGCTACTTTTCGTGCTTTCGGCATTGTGTTTAGATTGGTAAGGGTCGAAATGACTTGTTAAAAATCTGATAATGAGCGCTTATGGCACATTGTCAATTTTTAAAAACGCATTCCAACCATGCAAAAAACTACCGCCGAATGTAGCCGGGTAAGAAAGTTTGGAAGGGTGATATTTGTAGGCGCAGGTTATTGACTTTTATCAACTTCGGAATGAGTAAATGATTAAGGTGCCAATTTGTTGGTGTCGCTACTGTAATTCTTGATTTATAGGTAACCGTACTTGAAAATAATGAACTGCTTTTGGCCGATTCGCAGTATTGGTGGAGAGGCGGGGTTGTCGAACCCCGCAGTTTCGGAACTACCGGGTTGTCGAACCCCGCCTCCCAATGGTGGCTACCATTCATTTTTAATGTGAGTATCTATAAAAGCTGGTGCCTTTCGCCCCCATCTATCTTTGTATATCCTGAAATGCAATTCAAGGCAAACTTTTATTTACGCTGTATTTAGAATACGCTCACTGTATATTTTATCAATAAGGGTAGGAATAAAATTGATTTCCCAACTGATATGTGAATTCAATTCACTAATAAACGTATTCAGAAATAATTACCGTGAAACCAACCCTGTTAGGGTTTCAAAACCCTAACAGGGTTGGTTTCACGGTAATTATTTCCAAACAGCTTTAATTCATTTAATTCCTCAAAATATAGAAAGATGCTTTATCAAAATTATTTAAAAATAATTGTCAAAATATACGTTTTCACGCAACGGCGCAACGTATAATTTGAAAACGTGGCATCAAAGCGCCGTTGCGTGAAATCCAAACTATCAAAGCACTTCCAGCTACTTCAAATCCCTTAAAACAACTGGCTTTGCAGGAAATAAACCGCTACCCCTGCAAAATAGCCCATCAGTGCCAGCAAGCTGATTTTTTTCAAATACCATAAAAAGTCAATCTTCTCCATGCCCATTGCTGCCACGCCTGCCGCCGAGCCGATGATGAGGCAACTGCCACCCGTACCGGCACAATAGGCCAGGAACAACCAAAAGCTGTCATCCACTGGGATTTGCTCTATGGGGTACATGCCCATCGCTGCTGCCACCAATGGCACGTTGTCAACTATGGCGGACAAAAGGCCAATCGCAATGACGATGACGTGCTGATTGCCAATGGTATCTGCCAGCCAAGTGGCCAGGGTAGCCAACATGCCCGCCGATTGCAGGGCAGAAATGGCCACCAGGATGCCCAGGAAAAACAGTACGCTGGCCGCATCAATTTTTTGCAGGGCATGTGCGACAGTCAGCGGCCCTTTTTCTTCGGTGTTCTTTTCGTGGTGCAACAACTCCGTCACCGTCCAAAGCACGCCCAGTGCCAGCAAGATTCCCATGTAGGGAGGCAGGTGCGTCAAAGTTTTAAACACTGGGACAAACAACAAGCCACCGACACCAAGGGCAAAAACCATGTTGCGTTCCCGGATGGAGGCAGTGCTTTCTTTTGATTGTATGTCAGGGGGCAGTGTAGGGGCGTCATTTTTCATTTTCCAACTCAGGTACAGCAATGGAATGGCGAGGCAAGCAATACTTGGCAGGAACACTTTCAAAACGATAGCGCCAGTGGTGATTTGGCCACCAATCCAAAGCATGGTAGTGGTCACGTCACCAATGGGCGACCACGCCCCTCCGGCATTGGCAGCGACCACGATAATGCCTGCATAAAACAGCCTTTCCTTTTTATGCGTAATAATCTTGCGCAACAGCGAGACCATGACGATGGTGGTCGTGAGGTTGTCCAAAGCCGCAGAAAGGAAAAAAGTGATAAAACCTACAATCCACAACAGCTTGCGGGGGCTGCGGGTAACGATGCGGTCGGTGATGATTTGAAAGCCATTGTGCGAGTCCACCAATTCTACAATCACCATTGCGCCGAGCAGGAAGAAAAGAATGCCTGACAATTCGCCAAGGTGCTCCTGCAAGTTGTGATTGACTGCATGTGGATCGCTTATGTTGTAGAGCATGTAAATGGTCCAGCAAAGGACCCCGGTGATGAGTGCCGATGCTGCTTTGTTGACATGGATAGGGTGCTCCAGGGCAATGGCAGCGTACCCGATAACGAAAGTTAGTAATAGTAAAATCTCCATAAGTTAGCTGTTTTGTTGCGGGTTCAAAATTATTTGACTGAGTAAATCGAAAGGCCGCAATAGGTTATCTCTTGCCTGATAACCTATTGCTTTGCCTTTGTTATTTGTTATTCTTTCTTTTTGCTTTTGCCAAAAATGGCGTACAGCAAAAGCCCGGCAATAATTACGACTGCGAGGATAGGATAAATATTTTCAAAAAAATCCATGATGCTATATTTTTTGGCAATACCCTTTGGACTGCCATTATAAAATGCCTGTTGATGGAAATGTTATTCCCAGACATACAGGTTGCGACAGGCTGCTCAACGGCAACCATACAGTTGGAGCCTTCACGCAAAAGGAATCACATGAAAGAAATGTAATTAAACGATAGCCTTTGGAGGCGGCAGGATGACGGGCTGGAAGATTTGTGTAGCCTCTAAGTCCGGGTCTTTAAAACAATGCTTCCATTCCAGTTCTAAACCCTTCGGTGGGTTGCTTATTTGGATGCGGAATACTTTGAGGAATTCGGTTTTTTCTACTTTGCCTTCCGTCGGCACACTGGATTTTTGGGCTTCAAATGCCACACAGCTTTGGCTGAGGTTGTAATCCGGAGCTTGTACCGAAACGGCATTGCACCCAAGCACTGCTACCAGCATAAGCCAAGACATGATATGTCGAAATGAAGGTTTCATTTTGTTCAGGTAGCGGCTAAAGTAGGTGATTTTTGAAGAAATAGCCAGCGACTACCGTTATTTGGGCAATTTGCCGATAAATATGATGATAGGTTAACATTGCATACCATTGACTTCAAACGGCCCAAGTTCTAAGAAGTAATGCTGCACTCTACTGACAATTTTCATCTGGCTGGTTGACACAAATCAACCATTCGCTTTGCACAACTTTTTCATCTTGGCCGCTATTGTGGGGAACATTTGCCCACTTTTATTTACAACAATACTATCATGCTGAAATCCATCATACCCATTGCCTTTCCTAAACAGGAGGTTCCACCCGAAGGCACCCTTATTCTCGCAGCCGACATTGGCGGTACCAAGACCGATATGGCCTTTTTTGAAATAAACAATGGCCTGCCTAGCTTGGTAAAAGAACAACGTTACCCTTCCAAGGAATGGCCTTCGCTGGTGGACATCGCACAGGATTTCTCCAAAGACGCCCGCCAGCCGGGGCGCATGTGCATCTCCTTTGCCGGCCCCATCCAGGATGGCAAGGCACAGGGGACCAACCTGCATTGGAGCATTGACAGCAAAGACATCGCTGCGGCGCTCGGCATCCCATCTGTATTTTTGATAAACGATCTGGAAGCCAACTGCTACGGCCTGGCGGCCCTGAAAGCCACCGACCTACAAATCATCTATCCCGGCAAAAACTATTCGGAGGGCAATGCCGCCGTCATATCGCCCGGCACTGGGCTGGGGGAGGGCGGTCTCTTTTGGGACGGGCAGGCATACCATCCCTTTGCTACAGAAGGAGGCCACACGCACTTTGCAGCCCGCACCGAACTGGACTGGGAACTCTTCCTTTACCTGGAAAAAAAATATGGCCACGTCAGTTGGGAGCGGGTCGTCTCAGGCCCCGGCATCTGCATGATTTTCAGCTTTTTGCGGGACGTGAAAGCATGGGAAACCCCCGACATTTTAAAAGAAGAAATGAAGGAACACGACCCTGCCGCAGCCATCAGTATTGCCGCCACGGAAGGCTGTCCTGTTTGTTCGGAAACGCTGCGATTGTTTACCCGCTACTTTGCGGAGGAAGCTGCCAACCTCGCCATGAAATTCAAGGCCACGGGCGGCATCTATATCGGCGGCGGCATCATACCAAAAATCTGGAACGAATCGCACCACGCCATTTTCAATGAACACTTCTTCAGCGTGGGCCGGATGCACCCGCTCGTGGAATCCGTGCCGGTTACTCTGATATTGAACCAAAAAACGGCGCTGTGGGGGGCGGGGTATTATGGGGCGTTTGGGTAGAGATTTATATTGCATATTCAATTGCTCAAAAGGTCTTTTTGAAAAATGAATTAATTGGACTCAACGCCAATGCCAATTAATAACGGGGCGACCGCAAGGGTCGCCCCTACGCCAATCAAAAACAGGGCGACCGCCCCAACCACTATGAGAAAATACGATCCACGCATCCACCATCGCCGCAGCGTCCGATTGCGGGGATACGATTACAGCCAAGCAGGTGCCTATTTCGTCACCATTTGCGCACAAGGCAGGCGCTGTTTGTTTGGTGAAATCCATGAAAAGGAAATGTACTTGAATGAATTTGGGCAAATCGCCTACGATGAATGGGAAAAATTGCCTGAACGTTGGAAACATCTTGAATTGGGGGCATTCCAAATTATGCCAAACCACATGCACGGGATATTTATAATTCAATCCGTTGAAGAGGAGGTTGATTTGTCGAACCCTAAATTGCAATGGGCGAATAAGCCTACGTTGGGTCAGGTGGTTGGTGCGTATTGTTCCATTGTTTCCACCCAATGTTTTGAATTTATGCGACAAAACGAACCCAACGAATATCTTGGCAAGGTATGGCAACGTGGGTTTCATGAACATATCATACGGGATATGGTATCGTTCGACAAGATTTCAAATTACATTATTACCAATCCAGAAAATTGGGAAAACGACAAATTTTACCCGTAGGGGCGACCCTTGCGGTCGCCCCTGGTATGCCCGGTGGTCGCCTCCCTCTGAACCCCGGCGGTCGTTCCCGCCACACATAACAGGGGCGACCGCAAGAGTCGCCCCTACGCATCACGCACCAACCCCGTTGGTACCAACCTGTTCCATTTGAATATTCAATTCCACAGGCATGGGCATTTCGATGTTTTTGCCGTTCAGGTTTGCCACCTCGTTGGGAACGGGGTCCGTATTGGCGGATTTGCTATTTGAAGAAAGCCCCCGCAGTTTGCGGGCACGGAAATAAGCAGACGTAAAAGTTGGGAAGGCTTTCACCCTCGTCTTCACCAGGCGGTCCAGCACATCGTACAGGAAAGCATCGGCCTTTTGGAAAGTGCCAGCCTTATCCTCCCGCAGCAGGATACGGTCGTCAATAGCATCCCGATAAGCCGTCAGTTTTTTGCGCAAAATGGGCAATTTTTCATCCAGAGACAGCATGATGGCCGTCTCCACCCCAAAGTCGTTGAGCGCATCGCCCAAAACCTTAGCTTCCGCATGAACCCTGTCAAAACGGCCAATTTGGGTCTGTCCAGTGCCAGCCGTCAGGGCACTATAGCTGCTGGGAAGTCGGCCCTCCAAGTCCACATCATTGGAGAGGGAGGCATAGGCAAGCAAGCCGTTCAGTTCAATTTCCAGCATCCCCGTCACCTCCGAATACAGCACATTTTTAGAGTTCGCAGCACCAAGCCCTTCGGCGACATCGGGAACATGGATGCCGACCAGTTCCTGCACTATCATCTTAAACGAGGTAAAAGCCATCTGCAATTTAGGGATGCTGTTCACGGCATCCGGATATTCATCCGCCACATTGCAAAGGGAATTGTAGGCATCGGATTTTTTTGATAATCGCTTTTCCATCGGGAGAAAATGGTTTTGAGGCGGGTGCGCAGCAAAGTAAAAGAGCGAAGCTGCTATGGGGGGCAACTATTTGGGGCTTTTTATTCCTGGCAAGCGCCGTGTGAAAAAAATTACATATCAATATATTTGCATACAAAGTACATGCCAATCAGTTGTTAATCCCTTCGGCTCCTACGTTTTTGGTAAAAGTGAGAGCGCAAGTCCAAGTTTCCCAATCACTATCAACACCGAATCGGGCGGAGCCGATTTTTTTGATGCGGCAGCTAAAAAAACTCCGTTGAATGGTAATAATATTTCATGCATGGTAAAAATATTGCATTCATACGCTCTAAAACCCGTGTCGGGCCTGGCAAAACTGCGTCGGGAGGCGCCAAGCCGACAACCGTTCCCAAAATTCTTTGTGTGGCATTATTAATCTGTGTATCCATGACAAGGATTGGTGTATTCGCTGCCGCTGTTTTTAGTGTCGGGTGCGTTCTGAGCAGGTGGTCGGCTGATATTTTTGGATGCTGGGGTTGTAGGAAAGGTTAGGGTGGGGATGAAATTTGATTTGGAGCAAAATGTGCGTCGTCCTGAAAATATGCGATCCGGCCTATGGCAGTGGCGCCTTTCTCAACGAAGCCTTCGACTTCCAGATACGGGAGCATGGCTACGTGACCCAACTACGCAAGCATTTCTTCGCCGAGGCTATCCTGTTCAGCGTCGATAAAAGCATCCTCGAAAAGAACATCTACGGTGTGGGGATCAACGAGGAGGTCATCGAAATTGCTCGTCCCTCGCTCTGGCTGCGCTCAGTCAAACCGGGCCACAAGCTCATCAACCTCAGCCGCTATATCAAGGTCGGCAACAGCCTGATAGACGACCCGGCAGTAGCGGGAAAAGGCGTTTGATTGAGAGAAGGAGTCCCTCAGAACTGTTCGAGCAGGGGCTTGACGAGGACAGTCTTGTACAAAACTTTAATACCATCCACAGATTCTTTTCGCATAAAATGTTTTGCGGATTCATTACCCAACATTACCTTGTGCCTTACTATATGACCAATTTAAATGAAAGCCGCTATCAGCCCATTTAGTTCTACAATACAGCAAAAAGGTGACGCCTTGCAAAAGGGGAGTAGCTTTGCGCCGCAGGACACTTCCTATCGTTGCAGAGGCAAATCTCATCGCCGACAAGTCAGTTCTTTGCCACTATGCTTATAAGCCCATCAACGATAAGTACATGCCTTGCAGCGATGATACTCACCCAATCGGTGGCTCCCAGATTCATCCCGTTTTTGTAAAATGAATTTTTGGATAATAACGGTAGGGCTGGGCTTGGATAGTTGAAGGGCGTGTTATTATTGGGGCGAGGTGGACAGGCTGTGAGAGAACGGAAAAAATTGGTGCATACGGGTGTAGCAAAAGTAAAAGGATAGATATCATTGTAATTAAAAAAAACGAATTTAATTTGAAAAACTACATTGGACTTTTTTTTACAGGTTTAGGAATAGGCATATTTTTAGGGTTAAGTGAATCTCCAATTCTACTGCAAATTCTTATCCCATTGCTTACAGTTGTCGTTGGATTACTTTCAATTTTGACTGGTTATCAAAAAGATGAAAATTTAAATACTAGTGAAGGTAGTAACCTTACAAATAAAAATATAAGCCCATTTCCAATAATGTGGGTGGTGTTGGGTATGGTGGCTGGCTCCTTTTTAGGGTTGCTTGCCAAAAATTACGATATCACTGGACGAGGTGAAATGTTCGGACAGACTACTGCTGAGAATGCAAATTTGAAACTTGAAGATGATACGAAAGTTTTAATGGCGGACGAAATACCAAAATCCGCAACTGTTTTACACGGGATTTCTCAAGAAAATTGTGAGAAAAGGGATTTATGTAATCTAAAAAAAATTGAATTACTTTGTGCCTTAAATGAAATCGAAAATCCAGAAATTGAAGAGGTTCTATCAAAAAAAGAAATTAACCTTGATTCAATTGAATATAAAATTAACCTCTTATGCAAATGTCAAAAGTGACCCATATATTTATTGCCTGTTTTTTTTTCATAAACCTTTTTTCACAAAGCGGGCAAGTTCTTAAAATAAAATCTTCAAATTGTTCTTATAATAGCAAGGGAGCAACGACAAACTTTGCAACTGGATTCGTTTACAAGGAGAATGGTCGAGTGGTTGGCATTGTTACAGCACTTCATGCTGTATGCGGATGTTCTTCAATCAGCGCAGAAGATAATTCTGGAACAGATTATTACTCGTTAAAAATTTTGAAAGCGGATATTGATAATGATATTGCATTGCTCACTTCAAGCGAGATTGTTTCAAATTTTAGCTCTGGATTGGAATTTTCAAACCTCAACGTATCAACGCTTGCCAATAAGAAAGTTTCGATGTTTGCTTATCCCTATGGTGTTGAACTAAATATTGACACCAAAGACGCAAGGATTCGGGAGACTCCTAGTGCTATGCTAAAAAAATTTGTAAAGTCTGACGTTGAAGAAAGTTTGAAACAAAGGGGAAGCCCAAATATCAATAATTATGTTTTGAATTTGCAATTAGAAATAACTCCGGGATGTTCTGGGGCACCTATTATGTATGACAACAAAGTAATAGGAATTGCCAATGGCGGCCTTGATGAGGGGCGTACTCATGTGTGTTGGGCAATCCCTACAAGTAATATCCAATTAACATCGGTTTCTAAGCTTGAACCAACTTACTCTAAACTTGGGAAATTGAACCCAAATATGTTGTTTATTCTAACTTGTGATATAGAAGAAAAAGAATCAAACAAAAATTACTGGAAATGCGAACAGGATAAAAACATAAGAGGAATTATTCTTCCTCCAACTGTTTTTCAGGATAGTGCTGTTTACTTAGACATAGGAGGGATGAAAGGAAGTTCCTATAGCTATGATATCATAAGAAATGGAAATCCTGGGCAGCCCAAAGTTCCAGAAGGGTTTAAGGGAATCCATGTTTTGACCTATGATACTCCAGAAATAGAATATGGCTCCTCTTTATCACTTTATATTAATGATGAAGGATTTTTAACCGTTTCTTCAACATTTTACGATGAAAATGGATGCATAGTTGGAATGATTAAAGAGAATAATTTTTTAATAAATACAGATTGTCAATTCACTTGGAATTTTGATGAAAAAGGGTTAGAAATAATTGATGACCAATTTCATGTCAATCTTTTAGTTGATTACGTAAGTGGAAGTAATCTTGAAATAAGAGGAATTATTGGAACGCCATCTGGTTATTTTATTATTACTGAAAATTCTCTCAGGGTACTACAAAAATCAGATAAAAACTACAAAGAGCAGCTAGAGATGTATAAAAAATTAATCAAACCAAGATTTGAATATGTTGGGAAAGATTGGTTTGGAAAAAGGGTGAAAAACTGAAGTGAACAAATATTTACATATTGCCATCTATTTGTCGAAAGTCTCTCGCTGTTCCAAGTATGTTTCTCCCCAACAGCACTAGCTCTTTCAAGTATAGTGCAAGTATGACTTGGAAGCGAACGCTATGCGGTCCCAATTAATCGGGACAGGTCTTGCAATCCCTGTTGGCGCAAGTGTTCCACCTTGCCAACCCAGCAGATACTGAATAGCAGCGAAAAGAGCAATGGTTCGAGCAAGTGTTTAGCGAGGCGGCACTTACGGATTTGTAGTAATGGCTTGCAAGTGCCGTTTCGCTAAACACTTGCTCGAACGGTAGGGTTTTTCACGGGATAAGTTTATAGCTTTGTAGGCTGGTTGTGGAAGATTTGAGACAACGGAGTATGTCAAGTCCATTTCCAAGCGGGTCATTCTGATAGATGGCTACCAACTTGCTAATTATATAATTGATTATGGACTTGGGGTATCAACTTCCGCCACGTATGATTTGAAAAGGATTGATAATGATTATTTTGAGGTGGGATAATAGTACAGAACCTACGGTCACAAAATCTTGAAGATTTGATGAACGTGCAACAAATTAATCCCTAATTTCGCTGTGGCATGATAACTATAATTAATACTTAAGCCATGAAAGTAAAAGCGATACGGAAGCTCCATCCGATGAAATTTGAAGAAGGAAGGTTGTTGATGAACCGTTGGGTTGTCAAGACCTTGGATTTGCTGCAATTTGAAATGCCAGGGGATGTATTGGCGGTGCTGTTGGACATCAACCCCAATCTCTTCCAGGATGCTGACTCTCTGGCTGAAAGGCTGTTGACATTGGAGGCTAATAAAACCATCAAACTGAACGACACAGACATTTACACCATGTATTTGGGTTATGATATGCTGGGCCGGATGTTGTCCTCGTCTTATCGAGAAAAGGTATTGAATGCCTTCAATGATGAAGGAAAGGAAACCTTGACGGCTGAGGTGAGGGAAAAGTTGTACCGCTTTGCAAAAGTCAATATCGCCCCGATCATTGATGATACGGAGACCTACGCCCGCCAATTCAATTGCCTGAAGCTGCTGCCGGAAATCAAGCGTAAATTGAAACGGATGCCGTTGTTTGATTGATGATGCTTGCAAGTAGCTACCAAAAATCCATTCCCAAAGGGTCATCCTATTTGACGGCTATCCCCGCTGATTCCCTGTCTTTAGCTTGAAGCGGGTACCAGCCTGTTGCTGACAGGCGTGTTTCCCTTCTTCCTGCCTGACACCGCAGTTCCCTTACGGGATGACAAGGGAAGTGCCGTTCTTCGGGCAGTATGCAGTCGGTAGGCACGTCCCCTTGTCGTTGCCGCAGGCAAACTGCAAAGCCGGGAAGGCTCATTTCCAGGCGAACTCTCTTGATGAAAGACTGCAAAGGTTGCCCTTAATGACTTTTATCATCTTCCGCTTATTAGGGGCGGCCATATTTTTACCGCTGTAGGGGCTGCCCTGGTTTTGAAAATCACCAACATTATCAATGCCGATGCAGCCGCAATTTTTTTATCATTCAATATTAGCTCATTGACATCACATATTAATAAACCTATGCGCAATACATTATCGCACAAGTTCCATATCCCGGTCATGGGGCTTGCTTTTACCATAGATACACCGATTAAGGTCGCCCGTTTCGGCATTTCTTCTGTCATTTCCATCGTGGAAGATGAATTGATAGAACGGATGCGGAAATTTCATTGCCAGAAAGCTGGCGAAGAATACCTGCCCATCAAGGATGGCGAGGAGGATGCACGGGCGAGGCGCATCACCGCTTACCTGAACCTTGTGCAGCGCATCGTGCAGCAGCAAACCGAGGAATTGCGGCAGCTTCCTTTTGAACCGGGGTCGGAAATTGTGAAATATTTCGACTTGTTGCCCGACGATTCCCCCGCAAAAAAGATATTCGTGGCAATGATGGAAATGGAGGAGGGAAGGGAGAAAGGATTGCTGCAAAAACAATTGCGCAGCTTGATTGTCGCTGGCTCCATTGATGTCAATATCATGTCGAAACTGGACAAGGTAAACTATTCAAAAGACGGATCGCCCTTGCCCACGGAATATGCCGATGGACATGCAGCGCTCAGGGGGTTTGCCATGAGTGAACTGAATGGTTCGATGATATTTTCCGCAGGTTTCAATCCCCGCTTATATGCCTATATCGAAACCTTTCCTGATTTTTTGCCGGATATAAATGGCGAAATAAAAAAGAAAATCATCCTCAAAGTCAGCGACTACCGTTCTGCCGTCACGCAGGGTAAGTTTTTGGCCAAAAAGGGCTTGTGGGTCTCCGAATACAGGATTGAATCGGGCTTGAATTGTGGCGGACACGCTTTTGCCACCGATGGCCTGCTACTCGGCCCCATTCTCGAAGAATTCAAAAACAACCGGACGGCGCTCGCTTCGGAATTGTTGGGAATATACAACCAGGCGCTGTCGGCCAAAGGGCTGAATGCTTTTACTTCCCCGCCCGAAATCCGGGTCACCGTGCAGGGTGGCATCGGCACAGCCCATGAAAATGACTTTCTGCTGGACTATTACCAAACGGACAGCACGGGTTGGGGAAGCCCGTTTCTTTTGGTGCCAGAGGCAACGGAGGTGGATGAGGAAACCTTGCAGCAATTGGCCACTGCCAAAAAGGAGGATTATTTTTTGAGCAATATTTCCCCGCTGGGCATACCTTTCAACAGTTTCAGGAAAAGCTCTTCGGATGAACAACGCATGGCCCGCATCGCCAAGGGAAGGCCCGGCAGTCCTTGCTACAAAAAAATCCTTTCGTCGAATACCGAGTTTACGGAAGTGCCTATTTGCACCGCTTCCCGCCAATATCAGGAATTGAAAATAAAGCAATTAAAAGAAAAGAACCTCCCCACTGATTTATATGAAACAGCATACGAAAATATTGTGGCAAAGGACTGCCTTTGCGAAGGGCTTGGCGCTTCGGCGCTGTTAAAGGAAGGGCTGCCACTTTCGCACAAACTCACCGCCGTGGCTATCTGTCCCGGGCCAAACCTGGCTTATTTTTCGGGCATATTTTCGTTGAAACAGATGATTGACCATATATATGGGCGAATTAATGTCCTGAATTCAGTGCGACGCCCCAATATGTTCGTAAATGAATTGGCGCTATATGTGGATTATCTTAAAACAGAATCAGGCAAAATCATAGATACTGCCAATGTGCAACAAGCCCGCTATTTGCGCACCTTTCAGGCTAATTTGCTGTCGGGAATTGAATATTATAGGAAATTGGCCGCCAACGTAAAAAAGGAAGCCAATTCTATGATGGAGGATATGTCTGCAGAATTAAATCGAATGGAAATGGCACTGATGGAAATTGCCATACCTGTATCGGAAAAGGTGCATTGAGTAATGATTGGGAGCGCATCTTGGCATTGCAATTCTCAGACAGCGGCGATATGCGGGAAGTAATTCTTGGCGCTAATAGGTTTTGTGCAAATGGGAGCTTGGGGGCTTAGCCCCCAAAATCCCCCTCCCCCGACGAGCCGCCGAAGGCGGCGAGGAGGGGCGAAATTTGATTTGCACAAAACCTATTAATGTAAAGTATAGTGTTAAAGATAGTCACTTTTGAAATTGATATTTGGGATGCGCAAGTTTGCTACACCCTTTGTCCCGATAGGAATCGGGAGGAGGGGGGGTATCAAACCCCGACGTCACAGGACACCGGGGTTTGATAACCCTTCCTCCCTATTCCTATCGTGACGAAAAATTCTGCTATCAACTTCAAATGCGTTCAACTATAAGTATATAAAGAGAAGGTTCGTATGAAATTGCAATTTGCTTGCAGTATAGCCAAGCGGGGCTGTTTTATATTTCAGGGCTATATTTGTGAAAGGCTATCGCATTTGTGAAAAACAATAGTGGAAGGTTTTAACTGAAAGTAGGACAAAGGTGACATCTCAAAAGGGCCGTCAAAACCTTTCGTAAATGCTTGATCATTGTGGCCCTTTTGAGGTGTCACTTTTGTCCGGGCCGCAACCTTCGTCAGTCAATTATTTCAGTATCAAATTTCTTTTCAAATAACACCACTCACATGAAAAAACATCTCCTGGCTTTCATATTATGTTTTGCCACCTTGTACCTGTATTCACAGACCGGGAAGTCTGCCATCGTCGAAGCACTGAACCGCCGGATAGACGACGCTGTGGTGCAAAAAGACCTGCCGCAACTACAGCGATGGTATGCCGATGATTTTATTTTTACGCACGGCACGGGCGTCGTGGACGACAAGAACTCCTGGTTGAAAACAGTGGCCGACCCGGCTGCCCGCTACCTTTCCCGTACCCACGATTCGCTGACCACGGAACTGCACCAACATGTGGCCATCGTACATGGAAAGCTGACGGTGAGCCGTGAAAACACTGGCCGACCTGCCAACTACGAACTGTGGTATCTCCGGGTATTTGCCTTGCGCAAAAAGCAGTGGCAGTTGGTGTCGCACCGCACCATCTCTGAGCGGCATTTGAATTGAGGATGGGACGAAGGAAAGCTTTTCAAAAGCCCAAAAACTGAGTATGAAATTTTAATTGCATCATGCAGGATGCATTGCCGTTTGAAAATTTGTGTAGATTTATTGTGAATTTGGAGTCTTCGTTGGTTGTGCTTTATTGTTGACGGGTTAACTGATTTTTTTTGACGCTGATTTCAACCCAAAAGTGATCCCTAAACATTATTTGTGCGAATTTTTTGAAAAACCAATTTGATGAAGAAAGACCACTTTTTGTTACAGTTGATCGAACGCCTGGACGAGGTGTTTTACATTATGGAATACCCTTCCATGGATTTTAAATACGTCAGTCCCGGCATCGTCTCACGGGGTTACTCGGTACAGGAAATCTACGACAATCCGGGTATAATGTACCAACACCTTAATGCCGATCAGAGGGAGTATTTTATAAAGGCAATTGAAGATTCTTTTGGCAAGGGACCTCTTACCATAGATTATCCACTAAAAACAAGGTTGGGTGAAAACAAATGGTACCAAAGCTCCATGATGTTGATGCAGGATGGGGAGGATGGACAATTGTTGGTAGGTTTTGTAAAAGATATTTCTGAACGAAAAAATGCGATACTGGAACTGCAAAACCTGAAGGCAGAATATGAGGATTTGTACAACAACGCCCCGAATGGCTACCACTCCCTCGATGCTAATGGCAATATTATCCGCATCAACGATACTGAACTGAAATGGCTGGGCTATACCCGGGAGGAAATGTTGGGAAAGCCTATAAAGAAATTTATTACGACCACCAGCCAAAAGACTTTTGATGAGAACTTTCCAAAAGTTTTGGCACTGAACGCTATTAGTGATCTCCACCTGGAATTAGTCCGAAAAGACGGTACCATCTTGCACTGCCTGCTCAATGCCTCCATAAAAAGCGAGAACGAAAGCAAAATGAATTTTACTCGCACCATATTGACCGACATCAGTGAATTGAAAGAATCCGAAGACCGGCTTAGGCATTCGCAAATGGCATTGGAGGCTATCAACCAGGAACTAAAAGAGGCAAACCGCCGACTGGAACGGCTCAACCTAACCAAGGATGTTTTGCTCAAAATCGTTTCTCACGACCTGCGGAACCCGCTCGAAACTGTCAAGATGATATCCGGCCTTCTCAGCGAAAAATACGAAGATCTGGATCCTGGTACGCTGCTCAAGTACCTGGATTATATCAGCCAATCCAGTAGCCATGCCACCGATATACTGGATGATATGACCGGGATGTTGAACCTGGACAACGATCTCAATTTCAAGCTGAAAAAGACTGCTATCGCTCCCATTTTGGAAGAAGCTATTGCTCCCCATAAAAACAGGGCAAATGAAAAAAATATAGCAATGTTGTTCGAGCGGTCGTCAGACTTGGATAAATGGCAGGTAAACGTGGATGCCAAATGGATGGTAAGGGCCATGGACAACCTCATTACCAACGCCTTGAAATTTACCTATCCTAATGGCGAAGTCAAAGTTGGCTGTCAGGGCGATGGCCAGGAGGTAGTGCTTTATGTGGAAGACAATGGCATGGGTATTTCGGAAGAAGTGCAGCAGACGCTTTTCAACAAGTTCATGGTAAAAAGCCAACACGGCACTGCTGGTGAAATGGGCACGGGCCTGGGCCTCTCCATCGTGAAACAAATCATTGATATGCAAATAGGCGAAATAAAGGTAGAAAGTACGAAGGGTAAAGGGAGCAGATTTGAAATCAGGCTGCCAATGGTGAATTGAATATTTTGCTGTAGCATTTATTACTTGTTCCAATTCATTTTGAAATACATGGCATTTTTTGTCTTGTTAAAAATTGTGGCTCATTCCCCTTTATTGATAAGCGTATTAAAATTCGTAGCAGGCACATTCGTCCATCAATTCCAAAAGCGTCTATCTTTAAAGATATTGAAGCGATGCTCCCGGTTTAAAGCGACACCTCCAAATTCAGAGCAATCGTACAAGGCGGTTACTTGTTATTTCATATCAATCTTATAATTGCCATTGAACATTAGAGCTTGTTTGTGATTTGGTGCTTGAGACAAAAACGAGCTATTTTTTGTCAGTTTTATAGGTTTTTGAAGACGCATAACTTGTCCCGGTACATCGGGAGTGGGTCTACGCCACTGAAAAAAGCTGAAAAATGGCGAAAAAGAGCCGTTTTTTGGCCAAGTGACCAAATCGCAAACAAGCTCTTAAGGCAAGCTGCAATTCCCCATGCTTGTTTACATTTGCTGCGTTGGGACTTTGAAAAACCAAGCTGAAACAGTATCTCATTGCAAAGTGATAAAAACAAAACAAATCAACATGAAAAACTTATTCTTTCTCATTGCATTTGCCCTTTTGGCTGCCTGTACGGATCCAGGCACCAACTCCCAAGAAAACGGTGAGGCAGCTACTAATTCTACCCCAGTAGAGCAAACCGTGGCAGCCGATACCATAGCTTCTCCCGTTGGTTTTACGAAACTCGGCGAGGCCACAGGCGACCTTGACAAGGATGGCGTGGACGAAATGGCCCTGATCTATGATACGGGCAAGGAAGGTGAAATAGGCACCGAACGGGAAATCCATATTTTTAAACAAACAAATGGAACTTGGGAATTGTGGCACAAATCCACTGGGGCGGTAATGGCCAGCCAGAGCGGCGGCGTGATGGGCGATCCTTTTCAGGACGCAAAAGTTGAAAACGGCAGTTTGGTCATTACCCATTTCGGCGGCAGCCGCAGCAAGTGGACTTACACGCACCGTTTCAGGTTCCAAAATGGCGATTGGCAGTTGATTGGAGCCACCTCACATTCAGGTGCCCCTTGCGAATATTTTGTAAATGTGGACTACAACCTCTCCACCGGGAAAATCATCTTCACCAAGGAAATCGAAAACTGCGACAACGAGGAAGATGTAAAAACTATCAAAGAGACGAAGGATTTTGTCATCAAATCCGCCAAGCTGCCCTCTATGGACGGCTTCAATCCAGGCGCCAACGAATTGAAACTACCGAAGGTGGAAGATGCGGTTTATTATTAACACTCTCCTTTCCAAGAGGGGCCGGGGGGGGATTAACAAAAGCAAACACATGGCACAGGATTTCACAATCATAAAACCTTTTCTCAATGAAAACTTCCTGCTGGAAAACCGCACGGCAGAAATCCTCTTCCACGAACACGCAGCCCACCAGCCCATCATTGATTACCACAACCACCTGTCACCCAAGGAGATAGCCGGGGATTCCCATTTTGAAAATATCACAGCAGCCTGGCTCTCCGGCGACCATTACAAATGGCGGGCGATGCGCACGGCGGGTGTACCTGAGCGATTCATCACGGGCAGTGCCACAGATGCCGAGAAATTTCTAAAATGGGCCGAGACCGTGCCGCTGACCATCCGCAATCCCTTGTTCCATTGGACTCATCTGGAACTGAGGCGCTATTTTGGCATCCAGGATTTATTAAAACCCGACACGGCTGAGCGCATTTATGATGAAACAAAAGCGGCGTTGGAAAACAGGGAATTTAGCACTCAATACCTGTTGCGGAAAATGAAAGTGGAGGTACTCTGCACCACCGATGATCCCACCGATGATTTACAGTACCACCGCCAGTTAACTCAAGCTGGTGCAGGATTCAAGATGCTCCCGACCTTCCGCCCCGACCGGGCCATTTTATTGGAAAAAGAAAATTTCCCTGAATACATACAGCAACTGGGAGCCTCGGCAGACGTGGACATTCATTCTTTTGAAACCTTGTTGCAAGCCCTGCAAATCAGGCTGGAATATTTCAATCAACATGGCTGCAAGCTGTCAGATCATGGGCTGGAGCAGCTCTATTCCGATGATTTTACGGAAAAAGAGGTGAACACTATTTTGACAAAACGCCTGTCCGGAATCCCCGTCGCTGCGGACGAGGGACGGAAATACAAGTCCGCATTGCTGTACCATCTGTGCGCCATGTATTCGGAAAAAGGTTGGGTGCAGCAGTTTCACCTGGGTGCCTTGCGCAACAACAACAGCCGCCTGCTCAACTTGCTCGGCCCCGACATGGGTTTCGACAGCATCGGCGATTGGAACCAGGCGGAGGCCTTGTCAAAATTTCTCAACCGCCTTGATTCCCAAGGTATTTTGGCTAAAACCATCCTTTACAATTTGAACCCAAAGGACAATGAAGTAATGGCAACGATGGCGGGCAATTTCAATTCCGATAGCGATCGGAAGCCCGTGCGGGGCAAGGTACAATATGGCTCGGCCTGGTGGTTCCTCGACCAAAAAGACGGCATGGAAAAACAGTTGAACACCCTGTCGAACATGGGCCTCTTGGGTTGCTTTGTAGGTATGCTGACCGATAGCAGGAGTTTTCTATCTTTCCCCCGCCATGAGTATTTCCGGCGGATACTCTGCAATTTGATAGGCCGTGACGTCCACCGGGGCGAACTGCCAAACGATACGAGATGGCTGGGCGGTATGGTGGAGGATATTTGCTATGGGAATGCCAGGAAGTATTTTGGTTTTGATAGTGAAATATTCTAACCGAAACAGATTTTGGCCAGGATTAAGAGCATGTTTGGGATTTGGTCACTTGGTCAAAAAGCGGCTCTTTCCCGCCATTTTTTCACCTTTTTTCAGTTGCGTAGACCCACTATGCTCCTTCAAAAAGGCAAAAAACTGACGAAAAATAGCTCGTTTTTGCCTCAAGCACCAAATCCCAAACATGCTCTAAGGATGGAAATTATCAGAATGTTTAATTATTGATAAATTTGGAACAAAATCAATCCAATGACCTACGAAAATATCATCGTCAGAAATCCCAAGATAATGCTGGGCAAACCTACTATAAAAGGCACAAGGATTACAGTTGATTTAATCGTCCGAAAAATTGCCAGCGGTTTTACCATAGAAGATATTTTGCAAGCCTATCCGCATTTAAACTCCGATCAAGTGAAGGCAGCGCTGGAATATGCAGCAGATATGATTTCCTCTGAAATTCTTTTGGAATCATGAAAGTCATTGTAGATGAAAGGTATGGAGGTGACATCTTTTTGCCTGTTATAAATTTTAAGTTTTAGCAGGCTGTTGAATGGCAAAAAGGTGTTATCTCAAAAACGGCCACTCTTGAGACGACACCTTTTTGCCATTCAAAATTTTGCTTAAAATTGACATTCGGAATTGGCAAAAAGATATCACCTCTATACCGGAACAAATTGGGGACTAATTATACAATGTAGGTTAAAATGGCCACCCCATCCATCTTTTGCAAATCGGAAAAAATTTGGTGGTCATTATTAAGGTGTCACCCCAGACCAACCGCAAAAATTTGCCAGTTAAAAATTATTACATCAGAATCAGGCAATTATAACATCCATGAAAAACATCGTCACCTTCGGAGAAATCATGCTCCGCCTTGCACCGCAAGGCTATCTGCGCTTTTCGCAGGCCAGCCAATTCGAAGTGATGTATGGCGGGGGCGAGAGCAATGTGGCGGTTTCCCTATCCAATTTTGGTTTGCCGACAGAATTCGTCACCCGCCTGCCGGACAACGACCTCGGCGAATGTGCCTTGATGGAAATGCGTAAACGGAACGTGGGCACCCGCCACATCATCCAGGGCGGGGAGCGCCTGGGCATCTATTTTTTGGAAATGGGCGCCGTAAGCCGTGGAAGCAAGGTCATTTACGACCGCTCGCACAGCGGCATGGCCAGCATCCGGGCGGGCATGGTGGATTGGGAAAAGGTCTTTCAGGATGCGCAATGGTTTCACTGGACGGGCATCACGCCCGCCATTTCACAGGGCGCTGCCGAAGCCTGTTGGGAGGCCATCCAAATGGCAAACCGCATGGGCGTCACCGTCTCCTGCGATTTGAATTACCGCAAAAACCTCTGGCAATACGGTAAAAAACCAAGCGAGGTCATGCCCGCTCTGGTGGAAGGCTGCGATATCATCCTGGGCAACGAAGAAGATGCCGATAAGCACTTTGGCCTGCGCCCCGAACAGGTGGACGTGACACAGGGCGATACCGTAAATGCCCAAGCCTATTTGTCGGTGATGAAACAACTGATGCAGCGTTTTCCCAAGGCAAAAAAAGTTATTACTACTTTGCGTGGCAGCATCAACGCCTCGCACAATACCTGGTCGGGCGTGCTGTACGACGGCCAGAACATGTACGAAGCACCCACCTACCAAATCACCCACATCGTGGACAGGGTAGGGGGCGGCGACAGTTTCATGGCCGGGCTGATTTATGGTTTTTTAACTTGGCCCGACAATGACCAAAAAGCATTGGACTTTGCCGTGGCAGCCTCAAGCCTAAAACACACCATCTATGGCGATGCCAATTTGGTGACCGTGAAAGAGGTGGAAACCCTCCTGGGCGGGGATGCCTCTGGGCGGGTAAGCAGGTAAAAAATCCCCCGCAGTTTTGTCATTGCCGCAGACAAACTGCTACATCAAGTGGGCTGTCAAAAGGGCACTTTTAGCAGCACCTATAACTTTTGCAGCGCTTGTCCAGATTCTTCGAGGTAGCCATAGGCAAAGAAAATAAGGGATTGTTTTTTTAAAATCATCATTGAAATGGCACGTTTCACCAGAATAGCAGTCGCACAAAAAATGGCCGAGCAAGGCATGGTGCCGCTCTTTTACCATGCGGATATTGAATTGGGAAAAAACATCCTCGCCGCTTGTTACGGTGGCGGTGCCAGGCTGTTGGAGTTCACCAACCGGGGCGATTTTGCCCACGAGGCATTTGCCGCATTGAACAAATTTTGTGAAAAAGAACTGCCCGAAATGATGATGGGCGTAGGCTCTGTGACCGATGCGGGTACGGCCAGTTTGTACATGCAGTTGGGGGCCAATTTTGTGGTGACACCCGTCTTGCGGGAAGATGTGGCCCTGGTCTGCAACCGAAGGAAAGTCTTATGGTCGGCGGGCTGCGGCTCCCTTTCTGAGATAGCCCGTGCGGAAGAACTCGGCTGCGAAATCGTCAAACTGTTTCCAGGCGGCACCTATGGGCCTGATTTTGTAAAAAATATCAAAGCGCCCCAACCCTGGACGAGCATCATGCCGACCGGCGGCGTCACACCCCAAGAAGAAAACCTCAAAGCCTGGTTCGATGCGGGCGTGACCTGTGTGGGTTTGGGTTCACAGTTGATTGCACCCGACAAGCTGAAAAACAGCGGTTTTAATGATTTGGAAAAACGGGTGCGGGAAACATTGGCCACCATTTCAAAAATCAGAAAAAAAGGCCAATGAAAACAAGCGTTTTGGCATTGCTGCTTTTTTGCTGCACTTGGATGGCCTGCACCAGCTTATCCGGCACCAAAACGCTGAAACTGGCACATGGACTGGACGTGAAGCACCCCGTCCACCGTGGCATCGAATTCATGGCACAACAGGTGGCGGCGAAGTCAAATGGCAAGCTACGCTTACAGATTTATCCTAACCAACAACTCGGCAGCGAGCGCCAATTGCTCGAACTCCTTCAAATCGGCAGCGTGGCCATGACCAAGGTTTCCGGTGCCGTGATGGAAAATTTTGCCCCCAATTATGAGGTGTTGAGTATCCCTTATATTTTCCGTGATAAGGCGCATTTGAACAAAACATTGGACGGCGAAGTGGGAAAACAACTGCTGTTGCAAGGCGAAAAATACTGGCTGCGGGGCCTGACCTATTTTGATGCGGGGCAACGTTCTTTTTACTGTAAAACGCCCATCCGAACGCCTGACGATTTAATCAACAAAAAAATAAGGGTACAGGAAAGCGTGACGGCCATGCAGTTGGTACGGGCCTTGGGCGCTGCGCCGACGCCCATTTCTTATGGTGAAATTTATACCGCACTCCAGCAGGGCATCGTGGATGGCGCAGAAAATAACCCGCCCAGTTTTTATACTTCCCGCCACTATGAGATTTGTAAATACTACACCCTCAACGAGCATACCGGCGTGCCGGACATCCTGCTGATCGGGAAAGTGGCCTGGGACGGCCTGTCGGAACAAGAGCGCATTTGGTTGCAAGCAGCTGCCGACGAGGCCAAGGACTACGAAAGGAAACTGTGGCAGGAGGCTGAACTGGAAGCCCTTGAAGCTGTAAAAGCAGCAGGCGTAGAGATTATTTTGCCCGATAAATCGCTGTTTGCTGAAAAGACCAAAAGTATCTTGGAAAACTATCAAACCCAGCCTGCCAAATATGCACTCATCCAGCAAATACAGGCCGTTCAATGAAAAAAAACCTTGATAAATATCTCGGATATATATTGGTAATTCTCCTGGGATTGATGGTGCTGGATGTGCTGTGGGGCGTTTTTACCCGCTATGCCCTTGGAAGCCAGGCGGATTGGTCGGAGGAACTCGCCCGTTTTCTCTTGATTTGGATTGGGATTTTGGGAGCGGCTTATGTATCTGGCCAGCACCAGCACTTGAGTATTGATTTGATTTTTACCAAAATAAATGAAGAACAAAGCAAGTGGCTATCGAAGATTATCAATATCCTGGTAGCTGTTTTTGCCATTTTGGTCATGGTTTTGGGCGGCTTGCGGCTGATGTACATTACCCAAGTTTTGGGGCAATTATCGGCAGCGCTCCGCATACCCATGTATTGGGTATATGCCGTGTTGCCACTGAGTGGTTGTCTGGTGGTTTTTTATCAAATCCATCCATTGATTGGACAAAAAGAAAAGGGGATTCCTAAAAATCTATAATGGAAATTCTTATCCTCATATTCACCTTCCTCATTCTGATTGCCATTGGCGTACCAATAGCCTGGAGTATTGGCATCAGCAGCATTTGCACCATGTTGCTCAGCATTCCGGCCATTCCCGCATTTACCACGGTGGCGCAAAGGATGGCTACGGGTCTGGACAGTTTTTCCCTGTTGGCGATTCCCTTTTTTGTTTTGGCGGGCCAAATCATGAACCGGGGCGGCATCGCCAAGCGCCTGATTTTATTCGCAAAATCGTTGGTCGGGGCCATGCCGGGCGGCTTGGCACATGTCAATGTTGTGGCGGCCATGCTGTTTGGGGCCATATCGGGCTCGGCGGTAGCGGCTGCCTCGGCACTGGGCAGCATGTTGGGGAAAACGATGGAGGAAGAAGGCTATTCGAAGCAATTTTCCGCAGCCGTCAATGTCACCTCAGCCACCACGGGTTTGATTATCCCACCCAGCAATATCCTTATCGTTTATTCGCTGGCCAGTGGCGGGGTGTCCATTGCAGCCTTGTTTTTGGCAGGTTACATTCCAGGTATTTTGACGGGTATGCTGTTGATGCTAACGGCAGCTATTTGGTCAAAATATCGTCGGTTTCCGGCAGGCGAAAGGAGCAATTTGAAACAAATAGGACGGGCTTTTTTGGGGGCATTTCCCAGTTTGATGCTATTGGTGGTGGTCATCGGGGGTATCGTGGCGGGTGTTTTTACGGCCACGGAAGCCTCGGCGGTTGCTGTGTTGTATTGCCTGTTGCTCACTTTTTTTTATAAAGAAATTGATCTGAAGGATTTGCCCAAAATCTTCCTGCAAGCCGCCTCCACTACGGCCATTGTGCTGTTGCTGGTAGCCACCTCCATGAGCATGTCGTGGGTGATGGCTTACGAAAATATTCCGCAGGAAATCACTGGACTGCTGTTGTCCATCAGCGACAACAAATATGTTATCTTGTTCATTATCAACCTCTTGTTGCTGTTTGTAGGCTTTTTCATGGACATAACGCCGGCGGTGCTGATATTTACGCCCATCTTTTTGCCCGTAGTGACGAGGCTCGGAATGGATCCCACCCATTTCGGCATTGTCATGGTGCTGAACCTCTGTATTGGCTTATGTACACCGCCCGTCGGCTCCGTTTTGTTCGTCGGTGTCAGTGTGGCTGGCACGACGATACAAAAGGTCATCCGGCCACTGCTGCCATTGTATATGGCCATGCTGCTGTCCTTGCTGCTGGTCACCTACTGGCCGATGTTGAGTTTGTGGCTGCCTAAACTGTTTGGATTTTAAATTTTAAAAATGATAAACAAAGTCCTAAAAGTCCACCCGTCCGACAATATCATCGTTGCCTTGCAAGACTTGCAGGCAGGGGAGGTTTTATTTTATAAAAACAAGCAGTTTCAGTTGCTGGAAAACATTCCTTCCAAGCACAAATTCGCCGAACGTGATTTTGCCGAAGGCGAAACCATTGTCATGTATGGGGTGACGATTGGGAAAAGCACCCGCCCCATCCCAAAAGGCTGCCGCATCAGCCGGGAAAACGTGGTTCATGCCGCCACGGATTATGCAGTTGGGCAGCGGAATACGGCATGGGTACCTCCCGATATTACCCGATTTTCAGGCCGCACGTTCAATGGCTACCACCGTGCCGACGGCAAGGTTGGCACCCGAAATTACTGGCTCGTCGTGCCATTGGTTTTTTGTGAAAACAGGAACATCAAAGTCATGCAGGCAACCATGTTGGAAAAATTGGGCTACGTCTCGGAGCGGGATTTTTCTGTCAACATGGAGCAACTCATTGAAAGTTATCAATCTGGCATTTTAGCAGATGAAATTTTACAAAAAGACCTGCTACAAACCCAAGAAGCCGTTCAACGTAAACGCCTTTTCCCGCAGGTGGACGGCATCAAATTCCTCACCCACGATGGTGGCTGCGGCGGCACCCGCCAGGATTCCGAGGCGCTTTGCCGATTGATTGCAGGCTATATTCTAAACCCCAATGTAGCGGGTGCTACGGTGCTGAGCCTCGGCTGCCAACATGCCCAGGCGCAGTTGCTGGAAGAGGCCCTTCATGGTTTTGACCCGAATTTTGATAAACCAGTTTTTATTTTGGAACAACAGAAAAGCAAGTCGGAAAGGGGGTTGATAGCTGATGCCATCAAACAAACCTTCGCAGGCCTGATGGAAGCCAATAAAATAGGACGCCGACCTGCGCCTTTGAGTCAGCTCACATTGGGCTTGGAATGTGGCGGCTCCGATGGTTTTTCGGGCATTTCTGCCAATCCGGCCCTGGGTTATGCTTCTGATTTATTGGTGGCTTTGTGCGGCAAAACCATCCTGTCAGAATTCCCGGAATTGAACGGTGTGGAACAGGAACTCATCAACCGTTGCACAGATGATGTAATTGCTGAAAAATTCGCTTATCTCATGCGCACCTACTCGCAACGGGCGCAGGAGGTAGGTTCTGGTTTTGATATGAACCCTTCGCCCGGCAACATCAAAGACGGCCTGATCACTGACGCCATGAAGTCGGCAGGCGCTGCCAAAAAGGGCGGTACCTCACCCATCAGCGACGTTTTGGATTACACGGAACAAGCAACCCGTTCAGGCCTCCACCTGCTTTGCACTCCTGGCAACGACGTGGAAAGCACCACTGCGCTGGCCGCTTCGGGCACTAACATGATCGTTTTTACGACTGGCCTCGGCACGCCAACTGGCAACCCCATTGCCCCTACCATCAAAATGTCCACCAACACGGTGCTGGCCCAACGCATGGCGGATGTGATTGACATCAACGCCGGGACGATAATTTCCGGAGAAGATAGCATTGAGACTAAGGGGGAAGAGTTGTTGGAGCTGATGATTGCGGTAGCAAATGGGGAACAATGGACGAATGCTGAAAAATTGGGACAAGACGATTTCATTCCTTGGAAAAGGGGGGTGTCGCTGTGATTTTTTTGAAAAAATTACACCTCGACAACACCAGGCAATTTTGGATTGCTGAAGAGCATTTCAACCACTTGGGCGTGGTTTTCCCGGATGGCCCGCTGGTTGATGGTGCCTTTATCGGTGATCTCGCCACCGTCCATCGAAGGCTTGAAATTGGCAAAAACAGCACGGTGGATTTTGGTGGAGCTGCCGCCGCTTTCCTTGTTTATTTTTTCTAAAACCAGCGACAATGCTTCCAGCGATTTTTCATCGGTCAGTATTTCAGTCAAGTCACTTTTCCCGGTCAGTTTTTTCAAAAAATCAATGTGTGGAAAAATGATTGCTCCTACATAGGGCTTGTCCAAGCCAGTAATCACGGCATCCTGCACCAAGCCGCCCGAAGCTGCAATTAATATTGCCCGCAGTTGGCCCACATTCACCCAAGTGCCGGAATCCAATTTGAAATCTTCGGCCACCCTGCCATCGTACACCAAGCCAGCATTGGGTTCGTTTGTGTCGGCAAAACGAAGTGCATCGCCCGTTTTAAAAAAACCTTCTTTGTCGAATGCATGCGCTGTTTTTTCAAGGCTTCGCCAATAGCCGGGGGAGATGTTGGGGCCTTTAAAATGTGCTTCCATTTTGTCGCCGTTTGGCACCAATTTCACCACCATGCCGGCCGCCGGTACGCCCACCAAACCTGCAAAGCCTTCTGCTTGTATTTTGAACAAAGCTCCCGGACTGGATTCCGTGCAGCCCAAGCCCACGCCGATGAAGGCTTTTTTGCCGGTCGTTTCAATGGATAATTTTTCAAGGGAATCCCAGGCGGGCTGCGAAAGGCTGGCCCCGGCATTGAACAACATCTTCAATCTGCTAAAAAAATGCTGGCGCAATGGTCGATCATTTTTCAAAAATTTTATCAATTCCTCAAAGCCCCTGGGCACATTGAAATAGACATCCGGCGCTATTTCACCCAGGTTTTGAACCGTCGTTGAAATGCCCGCAGGAGTTGGGTTTCCATTGTCAATGTACAGGGTGCCGCCGTTGTACATCGTCACGCCAAAATTGTGGTTGCCCCCGTAAGTATGGTTCCAGGGCAACCAGTCTATAGTGGTAAATCCATCGGCGAGGAAAGGATAGGCTTGGGTGATTTGCTGCCAATTGGAGGTAATGTTGCCGTGTGTGTTGATGACGCCCTTGGGTTCGCCTGTGGAGCCGGAGGTGAAAAGGATTTTGGCCACCGTGGCCGGGGTGATTGTTGAAAAAGCCTTTGCCACAGCAGGACTTGGCGTATTTTCCAACAATTTTTCAAAAGGCGTGGTTTCCATCACTTTGCAGTTTTGCCAGCCTTCTACGGCGACTATTTCTATGTTTTTTTCCACTACCTGCAAGGCATTGGCGTATGGTTCCAGGTTTTGCACAAAAACCATCCCCGGCGTCAACTTTTCCAGGCAGTAGCGCAGTTTTTTGAAATCGGTGGAACGCAGCGAATAGGCCGTTGAAATGGCCGAAGAAGGCAGGCCAACATGCAGGGCAGCCAAGCCCAACAACGCATGTTCCAGACTATTTTCCGACAGAAAGGCGATGGGCCGCTCGGCAGAAATCTCCCGTTCGAGCAGGGATTGGGCGATTTTTTCAACTGCTACCAACACTTCGAAGTAGGTCATTTTAAGCCATACGCCTACTTTGTTTTTTTGAGCCAAAAAAACTTGATCCGGCTTTGTGCGTGCCCAATGCACCAGCCTTTCCGTCATTCGGTGCGGGTAACTTTCCAGAAGTGCAGCGGAAGTCAATAATATGCTGCCATCGGGCAGGTCGTTGCGGCGAACGTCCGACTTTCCAAGGTTGATTTTGTGAAATGGCTGGTCTTGCAATTTTTTAAAAATAAGGAGGGCAAAACTAAAAAGCTGTTGGCACAAATGGCACCAACAGCTTTTTATTAAGCATTTTGAAAAACTACCGAACCAGCGTCACGTCACCTTCAAACACGGATTCGAAGCCATCAATGAACGCTACTCTGGCAAAATAAACGAAAACGGCAGGTTTCAAATCTTTGTCCCTGAAACGGCCATCCCAGCCATATAGTGAATTGTTGGGTGGGAAATTGTAGCCCTCGAAGACCAATTCTCCCCAACGGTCGAAGATTTTGAGTTCCAAAATTTTGGCGACTTCCGGGCCGGTGAAAATGGTAAACTCATCGTTGGTACCGTCGGTATTGGGCGACCAGGCATTAGGGATATATACATTTCGGACGACTTCAACGGTTATCAGCACATCGTCGCTGCGGGTGCAACCCGTTAAAGGATCCGTGGCCGTGAGGGTATAAAGTGTAGTTTGCAATGGCAGAAGGTTGGGGTTCAGGCAGTCGTTGCAATCCAGGTAGTCGTTGGGTGTCCAGGCGATAGTTTCCCCAAAATTGGGCAAAACCAAGCCGTGCAAAGTGACATCGTGGCCCAGCCTCACTGAATCATCGGCCCCGGCATACACTTCAAAAGCTTGGGGTTCAATGAGGTAAATCTGGGCGCTGTCGCCGCATCCGTGGTCATCTTCCATCCATACCGTGTAATGGCCCCCTGGCAGGCTATCGAATTGGGTTTGTGGTAAAAATGGGCCATTGTTCAAGGCGAAAGCATAAGGTGGCGTACCGCCGATATTATTGATGATGGATATAGAGCCAATGATTTCACCATAGCACTCATTGTCCACTTTTTGCAAATCAAAATCCAATGGAGGCGGCTCGGTCACCGTCAGGTTTTGGCTGAGGATGCACCCAAAGTCATCCGTAACAGTCAGTGGATAAGTGTCAGGGCAGAGGTCGTTTAGGGAAGTTTGGCCGGAGCCATTCGACCAGGCATAAACATAATTGCCGCCGACACCTCCCGAAGCGGAAACAGTAATGCTGCCGTTGCATTCGCCGTTACACAAAATATGGGTGATACTTTCGTTCAAAAGGATTTCAGGCAAAAACTCCACACTGATGCTATCGGCAGCCGGGCAGCCGTCCACGGTAATTTCTACCCAAAAATCTCCTGTGGCATTGGGCGTGAAAGAACTTGCGGTCGAACCATTTTGCCATAGATAAGTAGCACCTGTAGTGGCGGCGTTAATGACAAGGCCCTGGTCATAGCAGAGTGTGGTGTCATTTCCCAAATCGAGGGAGGGAGTTTGGGAAAAATTCAGGTCAATGCTGTCCCTGCGGGTGCAGCCAACCGAGTCGGTGACGGCGACCCAATAAAGCCCATCCTGATTGGCGGTCAATTGGGGCAGATTGCTGCCATTGCTCCACAAATAGGAAGTGGCATTTGAACCAGAAGCATCCAGGTTCCAACTTTGAATGTCGCACAAAATTGAATCTTCGCCCAAATCAAAAGCCAGCCCCGCTGGCGGCACGATGATGAAACTGTCCCGACGGCTGCACCCGGCCAATTGCACATCCACCCAAAAAACGCCGGGTGATGTGGTGACAAAAGTGGCTGCTGTTGAGCCATCTTGCCAGGTATAGGTGGCATTGAGGGTGGAGGCGTTGAGGATGAACTGTTCATTGTCGCAGATGGAAAATTCGTTCAGGGTGCTTTCGCCGTTCAACACGTCAATTTGCAGGTGAAAAGTATCTGTGGCATTGCAGGAGTTGGCATTCAATACGGCAAGGGTGACAATGTACGTTCCTGCTTCATCGTAGGTGTGGGAAGGGTTTTGGGAGGTTGTAGGAGCGCTGCCATCGCCAAAGTCCCAGAAAAAACTGGTGGCATCCTGGCCAGTGTAGAGGAAATTCACATTGTAAGGGGCGCAGCCCGATGTGCCAGGGAAAGCCGATGCCGCCGCTGTAACGGTTTCAATTTCAAAATCTATTTTAAAAACCCCCACATCGCAACCCGACACTTGCACCGATTCCCATGCATCGGAATTGGTGTCCAATATGCCGGACCACTGGCAGGAACAAACGCCCTGATAGACAATGCCGCCCTTATCAAAACGGCTGGTGCCGCCATCCACATGGCCGGCATCGCCGAAGTAGGTTCCAAAGGAAAGGTCAGCGGCATTTGGCTCCAATACGCCGAGGTAAAAATTATCGCCATCTGTATTAAATGCCCCAGAGGTAGTGGGCAGTCCCCCCACTGCATAATAGCCGGAAAAATAAATCTGGTTGCATTTGTCCACCATAAAGGCCACGGGAACCAAATCAACGGCTCCATTGGTGTTGGAGTCGCCAATGACGGTCGAATAGATCAGGTTTTCCAGTTTGGCATCAAAGGCTGACAGGAATGCCCTGCCGTTATTGCCCGCCGTGTAAGTACCTGGTGTCACTTGTATGTTTCCAGTGGATTGTCCAAAAATATGGACGTTGTTATCTTCGTCAATATCAATAAAATAGGCGTGTTCGTCGGCAGTTGTGCCCCAAAAAGTACCATATAGGAGGGCATTGCCATTGGCTGAAAGTTTGGCCACAAAGGCACATTCATTGCCGCCCGGCCAAGTGGACTGGATGGTGCCTGCGGTGGTCGGGAAATTGGAATGGCCAGCGGTACCCGTGACATAAACTTCGCCTACATCAGTCAATCGGATGCCATTGCCGATGTCGGAGTGGTCGCCGCCGAGGTAGGTACTCCAATAAAGTGCGGACAAATCGCTGCTTGCCTTGAACACGACCACGTCCTGGGCGGGGTTTACAAATCCACCGGATACGCTGTTGAAAGTGATGTCAAATGCGCCCGAAGTGGTTGGGAAGTTGTTGGAAGCGGAAGAACTGACCACGAAAATGTTGTTTTGCCCATCAACTATAATTTCCCCTCTAAATTCGTCGCCATAGTTTTTATTTAATGTTGAAATGTTGATACCGTCTTCATCTGATCCACCAAAATAGCTGCTGCCGACGAGGTTGGAACCATCCTCGCTCAGCACCGTAACCACGATATCGGTGTTGCCGCTGTTTGAGTTTTGATAGGCATTGCCCGTGACCGGGTAATTGGTGGAATTGGAAGAGCCGTAGATGTAGAGCCTTTGGTTAAAATCGGCTATCAAACTGTGGGGCTGATCTTCGTTATTGCCACCTATATAGGTCGCATAGACCAAATCCGTCCCAGTCGGGTTGTATTTGCTGATGCCTATGTCCACCACACCGCCGTTGAAGTTCAAATCAAAAGCCCCGGTGGTGGCAGGATAACCCACCCCGTAGGAGCGCCCAGCCGTGTAAATATTGCCGTTGTTGTCAAAAGTTGCGCTATGGCCAAAGGTGCCCAGGTCGGTCAAATCGGCAGTGCCGGCCACCGTTGAGGCAATGACGGTGGGGTCTATTACCAGTTCGAGGTTTGGATGGTAGCCATTCGGAAAATGGAAGCCGACCTTGCTTCCCTGGATTTTATACTGGCATTTGACCATCACTTTTTGGCCATTTACCATTTGCCAGGCCAGCGGTTCCTGCTCGATGATTTCCTCAACGGAGGTGGAAATGATCAAGTTGCCGCCAACAATCTTTATGTCGTCAATTCCTTCGTACCGCATCTGGATGGCATCGGCGGACACATTTGGAGCCAGGATGAAATCGTATTTAAAATGGCTGTTTTGGCTGTAAGCGAGGAGGTCAATGCCATCATAGACATTTTGATAAATGACTTTTCCAAATGAAGCAACCTTTCCAGCCCATTTACTGGGGTCGTTCCCCTGGAAGAAATTGTGCCTTTTTCCGAGCAGGTCTTGCCCAGTTGGTTTTTGTGGATTGGCATTTTCAAAATGCACTTTATAGGCGTGCATTTTTAATTTTTGGACAGGTTGGCGGTATTTTGCTTCGTGGAGTATTTGCACATTGGCGGGGTGGGAGAGGAGGTAGGTAAAACCTTTATCTTCCAAAAACAGGACGTGCCTACCTTCAAAGGAAGCCCTGAACCGCACATTTTCCTCCCATTGATTTTGATTTTGCAAAAAAGAAATGGGATTACCCGGCTTTCCATGCGAATGGCCGCCGGTATGAAGGGCCATAGGCTGGCAAAGGGCATAGATAGGAATCAACAACAGAAATGACAAAGCAAGATGGAGGCCGTGTTTTTTCATAAAGTTTGGTTTTTAATGAAATATGATAATTCAAACTTGGAGGCAGTTGGCAAGTAGTCAAATTCTATGTGGAATGAGAGCGAAAAGTAAGCATATTTCCCAAAAAAAAGCTGCCCAAAATTACTGTTTGGTAGGCAAATTGGCATTCTATGGCTTTACTTCCATGTTCAGCCATTTTTCCAAGGTATCCTTTAGGCGCTTCCTGTCACTTGTGCTCATGTTCTTGATCCTCGCCTTTCCGTGGTCGGTGTTCGGTAGAAAAAACCAAACAGAATTGGTCTTGCCGGATGGCCTTACGGCAGTGGCCGACCAGGTATCCGAATTGCCGTTGATGTAGATAAAGTTATTTCCCTGGGTGTCCAGCCAGTCGCTGACTTTTTTAGGCAATTGGCCGTCAAAGCTCATCGGCACTTTGCCCGGCATGAAGATGGCCGTTGGGTTGGGTTTTTCTGGCAACGCTTTCAATAGGCCCTTGAAATCCTTGGTGTTGTAGCCATAATAGCCCATTTCGTCGCCTGCTTGATAATAGTGCGAGGCGTAGTTTTTCATGCTTTCGTCGGCAAAAAAATCAAGGCCGGACACGGCGAGAAAATGGTTCAGGGTGCTGTCGAGCGGCACCTCGTTGGTGGGGATTTTGGAGCAGTCGTGGCCCCATTGCCAAAAGGAAAAGGAGTATTCGAGCACGGCATATTCAAAGGCTTGTTCAAAATTCAGGTAAGTAAATTCCAAATCTGCCCCTTTGGCGAACCACTTCAGTTTTTCAAGGGATTCCTTCCTGTTTTTCAGCAGGCGGGTCTGTACCGCCTTGATTTTTGCACGGCAATCATCGGAGCCAACCGTGTCCAGGAAATTGTAAATCCGGTTTTCCTCCAGGGCCAAATTCAGCGGGGCCACATAAGGCACGCTCACGTCAACATCGTTTGGGTAAAAATAGCGGTAGTAAATAGTGGTCTGCCCACCTTTGCTGATGCCCGTGCTGATCCATTTCCCTTTGTAAATTTCACGGAAAACCTCGTTGATATGGTGCAAATCAGCGGCGACTTGCTCCAGTTTAAGGTATTGATAATCAATGGAATCGGGGATGCTTTCACCAAAGAAACGATGCTCCACGTCTATTTGGTTGGCATCCACCATTTCCGTCAATTCGTATATTCTGTTTTTGGGGCGCTGGTAGCCTTCCGTGCAGATGACGGTGGGGCGATCAAAGCCCTTGTGGGTGAGGAAAGCCTTTTGATAAAAGTAACCTTTTGATGGGTTTTTATGATCGAGCGGCTGTTTGATTTTCAGTTCGTAAGCCGATTCAAAGCCCTCTGGTGTTTCAATTTTTTTAAAAATAACATCGGGCAAAAGGAACAAGCGATCTTCAATTTTTGCGCTTGGCTGGCCAATAGATTTTACCGAAAGCGCCAGGAAAAAGACCATCCATAAAGTCGTGCTGTTTTTCATCATAAAATTCTTTTGAAAGTGGAAGCCAAAAGTAAGAATTACCGATCATCGTCTTTACATTTTGATGCTTGGTCTGGCAGTACAGGCCGTTTTTCCGAACAAAAAGCCAAGTCCAATACACTTTTCTATCTTTGCCAGCACTAAAGATTCTCACATGCAAAATGACCTAAAAAAAGTATTTGGCGATACAGTTGGGCTGGACGAAAAGAGCGTGGATTTCCTCACCAACGCCCTTGAAAAGAACAATCTTCCAGGCTTCGATTTCATGGAATTCAAGCTTTCGCTGAGCAGGATGCAGGACATGAACCTGCCGGAAGAAACCGCCTATAAAACCACCTTCGCCACCGCTTCCACAGTGGGTTTGACAAAAGACAAACTGGTGTCAACGGCGCAGCATTACCGCCAAGTTTTGCTCAAGGAAAAAGAGCAGTTTGATGTGGCTTTGAACAACCAATTGCAAAAGCGGGTAAAATCGAAACAACAGGAAGTGGAGAAGCTGCGGGCGCAGATAGATGTTTGGAAACAACAAATCGAAAACCTCCAGAACCAAATCGCAAAATCGCAGGCCACCATTGACGATGCGGGCAATATGATACAGCATGAAATGGACAGGATTGGAGCTACCAAGGAAAACTTTGTCCATACCCACCAAAGCATCTTGAACCAAATAGATTTGGACATTCAAAACATCCAAAAATATCTTTAGCAAATCCCACTGATTCCATTTCTTTGGGGGAAAATTTCACACAAACCCATACTAAGAAAAATGAACTGCAAACAAGGAACAGACATCATCATCCGCCAAATAACTGACCTTTTGTACAAGTTGGATGAAGGCACCTACAGCCGTCCGCTCCCACTTTTTAACGGCTCAACCATTGGTCAGCATTTCCGTCATATCCTTGATTTTTACGGCTGCCTCTCCCGTGGCGTTGACGAGGGCAGGATTGACTACGCCCAACGTCAACGGGACGTGATGGTGGAGAATGAGCCGACTTACGCAGCGGGTGTTTTTGACCAATGCCTCCAAAATATCATGGCAATGGAAGAAGCAAAGGAGGTGGACATCCTGGCTGATTTTTCCTCTGATTTTAACGAAGAGCGGCCCGTTGTCCGCTCGACCGTCGGCAGGGAATTGATGTATGCCTACGACCATGCCGTACACCATCTTGCCATCATAAAAATGGGCCTGAAAGTGGCCTTTCCCACCGTGGAAACCGACCCATCGCTGGGCGTGGCACCGTCCACCCTCAAACATTGGAAGGAAAGCGGGCAACACTAATCAGCCCTTTTCGCTGGCCGTTTTTTCCCAAAAAACAACCAGCTAAAGGCTTGTCTTACAATGGATTATTACAAATTTCAAATAAACACAGACCCAGCCAGCAGCGAATACCTCATTGCCCTTTTCAGCCTCCAGCCTTTCGATACCTTTCAGGAAACAGCCTACGGTTTTGACGCATTTTTGCCCGCCCAGGAATGGGACGCAGGCCTGGAATCGTGGCTGTCCGGTTTTCAACAGGAACACGGGTTCAGTTTTGAAAATGAATTCTTGCCCGGCCAAAACTGGAACAAGCTCTGGGAATCCAATTTCCAGCCAGTGGTAGTCGGCAACTTTTGCGCCATCCGGGCATCCTTCCATGAAGCGATTGGCCATGTAAAACACGAGCTGATCATCACTCCGAAAATGGCATTTGGGACTGGCCACCACGAAACAACCTTCACCGTGGTGGAATTGATGGAAAACATTGATTTTCAAGGAAAAACAGTGCTTGACTACGGCTGTGGTACAGGTGTTTTGGGCATCTTGGCTTCCCGCCTTGGAGCCAAACACATAGCTGCCGTAGATATTGAAATCCAATCTTTTGAAAATACATTGGAAAACTGCCAGGTGAACGGCATAGCAAACCTTGCTGCCTATCACGGCACGTTGGAAGCTGTCCCAGCCATCCCGTATGGCGTTGTTCTTGCCAACATCAACCGCAATGTAATTTTGGCCTCGTTTCCTGCGTTATCAATGCTGGTTTTGCCCAAAGGGGCACTTGTCATTTCTGGTTTTGTCCTTGATGACGAACAGCTTATGCTGGATTCCCTACAACTTCACGGATTTATTCACGTAGAAACCCGGCAAAGAGGGAATTGGCTGGCGATGGTGGCAAAGCGGCTTTGATGCAACAAGCATCCGTCGAACATCCACTTCCAAACAAACATCCAAAATATCAACCTTCAGCAAATCACCTGTGCAAGATGAAATATTGGTTTAGTCTATTTCTGGTTTTATTTTCCTTGTTTTCAAACGTGGAGGCGCAGCGCCTCGAAAAATTCTCCGACGACAACAATACCTTTCTGAAAGAATTGCAGGATTTTATGACCGCCAGCAAAAATTCAACGCTGGAAGAGGTGTATAAATCTTTTGAAAAATCCTTCAAAAGCGGTGTTTTTTCCGAAAACGAAATAGTCAGGCTCAAGGCGACCAGCAACCTCATGCTGGAACAGCGCATGACCGCCAACCCTTATTTTGTGGACTATTTGAAGGCTTTGATGCTGGTGAAAAACGACGAACTGGGAGAAAGCCGCTTCATCACCTGGCACAATGTGCTGGACAGCGTTTTGATCAATATCGAGAACAGGAAACTCAAGCCCTACGAGGAGTTTTTGGGTTTCAGTTACGATTTTTTTGAAAAAAGGGCACTCCGTGGTGCTGATGTGGGCACGACCTGGTTGGCAAAGTCTTCCCGCTACGATATGGTGTATGAAAACAAAGAGCCAATTGTAAAATTTGACGAAGTAAACCTCATCGCAACCCGCCGGGAAGATTCAATCATGATTCAAAAAACATCGGGCGTTTTCCATCCGGTGGGCGGCATTTGGAAGGGAAAAGGAGGCATCGTCACCTGGGAGCGCCTGGGTTTAGGAAAGGACGTATATGCAGAACTGAACGACTACGAATTTGAAATAAAAATGAGCCTTTACGAAGTAAAAAGTGCCAAAATGCACTATCCGCTTTATTTCGGAAATGCGGCCATTGAAGGCTCATTCAGCGATAAACTCGTCAGCCAAAACAAGGCAACGGAAGGTTCTTACCCTCGTTTTGAGTCCAAACAGGACATATTGGAAATCAAAAACATTGGCCAGGGCATATATTACAAAGGAGGTTTTAGGCTGGAAGGCACAACGGTCTATGGTTTCGGCAGCAAGGAAAACCTGGCCCTAATTACCCTTTCCAACGACAGGAAAGAACTGATTTACCGTGGCCTCGCCCCCCTGTTTTCCATAAAACAGGAAGAAAGGATCGTAGCGGAAGGGGTCGAATCAACCATTTATTTTGGCAAAGATTCCATTTATCACCCCTCGGTCAACATCCGATTCGATATCCCGACCCGTGAACTGGAATTGGCCCGTGGCAAACGTGGCAGCGACCGAAACCCTTTTTTCAACTCCCTCCAACAAATCAACATTGACGCCGAAAAGCTGGAGTATTTTGTTGAAAAGGACAGTATTTTTATTGGCAAACGCACGCCCGGCATCGCAAAATCTTCTATTCCAGTCGTATTCGAGTCGCTCAAATATTTTCAGGAAAGCGACTACAACCGCCTGCAAAACATATCCACCACCAACCCGATAGCCTTGATGAAAGTGGCCCACGAAGAGTTGGGCGACCGGGTTATGAACGCCGAGTTTTTGGCGAAAAAGCTCAACCCGAAATTTTCGGTAGAAAACATCAATTCCTTGCTGTATGACTTGGTAGCCAAAGGATTTATCAACTACGATGCCGACAAACAGGAAGTGGAATTGAAGGATAAAGTGTTCCACTACGCTGACGCCAGCCGCAAAAAAGTGGACTACGACAACCTGCGGGTGAATTCGGAAACCGAAGAAACGAATGCCGTCATTGACCTGAAGGAAAATTCCATTTCCATCGCTGGGGTGCCAAATATCCAATTCAGCGAGTCTCAAAAAGTGGCCGTGAAACCTTATGGGGACGTGGTGAAAATGAAGAACAACCGGGACATGGACTTTGACGGGAAAATTTTTGCTGGATTCGGGGTGACGCAGGGCAAGGATTTCCACTTCAACTACGACAAGTTCCAGATAAAAATGGACTCGGTGCGCTATTTCGACCTGTTCGTCCCGACTGGAAATGTGGACAAAGACGGCAGGCCGGAAGCTTATTCCATCGGCTCCCGCATTGAGCATTTGAACGGTGTCTTGTTGATTGATGCCCCTTCCAACAAATCGGGCCGGGAGGAAATCAGCATTTTCCCCAGCATGGAGTGCAAAAACCACCCAGCCGTTTTTTACGACTATAAAAAAACGCAAGAAGGGGCTTATACCAGGGATTCGTTTTATTTCAAACTCGACCCTTTCAGCTTCAATAGTTTGGATAAGTTCGCCGCCACCGACTTGCATTTTAAAGGCCAAATGGTGTCAGCCGACATCTTCCCTACCTTTAAGGAAACACTGTTGTTGCAGGCAGATTCGTCCCTTGGTTTTATCACAAAAACTCCAGCCGAAGGCTATCCAAGCTATACAGGCAAGGGAAGGTACACGGGCGAGATTTCCTTGAGCAACCAAGGATTTTTAGGACAAGGGACCATTGCCTATCTGGCGGCTGTGATGGAAGCAGAGGACATTATTTTCAAGCCAAAACAGTTGACTGGCAGTGCCAAACAGTTCAATTTGGAAGAAGACCGGAAAAGTGCCATCCAGGTACCACAAGTGCGGGGCACAGACGTGACAATTGATTGGCGGCCCTACAGGGACAGTATGTATGTGGCCTCCAAAGAAGCACCTTTTGAATTGTATAAAGAAAACAGGCACAACTTGAAAGGTATCTTGATTTTGACACCCGGCGGCTTGAAGGCGAACGGACTTTTCGATTGGGACAAGGCCAGCATGAACTCCAAGCTGTTCAGCTTTGGTGCATTTTCTGCCAAGGCCGATACGACGGATTTGAAGATAAAAGCCTTCAATGCCGACGCCTTGGCGCTTAGTACCTCCAACCTAAACGGGAACGTGGATTTTGATAAACAAAAAGGGAGTTTCCGTGCCAATGCGGAATTCCTGACCACGACCTTGCCCTACAACCAGTACGAAACATCGTTCAATGAATTCGACTGGGACATGAAGGAGGAGACGGTCACCTTTAAAGTTTTGGAGGGCAAACTGGGCAGCTTCCTTTCCATTCACCCCGATCAGGATTCATTGAAATTTCAGGGCAAATCGGCGCTTTATGAATTGAAAACCAACTTGTTGAAAATTGGTGGGGTGCCATATATCGTCTCATCGGACGCTTTTATTTATACAGAAAAAGGCGACGTGGAAGTGCAACCCGGCGCTGTGATTACAGAGCTAACCAATGCCAGAATTGTTGCCGATACCGTCAACCAATACCACGTCATCAACCGGGCTACGGTCAATATTTTGGGCAAAAAAGAATACAGGGCCAGCGGTTTTTACGAATACAACATTGGCGACAAAAAACAGGAAATCGAATTTGCAGAAATCATCGGAACAAGGATAGGGGAAGGCAGCCGTAGTACCAAGCGCTCTGTGACCCGTGCAAGGGGCGAAATCAAGGAGCAGATGGGTTTTTACATTGACCACAAAACAAAATTCCAGGGCACGATCAGCCTCAGCGCCGAAAAACCGAACGTAACGCTGGAAGGTTTTGCCCAGATGCAATCCGAGACTTTGCCGCAAAAACATTGGTTTTCCATCAAATGCGAAGGCGACAAAAACGACCTGGCCCTTTCATTTGACACACCGCTGAATCCAGAAGGCGAGCAGTTGAAAACGGGCCTTTTTCTCAGCAAAGAATCGGCCACTGCCTATCCACGGGTGATGATGCCAACCTATTTTCGCAAGGACCGGCCAGTGCTGGAAGTGAAGGGCATCATGCAGTACGACGAAAAAACCGACCACTTCATTTTTGGCGATTCGTTGCGCATGTTAGGCGGTTCAACAGTGCTGAAAGGCAACTTTTTGGACTACGACAATAAGAAGGGGAAAATAAAGATGGAAGGCAAAATGACCTTAGGCAGCGCATTGAAGTACGTCAGTGTGGACGGGGCTGGAACGGTGGAAACAGAGTTTGGCGAAATCGTGACGGATACCCTGATGGGCACGACGGCCATGAGCTCGAAACTGAAAATGGAGGCGATGCTGGGCCTGAAATTCATCGTGCCGGACAACTTGATGAAAATCATCATTGCCGATTTTAAATCAAGCACCTTCGACGCCAACCCGATAGTTTTTGCGAAGGACATGCCATTCTACCGGAAAGTGATCGCCAATCTTTTTCCTTCCAACGAAGAAATGCAAAAGGCCATTGACGGGATAAGTTTGGGCAGCCTTGTCATACCGGCCAAACACAACAGTTACTCCTTCCTATTTGATAAGGTGCCTATGGTCTGGGACGCTGATTATCAATCATTTGTAGCCACTCAGGAAAAGCTGGGCCTAATGAGCATTTCCGGGGAAGTATTGAATACAAACATCACTGCCTACATCGAAATAAAAATGCCGACCAACGACGACGACAGGCTCTACATTTACCTGAAATCGCCCAGCCAGATGTACTATTTCTTTGGTTACAAACAGGGTATCCTCAACTTGGTGTCGAACAACAGCCGCTTTATGGAGGAAATGCTCGCCATGAAGGATAAAGAAAAAATCATTAAAATGCCCGACGGCGAGCAATACGAAATCCAGCCTGTGGAACCCAGCACTGCCCAGGCTTTTGTGAATAGGGCATTGGCTGTGAAGAAGGATTGAACCTCAGTTTTCAGTCCACTCCCGATAGCTAATGGGATCAGTCGGCAGTGGAGCGATTCAATCATCTATAATTTAGTAAGTGCACAGTATTAGCATTATCAACCTCATAATCTTTATCCCAGACTTGCCAGTCCTTTGGTACAATTTTAGAAAGGTTTTATGGAATGTTTTCTAAGACAACCAATGGATAAACCATTACATATCTTTATACTTTCAATATTCCTTTCCACCTGGCTTCAAGGCTTTTTTTTCCAAAATATTAATAATGCGGGAAATATGGGCTGTGAAAGCCCTGAAAAGGAAAGTTGTGAATGGCGATCCCGGTGCGCTTTGGCTGCTGTATTGATGGGTATTGATACATTGGCAGTCGAAGTAATACGAAACGAGGAACATATCATTTGCTTCGGAAGCGGGGATTTGAGCGGGCCAATTACAAGCCTTCAAAACTATTGCCTGGATGGCAGTACCGCCAGCTACCAAATGCTCAACGATTCATGTATTGTTATTGCGGGGGAAAGCTTGGGGGCAGAAACCGCTTGCTTCGAGCTGTGCGACAACACCGGTATTTGCGATACGACCATTTTGGAAATCAGTGTCATTTCGCCATATATAGACTGGGTAATGGATACGATTGCCAAATCCGAATATGTCGAACATTGCTTTGATATTCAAGACTTTAACTTATCAGGAGCATTCGCCACTGTTACCAATATTTGCCAAATACAAAGCGGTGCGAACGTCAGTTTTGGTGTGAACAACGACTTTTTTTGCATGGAATATTTGGGCTTGGAGGATGGCAAAGATACCGCCTGTATTGAGGTGTGCGACATCATGGGAGCTTGCCAAACCATCATGGTCTGCGTCTTGGTCGTGCCGGACAGGCTGTTTCGGGACACTATTTTCCTGGGCGTGGACGTGGAGCAATATTGTTTTAATGGAACCCTCATCACAGGCAATATTGTGGAACTGGTGGACAATTGCCCCGACTCGCATGGAAGCGATGTGAATTTTGCCCAAGTTGGCAACTGCATTGAATATTATGGCTTGCAGGAAGGGATAGATACCATTTGTTATAAAGTGGTGGACGACCAGGGCAATATCGGCTTTGCAAAGATGATAGTGACCGTACAAAAGACAAACGCCCAAACCTTCTGCGATTCGGTTTTTGTTTTGGGAAGCGGATCGCTATGCCTCGACACGACAGAACTGCCCGGCAACATCGTTCAAATGTTTCAGGCATGTGCCGACAGTGGCAACAATCACGTCAATTTCTTTTTGGAACCCCTCAATCGCTGTGTTTATTTCGATGGCCTTTCTTTGGGAAAAGATAGTACCTGCGTGGTGCTGTGCAACGATTTGGGCTATTGCGACACGACCTATTTTTGTATCGAAGTGGTGCCTTTCCTTGCACCGCCCTCATTGGGCGATGATGTGGCGGAAACGCAAAAAGCGACACCCGTCGTCATTGACTTTGCGGTCAACGATACGATTTATGGCGGTGGCGATACTTTGTTTATTTTAAAAGAACCGATTTCAGGGCAGGCTATTTGGAATTTGGACAATTCTTTTACCTATATTCCGGATGACCCCTATTGCGATCGTTTGGACGAGTTTACCTACGTTGTCTGTACGCCCAATGGCTGCGACACAGCCACCGTCAGTGTTTTTATCTATTGTATTGAACTCACTGTATTTAATGCTGTTTCCCCAAACAACGATGGGCAAAACGATTTTTTCCACATTGCCAAAATCGAAGATTTCCCTGAAAACCATGTGTGGATTTATAACCGTTGGGGACAACTCGTATTTGACCAAGCTGCTTATAAAAATTTTACCTGGCCGCTCAGTTGGGGCGATGACACAGATTTACCGGATGGTACGTATTATTACATCCTCGAATGGGAAGACAACGGAGAAAAGACCGTTCAAAGAGGCTACTTCGAACTTTTCAGGTGATTTTTAAGCAGGCAAACACCTTTGCCGGATCCCTTTAAACAGACAAAGAATGAACTTCATCGTATTTGACCTGGAGGCTACGTGTTGGGAAGGCAAGCCACCCAACATGATCCAGGAAATCATTGAAATTGGGGCCATAAAAATAAACCGCTACGGCGAGGTAGAAGGCACGTTTAGCCGCTTCGTGCGCCCGTTGCTCAACCTGACACTTTCCTTGTTTTGCAAACAACTCACCACCATTGATCAAATTTCCATCAATAAATCGAGGCCGTTCAACGAGGTTATTGACGATTTTCAGGAGTGGGTGGGCATGTACGACCACGAAGAATTTTTGCTGTGTTCGTGGGGGAATTTTGACAAAAGGATGCTCATCCAGGACGCCGAACTACATAGGTTGGATAGTGACTGGATAGAACCCAACCACATCAACATCCGCCGCCAATACCACGATTTGAAAGGCTGGAGCACGTACAAAGGCTTGAAAAAAGTAGTAGAAATGGAAGGCTTTGAGTTCACTGGCACTTACCACAGGGGCATTTCCGATGCCGAAAACCTGGCTAAGATTTTCATAAAATACATTGACGAGTGGCGGTTTTGAAGGAAACTAAGCTCTAAATCCATGTCACTTGTTGTTTCATCCCAATTTTCAAAATTTATGGAATCTGCCCGAATAATCATTCTGAAAAATGGTTTAAACCAAGCAAGACCGGGCAAAAAAAAGCCCAGCTTGCGAAGGCCAAAATCCATGTAACTTTGCATAAAATCCCCCGTCATTACGGGTAAACAATTTAAAATTTCATCAATGAAAAAAATCTTGAAATTCACATTCCTACTGGCTTTTGTGGCCATTTCCGTATCGGTTTTTGCCCAAAAGAAAATCAAGGAGGGCGTTGTAAAATTTGAAATGAAAGCCGACGGCGATGCGCCTGAACTGGCGATGTTGGGCGGCACAATGCTGGATTTTTATTTTTCGGGCAACATGCAGCGAATGGACATGAACATGATGGGCGGAATGATGAGAATACAGACTATTATCCCAAATGATTCGCCCAAGGACGGCACTATCTTGATGGACATGATGGGGCAAAAAATCCAGGTAATTGACCTGACCGAAGATGATTTGGCGAACAGCAACAGCTTTATGAAAACCGACAACATAAAAGAGGTTGTTTACGATGAAAAGGACAAAAAAGAAATCGCTGGATACCCTTGCTACAAGGCTAAACTGAAGCTGGATGACGGAATGGAATTGGAGTATTACATCACTGAAAAAATACAGCCGCCCATGCCCGTTAAGAGCAAGGGTGCCAATATGCTAAAAGGTTATCCTTTGGAAATGAACATAGACACCGGACAAGGCGTCAAGATGAACTTTGTGGCCAAGGAAGTGTCGAAAACAGTTGAAAAAGATGCTTTCAAAGTTCCCGATGGCTACGCCAAAATGACCATGGAAGAATTTGAAAAACAAATGGGCGGCCTCGACCTGAACGGTATGGGCAACTGATTTCCAAACGGAAACTTAAAGGGAAGCCCGGCCTTGACAGAAATTGTCAGGCCGGGCTTCTTTATTTGCAATATCCCTGACCAAATATGTTTTGATTAGTTCATCCCTTTCCAGATATTAGCAGCTTAGTGGTGCTGGCCAATCGTTATTAAAGAGCCTACTTATCTTTTAAATATCAAGTTATGAAAATGAGGATAACCCTTACCGCTGCATGCCTGGCACTCATGGTGCCGTATTTCCTCAACGCCACCCAGCCGTTTATCACAGAAAAATTTGACCAGGGCTTCCCTGCCAATTGGACGACCGGCGATGATTCCAACCAAAACTTCCTCTGGGAATATTGCAGCAATTTTCAAAATTGCCCACCCGCTATTTTTCAAACCGATCCGGTATCCATATTGTGCAGGTACGACCGATTTGAATCTGCCAGCGTAGAAGACGGTTTTTTGTACCTCAACTCATACGCTTCCCAAGGTATAAGTACGCCGCACCAAAGTTTTATTAAAACTGGAAATATAGATTGCAGCTTAAAAACAAAGGTTTTTTTGAGGTTTTACACAGTGATTGTTGGTGGCGAAAGCTTACCGGAAGACAATGCCGTTGTAAGGGTAAGGGTTGGAAATGGCAATTGGACCATATTTAAAGTTTTCCATTTTCTGGATGAAAATTCCGAAACACAAACTTCCTCGAACCCCAGGGTCGCCGTGATAGATATTTCTGGCGTGGCCACCCAAAAGGACGATGTTACTATAGAATGGCGATGGACTGGCAAAAATGGCTACTTCTGGGCCATAGACGATGTGGAGCTTTTTGATGAAAACCCAGTTTATGAAAATGCGGTGTGGGGGTCAGTGCCAGGCCAGGGCGATTTTTCGGGTGGCTTAAATAACTGGACTGTAAATACCGTGGGCGCCCCATGCAAATGGCAATGGGACAATACGGGCGGGATAGACGTGCCAGATGCCAACCTGTTAGCCGATGCAGTGGGCTGTTCGCCCAGCATTTTGAACGGGACGGCAAGCGTCAATGCCACTTTTTGTTATGGTGGCGCAATACCCAACACAAGAAGCGATTTGCGGTCGCCGGTGATTGATTTGTCGGCCATACCTGTAGGAACCCGCCTGGCACTCCGTTTTGATCAATTGGTTTCTTTGGCCAACCCCTCCTCCAACAACTTGCCAGTCACCTCGATCATGGTCAGTGTAGATGGCGGCAGCACTTTTTTGGACACAATAGATGCGAATCCTTCTCTACCGTACCGGGTGCATTCTTGCGGAACCACTACCTTGGATTTGCCAATTGAAGCTGCCGGATCGCCTAATTTCCGGATTATTTTTGTTTTTTCTGGCGACTCCGAATTTTGGATGGTGGACGATGTGCGCATTATTAAACGCTGGGATAAGGATTTAAGGATTTCAAAGGATTTTTTCACAGTGGCCCCCAACTATTCGTCACCAGCAGGCTTGGCCAGCCCGGTCGGCCTGCAAGCCGATGTTGAAAATATTGGGCAAGAACCTGTGGGCAATGTTGCATTGTACGCCACGGTTGAAGCAGGACAAACAGGCGCCATTGTGTTCCGTGACACTCTTCAAATGGGTACCCTGATGCCGGGTGAAATTGTGCTGGATACTTTTTTTGCAAAACAATTTCATCCGCCAGCATCTGCCGAGACCTATACCGTCAAATACGAAGTAAAATCAAATGAACTGGAACAGGATGCAAGCGACAATGTGGTTCGCTGGAAGTTTGAAACAACGACCGATCTTTTTTCAAAAGACAAAGGCGATTGCTTTATCAACGGCTCATTCACACCTTATGATGAGTTTGAATTTGAAATAGGCAACTGCTTTTTTATTCCACCGGGTTCCAATGTAGGGGCCACGGAAATTTCTTTTGCCTTTGAAGTGCCGTTTTCCCCACAGCCGTCATCGCTCATTGGCATACCCCTTAGAATTCACCTGTATAAATGGCGCACAGCAAATACTTGGGGCGACGTGAATGGGGATTCCTTGGCTACTGCAGATGAAATCACCGAGGTCGCAGTGCAGCTATACACTATTGAAGGGGATGAAAGATACTACCAAGTCCGAACTGTTCCCGTTACTGAAGATTCAGCCTTCATTCACCTCGAAGACAGCACCTATTATTTTGCGACGATAGGAATCGAAAACTATGCTGGGCCAGACAGGCTGTTTGTTTCGGCCTCCGAGGAACTGAACTACACATCTATGTATTGGACCTCCTACCAGCAAGGATTCCCGAACTACGTCAGCATGTTGAGGCTTGGTGACGACAATTATTTCCAGGTAAATGGTTGGGGCCTACAGCGTATCCCGATAGTCCGCCTGCACATTGATCAATTGACCAGTACCAATGAGGCACCGAGCCACCAGGCCAGCGAACTCTCCGTTTTCCCAAACCCTGCCAAGGATGTAGCCACCATAATCTTGGATGAAAAAATGGCCAAAGGCCCTGCAAATGTGGAAATTTTGGATATTTGGGGCCGATTGGTACTTGCCCGACAGTATGATAACACTTTTGTCAGCCAACTACCAATTGACGTCAGCGGCCTGAGCAACGGGATGTATATCTTGCGGGTCATTTCAGAAAAGTATTCGGCGAGCACTTCCTTGGTCATTGTAAAAGACTAATCTTGGCCAAGACATTTTACTCGACTGTACCTAACTTTCACCTTAAATCTTTTTTTGAACATGAAAATTTCTACTAAAGTAATTTTTCCTATTTTAATCTTCCTCTTTGTGGGATCAATGGCATTTTCACAGGTTTTGTGGGGAGGGGCTGGCGATCCAAATGGGGAGTTTGCCGACGGTTTGAACGATTGGACTGTCAATGCCGTTAGCGCCCCTGGTGCGCTTTGGGAATGGCAGGCTGACGCTGATGCCTCCGAAGGTGCTTTTGCCAGCGATGCACCCATTGCTTCACCTTCTGCTGCCAACGGTGCTGCCGTTTTCGATTCAGACTTTTATGACAATGGTGGAGATCCAGATAATTTAGGCGGAGGCCCAGTGCCGGCACCGCATACCAGCGAACTTGTATCACCAGTTATTGATCTTACGGGCCAGGATTTCATTTCCTTGGATTTTTACCAATACTATAGGAAATTCCAATCTGACACTTATATCATTTGGTCAAATGATGGTGGAGCAAATTGGACGGATACCCTTTTGCTAAATGAAGAAATTTTGACCAATGCCGCTGGAATTAATGGGCACAAAACCTTGCACCTATTGGGGGCAGGCGGCACCAGCCAGTTCAGGTTCAAGTTCTTGTTCGAGGGTGAGTATTATTTCTGGATCATTGATGATGTTTCTGTCATCGTTCGTCCTGATTATGAATTGATCTTGGGTGAATTCTTTTACCCTGCCTCCAGCTACGAGCAGCCACGATCACAAATCACCACGGATACAATGGGCTTTTTCGTGGCAGTATCAAACTATGGCAAGCTACCTGCAACCGACGTTACAGTAAAAGCAGAAGTACTCAGGGGAAGTACCGTACTTTTTACTTCAGAATTTGTGGTTGATGAATTGGCACCAGGAACCATCGATTCTTTTATCGAGTTGCCCGATGTGTTTCCTCCCGGCGATCTTAATACAGGGAACTATTCTATCCGTTATACTGCCACCAACCCGCTTGGCGATTATGATGCTACCAACAATACGAAAAGCGCCCCATTCAGGGTGTCAACTGCCAATAGGTTTTCCAAAGAAGACAATGACGAAAATTTTGAAATAGCCTGGATTTTGGGTGAAGACCATGCGGTAGGCAACTTGTACCGTACAAGCACCGATTGGGTGGATCAGTTTGTTATGAACAAAGCAACTACCTCAGTTGCTTGGCCAGACGATGCTCCAGTTGAGGGGAAATCTATGAACTTCTATCTCATGCGCTTAGTGGACGATTTTGATTTGTGGGACAATGCCGACATTGAAAATACGGATGTTCAGAATCATCCTCGCCTCGAAATCAGGGGCTTTGGAGCACATACCTACACTGCCAGCACGCAAGAGTATGGTTTGGTTGACGTAAATCTCGAAGATATTGAATTCAATACTCCTGGTGTTCTTTTGGCTCCCGGCGAACAGTATTTGTTGTTTGCCAATTATACTGGTGAAGCCAATAATATTTATCAGGTTTATAATCAAAAGATTCAATACCTGAATGTAATTTCTACCGTTGTCGTTTCAGATCAATGGTACACAGGTGGTATCTCTGATGTGGATGCGGCAGTTTTAAGGATGGAAATAGATCTTTACTCAACAACTGATGAAAAACCGCTGCCAGACAACGCATTGGCATTTTACCCGAATCCGGCCAGCGATATTTTGAATGTCGAGCTTTCATTGGAACAGCCTACACTTGCCAACGTCACCATTGCTGACATTGATGGCAGTGTCATCCAAATAGATGAAATAAAAAATGCCTTCCAAGACAAGCGCCAATACGACGTAAGCAGCCTCGCCAGCGGCACCTATATCGTCCGTGTCGCCACAAAAGAAGGTACCAAGACGAAAAAGTTTGTGGTTCAGCACTAGTTGCTGCCCAAATATTAAACTGCAAAAACCGCCTGGAATGCAATATTCCAGGCGGTTTTCTTTTTGTTTGGAAAATGGGTAGGTTTGGGCATTCAACCAAACTGAAATCGAATGGCAGATAGAAGAAAATTTTTAGGACAGCTTGGAGGTTTGGGCGCTGCATCATTTGTAGCCCCATTTTACACTTCAAAAACTGGAGATACATTTTTGGCCATGATGGAAAGCCGAGGGACCACTTCACCGGCCGACTGCGCCACCGACGAGGAGTTTTGGCATTATGTCCAACAGGCTTACACCGTTTCGCCAAATATTATCAACCTCAACAATGGCGGGGTTTCGCCACAGCCAAAAGTAGTGCAGGAGGCAGTGGAACATTACGATAAACTCAGCAACGAAGCCCCTAGTTATTATATGTGGCAAATCCTGGACAGGGGCCGGGAAGGGCTGCGCACGAAATTGGCAGCAACGGCAGCATGTTCCTCTGAAGAACTGGCCATCAACCGCAATTCCTCGGAAGCGCTTGAGACTATCATTTTTGGTCTTCGATTAAAAGCTGGCGATGAGGTAGTCTTGACTAAACAGGACTACCCAAACATGATCAACGCCTGGAAACAGCGGGCGCACAGGGAAGGTATCGTGCTTAAATGGCTGGATTTTGACTTTCCAATTGATGACAAACAGGCAATTGTGGACAGGTTTTACAGCGCTTTTACTGCTAAAACTAAAGTGGTTCATATCACCCACATGATAAATTGGATGGGGCAGATTTTGCCAGTAAGAGAAATAGCTGCCGAGGCACATAAAAGGGGTATTGAGGTGCTGGTGGATGCCGCTCATACTTTTGCCCACCTTGACTTCAAAATTTCCGATCTGGACTGCGATTATTTTGGCACCAGCCTGCACAAATGGCTTTGTGCGCCTTTTGGCAGCGGGCTTTTGTATGTGAAAAAAGAAAAAATCAAAAGCCTCTATCCCTTGTTCGCTGGCGACAACCCAGAGAGCGATGACATCCGAAAATTTGAGAACCTGGGCACCCGTTCTTTTGCTATTGAACAGGCTATTGGTCATGCAATCAATTTTCACCAGATGATCGGTGCCGAAAGGAAGCAAAAACGCCTTCAATACTTAAAAACTTATTGGGCAGAAAAGGCCGTGCAGATACCCGGCGTCAGCATTGGCACGTCCATGAACCCTGACTACGCTTGTGCGATTGCCCTGCTTCAGATGGAAGGCAAAGAACCTGCTGCCATCACGAATTTTTTATTCGAAAAATATAAAATCCATACAGTGGCCATCAATTGGGAAAACATCCACGGCGTACGGATTACGCCCAATGTTTATACCCGGACAGAAGACCTCGATTTGTTGGTTCGTGCCATAGAAGAATTCGCCAAAACATGAACACACTTGCCGTTTATACCTACCTTCGCCGCCCGTTCTTGATTACCTGTTTTGATGCTGCGCATTTTTCAACTGGCCTCCATCCGAATGGGCAATTGTAAACTTTAATTTTAAAATAACAACCAATGGTTATTGAACAAAACATGGTAGTGACATTGCACTACCGACTACAGGAAGACAACGCCCAAGGCGAACTGGTAGAAGAGACGTATGGAAGCGAACCACTTGTTTTCCTGTATGGAGCAGGCCAAATGATCCCCGAATTCGAGCGCCAATTGTCCGGCAAATCCGCCGGCGATGAATTGTCTTTTGGCATTAAAAGCGTTGACGCCTACGGCGAAAGCGATCCAGATGCCATTGTAGAAATTCCCCAATCGGCTTTTGAAATGGACGGTGGAATACCGGATGGTTTGCTGGCTCCCGGCAAAATCATACCCATGTCCGACGGCCAGGGCAACCGCTTGAACGGTATAGTGAAATACCTGACCAACGACGGTGTGATGATGGATTTCAACCATCCAATGGCTGGCCAGGATCTATTTTTTACCGTAAAAGTGGAGGAAATCCGCCAAGCCACCCCAGAAGAAATTGACCACGGCCATGTTCACGGCCCAGACGGCCATCACCACCATTAAAGACGAAGAATAGGCGGGCTTATGTTTTCAAGATGACAAAGGCTACCCGCTGCTTCACATTCGATAAAACTATATTTGCGGCTTCAATATCCTAAAGGTTGTTAAAGACAGCCTGTTAACATATTCTATTTCAGTTTTATGAAAAAAATTACGCTGCTTATCCTCACGCTGTCCACTTGTTTCCTGACGCTGTATGCTCAAAAAGGCGGCACGGTGAGGGGAAATGTTTATGACAAAAATACTGGCGAACCTATTATTTACGGAACGGTGTTGCTGCAAGGCACCACTATCGGCACGAATACCGACGATGATGGGTTTTTCAGTATTGGCAATATCCCGGCAGGTCGTTATACCTTGGTTGCTACATATATTGGTTACGATAGTGTTGCATTGCAAATCAATGTGAGGGATGGCGTCATTTTATCGGAACGCCTGATGATGCAGGAAAACAGTATTCAACTGGGCACGGTGGAAATTTCTTCCCGAAAGGAACAGTCGAGATCAGACGTCCAGGTGTCGAAAGTGACGGTCACAGCCCGGCAAATCAAAGCCTTGCCAAGTACGGGCGGCCAAACGGATATTGCGCAATACTTGCCCGTTCTTCCCGGCATTATCTCTACCGGCGATCAGGGTGGACAAATATATATACGTGGCGGTTCGCCGGTCCAAAACCGCATCCTGCTGGATGGTATGACCATTTACAACCCTTTCCACAGCATCGGATTTTTCTCTGTTTTTGAAACTGAAACCATCAAAACGGTGGACGTACTGACGGCAGGTTTTGATGCAGAGTACGGGGGAAGGATTTCGGCGGTGATAGACCTGAAAACAAGGGAAGGGAACAAAAAAAGGCTCAGCGGCTTGGTGAGCGCCAACCCCTTCCAGGCCAAGGCTTTGATTGAAGGCCCCATCAAAAAATTTGAAGAGGGTGGGGGAAGCAGCTCATTCATGCTCACTGCCAAACATTCCTACATTGATAAAACTTCTCCAATTTTATATTCCTACGCAGTTGACACAACGTTTTACAAAGTATCCGAAACGCCAACAGACAACACAGAAGAACTTGACAAATTGCCTTTTAGGTTTACTGACATTTATGGAAAACTTTCATTCATTACTGCCAATGGCAGCAAACTGAACCTGTTTGGCTTTAATTTCAACGACAGGGTGGACTATGTCGGCTTGGCCAATCTCGACTGGAATTCGGCAGGCGGGGGCACCAATTTTACCCTCATTCCACCCAATTCAAACCTGGTCATCGGCGGCAACGTCACCTATTCAAAGTATGACATCAACTTGCTGAATGCCGACAATATCCCCAGTTTCAGCAAAATCTCCACATACAATGTGATGCTTGATTTTACCAACTATGGACTGCGCAACGAAGTGAAATATGGCTTCGACGTAAGCGGTTTGGACACAGATTTCAAGTTCACCAATTCTTTCCAGCGTACCATCCAACAGCAAAGTTTTACCACAGAACTGGCTGGTTTTGTCAAGTTGAAATACAAACTCGGCGGCTGGATAGTGCAGCCAAGCCTCCGCCTGCAATTTTACCCGTCGCAGTCAGCCACGAGCATTGAGCCGAGGTTTGGGGCGAAATACAACATCAACGATAATTTGCGCTTAAAACTGGCGGGTGGCCGCTATTCCCAAAATCTTATCGGCAGCGTAAACGACAAGGACGTAGTCAACCTTTTTGTAGGCTTTTTGACAGGGCCTGAAGAACAGATTTCCGATCTGGGCACCGACGAAAAACCTGATCATCGCCTCCAAAAATCCTGGCATGCGGTAGTGGGCGCCGAGATTGATGTAACTGATAACATCGAAATTAATGTCGAGCCATATTACAAATATTATGACCAGTTGATCGTCGTCAACAGGAATAAATTGGACGCAAACGACCCCAGCTATTCCACTGAAAATGGCAAGGCTTATGGCATTGATTTTACGCTTCGCTACGAGACCCAGTCCCTTTACTTTTGGGGAACTTACTCTTTGGCTTATGTCAATTGGTACGACGGAAAGCAGACCTATCCGACCATTTTTGACAGGCGCCACAACATCAACTTGCTTGTAACCTATGGTCTTGGAAAAAACAAAGATTGGGAAGCAGCAGTTCGTTGGAACCTGGGCTCAGGATTTCCATTTACCAAAACCCAAGGTTTTTACAATAATTTCCAATTTGAAAACGGCCTGGAAGAAGACCCCAATACACAAAATGGTGAGTTGGGAGTTATTTTGGACGACAAGCGTAATGCTGGCCGTTTGCCTTATTACCACCGTTTGGATGTATCATTAAAAAAGACCTGGAAATTTGGCCAAAACCTGGAATTGGAGGCCGTGGCAAGTGCCACCAATCTTTACAACCGGGACAATATTTTCTATTACGACCGGGTGAGGAACCAACGAATCAACCAGTTGCCCATCATGCCAAGTTTAGGCCTGACGGTCAAATTTTAATAAAAACTGCCTCTTGGTTTTACATCCAAGAGGCAGTGCTCTTTTTTTACTTTTCTTACCTTCGCCGCTCAACGAAAAATCCTATCCAACATGAATTTACACGAATATCAAGGAAAAGAATTGCTCAAAAGCTATGGCGTGGCCATCCAAGAAGGCGTCGTTGCCCACAATATGGAGGAAGCCGTAGCAGCTTGGAATGAAATCCGTGAAAAAACCGGCACCGACTACGTGGTGGTGAAGGCTCAGATTCACGCCGGGGGACGAGGCAAAGGCGGAGGGGTGAAATTGGCCAAAAACCTGGAAGACTTAAAACTTCACGCCGGGAACATCATCGGCATGATGCTTAAAACCCCGCAAACGCCCGGCGGTATGAACGGCCCTGGCAAACTGGTGCGTAAAGTGCTCATTGCCGAGGACAGCTACCGCCCTGATTTCGATGCTTGCAAAGAGTTTTACCTTTCCATCCTGATGGATCGGGAGAAAAAATGCAACGTCATCATTTACTCCACCGAAGGCGGGATGGATATTGAAAAAGTGGCCGAAGAAACGCCCGATTTGGTGCATAAAGAATATGTGGACGCCGAACTTGGCTTACAAGGTTTCCAGTGCAGAAAAATTGCTTTTAACCTTGGCCTCAGCGGACAAGCTTTTAAAAATATGGTCAAATTCGTGGAAACCCTTTATAAGGCTTTCACAGGGGCCGATGCCACTTTGTTTGAAATAAACCCTTGCCTCAAAACGCCCGATGACCGCATCATCGCCGTGGATTGCAAGATGTCTCTGGACGATAACGCCCTCTTCCGTCACCCTGATCTGGAGGCCATGCGTGACAAGGACGAAGAGGATCCAACCGAAGTAGAAGCCAAAGATTATGACCTGAACTATGTAAAACTCGACGGCAACGTCGGCTGCATGGTCAATGGCGCTGGCCTCGCCATGGCCACTATGGACATCATCAAACTGTCAGGTGGCGAACCTGCAAACTTCCTGGATGTAGGCGGCACAGCAGACGCCCAAAGGGTAGAGCAGGCATTTAGGATCATTTTGAAAGACCCGGCAGTGAAAGCTATTCTCATCAATATTTTCGGCGGCATCGTGCGTTGCGACCGGGTAGCACAGGGCGTGGTAGATGCTTATAAAAATATGGGCAATGTATCAGTCCCAATCATCGTGCGCCTGCAAGGCACCAATGCCGATATTGCCAAAAAAATCATTGACGAATCGGGCTTGAAGGTACATTCCGCTATTCTTTTACAGGAAGCAGCGGATAAGGTGAAACAAGTGTTGACGGAGGCTTGACGAACAAGATCGAATATTTGAATGAAAAAGCCCTCGAACTGATTCAGTTCGAGGGCTTTTTTATTGAAAAGAAATCAAGCCTTGAAGAGGATATTAAAAAACAAAAGCCCTTGTCAATTTGACAAGGGCTTTCTGCTTGTAGCCCGTAGGGGAATCGAACCCCTCTTGCAAGAATGAAAATCTTGAGTCCTGACCGATAGACGAACGGGCCAATTTTAGTTTTCTAAACTGCTTTTCTTCAAAAGCGGGGCAAAGATATAATCTTCATCAAAAAAACAAACCCCCTCAAATTTTTTTTTTTAAAGTGCTGGGTTTAACGAAAGAAAGGGGCTTTGCTTACATTTGCGCCGTCTTCAAAAAACATAAGCACTAACCATCCTCTGGCCCAAAAAGTTGCCAGGTATTGCCAAAATTATCCCGATTCATTCACCATTTTTTCAAACCAACCTTAATTATGGCTAAAAGAATTGCAATCAACGGTTTCGGTCGCATTGGCCGCTTGACCATGAGGAACCTTTTGAAAATGAACGATGTCCAGGTTGTTGCTATCAACGACTTGACTGACAATCAAACACTCGCACACCTGTTCAAGTACGACACGATGCACGGCAAATTTGACGGCGACGTGTCTGCTGACGATGAGTACCTGTACATCAACGGCCAGAAAATTATCTGTTCTGCAATCAAAAATCCGGCAGAACTGCCTTGGAAAGAGCTCAACGTGGACGTGGTGCTCGAATGTACAGGCATCTTCCTCGCCCGTGACAAAGCCAGCCTTCACCTGGACGCTGGTGCCAAAAGGGTCATCCTTTCCGCACCGCCAAAAGCTGACGACGTGCCCACTTTTGTTATCGGTGCCAATGCCGACAAAATCAAAGCCACGGATACCATCCTTTCCAACGCCTCTTGTACCACCAACTGCCTGGTGCCAATGGTGATGACCTTGGATGGCGCTTTTGGCGTGGAGCAGTTTTTTATGACCACTGTCCATGCCTATACTTCTGACCAAAATATACAGGATGCGCCGCACCGTGACCTACGCCGTGCCAGGGCAGCCGCCGAAAACATCGTCCCAACTTCCACGGGTGCTGCCAAGGCCGTGACGATGGTTGCCCCGCACCTGAAAGGCAAAATCGCAGCCCATGCCCTTCGTGTGCCAGTTGCCACTGGTTCTTTGACCGACATGGTTTGTGTGTTGAAAAAAACTGCTACGGTAGAAGATATCAACAAGGCATTTGAAAATGCTGCCAACAGCAACCTGAAAGGCATACTTGAATATAACACGGAAGAAATTGTGTCCAGCGACATCGTCCGCAATCCGCACTCCTGCATTTTTGATGCAGGCCTGACCCAGGTCAACGGCAACACCTGCCGCATCGTGGGATGGTACGACAACGAAGCTGGCTACTCTGCCCGCTTGGCCGACCTGGCGGAAATGGTGGCCAATCAATAAAAAGCGAATTAGTATGAAAGAAAGGCACTATCCGGCATTTGGGCTGCGGTAGTGTCTTTTTTTTATGGTTTCATGGTTTCATTGCTGTTTAAGACATAAACAAATTCACCCCTCAACCACCCCCAACAATGAAACAATGTTACCATTCAACATTAAATCAATAAAACAATGAACATTAATTTCAACAATAAAAAAGCCATTGTCAGGGTGGACTTCAACGTGCCGCTCGACAAAGAATACAACATCACGGACGACACCCGCATGAGGGAAGCCCTGCCTACCATCAAAAAGATTTTGAGCGATGGCGGCTCTGCCATTTTGATGTCGCACCTGGGCCGTCCGCTGCAAAAACTAAAAGAAGATGGTACGGTCAACGTTGAAAAATTCACACTACGCCACCTCGTGGGTCACTTGTCAAAATTGTTGGGTGCAACAGTGAAGTTTTGCCCGGAAACAGTAGGGGAGACTGCTACCAAAATGGCAGCCGAACTCCAACCGGGCGAGGTTTTGATTTTGGAAAATACCCGTTTCCAAAAAGAGGAAGAAAAAGGCAACGAAGAATTTTCACAAAAACTTGCGGCCCTCGGCGATGTGTATGTGAACGATGCCTTCGGCACGGCCCACCGGGCACATGCCTCTACCACCATCATGGCAAAATTTTTCCCAAAAGAGGCCAGGACCTTTGGCTATTTGATGGAAAATGAAATCAAAAACGCCAAAAGAGTACTTGACCAGCCAGAGCGGCCCTTCACGGCTATCACTGGCGGTGCCAAGGTTTCTGATAAAATCATGCTGCTCGAACGCTTCCTTGATCTGGTGGACAACATCATCATAGGCGGCGGAATGGCCTATACTTTTTTCAAGGCAAAAGGAGGCAGTATCGGCAATTCGTTGGTGGAGGCAGACAAGCTGGACCTTGCACTCGATCTTTTGAAAAAAGCCGAACAAAAAGGCGTGAAAATTTACCTGCCGGAAGACAGCGTGGTGGCCGACCAATTTGCCAATGATGCCAATTTCAAAACAACTGATAGTGGCAAAGTGCCAGAAGGTTACATGGGCCTGGATATCGGAGAAAAGGCCGTGCAGCAGTTTTGCGAAGTCATAAAGTCCTCAAAAACAATCATTTGGAACGGACCGATGGGCGTTTTTGAAATGCCAAATTTTGCCAACGGCACAAAAGCAATCGCCCAGGCTGTGGCAGATGCAACCGCCAAAGGCGCTTTTTCCTTGGTAGGCGGCGGCGACAGCGTAGCAGCGGTCAATCAAATGGGCCTCGCCGATAAGGTGAGTTTTGTCTCAACAGGCGGCGGTGCTATGCTCGAAATGTTGGAAGGGAAGGAATTGCCCGGCATCAAAGCGATTGCGGAGTAAGCCGGGTTTTGGGCGATGAAGCTGTTTTAGTCAAAAAATAAACCCCTGCCAGTGTAGCTATCAAAATGCCGCCGGAGGTAAAAGCCCACCATGGGAATTCAGATTTCAACGGCCCCATATCGCCAACAGGCACGAATGCTGCCCAGTACAATGGGTGCGTGGCGTTCGTGCCTTTTCTTTTTTTGATGAAATCCAATTTTGCCTTTCTCAAAGCTGCATCCTTATTTTCCCCTTCTTTTAGGTTTATATAAAAATGCTCCATGATGTCGGCGGAAGCACTATCGTCAATGCTCCACAGCGTGGTGAGGATACTCGCTGCACCCGCCCAGGAAAAACCCCTGGCCAGGCTGAGGATGCCTTCGCCTCTTTGCAGTTCGCCAATGCCTGATTCACAGGCACTTAGTACCACAAGGGCGGCTTGGATGCGCATGGTGTAGAGGTCTTTTACAAACAGCAATTCGTTTTCGATAGAATCCTGGAATTGGTAAAAAGCCAAATAGGAATAGTCGCCGTGTTCGTCGTTGGCCTTGCCGTGTGCGGCCAGGTGGATGATGCTTGCGGCAGGTGCCAGTTTCCGAAAATTTTCTTCGGTAGCGTTGGAACCAGTCAGCACCCGGCCGCCCATTATTTTTTGAATGGCCAAAGCCTCCGCCTCATTATAGCGCAAACGGCCCAACACGGCCCGCCAAGGATCGCTGCGGATGTCGAGTGTATCGCCGGAGTAGCTGGGGGCAAAGGCGAGAAAGCCGTCTTTTTCAAACTTTCCACGACGGTTGATCATCTCCTTCAGCAGCGTGGCCGAGTAGCAGTAACTGAACTGATAATCAAAAATAAGGTAGGGGTGGTGGTCAAAGTCGTCGTACTGTTCGGGCGCATTGGTCAATAAGGCATCGAAAGGCAGGTACCCCATGACGCCACCGGGAATCACCACAATGTCCTGGTTTTTTAAAAATGGTTTGACGGGTTCCAAAATCAATTGGTAAAGCTCGTGCCCGATGTTGGCGTATTTCTGGCTGAGGTACTGCAATTCTTTTTGGCCGGGGTTGTAGCGGTAAATGCTATGGCGAAATTCTTCTATCCAGATTTCCAGCGGAAAATCCTTTTTGATAGGCACGACTGTGAAGGCATTTTTTGAAATGACAAAAGCGAACACGTTGTTTTCGCCCGTAAAATAGGCCAACATGGTCTGGTCTGGCCGCAGCAATCGTTGCTGGATTTCTTTGATTGAAACTGTTTTGGTAGCGTATTTCAACTCAAAATACTTCGGGTATTTACGCCGGATGAAATCGTTCAGTTTAGAACTTTCAGCTTTTAGTTCAAATATTTTTCCGTTGATTTCCCAAAGCTTAAGTGGCTGGGCTTCGTTTTTTAATTCTTCTTCAAAACGCTGTTTTTCCAAATAGGAAATATCCAGTTTCAGTTGCCTTTCCTTATCAAGGAGGCTATCGGGTATGCCAGCAAAACGCTCAGCATCAACGGTTTGCAGCGCTTCAAGCAATAAGGTGGCATTGCTCATTTCGGCAAGGTCAAAAGCTTCCTGCCAATATTTTTCATCTTTCGTGGCCTCCTTCAATTTGCATTTTACCAAAATCGCTTCCTCGTAAACCAGGAAAAAGTTGTTGAGCAGATTTTGCCTTGAGCCGGGTTCTTCCAGCGTCGTTTTTATAAAATCAATCAGGCCGATGGCACTTTGATAAATACTATCGGCACCATACAAATGGCCAATCACTGGGGTAGAATCATAAAATCCCAACAACAATTCGCCCTTGGTTTGCAAAATTTCCAACAGCGTGATGGGTGAAGCCAAATCGTTGAAATTTGGCTGGCTGTTTATGTTGTATTGGATGGCAAAGAAAGCAGAATCACAATATTCTAAAGCGCATGCCGGATCGGTGGGGCAGGAGAGGGCAAGTTTCCTGTAAAGCCCAGCCACCTCCGAATGGTTTTTGCCAAATAGCTTTATGTTGATATTCAATGCTTTACGAAAATATTTTTCCGCATCAGCAAAGTTGTTTTCAGCCAAATGGACATTGCCGATTCGTTCATAAGATTTGGCCAGGCCCGTTAGGTTTTGGCCATTGCCTTTTTGGATGTCCGCCAGGTTTTTTTGGTAAAATTCAAGGGCAGCTTGGTGGTTGCCCAATGCTTCAAAATATGCCCCCAAGTCGTTGCGGTATTCATTGAGGTCGGCGGGGTCGCCAGCGGGCAGCTTGAGCCATGTTTGCAGGGCGGTATTGTACCAATCATAAGCTTCGTCAAATTCCTTTTTGGCCAAAAAAACATCTCCTAGGTAATTCCCGGATCGTGCGACAAGATGGTGAACCGGACCAAAGTTGTCCAGCCGGATCACATAAGCCCGTTGGAAGTAGGAGAGGGCTTTGTTCAGGTCACCCTGTTCGAGCAGCAGAACACCGGTATTGGTGTAGATATTGGCGATGTCAGGATGGTTGCGGTATGGCTGTAAGTCATAGATTGCCAAGGACTTATCAAGAAATTGGATAGCCTTGTGCGAATCGCCTTTAGTGGTATAAACCGCACCGATGTTGTTGAATAGGCTGGCGAAGTCGGGGTGTTTTTCAGGGAGGATGCTGTCAAAAATGATCTGTGCCGAATCAAAATAAGAAAGTGAGCGGTCGAAATCGCCCAATTGATAACTGGCAGAGCCGAGGTTTTGATAGTTGTCGGCCACACTTTGTTCATAAAAACTCATGGCCGCCAGGTTGCTGCGCAGCGATTGCCGATAGCGTTCCTCGGCTGCCTTATAGTTGCCAAGGCGCTCATAGACGATGCCAAGGTTGTTGAAATTGTCGGCGATACCAGGATAGTCCATCCGTTCATTGATGGCCAGGCTTTTCGATAAAAAATGAAGGGCATCGTTGAATTTTCCCCTGGTGAGCGCATGAACGCCATAGCTGTTGTAGGCTTTTGCCAGTTCGATGTGGTTTTTGTCCAGTTTTTTTTCGGCCAATTCCACTGCCCGTTTTAAGTTGTATTCGGCCTCATTGTTGTTGCCGGCCCGGCGATAATAAATGCCCAGGCTCCTGAATTCGCCAACCACCTGCGGGAACGGCACTGGCCGCATGTTTTGGTAAACGTTGAGGGCTTTTTTGCGAAAAAGAATAGCTTTTTGATAATTGGGAACGCTGGCGAGGCTGTCGGAAGTGGCGTTGTATTTTTCTGCCAAAGTGAAACCCTCCTGGCTAATGGCAGCAGTTGTTAATAAAAAAGAAGTTGTAAAAAGGGCGAAAAAAATCCTCATAGTCCACAATTGGCTGGCCGCAAATTTCCTGAAAAATATTGTTAAAAATGATAGAAAGCCCAAAGAGATTGCATTTAATGTGCTGAAATACTGAAAGTTGCGATTGTTTTTCTGCGTGCTTCAAGCAATGCACAGGAATCCATACAGTTCAAACCGTTCCAATTTAAGTGAGTTGACCAAGGGAGGGACTGGTTAAACGATATGGATTTTAAAAGAATTGTGAAGGTACCAATGAATTCCTTCGACGTTTCCTTTCGCCGGATAAATTTCGCGGTGCTTCGGTACCCCCGCAAACGGCCAAACGCTAAGAGCCCGAAGTATATATTACCAAAATTCAAAATTAACCACCACCTTTGCAAACCTGATAAATCATAAGCCAACTCACATAAAAAGCCGACCAAATATCTACCATGAAAGTGCTCGTTACCTGCCCGCCCATGCTGAGGCTAATAGATGAATTCCGACCTGTTTTCCAAGCAAAAAATATAGAACTGGTCACGCCCAATGTAGTTCAGACTTTGAGTGAAAATGAACTGATCGAATTGGTGCCAACTGTCCAAGGCTGGATTATTGGCGACGACCCGGCCACTGAAAAGGTTTTTTTGGCTGGCAAGTCCGGCAAGCTGCGGGCGGCTGTCAAGTGGGGTGTCGGCGTGGACAATGTGGACTTTGAGGCTTGCAAAAAACTTGGCATTCCTGTTTCCAATACGCCGCAAATGTTTGGGGAGGAAGTTGGGGGCTTGGCGGTACATTATGTGATTGGCTTGGCCAGGGAAACTTTTCTGATTGACCGGGGTGTAAGGGATGGAAAATGGCTGAAACCGGCCGGAATTTCCCTGGAAGGCAAAACGGTCGCCCTGATCGGTTTTGGCGACATCGGCAAAAGCACCGCCCGGATGCTCCACGCCTTCAGGATGAACATCAACGTATATGATCCATTTGCTGCTAAAAGTGCCGATGACGAAAAAAATTATCGGTTTATGTCCTTTCCCGAAATGTTGGAAACGGCTGATTTTGTGGTAGTTACCTGCTCTTTGACCCCCAGCACCAAGCATTTAATCAACACCGCTTCCATTGAAAAAATGAAGCAGGTCGTCCGCATTGTCAATGTTTCGAGAGGAGGGATTATTGATGAAAAAGCTTTGATACAAGGCTTGGAATCTGGCAAAGTTCATTCAGCCGCTTTGGATGTTTTTGAAAACGAACCCTTGCCAATGGATTCACCGCTGAGGGGTTTTGAAAAGTGCATTTTTGGTACCCATAATGGGTCAAATACGGTGGATGCGGTTCGGCGGGCGAGCGAACAGGCAATGAAATTGATGTTCCAATTTTTGGGCATTTAATATAAACCTTTAATGGCAATCAAAAAAAACGTATTCATTACAGGTGTACTAGGTGGCATCGGCTCTGCTTTGGCACAAGCTTTCAGGGCCAATAATTATTATGTATATGGCGTGGACATGCGGGAGGATTTCAATAGCCATTGCGACCGGTTTATCCGCTTCGACCTCAATGAATATGTGAAAGATGCTGCCTATCGGATTCGATTCACCCAAATTTTTGACGAGCTGATACCCAAGCTGGACGTGTTGATCAACAATGCGGCGGTGCAACGCCTGGACAAACTGGAAAACATCAAGCTGGAGGAGTGGCTGGAAACCTTAAATGTAAACCTAACTGGGCCGATGTTGCTCAGTAAACTATTTTTGGCCAAGCTGGAGGCAGGCCGTGGCTGCATTATCAATATCGGCAGCATCCATCAGCAACTGACCAAGCCGGCATTCATCAGTTATGCTACCTCTAAAAGTGCGCTGGTGGGCTTGACAAAAGCTATGGCCGTGGACTTGGAAGGGCGTGTTCGGGTGAATGCCATCAGCCCTGCAGCCATTGAAACGGACATGCTGAGGGCTGGTTTTGACAATGATGAAAATGCGCTGGACGAGCTGCGTAAAATCCACCCCGTGCAACGAATTGGCTATCCGGCTGATGTGGCAGCGCTGGCGCTTTTTTTGGCCTCCGAAAACCACGGATTTATACATGGAGCCAACTTCCTGTTGGATGGCGGAATCAGTTCCGTGTTGAAAGATTTATGATTTTTTAGGAAACCGACCAATTTGTTTTGCATTGATTTTCAATCAGTTGCAAAATGACCGACGACTAAATTGACTAATGACTAAATAAAATGGCAAGACCACAAGGCGCTTTGTTTGGAATCAACCTCTTGGGGAAAAATGGCAAGGGCAATAAAATACAGGAAGCCCTACAATACTTGCAATGGCAACGGAAATACGCCCCCCGGCTGAAACAGTTTAAGGACAAACACAAGGGACAGGATTGCTTCATCCTTGGCAATGGCCCTTCGCTCAATAAAATGGACTTGGCCCCGCTGAGGGAATACCACACTTTCGGCCAAAACAAAATTTTCCTGATTTTTGAAAAAGTGGACCTGAACCTGAGCTACCTGGTGTCAGTAAACCCGTTGGTCATTGAGCAAAGCGCCAGGGAATTTGAAAAAATGAAATGCCCTGTTTTCCTTTCGCATACTGCGGCCAACGGCGTCGTGAACGATCAGCCCAACATCCAGCGGATGCACACACTCAACGTTTGGAGTTTTTACGAAGATATTTCACAGCCCATTTGCGAGGGCAATACTGTGACCTACGTTTCTTTGCAAGTTGCTTATTACATGGGCTTTAGCAGGGTTTTCTTGATTGGTGTTGACCACAGTTTCAAACAAAGCGGCTCCTCGCACGAAGTACAAGTCTATAAAGGCGACGATGAAAACCACTTCCATCCCGACTATTTTAAAGGCCAGCAGTGGCAATTGGCAGATGTTTACGGATCCGAGGTGTCGTATCATTTGGCCAATTATTTTTACCAAAAAGACGGTAGGCAAATCTTCGATGCCACAATGGGCGGCAAGCTGGAGGTTTTTCCAAAAATACCTTTTGAAGAGGCGCTAAAAATGGCCAAGAAAAAATAAATGAACTGGTATAAAAAATAATTCGGTCGCCAGGACATAATTGCACATTTATTCTATTTGTAAAAATCTATATAGAAACGTGTTTTAAACAAACATTTTGATAAAGTGTAAAGTGGTGATTTGCAGTAAATTTTTGTAGTGCAACGGTTTTATATTTTTAACTGATAAATGTATTTTTGCTCCCGAACAAACACTTGCACACATTATGGTCTTACATTTCCCTACTGAAACGGAGGCAATAAGAAAATCCACTTCTGTGATAAAGGCGATAATAGTTGAAGACGAGATTAAGAGCATGAACAATCTCAAAAACCTCCTGCATAAAAACTGCCCAGAGGTAGAGATTGTAGGCGACGCCTTAAACATTGAAGAAGGTTTGGAATTGTTTGACGACCCCGGTTCGAGGCCAGATGTAGCTTTCCTAGATATCAATCTCCCCGATGGTTTGGTTTTTAAAATGCTCGATGCCCTCAAACCCATTGATTTTGAGGTCATTTTTATAACGGCCTTCAACGAGCACGCCATCAAAGCCTGCCAGTACAGTTCGATCGGTTACATCCTAAAACCCATTAACCCAGATGAACTTGTGCAAGCAGTAAGCCGTATTAGAGTTTACCGATCCAATAAAATAGAAGAACGACTCGAAATTTTCAATAAGCATTTAAACAACCCCAACGTATTTGAGAAAATGAGCATTTCCGCTGTTGACGGAATTTATTTCGTCAGCATCAAGGACATAGTCCGATTTGAAGCAGAAGACAACTACACACACATTTTCCTGGCCAATGGCGAAAGGATAACTGCTTCGAAGACGATAAAAGCCTACGAGGATATGCTCGCAAACATGAACTTTTACCGAGTCCATAAACGTCACGTCATCAATTTGAATTTTATGAGAAAATTTATAAAAGGTGACGGTGGCTATTTGGTGATGGACGACGGTAAAAAGATCGAAATGTCCAGGCGGAGGAGGCCTGCTTTCATGGAGCAGATGCGCCGCTTGGAAGAAGCGCTATGACATACACACAATTATAAAACCGTGATTTGGCACCGGTGTGTTTGGGAGGCCTGCCAGATCCATTGTTAAGTTTGGAGAAATGGTTTTTTCTGGTTATGTTTTATTAAAAAATGTAACAGCCATTTCGCACTTTTTGGGGGCAGGATTTCATTCTGTCGGGACAAGCCCTTAACTTTGGAAGCTGTAGGAAACACACACATGTGTCTCTTCATTTAAAATGAGAGAAACACTATGTTCGGATTATTCACCAAAAATCTCGATACTATGGAGAAAGCTACCAAAAAGAAACATCTCGGCGAGTTGGACAACCTCAACCAGATTAAAAAGGAAGAAATGGGTGAGTTCTTGGGGGGCAACACCAAATCTGGTGAAAAAAAGAGGGGCCTGATGGGCTTTTTCTTTGGAACCAGCCATTGCCAAGGCGATTTGCCGCAATAGATGTAAGGTAGTTTAACAAGGATGGTACAATAAAGGAGACTGCACTTGCAGACGGGCAGTCTCCTTTTCTATTGCCCTATTTTTAGGGGCTACTTTCCGTTGGGCTGCCTGTTCACTGTGAAACACTGTTTAAAATGGTTGACTCAACTACACACTTGCCCGTAGGGGAAGAACTTGCCATGCTTACAGACCTAACCATCGTGGATGCCAGGCTTCAGCGATTATCAGCCCTTGATAAATACACCAGCCAACTGGTTTTTACCGATATTTCAAAGGCACAAAAGCTACTGGCAGAGCAAAATGAAATTCTACAGGAATATCCACAACCTGACTTTCAGCTAAATTTCCATATTAACACGGCACTTGTTGAAAACCAACTGTACAATTACAACTTGGCTGAAATCCATTTTCGGCAGGCACTGGATATTATTGGCGAGCGAGGCGATATGAGGCAGTTTGCCGAAACCTATATAGACTATGCGGGCACCCTGCTGAATTTGGAACAAATAGACAGGGCTAAACTTTACCTCAACCAAGCAGAGCGTTACTTAAAAAACTTCCCTGATGATCAGTTACAAGCCCGCTACATCTGCCGGGAAGGCTATGTGTATTTGAAAAATTCCAATTATTCAAAGGCACTGCGGTTTTTCCTGGATAGCAAACGCCGGATGGAAGGGCTAGGGGAAAATCTTTCATTAAAAGATTATTACTTTACTACGTTGATAGAGAGTGGATTAGGAACAGTACATGCCCAAAATAACGAACCAGAAAAAAGCATTCAGGCTTATGAGGAAGTAGTTAAGTTGTGCGAAAAAATAGGGATGCGTTCACGCATGAGTTGGCACTACCTCAATGTAGGCAACGGGTACATGTCCATCCAGGATTTTGAAAATGCCAGTCAGTATTTCAAGAGTGCCATAAAAGTGATGGACGATGTAAACCAACAGGCCAGGGCGATAGCCTTGGCCAATTTGGGTTTTTGTTATTTGCAAAAAGGCCAATTCAACGAAGCGCTTGAATTATTTGCAAAAGCCTATCCTTTGTTCAAGGAAAAAAGGGACAAGAATTTGGCAAATATTGAATGGTGGAGAGCCAAGATTTATGAAAGCGATAAAAAGAAAAGAGCCCTAAAAACCTATTTCAAGGCACTCGAACATGCAAAAAAAGCGCAGGATTTTAAGCTGATTTCAGTCATCCTAAAAGACATAGCTGATCTCTACGCCAGGGAGCTTGACTACAAAAATGCTTACGACTATCAGGTTTTATACGATCAGGCTTTTCAAAGTTATTTGCTGGAAGTCAAAGATTCGGAAATCAGGGAATTGGAAGTCAAGTACAACGCAGAGCGAAAAGAAAAAGAGGCAGAGATGTTCAAATTGCAAGCTTCCGGCCTTCAACTCAAAGCCCTGAGGGCACAAATGAACCCGCATTTTGTATTCAATGCGCTAAATTCGGTGCAAAACTACATCACTTCCAACGACGGGACCTTGGCGGCAAAATACCTCGCACAATTTGCGCACCTCATGCGCCAAAGCCTGGAATATTCTGAACTGGAAGTGATTTCATTGGAAAAGGAAATTGAATTTTTGAGGGATTACCTCGAAATCAACGAGAAGCTGCGGTTTGAAAACAAGATCAGTTATGAAATCTACGTGGACGAAGACATAGAGGAAGACATCTACGGGGTTCCGACCATGATTATACAGCCTTATGTGGAAAATGCCATCGAGCATGGCATAAGGCCGAAAACAAAGGGCATGATAAAAGTCTCCTTTACCCCTAAGGACGATTATACAATTCTTTGCACCGTGGAAGATGATGGGGTAGGAAGGGAAAGGGCCAGGATTTTACAGGAAAACAACCCTAAGCACAGGGATCATAAATCACTGGGGACAAAAATTACCCAAGAAAGGCTGGAAATTTTGCTCAAGGACAGGGGCCGGGACGAAAAAGCAGTAGAAATTATTGATTTAAAGAATGAAACAAGCGGTGAGGCAATGGGCACAAGGGTCGAAATTCTCATTCCCATCGTTGAGATACAGATTAAGTAAAAGGCTTCCTTTTTTACCCATTTAATAGAAGCAAATGTCTATGGTGTTGAAATTCACAACTTTTCCCAGATAAAAATTTTTCTATTTATAGAAATACATATACATTTGCAGAAGTTTTCTCATAGTATGTTTGTTTAATCTTCCTGCACCTTATTTCCCTCCTGGGGTGCAGGACTTTTTTTTTAAGACGGTGTGTAGTTGTGTGTAGTTAATCTCCGTGTTTAGTGCCGTCCAAAATCAGCCTTCTATACTTTTTTGCAGCCATCTTTAAGAATCTGATTAAAATACATATAATTTCCGTTTATTTGGAAAATACTACCGTTCCCTAAAGAAAGCCTACCGTTTCCTCACAAATAAATCCACTGCGTAAATGTAGCTTTTTTTACCTCAACTGGCATAATATCTTTATGTCAAGTTTTCTCATAGTATGTTTAATTCTCCTACACCTTCTTTTCCCTTCTGGGGTGTAGGAATTTTTTTTTTTATGAGGTTGCCAGCCAAAAAGTTGAGCCGGGCAAAGTTTGATTTTCTTGTGGAAAGCCTTTGAAAGTGGTCAGCCGGTTAGGCAGGTAGAAATGGTCCGTTTTCGTTGATGTTTATTGGAAGTTGTAGCCTTCATCAGATGGTTACTTATTTTTCCAATTCTATGCCAGATTCTTACATATATAAAAATATTTTCATTATCCGATTTCTAATCCATTCAAAGTCGTTGACAAATCCCCCCAAGCCCAATTTATTTGAAATCTGGCCCGCCGAAAGAAACACTTTTCCCATTATTTCAAATGGCAGTTTTCCTTATCCTAAACCAAACCGTCCGTTTAGTGCCAAAAACTGCCCGTTTCCTAAAAGCCACTTTCAAAGAAGAATTAAAACTACCTACTTTGCATCGTGTAGTTTTCTCATAGTATGTTTAGTGCTCCTACATCAGCCTTAGCCTCCCCCGATGTAGGAGTTTTTTTTTGCCCAAAATCGAGCAATTCAGTGCCAAAATGAATTCAGTGAGATTTGGGAAGTATTTCAAAAACCTGCTCCAAACGGTTCCCTTTTTCATCTACAACGGTAAGTAAATGCCTTCCAGGCGGAGGGCTCAGGGCCATTTCATGAAAAGTGGTCGTTGTTCCAACATATTGATTGTCAATGTGCCAATAAACGGGAGTATCCACATTACGGTGGGCTATTTTAAAAACGGTGCGGCTCAGTTTGCCGTCCAGATCCAAAGGGACGTAAATTTTCGTCGGGTTTTTAGGATAAATCAACTCCATCATCCTTTTATCGGCTTTTAAACCTTGGGCGCAGTCTTCCCGGAAAGGCGGCAGTAGCATGTAATTCGGGTTTTGTGATTTATAATAAAACTCTTCCAGCGGTGGCAGTACGAACCAGGGTTGCTGCAACATCGCCGAAGGAAGCTCGCAATCTGACGAAACCTGGTACTTGCCTGTATTATCCAAATGAATCAAATGGTGGTAAGGGCAGGGTGGCGAGCCAATCCATTTAGCTGGTCCCCAAATTGTATCCTTTTCACAAATATCCAGTGCCAGATAGCCGCTTTGGCGGCACACAATGTTTTTCTTCATTTCATCATAGGGCGGATCGAACCATTTTGAAGTGCCCAAAAGGTCGAACACATCAAATAATATAGGAGCCGCAGCAAATACCCCTACCAGCCCTGGCCAACCTTCCCCATCTGCATTGCCTGCCCAAACCCCAACCACATAACGGGGAGTTACCCCCACTGCCCAGGCGTCCCTAAATCCAAAACTCGTCCCTGTTTTCCATGCGATTGGAATGGTGGATTCAAATTTTTCCCAGGTGCCTTCCGAATTGGGCCTTTCCAAGTCGTGCATGGCATCAAAGGCTAAGTAGATGGCATTGGCAGCGAGGAAGGGGGCCTCGTTTTGCAAGGTTTTTTTTGTGTCATTTTGGGCAGTTGTTTTTAAATAATTGGCTTTTTTAAAATCATCGGAAAAATATTGGCCGTTGTTGGGATAAAAATGGGTTAGCGTCCTGGCCATGCCAGCATACACGTTGCTTATATCCCACAAAGAACCTTCTGCCCCGCCCAAAATCAAGGTAAGGCCATAATGGTCGGGAGGAAAGACCAACGTTGTCAGGCCCAGTTTTTTTAGGTTGTGGTGAAATTTTTCAACCCCATATTGCTGCAACATCCGCACGAATGGCACATTGAGGGAGCGTACCAATGCCATTTTTGCCGTGACCACCCCGTTGTATGTTTCAAGGTAATTTTCTGGGCGGTAGCTATTCATTTGGGTAGGGATGTCGGGCAAGAGAGAAGTGGGCAGCATCTCGCCTTCCTGGATCATCATGGTATAAAGCAGTGGCTTCAATATGCTGCCAGTGCTCCGTGGTGCTTTGATGATGTCAACTTCTTCGCCGTGTTCCTGACCTGCCGAAGGGGCATTGCCGACGTAAGCCACCACCTCGTTTTTCTCGACATCCAGCACAAGTACTGCCAAATTATGGATTTCATTTCCCTTCAATATTTTCGCTTTACGGGCGCATAGTTCATTGATCCTCCCTTGCAAACTGGCGTCGAGCGTTGTGATAATTTTTGTTTTGGCTTGGCTGCCGTTCGACTTTTTTTCGGAATAGGCCCGATCCAGCAGGTGGGGGGCCAAATTGGGAAGAGGCTTGGGCTTGTCAGGCAGGGCTTCCTCCAATGCGAGTTCGAAGGATATTTGATCAAGTTCGCCTTGTTCCTTCAGTTTTTCCAGCAAACGATCCCTTTTTCCCTGAAGGGCTTTCCTGTTTCTGCCGGGGTGGATCAGCGAGGGGCTGTTTGGTAAAACGGCCAAAGTGGCTGCTTCTGCCCAAGACAATAACTCGGGCTTTTTACCAAAATACCGCCAGGAAGCAGCATCAAGCCCTACCACATTGCCGCCAAAAGGGGCGTTGGAAGCGTAAAATGCAAGGATTTCTTGTTTGGAATAACTTATTTCAAGGCGGGTGGCAAGAATGAGTTCTATCAGTTTTTCAAAAATCGTCCTTGATTTTCCCTTCCTGGACAGGCGGATGACCTGCATGGAAAGGGTGCTGCCGCCACTGACCACTTTTTTGTTCCTGATATTGAGCACAATGGCCCTGCCGAAAGCAATCGGATCGAAACCTGGATGACTGTAAAAGCGCTTGTCTTCAAAAGCGACGATGGCTTTTGCAAAATTTTCCGGTACATCTTCATTCTGGGGAAAACGCCATTGGCCATCGGCTGCTATCCTTGCTCCCAATAGGCTGCCGTCTCCTCCCTCCAGTACTCTCGAAACCGGATCACCAAAAAGCGGGCGGGGCAGTGAAAACCAATAGGCCAATAACAGTAAACCGGCCAAGGCAAGCAAGACCTTTCGGTGTTTTTTTAAAAAAGCTAAGTTGAAACGATTGAATTTACCCACAGCAGAAGGAGTGATTTCTGACCAAATCTCAACATTTTACCAAAACAAAAAAAGGCCTGCCAAATGTAATGGCAAAACCTTTTGCACCAATCAAGCCCCGACCATTGAGGTCGGGCTGTCAATTCTTTAGTATTCGTCCTCGTTGAAAAGAAAGTCATCCTTTCGGGGATAGTCCGGCCAAATGTCCTCAATGCCTTCATACAGTTCCCCTTCGTCTTCCATTTCCTGGAGGTTTTCAATCACTTCCAAAGGAGCGCCAGAACGGATGGCATAGTCAATCAGTTCGTCCCTGGTAGCAGGGAACGGCGCATCTTCCAGATGGGAGGCTAACTCAAGCGTCCAATACATACTATTTTGCAGGTTTAGTGTTTAAACAGTTCCCGGCACTTGGCCGAAGTCTTGTTTGTAAAAAATTAAACAAATCAATAAGACTGGGAATTGTCAGAATGTTCACCCACAAGGGGAAATTTTCCTGAAAATTGCGGGCAAAAGTAATAAACGGAAATTTTAAACGCAAGGTCAATTGTACATTGATGAAAAATTCCCTGAAAAGCTTCAAAACTGGTTGAGTATCAAAGAAATAACAATTCGCCAAAATTTTCAAACTTTCCGGTCTCCGTATGGATGATGCCCCGGGCCTCGCTTTTGTCTATGGCAAAGGAGCCGCTGTTGAGAATCGTCCCTATGTTCCTGACGCTGGCGAGGGTTGTCCGGTGTACAGAAAGCTCTCCTTCTATGTAGATTTCTCCTTCATTGATGACGCCCAAGCTTTTTTTGGCAAGCCCGTCAATGCTTAGTTTTCCATGTTCTGAAATTACAAGCCGGCCGCCCGGCTCGATGATAAGTTGTGCGATGTCATTGGCAAACTCGTTGATTACAGGGTAGCAGTTCCAGCGGGTAAAAGCACCTGCAATCACTGCAATGTCAAACCAACCCGGCACTCTACGGTTGTACCAGTTCATAGGTTGATTCCAATCGTTTTCGTCGCCGTTCGTGCCGCCACGCCAAAAATGTGGAACTGTAATTTTTTGTTGAGATTTGCCGCCCTCTTCCATCACGGAAAGCAACTGCCTAATATCCTTGTTCATAGATTTTGAATTTTCAGGAGGGTGGAATGAAAGGTAAACTTGAATGGGGAGGATATTTTGTGGAGGATAAAGGCAATTAGACAAATTCTAAGCCAACCAAATTTTTATTAATACCTACGTTCATCCAGTATTGTACAATGGAAAATTTTCAAAACAACAACAACAAAACTAACAGGCCGCTCAAGGTGGGCATCACAGGGGGCATCGGAAGCGGGAAGACGACCATTTGCCAAATTTTTGAGACGCTTGGCATCCCTGTCTATTACGCTGATGAAAGAGCCAAGTGGCTGATGGTCAATGATTTAATGGTGAAACAAAAGGTCTTGGATCTATTCGGCTATGAGGCTTATTTCAAAAATGGCTCCCTCAACCGTAAGTACATCTCGTCGGTAGTTTTTCAGGATAAAATTAAACTCAAATCACTCAATGCCGTCGTACACCCTGCAGTCTTCAAGGATGGTGACGAATGGTTGCTTCAGCATTCCGATGTGCCTTATACTTTGAAAGAAGCGGCCCTGATGGTTGAGAGTGGAGGCTACAAACATTTGGACAAGCTGGTTGTAGTGACCGCACCCGAAGATCTGCGGCTGCAAAGAGTCATGCAAAGGGATGGCAGCAAAAGGGAAGATGTGCTGAAACGGATAAGGAACCAAACATCCGAGGCCAATAGATTGGAACACGCCGACTTTGTTATTCAAAACGACGGAGAAAAATCGCTGGTAAATCAAGTTTTTTTGATCCATCGTGAGCTTGTTACCTTATCGGATAATGCGCACAAAACCAATTTGTTGTGATAAAAAAATAGTTTTTAAGCGTCAGTTCATATAGTTTATTTTTTTAAATGGTATAGTTTTTGGAATTTTTGAAATATCGTATTCTCAAAAAAGAAAATCTACAGGGCATTTAACACCAATTAAGCTCGCAAAAACAAAAACTCACCGGACAATCCTGGTTTTTCCAGATCAAAATTGCCTCTTTCACCAAATTCAGATTTCGACTTTCCCCTCTTGTTTCCTGTCATTAATCTGAAATTTTTGGAAGCCACGTCGTGCATACGTCTTGGGTTCCAAGCCAAATCTATGTTTTGAAAAAGACGACTATGAGAGTACTGCACACACATCTCGTGTGCGATTTTTCTTATCGCACGTTAGGCCGGGCATTGACAGCTCCATTGCTTTTCAAGCCAAAGCCCTTATCTACTTTTCCCTTATCGGCAATAGTTGCTTTCACGCTGAGCCTTTTCATGGCCTCCTTTGGCCTGAAAGCCCAAACTGGATGCGACAATGTCGTGAATGGGGGGATCATTGAAGCCAATGAGTTAGGATGCCCCAATCCAACTTGGGATCCTTCAATTATTACCAGTGTAATATTGCCAACAGGCGGTACAGGCGCACTGGAATACATCTGGGTGATGACAACGGATGATCCAATGATGCCCTTTGCCGTTTGGACACCCATCCCCGGCTCTACCAATGCAAGCTACGACCCAGGGCCGATCAGCGTCACCACCCATTATCGTCGGTGCGCCCGCCGGGCTGGCTGCAATGATTATATTGGCGAGAGCAATGTCGTGACCAAAGAAGCCATTTGTTGCGACAATGTAACGAATGGCGGTGAGATTGCCTCCGATCAAGTTTTGTGTGCCGTGCCCGCCGATCCGGCTGTTATTACAAATGTGGTTTTTCCAACCGGCGGCAGCAATACCCTTGAATATCAATGGGTTTCCAGCACACTAGCTTCTCCATATTCTCCTTCAAATCCAGATTGGACATCAATCACTGGCGCAAATTCAATGGATTATGATCCTGGGATGTTGGCCCAAACGACCTATTTTATCCGCCTGTCCCGCAGGTATGGTTGTTTGGATTACGATGGAATTTCCAATATGGTGACGGTGACGATAGGCGGGCAAATAAGCCTCGCCCTTTCCAGTACCGCAGAAAGCTGTCCTGGTGCCAATGATGGGACTGCCGTTATTTCAAACATCATGGGTGGCGTTACGCCTTACAATTATATTTGGAATGACCCAGCTTCGCAAAACACTGCTACCGCTGTTGATCTTGCCCCAAGCACTTACAGCGTTACAGTTACCGATAATACTGGATGTACCGCTACAGGCAGTGTGACAGTGGATGCGGCTTTGCCCATGCAGCTTGATTTGTCACATACCGATGCTACCTGTGGCGATTCTCAGGATGGTACTGCAACAGCGACCATTATTGGTGGTACAATTCCCTTTACTTATGTATGGAATGATGCTTCGGCTCAAACAGGCCAAACGGCCATTGGATTGTCACCTGGCAATTATACTGTCACCATATCAGACGCCAATGGCTGTACCGCCGTGGGCAGTGAAGTTGTAGAAGCGCCTATGCCAGTTGTTTTAAACACAAGTTCTACTGATGTTACTTGTTTTGGTGCCAACGATGGAACTGCCATTGCAACCATCCTAGGTGGAGATCCAAGTTTTTATACTTTCCTTTGGAATGATCCGCTTGCTTCGGTTACACCTTCCATATCAGGGCTTGCTCCTGGATCTTACATGGTCATCGTGGCCGACACAAATGGGTGTATGGTTACAGGGAATGTGACGATTGATGAACCGAGCGCTTTAGTGTTGACCATGTCCTCCCAAGCGGCCACTTGTTTTGACGGAAATGACGGCCAGGCCAGTGTTGCAGTTTCGGGTGGCAATGGAAACTACCAATATAGCTGGAGCGCACAAGGCAACCCGAACCAAGCTTCTATTGCCAACCTTGCACCGGGCACCTATTTTGTAACGGTTGCAGATGCAAATGGCTGTAGTTCAACGGGCAGCGTTGTGGTGGATGCACCTGAAAAAGTAACTCCTACCATTGTAGTCACTGATGTATTATGTGCCGGCGATGCCAACGGCACTGCTTCGGCAAGTGTCATTGGCGGCAACTCGCCCTATTCATTTTTATGGTCAAACGGAGCGACGACGGCTTCTATTTCCAACCTTGCCCCTGGTAATTATGGGCTGACCGTCACGGATGCGACAGGTTGCACAGGCACCGGGACGTCCACCATTGCCGAACCTTCCGCCCTGACTTTGGCCATCAATAAAACTGATGTTATCTGCGAAGATGATTTCACAGGAACAGCTACCGCATTGCCATCCGGCGGCGTTGCCCCATACACTTATTTATGGGGTGGTGGTCAAATATCGGTTTCTGTCAACTCGCTCGGTGTTGGCTCCTACATTGTAACAGTGACCGATGCAAACGGCTGTGAAATTTCAGGAACAACGACTATAATTTACACTTCCACCTTGTCATCTACTGTATCTTCATTTAGCGCAAGTTGTTTTGATTCAAGTGATGGCTCGGCAACGGTATCTGGTTTGGATGGAACTGCGCCTTATTCTTATTTGTGGAACAATGGCGAGACAACAGCCACCATCACTGGCCTCTCATCGGGAAGTTATCAAGTAACAATCACAGACAATGACGGATGTTCGGTATTTAATTCTGTCACAGTAGGGGCGCCGCCGCAACTGCTCTGCCAAGCGGTTTTGTTATCGCCTATAACGGTTTATCAAGGCAGCGACGGAGTGGCAGTAGCAGGTGCATCAGGAGGTGTTGGGCCCTATAATTACTTGTGGGACAATGGAGTAGCCAACGATACGGTGTCCAATTTGAACCCTGGCACCCATACAGCTACAATATCAGACGCCAATGGCTGCACTTGCTTGGCGCAGTTGACGCTCATCAGCCCTTCTAAAATAGGCGACTTTGTTTGGAACGATTCAAACCAAAATGGCATCCAGGAACCTGGTGAACCAGGTGTGGAAGGAGTAACCGTAATATTAACTGGAACTACCAATGCTGGCCAGCAACCAGTCAACATGACCACCGTGACCGATTCCTTGGGGCATTATGATTTTGACGGCCTAGTGCCAGGATTTTACAAAATAAAAGTGGTGCCGGAGGCCAATCAAGTTTTTAGTTATAAAGATGTGGGCAACGATGCCCTGGACAGCGATTTTAGCCCAGCGGATAGTTCGACGATAAGTTTCCCTTTGCCACAAGGTTTTTATGATTCGAAATGGGATGCAGGCTTGGTCGTATTGGACGAAAAAGTGAATATCGGCGATATGGTCTGGTTTGACCAAAACCACAATGGCATCCAAGACCCATTTGAATCGGGCATCGGCGGAGTCAATGTGAAATTGTTTTCCATGCCCAGCAATACGCTGGTAGCCGTGACTACGACCAATCTTTTGGGCAAATACCTTTTCCAAAATGTAATGCCTGGATCTTATTTGGTGGAATTCAACCCAAACAGCCTGCCCAATGACTATGTTTTTTCGCCCCAAGACCAGGGTAGCGATGATACTAAAGACAGCGATCCTTTTGTAAATACTGGCAGGACAGCCCAATTTCAGGTTTTCCCTTTCACGCTGGACAACCTGACCATTGACGCTGGCGCTTATAAGGAATGCGACAACGTGACGGACGGCGGCCTCATCGGCTACGATGAAGACTTGTGCGGCACGGGAGCCGATCCTTCGGAAATTGTCAGCATCATAGCACCTTCAGGTGGGTTTGGCAACTTGGAATTCCTTTGGATGTCCAGCAACGTCCCGGTTTATAACGGCCCTGGCGACCCCAATTGGACACCTGTTCCAAACTCCAATTCAGCCAGCTACAACCCTGGCCCGATAGGCCAGACGACCTATTACATCCGCTGTTCCCGCCGGCAGGGCTGCCCAGATTACCCAGGCGAAAGCAATATTGTTGCTAAAAAAATAACGGCATACCCGCTAACCCAAATCATTGACGAACCATACGAACTGTGCAAACTGGAAACTGGCAGGTTTGAGGCGGCCATTGCAGGTGGTGGAGCGGCCTATTATTGGCAGTTCGGCAGCGATGCAGTTCCGCAAACTGCTGCTACAAGGGTAGTTAATGCAGTTTATTGGAGTACAACTGGCACAAAAACAGTGACCCTGACCGTGACCCGTTTTGGCTGCTCCTACTCCGTTACCACCAATGTACTGATCGATCCTTGCGGAATTTTCAATTTGGTTGGCATCGGAGATTTGGGTGCCAATGTGGTGGGCGACGCTGTTCAATTGGAATGGAAAACGATTGGCGATTTGTCGAATTCCATCATGTACGTACAGTGCAGCGAGGATGGGGTATCCTATAAGAACATCACCATTTTGAGTACTGGAGATGCCAGCGAGGGCGAAGTGTTCAGCTACCTGGATACCCGGCCACGTTTTGGCGACAATATTTACAGGGTAAAATTTGAAAAAATGACGGGCGACAAAGTGGAAGGTTTTTCTGCCACAGCCACCGTCCATTTCCAGCCTGATTGGGCGGGCAGGGTACAGGTTTATCCGAACCCAAGTCCCAGCAAGGTCACTGTAGAGCTGCTCAACCCAGACAGCAACCCTGCCATAGTTGAAGTATTGACACCTTTTGGCAAGGCTTTAGAGCAACTTGAAATACCCGCCAGTACGGACAAAATGGAAATTGATTTAAATGGCTATGCAGATGGAGTCTATCTGATTGTAGTAAAACAAGATGGCTATCGGAAGCAAATTGTGAAAGTGATGAAAACCCATTGATCCAACTGTATTTTACAAAGACGATTTGTTAGTTTTTTTTTCATTACATAGTTTTTTAGCATAACGATAGGGCTGCCTTTGGGCAGCCTTTTTCTTTTGGCGGAGTGCCTTTACACGGAGTTTACCCTAAAAAAAAGTGCGCTTGCTGTGACGGGAAATTTTTCGCACTATATTTGCGCCCACAAAGCTCACCTGTAGGCACACGCCATTCAAATTTGAATTGAAACATTCTGCCTAATTCATAGTAACAAACAGGTGTCGGAGTTGTCCCCTTTCATCTCCCCGCCTTCGGAACGAGGAAAAATATTTTTTCCATCTTCGTTTAAAAGCCCACTTTGGTAAGGTTTTTTGATGACAATGGTAAATTTATTTTGCTTCGATCTATCGTTCCTTAATAAACATTACCACCTTGAAAAAAAGAGTACTTATCACCGGCGCAGCCGGTTTTATCGGTTCGCACCTCAGCGACAGGTTTTTGGCCGAAGGCTTCCATGTCATCGGGATGGACAACTTGTTGACTGGTAATTTGGCCAACATCGAACACCTGTTCCCCCGGCCAGATTTTGAATTTTACCACCACGATGTAACCAAGTTCGTGCATGTGCCGGGCGATATCCATTACATCCTGCACTTTGCTTCTCCGGCCAGCCCCATTGATTATTTGAAAATGCCCATCCAAACCTTGAAGGTTGGCGCATTGGGCACCCACAACCTGCTGGGTTTGGCACGATCCAAAAGGGCAAGGATACTGGTGGCGTCCACTTCCGAAGTGTATGGCGATCCATTGGTACACCCACAGGTGGAGGAATATTGGGGCAACGTGAACCCTGTAGGCCCAAGGGGTGTATATGACGAGGCCAAGCGTTTCCTCGAAGCAATTACCATGGCCTACCACACTTTTCACGGTGTTGAGACCCGCATAGTGCGCATTTTCAACACGTATGGCCCCAGGATGAGGGTAGAAGATGGCCGTGTGTTGCCAGCCTTTTTCTCACAGGCTATTCGTGGCGAGGGCTTGACCGTTTTTGGAGATGGTTCGCAGACCCGCAGCTTTTGCTATGTGGACGATTTGGTGGACGGCATTTACCGCCTTTTGATGAGCGACTATGCACAGCCTGTCAACATCGGCAACCCGCAAGAAATCACAGTCATGCAATTTGCCAACGAAGTTTTGGATTTGGTAAAAAACCCGAAGGCACATATTATATATAGGGAACTTCCGGTGGATGATCCAAAACAGCGCAAGCCCAATATCACAAAGGCCAGGGAAATTTTGGGTTGGGAACCCAAATACAGCCGTGAAGAAGGCTTGAATAGGACCTATGAGTATTTCAAGCAGGTCGTAAAATAATGATGAATTATGAACGATGAACGATGAACAGGCTCATCAGCCGTTCATCATTCATCGTTTATGATGTAAATAAGCGTTTTTACATGAAGACTTTACTGATAACGGGTGGTGCAGGGTTCATCGGTTCGCACGTGGTGCGGCTTTTTGTCAATAAATATCCTGAGTACCAAATTGTCAACCTCGACAAACTAACCTATGCTGGCAACCTTGAAAACCTTTCGGACATCGAGGACAGGCCCAACTACATCTTTGAAAAAGGGGACATCATTGACAAGGATTTTATTTTTTCCCTCTTTGAAAAATACCAGTTCGATGGCGTGATTCACCTGGCCGCCGAGAGTCATGTTGACCGCTCCATCACCAACCCACTGGAGTTTATCGAAGCCAATATCATTGGAACGGTGAACCTGCTGAACGCCGCCTGTCGAAGCTGGAAGGGCAGCATGGAAGGCAAGCTGTTTTACCATATTTCTACGGATGAAGTGTATGGCTCCCTGGGCGAAGAAGGTTTTTTTGTTGAAACGACGTCCTACGATCCCCGTTCGCCTTATTCGGCTTCCAAAGCATCATCCGACCATTTGGTGCGTGCATACCATCATACTTATCACATGCCGATGGTCATTTCCAATTGTTCCAATAACTACGGCCCTAACCAATTTCCGGAGAAGCTAATCCCCTTGGTTATCAACAACATAAAGCACCGCAAGGCACTGCCTATTTATGGCGATGGCAAATACACCCGTGACTGGCTTTGGGTAAAAGACCACGCCGAGGCCATTGACCTGATTTTCCATCAGGGCAGGGTAGGGGAACCCTACAACATCGGCGGCAACAACGAACGGAAAAACATCGAACTGGTGCAGACCCTTTGTGATGTGATGGACGATTTGCTGGGCCGTGAAAAAGGCGAAAGCAGGAACCTGATTACCTATGTGAAAGACCGCCCCGGCCATGACCGCCGCTATGCCATTGATGCCACCAAATTAAAAAATGAACTGGGATGGCAACCAACCATCGCACCGGAAGAAGGCTTAAAACTGACGGCCCAGTGGTACTTGGAAAACGAAGAATGGCTCGAACATGTGACCTCTGGTGCCTACCAGGGTTATTATGAAGGCATGTATGCAGGTAGGTAAGCTTTTGTTACTTTTGCCCTGACTTACCCGCAACTGGTTTACTTCATGGCAAAATTTCGTTCCAACCATTCCCGTAACAGCGCAAAAGAAAGCGGCGGCATGATCGCCAAAGTGGGCATTTTCTCTGTCATCATTGGCTTGCTGTATTTTGCTTTTCAAAAATTTACTGGCAAACAGCCCGAAGCGGAGGAGCCTATCAAAGAAGATGTTGAAAATGTAGAAGCAGCGCCTGTTGAACATATTTATTACCTGCCGACTTCCACCACGGGAGAAATTATCCAGCACAAATACTTCGCACTTTCCTACCTTGAAAAATATGAGATTGCCGAGTGGGTCGCTTGGGAACTTACCGCCGACCGCCTCAACCAGGAATGGGTAGAACGATCCGATAATTTCCGCCCAGATTCAAAAGTGCCATCTGGTAGCTCCGTGCCGGACGACTACCGCAATACCCGCTTTGATCGGGGCCACCTTGCGCCTGCCGCCGATATGGCTTTTTCGGAGGAAGCCATGTCGGAAACATTTTACTTGAGCAACATCGCCCCACAGGACCCAGCTTTCAACAAAGGCGTTTGGCGGGAATTGGAAGAATTGACCCGTGATTGGGCGAAACGTTTCAAGCATTTGTACGTCGTAACAGGGCCAGTTTTCAATGCGCCCGTTAAGTTCTGGATTGGCGAAAACCAGGTTGCCGTAGCGCCTGCATTTTACAGGGTTTTGCTTGATATTAACGAGCCGGAAAAAAAAGCCATTGCATTTATTGTCCCCAATGAACTGAGTACGGAACCTATTGAAAACTATGCTACTAATATTGACGAGGTTGAAACATTGACTGGCATTGACTTTTTCCCAAATCTCATGGAAAAATCACTGGAAGAGCAGCTCGAAAGCAGCTTTGACATGAGCCTCTGGAAAACCAACGAAAAGAAATTCCAAACCAGGGTTGAACAGTGGAATAACCAGCAATAGCGTGAGCTGTGAGGCAAGGATATTACTTGATTGAAACCTATTTTTTTTGCAAAACAACATCTCAAAACATGGCCAACAAGGAAAAATTCATTCAGGAAATAAACGTAGGCAACACTTTTAAAGGCGAGTCCATCATCTTGGGTGGTGCCATGCTGGATAGGGAAGCCGTTCCCAATTGCCTTGTAAAATTGCCGTTGAAAACCATGAACCGCCACGGCCTCATAGCTGGTGCTACTGGTTCTGGTAAAACGAAAACCTTGCAAATCATCGCAGAACAGCTTTCTGCGTTCGGTGTTCCGGTGCTGATGATGGACATTAAAGGCGACTTGAGCGGCATCGCTGTACCTGCCGCCACTAACCCTAAAATTGAGGAGCGCCACCAAAAAATTGGTATCCCTTTCACGCCAAGTGGTTCAACCATTGAATTTTTAAGTCTTTCCAATGAGAAGGGGGCCAGGCTGCGGGCAACCGTGACCGAGTTCGGCCCAGTGCTTTTTTCCAAAATCCTTGGCCTCAATGACACGCAGGGTGGTGTCTTGGCTGTTGTGTTCAAATATTGCGACGACAACAATTTGCCCTTGCTCGATCTGAAGGATTTGAAAAAAACCTTGCAATATGTCATGGAAGATGGCAAGGACAGTTTCACAGGCCAATATGGCACCATTTCCACCACGACCATTGGCTCCATCATGCGGAAAATCGTGGAGTTGGAGCAACAAGGTGCAGATGTGTTTTTTGGCGAACGGTCTTTTGAAGTAGAGGATTTGTGCCGAATGGATGAAAATGGGCGTGGCATTGTTTCCATTGTCCGTTTGAACGACATCCAGGATAGGCCGAAGCTCTTTTCGACTTTTATGCTGCAAATGCTGGCCGAAATCTACGCCACCTTCCCAGAGGAAGGGGATTTGGATCAGCCAAAACTGGTCATTTTTATTGACGAAGCCCACCTTGTATTTGAAGAAGCCTCGTCGGCATTGTTGGATCAAATAGAAGCCATCATCAAACTTATCCGCTCGAAAGGTGTGGGTATTTTCTTCGTTACGCAAAACCCAGCAGACATACCGGATGATGTTTTGGGGCAATTGGGTTTGAAAGTGCAGCACTCCCTCCGTGCCTTCACGGCAAAGGATCGGAAAGCCATCAAATTGGCCGCAGAAAACTACCCTGTTACTGAATATTATGATGTTGAAAACCTGATAACAGAATTGGGAATCGGTGAAGCGTTCGTGACGGCATTGAACGAAAAAGGCATCCCGACACCATTGGCACATGCGCTCCTTCGGGCACCACAGTCAAGGATGGACATTTTGACAGAATCGGAAATTGATTCCATTATCAGCAAATCCAAGCTGGTGCGCAAGTACAACGAGGTAGTGGACAGGGATAGCGCCTATGAAATTTTGAACGGGAAAATAGAAGAAGCCCAATCGGATGCCCACCAGGAAAAAATGCAAAAACAACAAGGGGCGGCACGTCAATCTACTTCCCGGCGGGCCGAAAAAAGCACTTTTGAAAAAGTGGTCAACAACACGACGACCCGGCAAATCGGAAGAACTATCGCAAGGGAATTGACCAGGGGCTTGCTTGGGGTTTTGGGGGTGAAAACTTCTACCCGCCGCAAAAGCTCAAGCTGGTTTTGAAATGTAAAAATGCCGTCAGATCCAAAATCACCCGGTGCAATACCCTTTTTGGCATAAAGATAGTATTAGGATAAATCGTTAATTAAAACTGTTGAAAAGCTCACCATATACAGACCGATTACCCTTGCAGGGGCTAATTTGGCATTTGAATAAAATTTTCCATAATTAATCATTTTTCTGCTGTGAGGCGGTCGTCGCTTAGGTTTTCTTTTTACCTTTGCCCCGACCAAAACTACATTTTCCCATGAACAGATTACCGGCTTTTCTGGTATGCCTTTTTATTATTGGCATCACCTCCAACATTTCTTCCCAACAACTTTCCCTTTTTTCCCAGTATCGGGAGAACCAAACCATCCTGAACCCGGCAGCGCCGGGCAGCAACTACCTTGGTTATGGCCAAAATCTCAGCTTTGGTGCCACTTACAGGCTCCAATGGCAGGGCATTGAAAATTCCCCCACTACGGCACTGCTGCGTGGCGAATACCTCTACGAAAGCGGCGGTTCATTCAACCTGCTTTCAGGCGGCTATCTCATCAACGACCAAACGGGTCCTACTGGATTTACCGGACTCTATGGCCGTATCGGTGGACTTCTGTCCGACGACCCAGAATATGGTGGAATTTCGGCAGGTATCACGGTGGGTGCGGTCCAGTACCGGGTGAACACCTCCGACATCCGACTGAGGGATGAAAACGACATCGTAGCTGCCGACGATCAGCGGAGAATTTACCCTGACGTGGGCTTGGGTGTTTTTGCCTACAAACAATTTGAGGGCGGCTTCCTGGATGGCGACTACCTCTATGGCGGTATTTCCGTGCCGCAGGTGATTGGCCTCGATCTGACTTTTAAGGATGACAACGGCGAGTTTTACACCAAGCGTGTACAGCATTATTACGCCATGATTGGCTTGTACAAGTTTTTTGGGGACGAAGGTTTTATCGAACCTTCCATTTGGGTAAAATATGCGCCCAACGCACCTGTCAATATTGATTTCAACCTACGGTACCAACTGGCCCAAAACTTTTGGGTCGGCCTTGGTGGCGCCACCGCCAAAACCATGCACGTGGAACTGGGCTTGCTGCTAGGCGAGAACCTCGGTTTCGACAACACCATGAAAATCGGCTACGGATTCGATTACTCATTTAGCACTTTTGGGCCTTATACAGGCGGCTCGCACGAAGTGAATATTACCTATTCACTGGACAAGTGAAATGGCTAAATGCCACGATTGCCCAATTCATTTATACTTCCAAATCAATTGAGAACTTCCCAAAATCTTTTACTAAAGATGAAAAAAATATCTCTCCTCCTTGCTTTCCTGTTGTCCATTGCGGCGTCCCAGGTTTTTGCACAACCTACTTTTTCTTTGTCTCCAAGCCAAATAGTGGTAGATGAAGGGGATCAAGTTTGTTTAACGGCTGGCGTACTGGATTTTACCAACATTTTGGATGTGCAGTTTACTATCCAATTTGACCCAGGAGTGCTTGAATTGTTGCCAGGTGCCAGCGGGGTAAAAAGCTTCAACCCGCTGTGGACGGGCTTGAATTTGCCTGATTTTGACTTGTCACAGGCAGACGAAGGCTACATCATGCTGAACTGGTCCAGTGGACAGCCCTGCGACAATCCGGCCTTTATGGGCGTTACCATCCCTGATGATGGAACCACGCCAGTGCCTGTTTTTGAAATATGCTTTTTGGCAACGGCTGAATATGGCCACCACACCGACATTGAATTTGTAGATGAACCATTGGAACGGATAGTTAAAAGGCAAAACGCCAACTGCCTGGACATTGGCGAATATGTCAACAACAGCTTTATTTCCATTGGAACGCCACCTTTGACGGTCAATATTTCATCGGCTGATGGCTACAATGGGGACATTGCCTGCGTCAGTTTTAAGGTAAAAGATTTCGACGACATCGTGTCGTTTCAATACCCCATCCGATGGGATAGCACCATTTTGACCTTCGTCTCTGTAGCCACCAGCAACCTGCCGGGCTTCACAAGCGGGCCACAGAATTTTAACTTAGTAACATCCGGCACGGCCATCGCATCGTGGTACACCAACGATTCGGAGGGAATTACCTTGGCGAACGGCACTCCCATCATGGAAATCTGTTTTGAAATAAATGGCGTCTGCGGTCAGTCGGCTCCCGTTTATATCGGCGATTATCCAAGTTCGCCCATTGAGGTCATCAATCAAATAACGAGCGATACTACCAGTGGGGTCAATATTGGCTTGATTGATCACCCTGGCGAAATTTCCGTAAACTGCTTCAGCCCTAACGGGATTACACTTACCATTGACGACAAGGACGTTTGCCCTGGCGAGGAATTTACTGTCAACGTTCGTGTCAAGGATTTTGACAATATAAAAATCGCCAAGTTCAGTTTGAAATGGAATAAGAACATCATCAAGTTGGAACCCAACCCCATGTCTGCCATCACTGTCACCCCTCAATCGGCATGTACCCAGTTCGGCCCCTATATTGACATTTTTCCCGACTCACTTGCAGTTGACTGGACGCACCAGGCATCGGGCGGTTGCAACCTGAACGATAATTTTATTTTGTTCAGCTTGAAATTCAAAGCAGTCGGCACAGCGGGTTCCAATACGACGATAGCAGTTGCAAATCCAATTTTAGTGGACAAATTCGGCGGGCAGGTGGTTGATGTGGGTATCAACAACTATAATGGCATCATATCACTTTGCGACCTCAACAACCCCACGATTAAGATCTCATCCATCAATGGATTTCCTGGGGATACAGTCTGTGTGAGTTTCACCGTGCAAGACTTTGAAGCTATCAACAGAATGCAATACACGGTAAGTTGGGAGTCCACGATCTTGCAATATGTCGGTGTTCAAAATATGAACCTGCCTGGAATGGGCGCTTTCAATTTTTACCCCAACCAAGCCCAAAGCCTGGGTGTACTGGGTGTAGAGTGGGAAAACCAGCCTGGTGTGACAAGGCCAGACGGCACGAAGATTTTTGACCTTTGTTTTAAAATACTTGGCGATCCGGGAGACTGTACGCCCATTTCGTTTACGGATTTCCCTTACCCAATTGATGTCCAAACCGACGAATCGAACAATACCAACGTGGGCCTCAATGGCCAGCCCGGTGCTGTTTGTGTTGAAAATCCATTGAGCTTTGAGGTTTCGCTTCCAGACATTATTGCTGGGCCAGGTGCGCAAGTTTGCATGGACGTGACGGTAGAGAATTTTACCCAACTAACCAACATGCAGTATTCCGTCAATTGGAACCCGGCTATCCTTGAGTTCGACCATGTGCAGCCGACGGGCAATTTGGCCAATTTCAATGCCAGCAGCTACGACGCCAGCGCAGCATTGACGGCCAACGGCAATTTAGTCATTAACTGGAGCTCCAATAACCAGCTGCAAGGCACGACCGTTGCTGATGGCACCAGTGTTTTTCAAATTTGTTTCAATGTAATCGGCAACCCCAATACCTGTACAGGTGTGGAAGTTTCCGCTGCTCCAACAGATATTGAAATTACAACGGCCCCAACTGGCAATGCCAATTTAGGACTGACGGCCAACCAAGGCTCCGTTTGTGTGAGCGGCAGCATCAGTATTTTGAATTTTGTGGTAGTCCCCGTTGACTGTCCGAGCATCCCTTCGGGTTCCATTGACATTACTGTGGCAGGCGGATCTGGGAATTTTCAATACACCTGGACTGGCCCCGGCGTAAATCCTACTTCTGAAGACCAAACTGGCCTGAATCCCGGCAACTATTCTGTGACAGTGGTGGACATGCAGTTCCCTTCATTTACTGCTACAAAGCAGTTTGTGGTGGAATTATCCCCCAATGCTCCTATTGCCAACGCTGGGATGGATACCACCTTTACGTGTACCAATTCATTTTTTCTCACTTTAAATGGTTCAGGCTCTTCGATGGGGCCAAATTTTACCTACGATTGGGTGGTCGTCAACAATGACGGGATTGTACTTACACCAGGCGAAATCAATCCCAATATTGTGGGCGGCACTGTTTACCGATTGACCGTAACCGATATCAACACAGGCTGCACCGATGTAGATGAAGTGAAAATCAATGCGGCCGTCACGCCCTTTCCAGAGATTGATTCACCCGATATGTTTACCTGTAATTCCGATACCTTGACCTTGGATGCCACGCTGTCGCCTTTGGGTTTTGAAGCAGAATGGTCAGCAGCAGCCGGCGGGGAAATTGTACCAGGAACTGAAACAAGTTACATAGCAGAGGTAACTGCACCTGGCGAATATTATTTGAAATTATTTGACAGTGAAACAGGCTGTTTTGCCATGGACACTGTGATGGTGATGGCGGATACGGCTCAACCAATTGCAGAAGCGGGCGATTTGGGTAATCTTGGCTGCAACGATGCCAACGTATCTTTGGATGGCAGCAATTCAAGCACCGGTCCTGATTTTATATATAAATGGTCAGTCATTTCAAATGGTCAAATTTGTGGCAATGCCAACCTGATGGAAAGCCTTGCCTGTGCGCCCGGTGTTTATCAATTATTGGTGACAAATAATGCAAATGGCTGTACGGCCGTGGATCAAGTGGAAATCATGGGCGACACTTTGAAGCCCACAGCCTACGCTGGTCTTCCTGCTGAGATCAACTGCATTGATACATTAATAACGCTGGATGCAACAAGCTCTTCCTCCAATGGTAATTTTACTTATTCTTGGGTGGAAAGCAATGGTGGCGTTATCGAAAGTGGCGAAACCACTTTGACCCCCACCGTTTCGGCAGCGGGTACTTACACCTTGACGGTGGTAAACGACGACAACGGTTGCAGCTCCATTTCGAGTGTAGAAATTACATCCAATAAAGATCTTCCAACTTCAGTAGGAGCAGTGGATCATCCGATCACTTGCGAATTTAGCTCGGCGACTCTCGATGGCACAGGTTCTTCATCCGGGGCAGATTTCTCCTACTCCTGGCAGGATGAAAGCGGATTGGAGGTAGGTACTGATTTAATCCAAACAATTAGTGAAGCAGGCACATATACATTGGTTGTTGAAAATACACTCAACGGCTGTAAGTCATCTGAATCAGTTGTAGTGGAGGACTTGAGCACTCTGCCATCAGTATCGGCAGGGGATACGGCTTATATCAGTTGCAATGGCGACCCAACCCTGGACGGCATCATTGATACCAGCAATCCTAATCTGCAATACCAATGGTCTGGGCCAGTTGGTTCTTGCTTGATTGGCGGCAATAATTTGAACCCGATCGCCTCTTGTGAAGGAATGTACTATTTGACGGTTTTAGATACATTCACTGCCTGCATCAACAAAGATTCAGTTTTGGTTTTGTCGAATGAAGATCCGCCTGTTATTTCTGCTTTAAGCAATGATACCCTGACCTGCGCATTAACAGCCGTCATTTTGCAAGGGACTTCCGACGAATCCGATGTTAATATTCAGTGGGAATCCGTTCCGGCAGGTGTAGTTATTTCAAATCCGAATAGCCTTAACCCAACTGTTTCTGTTCCAACAACCTATTTATTGACCGTGGTTTCCAATACTACGGGTTGCACAGCCACAGAATTGGTCACCGTTGCGGCTGATACCTCTGCCCCCATCGCTGACGCTGGAGTTGATGCGATGATAGATTGCGTGAATACCATTGGCAATTTGAGTGCAGCAGGTTCGACAACAACCGGTACCACTATTACCTGGGAAGCCATCAGCGGCACTATTGATCCAGGGCAGGTAAACAATTTGGATATTTCTGTTGAGCAAGGCGAATACCTTTTGACCGTGACCAACTTGGGCAATGGCTGCTCTGCCACCGATATTGCCTTGGTTCAAAACATCGCTGATATCCCCAATGCCGTTACACCAATTACAATTGAAATGGGCTGCGATGACGAATTTGTGATATTGGACGGTACTGGTTCCGATACAGGTACTGAATTCACCTACCAATGGTCCACTGGAAGCGGGTCGGTGATCAGCAGCGAATTGACAGTTCAAGTCAATGAAACCGGCACCTATTACTTCACGGTTTTCAACCAAAACAACCAATGCGATACGACCATAGAAGTGCTTGTTTCACAAGTAGTTGACGGCGAGTTGGCAGATGCCATGATTGACGGCGACGAATGTTCTGTGGAGGCCATGTTGATTGGCAATTTGCCATCAGGCGCATCAGGTCAATGGCTTTCGTTGAACAGTGCTTCTATTGAGGACGCTTCTGCCGAAACTACCTTGGCCACCGGATTGCAAGGCGGCGACAATGCCTTTGTTTGGACGCTTTCACTGGGTTTTTGTGAAAATTATTCTGCTGATACCGTATCCATCAACCTCAATCAATCTGCCCCCGAAGCAGTGGACGACGAGGCCAGCTTGATAGCTGGCGTCGGTGGCACCATCAATGTGTTGGTATTGGAAAATGACGAAGCAAACGGCAGTGGGGTGACTTTCAATTTGTTGACAAATCCAAACGTAATAGGCGAAGCCGCCCTTGGCACAGAATATGGCTCCATTGATTTTTTCAAATCAAAATGCTACGTCGGAGAGGTGCTTATTCCTTATGAAATATGTAGCGAAAGTTGCCCCGAACTCTGCGATACGGCTAATTTGGTCATCAACGTGGAGCCTGACTTAACCGAAGACTGCGACGATGTGCCAAACGGCATCACCCCGAACGACGACGGCAAAAACGATGCGTTTGTATTCGACATTTTGCTCAATAATCTCCCCGATGCCTTCCCCGATAATGAAATGGTAATTTTCAACCGATGGGGCGATGAGGTATTCCATGCAAAACCATACCTCAACGATTGGCGTGGCACGAACAAAAATGGCAAGGATTTGCCGCAGGGCACTTATTACTACATCCTTCGCCTGAACATTGAAAACGGGGAAATAATCGAGGGAGATGTTACAATTTTACGGTAAATGTGAAAAACCTTGCCAGGCAATCTGGCAAGGTTTTTTCGTATAAAGATTATTATTAATTATGTAAGTTTCTTCCCCCTCCTTTTAATCATCCCTTGGATCTATGATCCTATTTTGTAATTTTACCCCTTTCAGAAATTGAACATACTCTTGAGATTTGGGTTTAATCCTATTATTATTTGCTCTTGCCCATTCTCCTTTATTAATTTTTCCCAACAGCCGGTTATATAGGACACAGGCCAATTTTCACTGCCATTTGCACTCAGGCTGGTGAAACATGTACCATGAACCTATAAACCACCATGAATATATTTAACCATTCCGTGAACATTGCCCTGTCGGCTTTTTTGCTAACAGTGTGGCTTGTGCCAATGCAAGCCGAAAATGGCTTTCATTCCCCGTCTTTCAATCTTTCCCAGGATACTACCATTATCTGCAACGATTTGATACAAGTATCTGTCAATGAAAATTGCCAGGCCGATCTTGATCCCGATGATATTCTGGAGGGTACTTACAATTACAGCGACTTTGTTTTAGTCGTAATAAACCAGGAGTTCGACACCATCCCTTTGCCCATCCCAGGTGCTTATGTAGGTGAAACTTTGGCCGTAAAAGCCTACCACTTGCCCAGCGGAAACCATTGTTGGGGCGAGGCCATCATCGAAGACAAATGGGCACCGCAGTTGACTTGTCAAAATCGTACAATTGAGTGCTTCGCAGCATCTTCCGCATTGCCGATAGCCACTGACAATTGCGATTCTAATCCAAGCATACACGTAGCAAGCGAAGTTGTATCAGGCGATCTTTGTACAGGTATGTCTATCACAAAATGGTACATGGCAACCGATGATGCGGGCAACGAATCAACGCCCTGCTCGCAGGTTTTTACCCTTGTATCGCCTTCCTTACCCGATTTTCCAGAAGACACAACTTGGTCCTGCGAAGTTTATGCCGCCCGTCCAAATGTGATTAATGCCACAAGGCTTCGTCCCAATATTAGTCAAACGGGTTCCGGTGTGCCAAATGTGGCACTGGGCCAATATTGCCCCTATACAGTTCAGCATCACGATGTGGTAGCCAGCGGATGTGGGGAAACGTTCACCATCATCCGAACCTGGACGGTGATGAACTGGTGTACTGGCGAAATTATCACCACTGACATCAACGGTGATGACAATCAGCAGTTGGTCAGGGTAGCCGATAAAAAACCGCCCCTTATCCATGTAGATGACCTGGTCATCGGTACCAACGTGGTAGGCACTTATTCTTCTGGATGCGTGGCCATTGGCTTTTTGCCCCCAGCTGAAGTGACGGACAATTGCCATTCCACTACACAAAGGATCATAACCCCCGTGGGTGAAGCTGATTATATCAATGGCGAAGATGGCGAAGAAGGTGGCCTTATTCCTTCCCCCGGCCTCCCTATCGGGCAATATGTGGTGGTGTATGAGGTAATGGATACTTGCGGCAATATTGATACAGCACATCTTAATTTGACTATTACTGATCTGACTGCACCAATTGCTGTATGTGATGAAATAACAAGTGTATCCCTGCAAAGTGAAGGCATTGCGGATGTTTTTGCCGAAACTTTTGATGATGGAAGTTATGATAATTGCTGCCTCGATCATTTTCTGGTAAGGCGGATGGTAAACTCATGCGACCCAGCCGACACTTTGTTCAAGCCTTCAGTGAGGGTTTGTTGCGAAGATGTAGGTACGGAGATCATGGTTGTTTTTCGGGCAGTAGATTGCTATGGAAACACCAATGATTGCATGGTGACGATTCTGGTGGAGGAAAAACTGCCACCTATCCTTATCCATTGCCCACCAGCAAAAACCATTGATTGCCGATGGTATGTTGACAGCCTTGATTTGCCTTTGTCCAACGGTGAATTCAGCATTTTAAATGACTATTTTGGAACTGCGGTTTTTCAGGACAATTGCCAGTTGATTTACCTGGACACTTCGGTCACTATTAACCTTGACCAATGTTTTAAAGGCACAATTACCCGCCGTTGGAGGGTAACCGATGCCGGGCAAAATGCCCAACTCAATTGCAACCAAATTATTACGGTCAACCATGTATCCGATTGGGTGGTAGAATTTCCGGCAGATATCACGGTAACATGTACGGACACGCTTCCGGATCCTGGCCAACCCATTATTTTCTTTGAAAACTGCGAACTCATCGCCATTTCATACGAGGACGAAATTTTTAATGTAGTGCCCGACGCCTGTTACAAAATACTGAGGACTTGGAAAGTCATCAACTGGTGTGTGGTGGGCGATATTATTGCCGATGAGTTGGTAGAAGCGTCTGAAACAGCGCTCAATGTTGACCTAAATCAAAATGGGGTAAAAAACCCGAGAACATTCAAAGATGGCGTGGGGCTTTCCAATTTCAACACTGGCCTTCCCGACCTCGGAGCCCAACCAGATGGTTTTATCACTTATCAACAAGTCGTGAAGGTGATTGACGACACACCGCCAGTAATTTTCTGTTTGTCAAATATCGAGGTTTGCATTTTTGATACCGATTGCGATGTGACTTTTGACCTGCCAATGCCCGATGTGATTGATTGCAGCGATGAAATCACGATTACCGCTTACGGCGATTTGGGTACTGGCATGGGGCCTTATGTGGATGTGCCACCCGGCATATACAACATGACATACCGTGTAGATGACAACTGCAATAATTTCTCTATTTGTCAAACACAAGTGGAAGTAAGGGATTGCAAGGACCCAACGCCCATTTGTGAGGACGGGATTATCGTCGAATTGGACGAGGATTCACTTGTCATTATCTACCCTGACATTTTTGATGGTGGCAGTTTTGACAATTGTCCAGGTGAACTTCAGTTTTCGTTTTCTGCAGATGTGAATGATACCACCATGTTGTTGGACTGCTTTAGTGTTGGTATTCTAACAGTAACGATTTACTTGACAGATGCGGCAGGCAACCAGGATTTCTGCATTACTGAACTATTCGTCCAAGACAACAACGGATACTGCGGTGGGCCGCCGCTGATTGCTGGCAATGTCACTACGCCAATGCACCATCCCATCAACCACGTCATGATTGGCCTCAATGGGCCTGATCAGGCAGAAATGATGACCGCTGGCGATGGTAACTTTAGTTTCCCTGCTATTAGTGGTTTGGATTATACTTTATCTGCCGATAAAAACGAAAACCCTCTGAACGGGGTGACCACTTACGATTTGGTATTGATAAGCAAACATATTTTAGGCACACAGCCCTTTGACAACCCTTACAAATACATTGCTGCTGACGCCAACCATTCGAATACAATCACCACTTTCGACTTGGTGGCCATCAGGAAATTAATTTTGCAAATTAATATCTCTTTCGCCAACAATACCTCTTGGCGGTTTATTGACAAAGATTTTATTTTCCCCAATGCACAAAATCCATTTCAAACTGTTTTTCCAGAACTACTGAATTACAACAACCTGAGCGGAAATGTGATAGATGCCAACTTTATCGGTGTCAAAATTGGCGATGTCAATTTCAGCGCAGACCCGCAGCAGTAAAAATAAAAATTGGTGACGTTAAGATGGCTGGCATCCGATAATGGTGCCGGCCATTTTTTTTGCAAAAAAAAATGCCGGACTTGGAGGGAAAAGTCCGGCACGGCGATAGTACAATCGGTTTGGGAAAATGCCCGTTTTTACACGGGTATCAAATTTTTATGAGAGGTTTTCGGTCAGGGTAAAACCCTGTACGATTTGTTGATCGGAAATATGGTCGGTGATGAGGTCGAGGTCGAGCGTACAATTTTCATATTGCATCGCATAAGTTTGGGCTTCGAGGCCATTGGGCAAAACCTCCTTGTTTTTGCGCAGCAAACGCTTGAAACCACCTGTTTCGGCTTTAAATTTTTCCATGGCAGACTTAATGGTTGAAAGCGGGCTTTGTGAATTGGAGAGGTTCATCAAGTCCACCGTGAGCGATAATTTCATGTTTCGGATGTTCATCTTTCTTGGCTTTGGTCAATAAAATATGTAGATTGTTTTCGAGGTAAAAGACGGCTATAAAACTTGGCATCGTTTGCTTGTGTTGTGGGAAAGTCACTTAATTCTATGTTAATTTTTTCCCAAAAGCCTGTCAAAAGCCCTCCGCATGATCGTCTTCGTGCCTGAAATCAGCCACGCCCTGCAGTCGCCCATCCGGCAAAACCTCGATTGCCTTTATCAATGCCATGCGGTCCACATTTTTTAAAATATGTCCCATTTTCCACAATTGTTCCCTCGCCAGGGTATCAATTGCATTTTCTTCACATGAAATAATATCGGGCAGCCATTGATGGTGAAAACGGGGTGCTTGCACGGCTTCGTTCAAGTCCATTCCATGTTCCACCACGTTTAAAAAAGTTTGCAAAACAGCAGTGATAATGGTCGAACCACCCGGAGCGCCCAGTACCATAAAGAGTTTTCCATTTTTTTCAATAATGGTCGGAGTCATAGAACTCAGCATCCGCTTGCCGGGCTGGATAGCATTGGCCTCGGCCCCCACCAAACCAAAATAATTGGGCACACCAGGTTTGGCGCTGAAGTCGTCCATCTCGTCGTTCAGGAAAAATCCTGCGCCTTTCACGATGACTTTTGAACCATAGTTGAGGTTGAGGGTAGTGGTGACAGAAATTGCATTTCCGGCTTCGTCAACAATAGAAGTATGTGCTGTTTCAAAACTTTCCACCATTTGTCTGAATTTGTCCGCATTGACCGAATCACTGGCACTCGCCTTCCCGGCATCAAAATCGGCCATGCGGGCCAGGAGGTAGTCCTGGTCAAGCAGTTCTTCCACTGGCACTGGATAAAAATCTGTATCGCCCAAATATTTCGCCCTATCAGCATATACCCGCCGTTCGGCCTCCACGATGGCGTGTACAGCTTTTGCACTTTGAAATCCAAAACTATCCAAGGGGAAGTGTTCCAAAATCCCTAATAACTGTAGCAGCGCCACACCACCACTTGACGAAGGCGGCATGGTGATGATGTTGAAATTTTTATAGTTGCCAATGAGTGCTTCCCGCCATTTCGCCTGATAGTTTTTCAAATCTTCATGGCTGATTAGGCCACCGCCCCGTTTCATTTCCTCCACAATTTTGTCTGCATTTTCACCTTCGTAAAAACCCGCTGCGCCCCTTTCCTGGATGAGCTGCAGCGTATGGGCAAGCTCCGGCTGCACCAAGCGCTCGCCCATTTTCCATTCGCCTTTTTTTACAAATGGCCTGGCATCCAGGTTGTTTTTGATAAACTCTTCCCGGTATCTTTTCAAGCGGTCTGCTTCCGATTGCGTGAGCAAAAAACCTTGCGAGGCCAATTGAATGGCAGGTTCGAGCAGCATATTCCAATCTTTCAGCAGGCTGTATTTGTTAAATGCGGCTTCCATGCCGGCCACCGAGCCTGGTACTCCTACAGAAAGGTGCCCTTCTTTGCTCAAGGTTTCCGACACATTTCCCACGCTGTCGAGGTACATGTCACGGCTGGCTGCATGAGGCGCTTTTTCACGGTAGTCCAAAGCGGCAGTTTCGCCATCGGCCATGCGGATGACCATAAAACCACCCCCGCCAATATTGCCCGCCCTGGGATGGACGACGGCCAGGGCAAATTGGGAGGCGATGGCCGCATCTACCGCATTGCCGCCCTTTCGTAATATTTCTACACCTGCTAAGGCAGCGAGTGGATGTTGGGCCACCACCATCACAGAATCCTCCACCAGGTTTTGTTGAATGGGGTAGGGCGGCGCAAGCGGTGTTTTTCTGCAAGAAAAACAGATGAGAATGAATGAAAATATCCAAAAAAGTGGCCGCTGCATGGTTTTGGTATAGTAGTTGTTTAACATGTAATTGATTTTTAATTGATTTACTTTATAAAGTAAATGCCGTGAGGCCAGACTAAAAACTGCTCGACATCTACCTCACACTTTTGAAACACTATTTTTAAAAAACAGCCGGGTGCTAATTTGAAGTACGTTTCTTTTTGGCACCCGGTATTTTTCTCCAAAAAACCCAAGAATAATAAAGTTTGGTTAATTATTTTCATGGTTATGTTGTCGTGCCATCTCATCAAGATGGCACTTTTTTTTGCCCTTATTTGAACATAGCTATTCCTGTCTTTTAGCGCCATCCGTTTACCTTTGTCGGCAAATAATAAATAAATGTTGACTGCCATTTCCCCGATTGATGGCCGCTATGCCGGCAAAACAAAGGAGCTTTCTGCCTATTTCTCCGAATTCGCCCTCATAAAATACAGGGTTTTGGTAGAGGTAAAATATTTCCATGCATTAAGTGAAATGTCCTTGCCGCAACTTGCGGAAATGGATCGCTCAAAATTGGCCCTGCTTGATGCTGTCGTCGAAAACTTTAGCATGGAAGACGCCCTGAAAATCAAGGACATTGAAAAAACGACCAACCACGACGTAAAGGCCGTCGAATATTTCCTCAAGCAAAAATTTGATGAGTTGGGCTTGGGCGCTTTTAAAGAATTCATCCATTTCGGCCTTACTTCCCAAGACATCAACAATACGGCAACTCCTTTGATGATAAAGGATGCCGTAAGGAAAGTCTATCTTCCTTATTTTCAACAAGTTAGGGATAATTTGTACCAACTTGCACAAGAATGGTCGGAGGTGCCAATGCTCGCCCGCACCCACGGGCAACCTGCATCGCCCACCCGCTTAGGAAAGGAAATCATGGTCTTTGTCGAACGGCTGGATGAGCAGTGGCGTCAATTGGACGAAATACCCTGGCGTGGAAAATTTGGCGGTGCGACTGGCAACTTCAACGCCCACTCAGTAGCCTATCCAGAAATCAATTGGCATGCCTTCGGCAACGATTTTTTGTTCAGGTTCTTAGGCTTGGAACGTTCGCAATTCACCACGCAAATTGAGCATTATGACAATCTCGCAGCGCTTTTCCACGCCCAGTCCAGGGTGAACACCATTCTGATTGACCTTTGCAGGGATGCCTGGACCTATATTTCAATGGAATATTTTAAACAAAAAACCGTCAAAGGGGAAATTGGCTCCTCTGCCATGCCGCACAAGGTCAACCCGATTGACTTTGAAAACGCAGAAGGCAACTTGGGATTGGCCAATGCTATTTTTGGGCATTTGGCGGAAAAACTGCCGATTTCCCGACTGCAGCGGGACTTGACCGATAGCACTGTTTTGAGGAACGTGGGCATTCCTTTTGGCCATACATTAATAGCATTTCAGTCTATTTTAAAAGGGCTTGGAAAATTGCTGCTGAACCAATCCAAACTGAACGAAGACTTGGAAAACAACTGGATGGTGGTGGCCGAAGCCATCCAGACTATTTTGAGAAGGGAAAATTATCCCAATCCTTATGAGGCGCTATTGGAATTGACCCGTGGGAAGGCAGTGGTCAACAAAAAAACCATGCACGATTTCATAGAAACCTTGAACATTGGCCGTGAAGTGAAGGAAGAAATGAAAAGGATCACGCCGCAGAATTACGTTGGAAAATAAAGGCTATTTCCCCCATTTCCTCAATTGGTTCAAAACAGCAGCGAAATCCTTGGGCAAGGGCGCTTCAAAGGTCGTTTCATGTCCAGTTCTGGGGTGCTGAAACTTCAATTTTAAGGCGTGAAGGCTCGACCGTGTCATCATGGGCCGCTCCTCTTCTTCTTTACCCAGCCTGAATTTTTTAAGTTTCACATCTGAAAGCAAAAATGCCTCCCGCCTGCCGTACAACACATCCACTGCCAACGGATAGCCTATGGACTGAAAATGTACCCGAATCTGGTGTGTCCGGCCCGTTTTGATATTGGCCTCCACCAGTGTGAAGTTTTTGAAATGTTCGATGACCTTAAAATGTGTGATGGAGGCTTTGCCTTTTTTGGCGACTACCATCCTGTCGGGGTGCGAAGGGTGCGGAGCGATGGCTTTTTCAATAACGCCTTCTTCCTGATGGAGTTGGCCCTCCACCAGAGCGAAATAAATTTTCTCTGTAGTTCTTTCCTGAAATTGCCGGGAAAGCTCCTTGTGGGCAGCCTCGTTTTTTGCAAAAATCAAAATGCCGCTTGTCTCTTTGTCTAGTCGGTGTACGACAAAAATTTCCCCAAAATGATGCTGCAAAATGTGGTATAGGTTGGGCTTTTCAGGCGCAAAACGGTCGGGGATGGTCAACAAAAATGGTGCTTTGTTTACCAATAGGATATCCTCATCCTCGAATATGATGTCAATATTGTTCTTCATAAAAATGATTATTCGCCTCCCCAACGGAAGGATTTTAGGTCAAAACCTGCCAGATCGAGAACCCTGTCAACTACGGTGGCGGCCAATTCTTCAAAATCTTTTGGTTTGCTGTAAAACGATGGAATGGCGGGGCAAATGATGCCGCCCGCTTCTGTAATGGTTTTCATATTGTTCAAATGGATAAGGCTGAAGGGTGTGTCCCTTGCCACCAGAATGAGGCGCCGCCTTTCCTTGAGCACTACATCCGCAGCACGAGTTACCAGGTCATCTGAAATGCCGGCGGCAATCCTGCCCAACAGGCCCATCGAACAAGGGCAAATGATCATGGCTTCATACTTGGCCGAGCCAGAGGCAAAAGGTGCCATGAAATCGCTTTTTTCATAAAAATCGAAAGGGTAATTGGCATAGCCGTCGCCGCCCAGTTCGTAGCGCCAGTTGAACTTGGCGTTTTCGCTCATCACCACGCCCACTGCCGACCATTGGCTTTTCAGTTGTTCCAATTTGTCGAACATGACTTTGGCGTAAACTGAACCGCTGGATCCACCGACCGCAATCACGATTTTCCGCATAAAAAAGTTTTGAGTTGGGGGCAAATGTAGCAGCTAAATTTGCTCATAAACCTCCTTTTGTTTGCAAAATTCAGATTTCACGCCTTTGTTTGGCCTTGGGTCGCCGATGGATGAGCGGCACCTCATTTTAGGGCCTTGGGACATGTTGCGTTAAAATTTAATTAAACATATACTGCCAATGCGGGTAAAAACCTGTTTTTGGTACTTTCGTTGCATTAATTGACAACCTGGCTCCCGAATTTTGCCCATGAATCTTTCCAAGTCAATTCAGTCAGGGCAATAATTTATATTTGAGCCTGATTTCCTTGAACAAGTAAAAAAATTTCCAATGAAAAAAGTATTGTTTATTGCTATTGCCTTTGTGGCCGCTGGCCTTGTTTATGCCTTTATTCCCAAAAATGACGACGGGACAATTGGCACTTCTGTTTCTACAGGAAAAGCTACAGACGACAAAATCCAATGGATGTCCTGGGACGAAGCCATTAAAGCAAATGAAAAGACCAAGAAAAAATTCTTCATTGATTTTTACACCGACTGGTGCGGTTGGTGCAAGCGCATGGACAGTACTACTTTTTCTGATCCGGCCGTTGCCAAATACATGAACGAAAATTTTTATAACGTAAAGTTCAATGCCGAGCAAAAGCAAGACGTTGTTTTTCAAGGCACCACCTTCAAATGGCAAGCGGGTGGCAGGAACGGTGTACACATGCTGGCTTACGAGTTGTTGGATGGTCGCCTGGGCTATCCCAGCTACGTTTACTTGACGCCAACGTATGAGCGCATCCTCATTTCCCCAGGTTTCAAGCCAGTGCCCGATTTGCAGAAAGAACTGAAATTTGTGGCCGAAGACCACTATAGCTCTACTACCTGGGAACAGTTTAAAAGTTCCAACTAAAAATTCAAAAAAGGGTTTTCAGGTTCTTGGGGCCTTCGCATTTTTGCATAAAATCTTTCCGTTTCCCTTTGCCTGAAAACTCTTTTTTTTGCCCACTTCCAAAAGTTTTCCTGCCATTGTAAAACATCTGTTAATTCAAAATATACGACGGCGTTTATCTGGTAATCCGGAATGATGTATTGATTATCTGGAAATGTTGAAATTATTTGCCTTGGTGCGCTAAAGGGCGCAAAAAGTTCTTATCTTTGCCGCATCCCGTTACATGAACTTATCCTTAGCGATTTTTGCATTAGTCTTTAAACCACTTTTATACTTACTCACTTTTTAAATCCGTTCGCTATGGATAGTAATAAGTCAACAAAGTTGTCCGGCTTTATCGCAAAGCTTACTAACGCTGCCAACCGTGCAGCCGTGAAAAACGATGAAAAAAAACTCCAAAAACGCCTTTTGAGGAACGATTACCACGCACCAATTCACATGAACAGCTTTGAACAAAACCTGATGGTTTCCAAGCTGTATGAAGGTTAAAGAAATACTGATTATTAACCTGTTATTTTACTTGAACATCTGATAATGAAAAAAATAAGGGCCGCAAGCATTGCTTGCGGCCCTTTATGTTTTTAAGCTTTCCTGAAAATCCTCAGGAAATGACACGGCTACGGTTAATCTTGTCTTTAATGATTGGTTTCAAACTCTCCGCAGCCTGTAAAATCAGCGCCTCGCTACTGGGAAAAGGCACGGGATGGTTGCCTATTTTTCGCTTGGATTCCTCCGAAAGGGCACGTTTGTCGCCCCGATAGGTAGCCGCATAATTTTCAAAAACCGCATCTGCTGCCAGGCTTTCTGTCTTCACAATTTCCCTCAATTCATTGTCGTAAAATTCCAGGCGGCCTTCCACATGGACTGCTTTGTTCTGATAAGTTTCAAGCACATACGCCTTGATGAGGATTTTCTTGGGCACTTTGATGTCGTTTCCGCTGGAGTCTTTCTTTACATTGCCGTTTTTGTCCAGCACATATTCCCAGCCGTCCTGTATTTGTTTGTCGTCCACATATTCCCTTTCCTTCACCAGATCTGGAGTAGATTCCAGCGAGGTGAGGCGCATGGTCACGGTGTAGTCGTAATCAACCGCATTCGATGGGTTCAAATGTACCGAGCGCCATTCGCTGCCCAAGTCCCGCAGATCCATTCGTTTTAATTCCCTCTCAAAATCACGGGGCAAAATGCTGGCTGAATTGTTTTCCATTTTGAACAGAACATAGACAGTTCCCAGCTCTTTCGCCCTTTTCATCAGGTCTTTTTCGTCTTTATAGGACGCAAAGTATTGGTTGATTTTAGCAAATTGATCCCAGGCTTTGCGGGCGGCAGATTTGTCGCCACGTTCTGCATTCACCATCAACTTTTTTCCTTCGCCATAGTAGTAATCCGCAGCTTTTTCCTTGGATTCCTGGGCCAGATCCTCTATTCTGACAAATTTGAAATCGGCCTTGTAGCCATCCTCGCTGTAAACAGGCAAAAAGGGCTCGATAACACTTTGGCGCCACTGGATCCTTCTGGTAATCTCATTGATTTTCACCCAGTTTTCCTCCCGGCCTTCTTTTTTCAGCAGTGAGATTTGGCGCATATCGGTACTTGTCACCCTCGCAAAGCTTTCTTCCAGGGCTTTTACGTATTTCGTTTTTTTGTTCTTTTTGCCAGCGATTTTTTTGACGCTCACCTGGATAGCTTCGTCAAATTCTCCATTCTCCATGAGCTTCATGGGATTGCTACAAGCGCTCACCATTATCATGGCAATCAGTAAAAACAAGGCGGGTTTTAACATCGAGGTAATCATGGCTTCTATCGTTTTGGTGGATGAAATTGTTTTAGCGCAATTTATATCCGCCAAAAGTCCAAGTATCATAAGGCTGCGTTAAGGATTAGCAAGGCATAGTTAATGTTGGTGGCTAATTATTAAGCAATGTTAAAAGGGGTGTTTTCTCGAAAGCCCAGCGTTTCATGGTAGGATAATTGCCAAATGTGCAGCTTTGGTTAAGAAAAACAAAAACCTGCCACTTTGAACATACATTTCCGCCACCTTTGCGTTTTCATCCAGTTTTATTCACAAAATCAATAAAAATGATAAAAAAGATATTACCTCTTCTGCTCCTCAGCCTTACGTTTTCATTGGCCAATGCCCAGTTTAAGGATGCTTTGAAAAAAGCAAAAGACACCGTCTCCGATGCCACTGGCGGCAGCCTGTCGCAAGAAGAAGTGGGCAGCGCCCTGAAAGAGGCCCTCAATAACGGCGTGGGCGATGCGGTGGATTTTCTTTCCAAACAAGATGGCTATTACAAAAGCATTTATAAAATCCTGCTCCCGCCTGAAGCCCAAAAAGTGGTAAGCAAGCTGAAAACAGTACCAGGTTTTTCCGACGTGGAAAGCAACCTGATTGAAAAAATGAACCGTGCTGCTGAAGATGCAGCCATGAAAGCCAAACCGATCTTCATCAGTGCCATCAAACAAATGACCTTCAAGGATGCCATGAACATCCTGATGGGAAAAGACGATGCCGCCACCCGCTATCTGGAAAGTTCGACTTACAAAAGCCTCTATACCGAGTTTTTGCCTGTGATCCAAGCCTCGTTGGACAAGGTGAACGCCAGGGAATACTGGAAGAGCGCTGTCACTGCCTACAACAAAATCCCTTTCGTGGAAAAAACCAATCCTGAACTTGACGACCACGTCAACACAATGGCCCTCAAGGGTTTGTTTGGCTTAGTAGAAAAGAAAGAAGCTGGCATCCGTAACGATGTGGGCCTTCGGAATACCGACCTGCTGAAAAAGGTTTTTGCAAAGCAGGATTAAGGCATTTTTTTAAAAATATCTGAAAAATTCAAAAGCGCCTGGCTCGCAGTGAGCCAGGCGCTTTTGTTATTTTTGGAAAATGAACCCAATTGCACATTTTATTGAAAAACAGGGCTTTGTGATCCTCGATGGTGCCCTGGCCACGGAATTGGAACGAAAGGGTTTGGATTTGAATGACCCCCTTTGGTCGGCAAAAGTATTGTACGAACAGCCCGAAGTCATCCGCCAAGTACACCTTGACTACTTTTTGGCCGGGGCAGATGTGGCCACTACTGCCACTTATCAAGCCAGCATGGTTGGTTTCTTAAAAAAGGGCTTTAGTAAAGAAGAAGCCACGGATTTGATGCTCAATAGTGTGGCATTGTCTATCGAAGCGAGGGAAATATTCTGGGCAAAGCTTGAAAATAGAGTAGGGCGGCTGTACCCTTTGATTGCCGCCTCCATTGGGCCCTATGGCGCTTATCTCGCCGACGGCTCGGAATACAGCGGGAATTATGGCCTGCCAGGTGAAACAATCAAAGATTTTCATGCCTCCAGAATGGAAATTTTGGCAACTTCTCAAGCAGATTTATTGGCTTTCGAAACCATTCCTTGTTTGCAGGAAGCGGCTGTTTTAATTGAATTGTTGGAACATTTTCCCGAAAAAATGGCGTGGCTAAGTTTTAGTTGTAAAAATGGCCAACAGATCAGCAGTGATGAACCGTTTTCGGCTGCTGTGGAACTGGCCAACCGATCCGACCAAATCCTGGCAGTCGGATTGAATTGTACGGCCCCAAAATTTGTCACCGAACTTTTAAATATTGCCCAGAAAAAAACCAATAAACCCTTGCTGGCTTATCCAAACAGCGGCGAAAAATGGGACGCTGTCCACCACTGTTGGTTGGAGGTGAATGATGCTTCTTGTTGGTTTGATCAAGCTGAAATTTGGTATAAAACAGGTGCAAGGCTTATCGGTGGGTGCTGCCGGACCACGCCCGGAGATATTGGGGATTTGAGGCGGATGCTTAATTGAATTTTATGTTCAATTTGGAATTTTCCCTTTAATCCTGTTATCTTCGCACCCGAACTACTGTTCGCTTTTCTACATCAGCCTTAACCAAATTATGCCAAAATTTCATCCATTGAAGGTGAAAGACATCCGGCATGAAACCGCCGACTGTGTGTCGGTCGGTTTCATGTTGCCGGAAGAACTCCGTGAAGAATTTTCCTTTAAACAAGGCCAGCATTTAACTTTGAAAACTCTCGTGAACGGTGAGGAAGTGAGGCGGTCGTATTCCATTTGCAGCAGCCCTTTGGATGACGATTTGCGGGTGGCGGTGAAGAAACTTCCAGGCGGCCTGTTTTCCACTTTTGCCAATGAAAAATTGTTGGTAGGCGAAACCCTCGACGTAATGACACCGATGGGGAGTTTCCACACGCCGCTTGACCCTGCCCATGAAAAACAATATGTGGCTTTTGCGGCTGGCAGTGGTATTACACCGATTATTTCCATTTTGAAAACCATATTACTCACAGAACCTAAAAGCAGTTGTACTCTTTTTTATGGCAACCGCAGCACGGATACCGTTATTTTTAAAGAAGAATTGGAGGAACTGAAAAACCGTTTTTTGCAGCGTTTGAGCCTTCATTTTATTTTTTCGCAAGAAGACCCTGGAGCGGATTTGTTTTTCGGAAGGATTGACGAAGAAAAATGCAAAACCTTCTGTACCAAGCTGTTAAATGTCGAAGAAGTAGATGATTTTTTCATTTGTGGCCCGGAAATGATGATTGATGCCGTGCAGCAAACGCTCTATTCACTGTGGGTGCCAAAGCATAAAATCCACTTTGAGCTGTTCACTTCCCCTGTCGGCAAATTGGGAAACGATCAAAAAAGGTGGCAAGCTCCTGCCGCTCCTGTTTTGTCCAATATCACCATCACCATTGACGGTAAAACCTTTGATTTTGCCTACAGTTCTGCCAAAGAAACCATCCTGGATGCAGCGCACAAAGCTGGGGCTGACTTGCCTTTTGCCTGCAAGGGCGGCGTCTGTTGTACCTGCAAAGCAAAAATCCTGGTAGGCAAGGCCGAGATGGAAGTCAATTACGGCCTTGAGCCGGAAGAAGTAGAAAATAACTACATACTCACCTGCCAAGCACATCCGCTCAGCGACAAGGTCGTGCTCAGTTTTGACGAATAGCCAGCATGGCAAAATCCCCCACCAAAGAGCGCATTTTCGAAGAAGCTGCCCGGCTTTTCCAGGAAAAAGGATACCTCGCAACTACTATGCGTGAGCTGGCCGAAAGGACCGATCTTCAAGTGTCCAGTTTGTATTCCCACATCGGCAGCAAGGAGGAATTGTTGCATAAAATCTGTTTTGACAATGCCCGCAAATTCCTTGAAGGCATCAAAACGGCTGAGGAATTGCAGGCCAATGCTGCCGAAAAAGTTCAATTTTTAATTTCTCTCCATATCAGGATTGCCACGAGCGACATTACTTCGGTCACCATTTTCAACGACGAATGGAGGCACCTGAGCGGGCCTTATCTTACCGAGTTTTTATCCATGCGCAAGGATTATGAAAAGCGTTTTAGCAAAATCATCCAACAAGGGGTGGACAGTGGGGAATTTATTCAAATAAATGTAACCGTGGCCCTTTTTACCATATTGACTTCCCTGCGATGGCTGCACCGCTGGTTTCCCGAAAAAAAAGGCATTTCCGTCAAATCGCTTGAAATGGAAATCTTGAACCTATTGATGAACGGGCTGAAAAGAAAGTCCTGAAGCCTACTGAACAAAATTCCTTCTTGACTTTTCCTGGTTGAATTTTTCTTGGTTGAAAACCGCAGAATCGCCTTTGGGGATTGACAAACTTTGCCAATGCTCGCCCACCAAGGCTTTTGCCAAAAAAACCAATTGCCCAACATGGTAGCTGTAGTGTGCCAGTTGGCGATTGATCGCCTCCATGACGCTATGCCCTTCGTTGCGGATATAAACAATTCGCTCCAAGTCGCTTTTTTCTAAGGGATGAATGGCGCCAAACAGGCACTGCCAGCCCTTTTCCCAATATTCCAAGAGTTGGTCGTAGGTCGCAATGTCGTTTTCAAATTCCGCATCCCTGTTACGCCAGGGCTTTTCACCATCAGATTCTAAAAAATCAGTCCATCGTGAAAGCATATTGCCAGCCACATGTTTCACGATGATGGCAATACTGTTCGATTCGGAATGAATTTGGTAATGGATGCTATTGGGATCAATTTGTGCCAAAGCCTTGTCTCCCAATGACTTATAATAACGGAACAAACTCCTGGCATTGTCAAGATAATTGAGTTCGATGGCCATAGTAGTAGAATGTTTGGTTAAGTGTTAGAATGATTTGGTTCTAAGCCAAATTTTATAGCTCACGCTTCCAAGTTTTCCCGATGTTCGGGACAGGTCGTGCATGGGGGTTTGGGGGCGATAGCCCCCAAGAAGCACCTCTCTCCCCGCATCGGCGCCGGAGGCGCCGATGCGGGGAGGAAAGAGTGTATTGGGGCGGCGCTCGCCCCAAACCCCGTGCACAAAATTGGCGGTACACAGGATAATTCCATCTTTCTCGTAAAATTCAACAAACTCAAGCAGCAAACAAATTCGCTTATCGTTCAGTTGTTATCGGCTACAGTAATGAGCCAAGTTTGATAGAACCCCCTGTGCTTTTTTTGACGTCCATTAACATTTCGACAAACAAAAAAAAATGAGAATCCTGACGCTAAGATTTTTCTTTGCATGGGTAGTATTGGGCAGTTTTGCCGGTTGCAAACTCTCCGACGAGGACAAGGAGACTGTAATAAAGGTCTCGCCGGAGTTTTCATTGGATCTATTTGAAAAACTGGGGGACACCAGGCAGTTTCAGGTGCAAATTTCCACAGTAGAGCCGCAGCCCTGCGAAAACAACGTCATAGATTATTCCTCCAATGTTAGCAGTGATGGCCTGTTCCTTTATTTGCACGAAATCATCAACTCGCCAAATTGCATTAATGCCGAAACCATCATTGAAACGGAAGCTTCCTTTGGCTTTCTGAACAATGGATCCTATAGGGTTGAAGTTACTTTGAAAGATGTGATTCAAAACCTGGGTACGCTATCGGTCACGCAGGATGCTTATCACCTGCAATTGGAAACGCAGGATGGTATCGAATTGAAACACAATGAGTTAAGGCGGATTCCCAAGGGTTATATCTGGGGATATGTGGGTTTCGCAGATGCCAATTCCGGTGGCGTAAAGGCCGACAGTTTCTTGGCAGAATTGGGGGCGAAGGCGACGGCAAAACCACTGTCTCAAGGCTACTACGGTTATTTTATCATCAATGAAAATGATCAGTTGGCCTTTGTTTCGCAGCCAGTTTTCACCAATTTCCAAACTTTTTACTTCAAAAATAATGTCCCGGTAAGCGAACTGGAGTCCCTGCTCAATCTCTACAGGAGCGGACAAAATGATCAGGATTTTAAGATCGCCCTCTACACTGCCGAAGGGAGGGAGCTTTAATGCTCGGACGTTTCGGTTTGCAATTGCGGTTTTTTTCCATTCACAATGGCTGCGTTTTTTCGGCGCTCCTTATTCTTTCCTTCTTTTAGTTCAAAACTAAAGCCTTCCGCTTCAAATTCCTGGTAGCGTTTTTTGTCAAATTGATAAAGTTTTGCAGGCCTGTGCGGAACTCCTTCCTGCATTTCGTCGAGGTCTATCAACAGGTTCATGGAAAGGATTTTTTTCCTGAAATTCCGCTTGTCCAATTTTGTTCGCAGCACCGCTTCGTACAAATGCTGCAATTCGGTCAGCGTGAATTTTGGCGGCAGCAGTTCAAAGCCCACCGGCCGCACCCGCACCCTGTTTTTGAGGGTATTGAAGCAAGTATTTAAAATGTCGTTATGGTCAAAAGCCAGGCGGATTTTTTGCGCTTGCGCCACGCTGTGCCATTTTGCTTTTTGTGCAAACGAGGCGGGCGTCAGCACAAAATCGCTGATTTTCAACAAAGAAAAATAGGCAATGGTGATGACCCTCCCCAAGGGGTGCCTGTCAACTGCACCGAAAGTATGCACCTGTTCGAGGTAAACTTTACTCAGTCCTGTTAGCTCTTCCAATACCCTGTAGCCCGCAGTGTCAAGGTCTTCGTTGGGATAGACCAAGTCGCCGGGCAAGGCCCATAGGCCCTTGTAAGGATCGGCCCCCCGTTTGATAAGCAGCACTTTCAGGTCGCCTTCGTCAAAACCAAAAATGACATTGTCAACCGAAAATGCGGTTTTAAAAAAATTGTCAACTTCTTTCATTTCCTGTCCATTTGCTTGCGGTGAAGGTAATTCGTTTAACGTAGCCCACAAAGAAGGAATCTGGGTTTTGATAAAAGCCCATAAAATTTCCAACAATAAACTGGAATAACTTGGGAAATCATCTGCCGCCCGATCTCGAAAGTTCCCATGCCCATGCCGTTTCCATGATTTTTTCAATGTTGCGGCTGGGCTTCCACCCCAACAGTTTGCTGGCTTTTTTCACATCGGAATAAATGGCCACCACATCGCCCGCACGACGGGGCCCAATCATATAGTTCAATTTTTGGCCTGCCACCTTTTCAAAAGCATGAACCGCCTCCAGCACGGTAGCACCTTCGCCCAGGCCCACGTTGAAAATTTCACAAGTCTTGGTGTTTTTGTTGTCGAGCAGGTATTGAAGGCATTTGGTATGGGCATTGGCCAGATCCATCACATGCACATAGTCACGGATGCAGCTGCCATCCCTTGTATCGTAGTCGCTGCCGAAAACGGTCATGGAGTCCCTTTTCCCAATGGCGGTTTCAGTGATGACGGGCACCAGGTTCGTGGCCTTGTTGCGGGAGGATTCACCAATAACAGCGCTCTCGTGCGCCCCGGCTGGATTGAAATAACGCAACAGGATGGCGTTCACGCCCGAAGCAACTTTTGTAAAGTCTTCAATGATTTTTTCGCCCATTTGTTTGGTGCGGGCATAGGGGCACTCGGCTTCTTTAAAGGGCGTTGCTTCCGTCACGGGCAATTCGTCGGCATTTCCATAAACCGAGCAACTGGAAGAAAATATGATGTTTGGAACACCAAATTCCTGTGCGCATTGCAGCACATTGATCAGGCTTTCATTGTTGTTGTGAAAATAACGCAGCGGCTGGAAAACAGACTCCTCCACGCTTTTCAGTGCAGCAAAATGGATGACGCCGGCCAGCCCTTGGTTTTTTTCAAAAACCTGCCTCGTTTTTTTGAGGTCGCAGAGGTCAACCTTGTAGTTTTGCACCCGTTTCCCGGTTATTTTGCGGATGCCCGCCAGTGATTTTTCGTCTGAATTGGAAAGGTTGTCAATAGAAATGACATCAAACCCATTGTCAATCAAATCAACAATGGTGTGGCTGCCGATGTAACCGCAACCGCCCGTAACAAGGACTTTTTTCATGAATGAAATTATTTAGGATTCAAATGGAAGGGCATTTTGCCGCAAAAATAGGTTCATTTGCCGTCCATCAAAATTTAACCGCATTGAAATACATCGAACTCATCCCTGCCCTGCTCGACATTGCCAACAAAGCGGGCGATGCCATCATGGCCATTTACAACCAGTCGGGAGATTTTGGCATCGAACAGAAAGAAGACAAATCGCCGCTCACCCTGGCTGACAAGGCTTCCAACGAAATTATTTGTGAAAGGCTGCAAAAATTGCCACTGCAGTTTCCCATCATTTCTGAGGAAAATAAACTGATGCCATACCATGAAAGGAAGGCATGGAATCATTGCTGGCTGGTAGATCCTTTGGATGGCACCAAGGAGTTTATCAAGCGAAACGGCGATTTTACTGTCAACATCGCTTTGGTGGAAAATGGCATCCCGGTTATTGGCATCGTCAATATCCCGGCACATCAAGAGCTTTGCTGGGCAGTGCAAGGCGAAGGGGCATTTTTGATAAAAAACAAGCGGCAAATGCCTATTGAGGCGGCAAATTTTCATGCAACGGACGAGGGCTTGAACCTCGTTTGTTCCCGTTCCCACCTGACTCAGGAAACAGAAGCCTTTATTTCAAAATTCAATAAGCCCAACCTAGTGTCGAGGGGCAGCGCATTGAAGTTTTTGTTGTTGGCCAAAGGCGACGCCCACGTTTATCCCCGCATCGCCCCAACCATGGAATGGGATACTGCCGCTGCTCAAATTATTTTGGAAGAAGCCGGTGGAAAGGTGCTCGTTTTTGAAACAGGAAAACCACTTGGCTATAACCGGGAAGATTTGAGAAACCCTGCTTTTGTGGCGTATGGAAGAATACTTGAGTAAATGTTGAAATTAAGAAATTGGGAAATTTTTGAAAATCAAAGACTTATAGAATTTCCCAATTTCCCAATTTCCCAATTTTAAAAACTCACTGCCCCGGAGCGGGATCGTCCACCAAAGTAAACACCCTTTCGACTGGGTTCAGCGGCGTATTCACGGGGTTTCCGTCCTTATCTATCAAGGTCAATTTTATCTTGTTGTCGCCCATGGGCAGGCCCTCTAGGTAGTGTGGCTGCCAGCGGTTGATGATGAATTGCTTTTCGCCGTTCACGTCCACTTTTACCTTGTAGCCATCGCCGCTCAGGTCGCAGTTTACCAGATAAAAATCGAGCATCACCTTCTCGGTTTCTGATTTGCCGGTGTACTTCCCTTTTGGCCTACTGTAAAACAGCATTGGATCGGTGATAGGCGTCGTTTTGACAAAGGACTTGTTTTTCACTTCAGCCTTCACAGCCGTGTGGGCTTTATCCGTCTTGATACTTTCGTGGTAAGAACGGGACAGGAAGGAAAGAATGTGGTGCTCGCCATCCGTCACGTCCTGCTCAAATTCAGGAGTGTATTTGGCAATGTACGGCTCGTTGTCAATGATGAGGTGGATGTGTTGGCCTTCTGCTGAATTAGCGCACATTTTTTGGGGAGCGTCGGGAGTTTGCTCGCCCAATTTGTACGCACTACCGCCTATTTTGTAGCTGAACTTTCCATTTTTGTAATCCATTGCGATGGTCGCATCCGGGTAGTCGGGTGAATTAGAAAAGTCTGTCAATTTAACCTCGGAAGGAGGTGGGGTTTGCGCAGCAGTCGTATCTGTGGCGCTACCATTTTCAGCGGTATTGGTTGACTTGTCGCCGCCACAGGATTGAAAAAGAAAACCTGAGATGACGAATGCTGTTTGAATAAAAAGAAATTTTGATCGCATGACTGATTGGTTGTTAGTGAATGATTTTATACCAAATTCAAGAGATTATAACATATCTGGCCATCAGGTGGGTTTAACTTTGTGGAAAATTACGGTTCCAAATATTGGCGAACCATAAAAAATAATCATGGCCAATACAATAGAATTAAAAGTTGACGGGATGGATTGCGCCAGTTGCGCAGCGAATATAACCACCTTTTTAGAAAGGAAAGGGCTGAAAGATGTTCACGTGAATTTCTCAACTGGCGATGTGCGTTTTGCCCTAAACGGCAACGACCTTCCCATAGAGGACATCAAATCCGGCATCAACAAGTTGGGTTACAAAGTTTTGGGCGACGACAAAACCCCTTTCTGGACACTTGGCAAAAAACTCGTCGTTTCCGCCATTTTCACGCTACCGCTCCTGCTGTCACATTTTTTGATGATGGCGGGCATTCCTTTTTTGGAAAACCATTGGGTTCAGTTTGCTTTATGTTTGCCAGTGTACGCCATTGGTTTTTTACATTTTGGAAAAACCAGCCTCGGCGCCATCCGCAACGGCTCCACGCACATGGACGTACTGATTTTCATTGGTAGCACGGCAGCCTTTGTTTATAGCACCATCGGCGCAGTTTTGAACGAAGCCAACTATATTTTTTTTGAAACCAGCGCCATGATCATCACTTTGGTTTTGCTGGGAAATTGGTTGGAAAAACGGGCCGTTAAACAAACAACCACAGCCATTGGCGATCTCACCAAGCTCCAGGTAGAATGGGCCAAAAAGATTATGCCCTCCGGCACGGTGGTCAGCATCGAAGCTGAGGAAGTGCTGCCCGGCGACTGGCTGCAAGTGAATGAAGGCGACAAAATTCCAGTGGACGGCATCGTGCTTAAAGGCACGGGCGGCGTGGACGAATCCATGCTCACAGGTGAGAGCCTGCCCGTCAGCAAACAAAAGGACGACAGCGTCATCGGCGGTTCCATCCTCCAAAGCGGCAACCTTACCATCGCTGCCACCGCCACCACCCGTGACACCGTTTTGAGCCAGATGATAGAACTGGTCAAATCCGCCCAACAAAACAAGCCTGACATCCAGCGGCTGGCCGATAGGATTAGCGCCATTTTCGTCCCGGCAGTACTGGGCATTTCCTTGCTGACATTTTTGTTGTCCGCCTTCGTGTTTGATATTTCCCTGCAAAAAGCCATGCTCAACAGCATCGCCGTATTGGTAATTTCCTGCCCTTGCGCCATGGGTTTGGCTACCCCGACAGCGGTGATGGTGGGCGTGGGACGTTTGGCCAAAAAGGGAATATTGGTGAAAGGAGCGCATACCTTGGAGGTTTTTTCCAATATCAAAAATTTTGTTTTTGATAAAACTGGCACCCTCACCACGGGCGATTTCCGCATCAGGGACATCCAATATTTTGATGAAAACCAAGCGGAAATCAATTCCTTGTTGTTGAAAATGGAGCGGCATTCTTCGCACCCCATCGCCCATTCGTTGGTGAAGGAATTGGAGGCCGGCCATCGCTTTTCCACCAACGGCACATTGACCAAATTGTCCAAAATAAAAGAAGAAAAAGGGCAAGGCGTCAGCGCCCAGGACGCCGAAGGAAATATTTACCGCATCGGCACCAGAAATTTTGCTGCCCCCTTCACGAAGGAAAGTTCACTGCCTTTGTTTTTTGCAAAAAATGACACCCTGCTCGCCACAATAGATATAGAAGACGATTTGAAAACCGATTCCGCAGCCGTCATGGATTTTTTGAAAAAAGAAGGCAAAAACCCCATCCTCCTGAGCGGTGACAAAAAGGAAAAAACGGCGAGTGTAGCACAGCGGCTTGGCATCGAATATTTTGCCGAACAATTGCCCGCCGACAAGCTCGCCATCATCGAACGCCTGGACAAACAGGCGCCCACGGCAATGGTCGGAGACGGCATCAACGATGCTCCTGCCCTGGCCAAGGCTACCATTGGGATTTCCTTGAGCAATGCCTCGCAGGTCGCCATGAACTCCGCCCAGATCATCCTGCTCAACGGCTCCATTTCCCGCTTAAAAGATGCGCTGAAAATATCGGATGCCACCTTGCTGACCATCAAGCAAAACCTGTTTTGGGCCTTTGCCTACAACGTAGTAGCCATTCCCGTGGCGGCGCTTGGTTTCCTTAATCCCATGTGGGGCGCACTGTTTATGGCCATGTCCGATGTGGTGGTCATTGGCAATTCCATCCGATTGAAGACCAGAAAATTGTAGCTATTAAAAAACCACCAATGAGCGATGAACTGTTCATGCTACGCTGCTTTGACTTGGCCCGCTTGGGTGCTGGCCGTGTTTCCCCTAATCCCATGGTCGGGGCGGTTTTGGTACATGACGGCAGGATAATAGGGGAGGGCTGGCACCGGGAATACGGAAAGGCACATGCCGAAGTAAACGCAGTGGCCAGTGTGGGGGAAAAAGACCAGCACCTCATCGAAAAAGCGACCCTTTACGTATCGCTGGAGCCATGCTGTATTTTTGGTAAAACGCCCCCTTGCACCAATTTGATTTTGCAAAATAAAATCCCAAAAGTGGTCGTCTCCTGCCTTGACCAAACACCGGAGGTGAGCGGCAAAGGAGTTGAAATTTTAAGGCAAAACGGTGTGGAAGTCGTGACGGGCATTTTGCAAAAAGAAGGAGAAGCACTGAGCAGCATCCGCAATACTTTTATTTCCCAGCAGCGGCCTTATATCAATTTGAAATTTGCCCAATCCAGCGATGGTTTCATGGGCAAACCAGGCCAACAAGTTTGGATCAGTAACGAACTGTCGAAACGCCTGGCGCACAAGTGGCGCTCCGAATTTGACGCCATCCTCGTCGGCACCACCACGGCGCTGGTTGACAACCCGCAATTGACTAATCGGCTATGGTTTGGTAAGTCGCCTTTGCGCATTGTTTTTGATAAAAACCTATCCCTGCCACACCATTTTTCCATGTTTGACAAAACGGCCAAAACACTGGTGGTGACGGAAAAAGTAGCCAAAAAGGAAGGGCATGTTGAATTTTTGACGCTGCCGTTTGACCAGCAGCTACTGCCAGCATTGCTGCAATATTTGTTTGAACAACGTATCACCTCGCTCATCGTGGAAGGCGGCTCTTTTACCCTTCACCAATTTATCAGCCTGGGCCTTTGGGATGAAGCCACTGTTTTTACATCCCGCCACACTTTGTTGAGCGGAATCAAAGCGCCCATACTTCCTGTCCAGCCCACTGAATCCTGGCAGATCGCTTCGGATTCATTAACATTTTACCGCAACGAAGCCGCCCGGCGTTAAACTTTGTTTAAAGTAAATTCCTGCCACCACAATTGCTTTTCGGTATCTGTTTATCAATCGTTAATTTTGCAGTCACAATGAAAATGTTTGAATTTGTTAGAATGCAGTTGAAAGGATTTGCAATTTCATTTTTCTGACAATTTCAAATCCCAGCAGCCAACTCAAACAAAATCAAACTACCGCCAAAAGGAATAGCGATGAGAAATGTGGTTATTGCCCTATTGCTAATATTAAGCCTTGGTGCTTCTTCTTTTACAAAAACTACAGATGAGCCAGCCCCGCCGGTTGCCGGTGCCATCAACTGGATAACTTGGGAAGACGCTATGGTGAAAATGAAAACACAGCCCAGGAAAATCCTGGTAGATGTCTATACAGATTGGTGCGGCTGGTGCAAGCGGATGGATGCCAGCACCTTCCAGGAAAAACAGATTGCCAACTATGTCAACAAGCATTACTACGCCGTGAAGTTCAATGCAGAACAAAAGCAGGATATCGTTTTCAACAACAAAACCTATAAATTCGTGAACAACGGCAGGAAGGGTTACCACGAACTGGCGCTTGAAATCACCAGGGGCCGCCTGAGCTATCCGACCGTTGTTTTTTTGGATGAAAACCTGGAAATAATACAACCGATACCCGGCTATAAAAACTCGCTGGAGTTTGAACAGATCATTACTTATTTTGGTGAAAACCAGCACAAGAAGACCCCTTGGGAGACTTACCAGGCCTCCTACAAACCCATGAAAAAAGACTAAACACAAAGCAAACTACTTAAGAGCGGCCCAATCTCGCCAGAGGTTCGGGCCGTTTTCCTTTTTGGGCCTACTGGAAAAGTTTTTTGCATACATTTGCTCAACCCCAGTCTTCCTTATGATTTTTCCCAATGCCTATATTTATTGACCATTCAATACCACCATGCTTTTTGAAGAAATACTCCAACTAATAGAAAACGACGAACTGGAAAAAGCCATCGAAGCATTGAAAAAGGCCAACGCCGGAAAGCCAAAGTACAAAGACACGGTACTGGTAGCTGCCTGGCACAAAGAGTTTAGGAGCAATGCGAACGTTGGGGTGCTGAGCTATGACCAGCAGGTGCAGGAGAAAAACCGCATCCGCCGCTCCTTGTTGGAATTGTTGCCTGATGAGCAACCTGTTGAAATTCAGGCCGAAAAGTTGCCTATCTCCAGCAACCAGGGTAACAAATTGGCACCTTCGGATTTTTTCAAAACCCATATAAAACAGGTCAAAATAAAATTATTTGAAAGTGGCCTGCCTTGCCCACCCGTCGCCGAACGAAAATATGGCACTGTCTTTCCCGCTGCGCAGGCGAAAACCGTGTGGTGGGAAATCGAGATCATTTGCCTGCCTTCCGATGAACCCGTCCACTTTGATTTGACCTTTTTTTACTACGACAGTGCGGGCAACATCATGGGCAGCAAGGGCTACACCGCACCCATGGAGTTCCCACAAAAACAGACGGTTTGGCTCTACTGGTGGGGCTGGGGCTACGCCGATGCAGGAAAATGGGCACCTGGAACCTATAAGGCCGACATTTATGCCGACGACGTGCTGCTGGTATCCGGGAATTTTCAAATCTCCGCCTAAGCTATTTTTCAAGTGTCAGTTTTAAGCCTATACGAACTCAACGAATTCATCCGGCGAGTGTTGGCGCTCAACCTCCCGGAAGCCTATTGGATACGCTGCGAGCTTTCGCAGGTGAAATGTTCCAAAGGCCATTATTTTTTGGATGTGGTTGAAAAAGGGGAACAGGAGGTCATCGCCCAGGCACAGGCGGTTTTATGGGCAAGGGATTACAAAGTTTTGCTTAAAAAACTGGGGAACAACCTGAATTCCCTTTTGCAGGAAGGCTTGGAGGTGCAATTTCTGGCCAGGGTGGAGTTTAGCGAACGTTATGGCCTAAAACTTATCGTCGAAGATTTTGACACGGCTTACACTTTGGGCAAACTCGAATTGAAACGGCAGGAGACCATCCGCCACTTGCGGCAATTGGGTTTGCTGGACAAAAACAAGCGGACACATCTCCCGCCAGTCGTCCAGCGCATAGCCGTGCTGACTTCCGAAACCGCTGCCGGATATCAGGATTTTCGGGAGCACCTTTCGTTGAATTCCCATAGCTATCGTTTTGATTGCCAATTGTTTACAACTGCCGTGCAAGGTGTACAGGCTGAAGCCGAAATGCTGGCACAATTACAAAACATTTCGAAGAAAGCTGGGAATTTTAATGCCGTGGCCATCATCCGGGGCGGTGGTTCAAAACTGGATCTTTCGGTGTTTGATGGTTTGGAACTATGCAAGGCAGCCGCCAATTTGCCCCTGCCCATTCTGACGGGCATCGGCCACGATGTGGACGAATCCGTGTTGGATTTGGTGGCTTTTCAGTCGCTGAAAACCCCAACCGCCGTAGCGGATTTTGTCATTTACAGAAATCTTGCTTTTGAAAATGAAATCCTCAATTTGGGATTGGAAGTCCAGCAGTTTTCCCAAAGCATTTTAAAAGAAAAAGAATTGCAATTGCAGCACCTGTGGCAAGGCATTGAAACCCACGCCAGGGGCAACTTGCGGCAGCATCAACTCATGCTGGATTATATCCGCAAGGAAATACCGCAATTGGCAAAAAATTACCTCGCCGCCCATCGCCAGCAATTGGAAGCTTATGAAAAAATAAGCCACCTGCTCAGCCCGGAAGTGGCGCTAAAAAGAGGTTTTTCCCTCACCACCTTGAATGGGCAGCCCATCACTTCTTATCAACAAATAAAAGCTGGTGACGAAATCGAAACCCGATTTCAGGACGGCAAGGCCAGCAGCACGGTAAAAACAACCCAACAATGAGCAAAACAAAAACACCACTTACTTACGAAACAGCCCTGAAAGAATTGCAGGACATCGTTGCCCAAATGCAGGACGATGCCATCGGCATGGACGAGTTGTCCGAAAAAATCAAGCGCTCGGCAGAGCTGATCAACTATTGCAGGGAAAAGCTACGGGCGGTGGAGGGGGAAGTGAAGGGCCTGTTTGATGCGTAGTTATTGAATTTGACAATGGTCATTGTTCAAATTGTCAATGGCTAAAATATTGATAAACAGCTTATTTAACTTTGGGTTTTCCTATTCACTTTTAAAAAATTCCAAATGAAAACAATTCAATTCTTTTTCTGCCTATTTTTAGCAGCGAGCTACCTTTTTTCCTGCAAGCCAGCAGAGGCAAATCCCGCCCCCACTGATAGCACGGAAGCTGATCTTACGCAAGCTGGCCTTGTTCAGCGAGGAGAATATTTGGTCGGAATCATGGGCTGCAACGACTGCCATTCTCCCAAAATCATGTCTGATAAAGGGCCTGCACCCGATCCGGAAAAACTGTTGTCAGGTCACCCGGCCAACGAACCGCTACCTGCCATCACCGATCAGGGAATGGTTGGGCCTAACCAGTGGGCATTGTTCAATGGCAGCCTAACTGCCACTGTTGGCCCATGGGGCACTACCTACGCTGCCAACCTTACCCCCGATGAAACGGGCCTCGGAAATTGGACATTGGAACAATTTGGAAAGGCGCTGCGGGAAGGCAAATCAAAGGGGATGGACAATGGCCGCCCCTTGTTGCCGCCCATGCCCTGGCAGAATTACCGCAAACTCAACGACGAAGATTTGAGCGCCATGTTCGCCTATTTGCAATCAGTGAAGCCAGTAAAAAATGTGCCTCCTGCGCCCACTCCTCCTTTGGCTCAGGCAAATTGAGATGTTAGGCAGCAAGGACGTTCATAAATTAACTACCGCACAACGTCGTCGTCCAGATAACTATCTGGACGACGACGTTTTAGGCAACGATATCGAAAAGTAATTTTTGCCATTGCGAAACCCTCCAAACTGCACCAAAAAAAGTCAGGAAAAACGCTGCACCGACTCGATGATATACATGGGACGGTGCTTGATTTCCTGATAAATATTGGCCAAATAAATGGACATGATGTACAGCATCAGGCAAGTAATGGCAAAGAATATGGAGGTCAAAACCACCAAAAAAGTCCAGCCGGGAATGGCTTCGTGGTAGTCGCCAAAAATGTCCATATTCGTCATTTTTACCTTGACGGCATTTAAAATGACAACCACCATAAACAGGATGGACGAGAGGAAAATCCACAACAGCATATTGCGAAGGAAAGAGGTAAACGAAGTGATTGCCACAAGCGAAGTCCGGAATTTTTCGTTGAAACTGTCCTGGTCTGCTTGCAAAGGGATATCCGTTTCAAGGAAGGTAGTGCGGTAGCCAACGATGGAATAAATGGCCTTCATATAGCGCAGGTTTTCCCGCAGCCGTAGCAGCGAATTGAGCGCCCGCCGAGAAATAATGCGGCTGTCGTGGGCATGGTCATCAATGCGCAGGTTGGAATATTTGTTCAAAATCCAATAAAACAAGCTGTAAAAAAGGCGGAAACGGATTTTGGTACGCCGCCGTTTAGCCCGCAGATAAACGATGTCCGAGCCTTTCACACTTTCCTCATACAGCCGCACCACATATTCCGGATGTTCAAAAAAATCCATTTCATACAGCACGGTATAGTCGCCGTTGGAGCGGTCAAGCCCGGCCATGAAGGCATGGTTGCGGTTGACAGGCGTAGAGAGGTTCAGCATAAAAATGTTCTGCTTCAGCGGAGCGGGCAAGGGTTTTATTTGCTCGCCAAATTCCCTGCCGCCAGTGTTGTTCACCAGGATGATTTCATAATCGGAAAAGGAAGTTTCCAGCACCGGGTAGAGCTTGGCCAACTGGGATCCCAGCCGCTGGATGTCCTCGGTAGTGGCGATGGTCGTGACGACGGATATGAAAGAATTGTGCATCAAATCAGTTTTTCTTCAAGCCGGGCGGGCAATGATTTTTGCCATTTATACCCCAATTTTTACGAAGAGTTTCGGTCGTGGGATACATATATAGTGATGGTTTTACGCTGGCACTCGGCAATGTTCGCAAAAAATGGCCTTTCAGCGAATGATTTTTTGCATTTTGAAAATTGACAAAAAATTTGTTTTAAAAATTTAATATCCTAACTTTGACAAACTTTTTGTTTAAAATTAATCAACCATGTTAGAGCAATCCACATACCTGAAGGGTAGGGGGGCGCAAATCAACCCGCCCAATCGCTTTGAAAAACATATTTATGATGAAGATCCGACTGTCTCATTGGACGAGGACGAAAAACTCCGCACCGAGTACATTGATGTTTTTCCCAAAACGATGCTCAACAAAGTGGACAGCCCCGACATCCCGCTCGAATGGTCTTTGAACCCCTACCAAGGCTGCGAACACGGCTGCATCTATTGCTATGCCCGCAATACCCACAACTATTGGGGCTACAGCGCCGGGACTGATTTTGAGCAAAAAATACTGGTGAAAAAAAACGCCGCTGAACTGGTGGAGCAAAAAATTAAACACCCCAATTGGAAAGCGTCGCCACTCATGCTCTCTGGCAATACCGACTGCTACCAACCCATTGAAAAGAAACTGGAAATCACCCGTGCCATCCTCGAAGTGTTGTGGAAATACCGCCACCCTGTAGGCATCATCACTAAAAACAGCCTCATTCTCAGGGACATAGATATTTTGAAAAAAATGGCGGACGAGAACTTGGTGCATGTTTCCGTTTCCGTCACCACCTTGGACGAAGACTTGCGCCGGGTGCTGGAACCCCGCACGGCCAGCGTCCAGAGCCGCTTGTTTACCATTGAAAAACTGTCGGCACAGGGCATCCCGGTCAATGTGATGTTTGCCCCGGTCATCCCCAGCCTCAATGACCACGAAGTGTTCAAAGTGGCAGAATGGACCTCCAAATTGGGTGCCCGCTCAATGGGCTACACCACCGTCCGCTTGAACGGCGATGTTGGGATTATTTTCGAAGATTGGTTGCGGAAAAACTTCCCCGATCGGGCCGATAAAGTATTGAATAAAATAAAAGCCAATCACGGCGGCACCTTGAACGACAGCCATTTTGGGCGGCGGATGCGGGGCGAAGGGCAGTTTGCGGAGATATTCAGGAGCCAATTCCATTTGGCCCGGAAGAAGTTTTTTGAAGGAAAGGAAACGCCGCCCTATAATTTGGAACTGCATGAACAAATGAAAAACCCACAAATGAGTTTGTTTTGAAGCCGTTGAAACGCAAACAAGCTCTATAGCCGTAATCCGGCTTTGATAGAAATTCCAAAACTTGGAATGGTATGCTCTCCAGATTCATTGATATCATATTGCTTATCAAAAGTGGGATCTGCATCTGGTGGAATACCCAGGTATTTACGGTCTTTTAACCTAAGCCCCGTAAATACACCCCCTTCAATGGCTATATGTTTTTTCAATAAAAATATAATTCCACATGAAACATGAAATGCCAGTACATTGGTATTTTCAGTAAATTTCAGCAATTGTTGGTAGCCGTCATCTGCTCTCAAAAACACTTCCTCCCGCTTTTCGTCCGTCTCTTTGTACATGGCTTGTAAACCGGTGTATAAATGCAATTTTTCATTGTCTAATTTTAAGGGATAATACCTGCCTTCTGCCCGCAATTTGTAACCTTCTATCGGATTTCCCTGCACCCAATTTCCATTAAATGTTGACACCAAACCACCTTCGGCCATAAATGCATATTTTTTGGCAATTGGCAATTCGTAACTCAATAAATAGGCTGGTGTTGCTGGATCGAAGACATCCGCCAACGAGAATTTTATTTGATGCCCTGCATGGTGTGTTTCCTTATTTTGGGCTAATAAATTGGTCGAATAGCCTATTAGAAACAATAATGAAATGCCTATAAATATGATTCTAAATTCTGAGCTATTAGGTTTTTCCGAAAAATCGGGACAAGTAATGCAGACAGGGGTTTGGGGCGGAACGCCCCAAAAGAAACCCACCCCCGACGAGCTCCCGATAGCTATCGGGAAAGGCGGCGAGGAGGGGGAACTCCGATTAATTTTTGATTTGCTCATAACGCTATTAGCGTGAAGTATGAATTTAGACATCCTATGCACCAATGGGTATTTGTGAAATGATACGGATATTGTTCAAATCAGTATAATCCACCTCATATACATTGTCTTTTCCGACCACGAGCAACAGCCCATTGAGCGGAATTACATCATGTACAGCAATCCCTTGCAGATGTTCTATTAATTGGATATTCGATGGATTTGAAACGTCAAAGACCTTTAAACCGCCTTCGTTTTCGCATAAAAACAACAAATTGCCATCCAGCCCAACGCCCTGCGGGTTATTCATATCATATTGAGCAACCAAATATGGTTGCTGAATATCGGAAACATCAAATATATTCAGTGAATTCACGTCCACAACCGCAGTCCTATTGCATTGTTCTACCTTGACGGTCGTATTTAAAGTTACATAAGCATATTGGTCGTTGGCCACCACTGGGTCACAAGGATATATTGGGAATAAGTTGTCGTATGGGAATTGTCCTTGTTGCACAGGAATACCATCTGCCCCGATTGCATATAAATATAGGCCCGAACTTGAGCCAATAAAAAGCTTTTCACCCAGCCGAAATAAAGACTCGATACCTTCGCCGACTTCCTGTTCATGTATTACGGTCGGCTCGGCAGCCACGGCCGTACTGAGCGTTTTAATCTTCTTATTATCAACAATATAGAGAAAATCGCCAGCAGCGATGAAACGTGCAAAAGAGCCGCCGGTTCCTGTATTGCCAGTTCCAGGGTCTATGCCCAAATCGGCGGATTCGGAAGTGCATGAAAACAGCATAATGACCGAGAACAGCAATGAATATATGGAGAAAATATGGAGTAATTTCATGGTAATATTTTATGAGTTGAAAGTTATGTAAAAAAATATCAGCGCCAGCATTGAGGGTCGGTAAGGGTCGCCTCTTCCCAACCTATCACCACGCCTTTTCCTTCTTCTGGACATTCGAAATAGCCTTCGTACAATTCCGGATAATTTTGGTTGAGGTAGCCCTGTAGGCCAGGCAGGCGTTTTGTGACAATGGGATTGTCTAAATCAGAAATATCAACTGCGATAAGGTCGCCAGCATTGTCGGCATAAAGGATGTTACCTTTTATGGCAATATCACGGCAGCCGGGAATGCTTAAAAATTTGAATTTGAGCGGGTTGGCTGGGTCGGAATTATTGATAACGTGGACGCCCAGGTTGCTTTCGTTCACGTAGATATAGGGCGCTTTGTAATAGATTTTTCCCAGTGATTTGATGGCTTGCGGTGGCAAAGATTCAACTTTTTGGGCTGCTTCCTTGGTGAGGTAAATAGGCCGCAAACCCTCTATTTCCTGGGGCTTAGCCTCATCTTTTTGATCAAAAGGCGCACAACTGGCCAGGGCGGTCAATAGCAGAAAGCATAGGAGGAAATTTTTCATAAGTTGGTGTTTTATAAACAGGAAAAGCGATCAATGGTATATGTCGGGAGAAGGAAAGTTTGTAAACATAAAATGAAAAAAAGGGGGCAAACGCTGCCTGAATTTTAATGAAAATTTAGAAGAAGGCACTTTTTGCCTATTTTGCCCTTCGTTTAAAAATAGCTTTCATTCAAACTGCAAATCATTGTGAACAAAATTCTTCCTCCACTCTTGGTGTTTTTTATGTTAAACCCCTTCGCCCATAGTCAAGATGGCTGGCAAAACCTCTTCAATGGAAAAGACCTTTCAGGTTGGAAAAAACTCAACGGCGAAGCCGAATACCGCATTGAAAACCAGCAAGTTATCGGCATTTCCAAAATGAACACGCCCAATACCTTTTTGGCCACTGAAAAGGAATACGGCGATTTTATTTTGGAATTGGAAGTGATGGTTGACCCGGCTTTGAACTCCGGCATTCAGTTCCGCAGCAAAAGTTTAAATGACTATCAAAATGGCCGGGTGCATGGGTATCAGGCGGAAATAGACCCCAGTCCCAGGGCCTACAGCGGCGGCATTTACGACGAAGCCCGGCGTGGCTGGCTCTATCCGCTTTCACTGAACGAAGCAGGACAAAAAGCCTTCAATGTGGCAGTTTGGAACAAATACCGAATCGAAGCCATAGGCCACGACATCCGCATTTGGATAAACGGTATCAACACGGCCAATTTGGTGGACGATTGGACGCCTGCTGGTTTCATTGCCTTGCAGGTACACAGTATCGGCGACGAGAGCATGGCTGGAAAAGAAGTCCGATGGAAAAATATCCGCATTAAAACCACCAACCTGGAAGCTGATCGCTGGCCAATGCAGCCCAGTGCCCCAGAGGAAAATCTGGTGCAAAACACTTTGACAGATTGGGAAAAACGCCACGGCTGGCGCTTGCTTTGGGACGGCAGAAGCAATGAGGGTTGGCGTAGTGCCCGTTCCGAGGATTTTCCAAGCGCTGGTTGGGACATGAAGGACGGCATCTTGACCGTGCTGGAATCGGGCGGCGGGGAGGCAGCAGCGGGCGGCGACATCATCAGCCGCCAAAAGTTCAGTTCTTTTGAGTTGAAACTGGAATTCATGCTCACGGAGGGCGCCAACAGCGGCATCAAATATTTCGTTGACCCCAGCATCAATACGGGCGAAGGCTCTTCCATCGGCCTGGAATACCAGCTCCTGGACGACGCCAAACACCCGGATGCCCAGATGGGCGTGAAAGGCAACCGTACCCTGGCTTCGCTCTATGATTTAATCCCGGCCAACAACCTTTCTGTGCCAAACCGCAACAAGGAATTCCGGGGAATTGGACAATGGAACCAAGCAAGGATTGTGGTGAATGGCAATCACATAGAACATTGGCTCAATGGCTTCAAAGTCGTTGAATATGAGCGGAATACACCCATGTACCGGGCCCTGGTGGCCTACAGCAAGTACAAGGTTTGGGAAAATTTTGGCGAGTTGCCAGAAGGCCATATCCTCTTGCAGGATCACGGGAACCGGGTGTCGTTTCGGAGCATAAAAATCAGGGAACTTTAAGTGGTGCTCTGGCAGAATTGTGGGGGAGGAGCATTGTGTTTTTGTGTTTAGGTGTTTGTGTGTTTGGAGTACCTTGTAAACACATAAATACACAAACACATTCTTCCACTATAATTGACAAACAACTAAAAATTTGAGCCACTAATTGGCAGAAATTGCACGAATATAATATGTGGGAATTTGTGCCAATTCGTGGCTAAAAATAAAATCACCAAGATGAAACTCAGCAGAAGAAAATTTGTCGCCCATAGCGCTCTGGCCGGAACGGCGATTGCCCTCCAGCCCATACCCATTTTTTCCCAAGGCATGCCCAGCCGCAAAATCAATGTGGCCGTGATGGGTGCGCGCAGCCGGGGCCAGGTGTTGGCTGAAAATTTTGCCAAAATGCCCGAAACCGCCGTGACCGTCATCTGCGATGTGGACCAGCGCTACGGCGAAAAATGCGTGGCCGAAATTTCAAAAATACAAGGCAAAGCGCCCAGCCTCGAAAAAGACATCCGCAAAGTGCTGGAAGATAAAACGATAGATGCCGTCGCCATCGCTGCGCCCGACCATTGGCATGCCCCGGCGGCTATTTTGGCAGTGAAGGCGGGCAAACATGTCTATTTGGAAAAACCCTGCAGCCACAATCCCAGGGAGGGCGAGCTGCTCATCGAGGCGCAGAAAAAATATGGCCGCATCATCCACATGGGCAACCAGCGGCGCTCCTGGAACAACATCGTCCGCCTGATGGACGAACTGCACGGCGGCCTCATCGGCAACGTCTATTTTGCCAAAGGCTGGTACGCCAACAACCGGGAATCCATCGGCAAGGGAAAACCTGTTGCTGTCCCCGATTATTTGGATTGGGACCTGTGGCAAGGGCCTGCTCCCCGCACAGCCTATCACGACAATTTCCACCCCTACAACTGGCACTGGTTCACCCGCTGGGGCACGGGCGAGGCGCTCAATAACGGCACCCACGAAATTGACGTGATGCGATGGGGCATGGGCCTGGATTTTCCGAGCAGGGTGGTGGCTTCCGGCGGCAAGTATGGCCACGATGACGACTGGCAATTTCCTGATACGGGCGTGATTACATACGATTTTGACAAAGGAAAAACCATCACCTGGGAGCAGCGCAGCCGCAACAATTACCCCATCGAAGCCGACGGGCGGGGCGTTATTTTTTATGGTGAAAAAGGCACGGTGGTCGTCATCGGCAACGGCTATCGGGTGTACGACAATGCCTCTCCCACCAAACTTATTTCAGAAATAAAACAAGGGGAAAGCACCGCCGCCTCCACCAATACGGCCAGCCCTGATGCCAATTTGGACGGCGTCCACATCAAAAATTTCCTCGATGGTATCCGGGAAAGCAAAGCAACCAGCAGCCCCATTGACGAAGGCCATAAATCCGTGTTGATGTGCCAATTGGGCAATATCGCCTGGCAAACGGGCCGGATGCTGCACATTGACCAAAATAATGGCCATATCCTTAAAGACGAAGATGCCATGAAACTGTGGGGCAGGGAATATGAGCCGGGGTGGGAGGTGACGGTTTGAATAGTTTGAGGAGTTTGATTTGTTTGAAGCGTTTGAGTTGCCCATCAAACAAATCAAACCCATCAAACCAACTCCCTCACCTTACCCTCAAGCCAACCCTGGTTGAAAATGGTATCTGCTTGCGATATTTCCAGTTTGAGTTTTTCCAATTCGGCGGCCCATTTTGCAGGTGGGGTGAAATCCGCTTTTTGTTTGAGGGAAAACGCTTTCCGGGCAAATTTCAACAGGTTGAAATAGCCTTTTTTTTGGAAATCGGACAACTGACGGTGGCGTTTCAGGTACTGTTTGAATGATTCCGTGAGGGCGAGCAACGGTTCTTCTTCTTCCAAATCGTAATAGGTGCGCAGCAGCAACGACTTGGCGTCGAGATTGTACCGGATGTCCGTGTATTCTATTTTTGTCAGGAGCTTCAATACGGCGTCGTAATCCTTTTTGTGGTAATGGTAGGTGGCCAAGTTGTAAGTGTAGGCGTTTTGAATTGCCTCATCCGGCAACATGGATTTATATTCATCCAAAAAATCCCGTACCCACTGCCGTTCGTCCAGGCGCAGCCCAGTGGTGGTGATATTTTTATAGTGCCATTCCGGCAATTTGCCATGCTCCAGCAACAATCCTTTTTTTAGTTGTGATTGGTAAATGCCAAACAACTCCCGCAGGAAAACCTGGCGTCCTTCGTTGATTTGCCCGATGCAAAAATTTTGCAGGGAATTATAAATGTATTGAACGTCATCTTTTATCAAACAGGGTTCTAAGCCGTTTATTTTCAACAAGGTATCTTGATAAATGGCCCCATCGCTTTCCAGCAGTTGGTAGAGGTAAAAATAGGCGAGCAGGGGAGGATAGGGCTGATATATTGCCAGGTTATCGTTGATGCTTTTGTACAAAACAGTCAATAGAATATCGGTCGGCAGGTCGGTTTTCAGCAGCTTTTTGCGGTGGCTGATTTCGCAGGCATCCCGCAGTTTTTCCGTCAGATAAAAGGCATCGAGCCAGGCTTGTTTTTCCCAAAGAAATTGAGCGCTGGGCTGGGAAAGCCCAATACTGGTAGCGTCATTTTCAGCGGCCAATTTGTATTTTTTTTCAAAATGATGGCTGGATAATGCTTCGGTTCCAGCTTTTTCAATAGGAGTATTACCTGCATGTTTTTTTTCTCTGCCAGCATTTTCTGGCCATTTTTTTTCCAAATAAAATAAAAGCTGATGGCGGCGGAGGTACTTTTTGAGCAAGGTTTCCTCTTCCAAAATCTCCTCAAAACCTGCTTGCTCTATGATAAAAAACTGCTCCAAGAGCCTTGTGGTGTAGGTAAAGACAATGGCCAATTTGGCCTGGTCATGCGGCAAGGCTGGGTAGAGCTGTTGGAAAATGGCCTCCCTGTCGCATTTTTTATCGTTGAAATCAGGGTAAATTTGACTGAGATAGGAAACGAGATTTTGCACGTCCCTGTGTTTGTTGAAATAGGGTGAATGGGCGAAATCACAAAATCTGGTCACAGCTTTGCGATCCATGTTCCCTAAATATTGAATCAGCAGGTTTTTTTTCATCAAATTTTATAAAAAAATACAAAAAAATGGATGTTTTAAATTTTACTAACCAATTGAAAAATAATTACTTACAATTTTTGAAAGCAATTTTTCAAAAAATAAAATCCAAAAATCGTCAAAAAATGTATTTCTTGCAAAGCAAGCTTGCCCGCATTTTTGTATCATCAAATTCTATCGTATGATGAACAATACTTTTTACACCTTTCTGTCACTTATTTTTTCTCTTTTCCTAACTGCCAATGTGCAGTCACAATGCCAGATTTTTGACATGGTGGCCACCGTGAGCGATTGCAATGGAGACAACTTTTATGTGACCATTGATTTTGAATACGGCGGCGTGGGCGGCGAAGGCTTTAAGGTGCAGGGCAACGGCACAGTCTATGGCACATTTGAATATGCTGCCCTGCCCATCACTATAGGGCCTTTGGCTGGAAACGGTACCACGAATTACGAATTTGTCGCCAAAGACATTTTGCATCCTGATTGTCAGGACTTTGTGGTGGTCGGCCCGGTGGACTGCGGCAGTACGGGCGCTTGCGATATTTATGATTTTGTGGCAGAGGCTGGCGACTGCAACAGCGATGGGACTTACCAGCTTTGGCTCAATTTCCAATATGAAAATGCAGGAAACGACTTTTTTGATGTCATTTACGAAGGCACCAATATTGGGTTTTATGCATTGAGTGAATTGCCCATTGTCATTGAACATTTTGACGACAACGGCGAACCGAGCCAAGTCATCAAAGTCTGCATCAACGACACGCCGGATTGTTGTGCTGTGGACGAATTTACCGCCCCAAATTGTGGTGGCGGCGATTGCAATATATACGATATGGTGGTTGATCAAGGCCCGTGCGAGGCCGGAATGTTTTATGTGACCATCAATTTTCAATATGAAAACGTGGGCAATGCGGGTTTTAAACTGCAAGGCAACGGCATCAATTACGGCGTGTTCTCCTATGATGACCTCCCCGTTACCTTGGGCCCATTTGCCGGTAATGGCAATACGTTCTATGAATTTGTAGCAAAAGACGTAAGCCATCCGGATTGCCAGGATTTCGTGGATTTTGGCGTGGTGGATTGCAGCAATACCGGCGATTGCAGCATCAATGATTTGGTGGCCGATCCGGGTAGTTGCAACAGCGATGGCACTTATCCTGTGACCATCAATTTTAATGTAAACAACTCCATCACCAATAATTTCAAGGTTTTTTACAACGGCAATGTGGTCGCAACGGGCAACCTCGCCAACCTGCCCATCACCATCGAGCATTTTGAAGACAATGGCGAAATTTCACCACAGTTGACCGTTTGCATGAACGACCAGCCCAATTGTTGTGCGGAAGTCGAATTCGAGGCACCTGATTGCCAAGCTACAGATTGCCACATATTCAACCTAATTGCGGAGGCGCATCCTTGCAACAACGACGGTTTTTACCTGCTCGATTTGGCATTTGACTACACGGGCGTCGGTGGGGATGGGTTTAAGGTAATAGCCAATGGACAAGCCTATGGGCCTTTCCAATATGGCGAGTTGTTTTATACGATTGGCCCATTACAGGGCGGCACGGTGTATGAAATTGTTGTAAAAGATGTACAGATGCCCGACTGCCACGACTTCCTTCAGTTTGGCCCGGTGTATTGCAACGACGATTGCCACATATTTGATTTGCATGGTGAAACTTCCGACTGCGACAGCGCTGGCCAATATTACGTAACCCTCGATTTTGAATATGAAAATGTGGGCAACGATGGATTCAAAGTGTATGGAAACGGCAACGTTTATGGCTTTTTTGGCTACGATGACCTGCCAGTGACCATTGGGCCATTTCCCGGCAATAACAATGGCGAATTGGAATTTGGTGTAAAAGATGTACAAAACCCTGATTGCCATGACTTTGTGGTGCTGGATGTACCCAATTGCAATGGCGGGAACGACGATTGCCAAATCGCCGATCTGGTGGCAGATGTCCACTCTTGTCTGGGCGATGGTACATTTTATGTCAGCCTTGAATTCCAGCACAGCAACACGGGCCCGGCTTTTGTGGTGGCTGGAAATGGCATTTCCTACGGCCTGTTTTCCTACGACGATGTGCCTGTGAGCATTGGGCCTTTGGTGGGCAATGGAACGACACCTTATGAATTCGTGGTGTACGACCTCAACCACCCCGATTGCCACGATGCGGTGAATGTCGGTACGGTGGAATGTGGCGTGTCCGGTGATTGCAACTTATCCGATTTGGTAGTGGATCCAGGTTCCTGCCATGCGGATGGTACTTATAATTTGTGGTTGAAATTTGACTTTGAAAATGTCAACAACAACTTCTTTGATGTCTATTACAATGGCGATATAGTGGGTTATTATCCATTGTCAAGCTTGCCGATTATCATCCCCCATTTTGAGGATAACGGTGAGAGCCAACAATCCATCACAGTCTGCATCAACGATAATCCAAACTGTTGTGTAACAGCTACTTATGAGTCGCCGCTTTGCGGAGATTTTAATGTTTGGCCCGGCGATGTGAATGCCGATCAGTTGGCCAATAATTTTGATTTCCTGAACCTTGGCCTCGCCTATGGAGCGGAAGGCCCTGTGAGGGACATCCTTGGTTTTGAATGGTCGCCTACACCTTCGGAGAACTGGCCGCAGTATTTTATCAACAACACCAATTTCAAACATGCCGACTGCGACGGAAACGGAATAGTCAACAAACAGGATTTTCAGGCCATCGTGGTGAATTATGGCGAAACGCACGACGATCCAGCCACGCCGGTGTTGCTGGGCGGCACAGTGAACGATCCCCCGTTCTTCATTGACCTGCCAGCGGCTTTGCCAAAGGGCAACCAATTCCTGGCACCTATCATGCTCGGCACCATTGACAAACCAGTTGATAACCTCTATGGCATTGCTTTTACCTTGAATTTTGACCCGGAAATCGTCGCCCCGTCCAGTATTGACCTGGCTTACGATCCAAGCTGGCTGGGCGTCATGGACGTGAACCTTTTGACTTTTGATAAAACATTTGCGGATGCGGGCCGCATTGAAGTTGCATTGGCCCGCAACGACCAAAACGATGTGTCCGGTTATGGGCAAATTGCCGGTTTGATTGGTATCATTGACAATATAGCCGGAAAGGAAAGCATGTCCATCAGCATTTCCAATGTGCGGGCCATCCAGGAAAATGAAGTGGTGTTACCTTTAAACAAACCTGTTAAGGTGTCAGAATTGACGACTTTAATTGGAGATTCGTACAATGGCACGGCTTTGCATATTTATCCAAATCCTGCCAGTGATCATGTTTATATTCAAGCGGAATATGGCCATGAAATAGAGGAAATACAATTATTGGATATTGCCGGGAAATTAATTGGAACATATAGCTTTGGCACCAAAACCATTGAATTGACAGCTATGGCCGATGGTCTATATGTTTTGAAAATAAAAGCTGGCGGCAGCCAATATGTAGAGCGATTTGTGAAAAAGTAATTGGGATATAGATAGGGGTAATTCTGAGTTACCTCCTAATTATCTGCGAAAAAAAAGCGCCGATTGGAAACATCCAATCGGCGCTTTTTTATTCAATTCTTAAACGTTCACTTCACCATTTTTCCTTCCGTCACCAATAACGGCTTCCCATTCGACGACATTTCATCATCGCCCTCATCGTCCTCATCCCCTGTTTTTCCACTGATGAAGCGGATAAAACGATAGAACATATCCCGCATCCCATTGATGAACATATAGGCCACGGGGGCTACCATCAAAGTCAGCACCATCGAACCCAAGAGGCCGCCGATGAGCGCCCAGGCCAAGCCGTTTTTCCATTCCGCACCGGCGCCTTTGGCCAGGGCGATGGGCAAAAAGCCAACGGCCATCGCTATCGTGGTCATCAAGATGGGGCGGAGACGGGTACGGCCAGCTTCCACTAGGGCATCACGGGTGCTCATGCCTTCTTCCTTGGCTTGATTGGCAAAGTCCACCAACAAAATGGCGTTTTTAGCCACCAAACCTATCATCATAATGATACCAAGGATGGAGAAAATGTCGAGCACGCTCATAGACAAGGCCATCGCCAAAAGTGAACCTGAAATACCAACAAAAGAAGTCACCACCACCACAGGCGATGTCCAGCTATTGTACAATGCCACCAAAAGCAGGTAAACGAACATCAGGCTCGCCATCAATGCCAATCCTAAGCTGCCGAAGCCTTCCTCCTGGTTCTTGATGTCCCCATCGTAAGTGATGAGGACGCCGGGTGGAGGCGGCATCGTTTCTTCCATCAGTTTTTTGATGTCGGTACCAATCTCGCCGCTGGGGCGGCCCAACACTTTGGAGGTAATCATGACCGAAGGTTGGCGGTTGGTCCGTTCGTACTGGTTGGGGCCGGTGGACTGGATGACATTGGCAAATTGGCTGAGCCGGATCAACTGGCCCCGGTCGTTCATCATGGTCAGATTGGAGATGTCGGAAATGCTGTTGCGGTTGAATTCGTCCATTTTTACCTGGATGTCGTATTCCTTTTCACCCGCCCGAAACTGCACATCTTCATTGCCATTGAAAGCGGTCTGCATCGTTGCACCGACCACATCCATCGAAAGGCCCAACTGTGCCATGCGTTCCCGATCAACTTCCACTTTGATTTCAGGATTTCCCTCTTCTATGCTTTTTTTGGCGTCCAAAACGCCCTTGATTTTCTTCAATTCTACCAGCACTTTGTCGGCATAAGCCATCGCTTCTTCTTTATTGGAACCGCTCACAAAAAACATGATCGGGTCTTGGTCGGCACCGCCGAAAAAGCTCACTGGGGCAGTGGTCACTTTCACGCCGGGCAGTGTCCGTTCCATTTCATTGCGGATTTGTTGGGCATAAATATCTGTATGCACGTCGCCACGCTGCTCCATCGGCACCAGCTTCATGGTCAATTCTGCCATGTAGGCCGAGTTTTGGCTGCCCAACATGCCCGATGTGATACCTACCGTGGTGAAAACTTTCGTGATTTCTTTTTTAGAAAACAAAAACTCTTCGGCTTTTTGGGCTGCCAGGTTGGTCTCTTTCAAGGTGGCGTCCTTTGGCAATTCCAATTTTACAATAAACTCGCCCCGGTCGCTGGGTTGGATAAAAGCCGAACCGATATAGCCGTTGCTGACCAAAGAAAACGATCCAAAAAACACCACGAATGTTAGAACAGTCACCAGGATGGCATTCAGGTAGAAGTTGAAATGCTTCTTGCGGGGCTTGCCATCAATGGCCTCCCTGGATTCAAGTTTCCGCACATAAGCGACCCGATAGGGTATTTTTATGGGCTTCAAAATGCGGCCAATCTGCCGGGCATACCAGTTGTTGATGCGGTGCAGCATGTGTTCAAATCCATTGAACAGGAGGCCAAATATGTTTTTATTGCTGAATTTTTCCAACCTGGAAAAACGGCTGGCGAGCATGGGCGTCAGGGTGAACGAAACGAAAAGCGACATGAGGGTGGAGAACACCACCACCAAGGCAAACTGCCGCATGATATTGCCCACGATACCGCCTGCCATTGCGATAGGCACGAAGACGATGATATCCACCAAAGTAATGGACAAGGCTGTGAAAGCAATTTCGTTCCGGCCCACGAGGGCCGCCTTTCGTCGTTTCATGCCTTGTTCCAAATGCCGATAGATATTTTCCAACACCACAATGGAGTCGTCCACCAGGATACCAATGACCAATGACATGGCCAACAAGGTCATCAGGTTGAGCGTGAAGCCAAAGGCGTACATCATGATAAAAGTGGCCACCAATGAGGTCGGGATGGCCAGCATCACGATGATGGCGTTGCGGATAGAATGAAGGAAGAGCAACATGACTGCCGCAACCAGGAAAATGGCCAAAAACAGATCGTGCTCTACTGCGTTAACCGCTTCCCTTGTGAAATCCGTTTGGTTATTGGCGATGTAAAATTTCAGTTTATACTGGGGAAATTGTTTTTCCAAAACATCAATCTTGGCCAAAACTCCATCGGCCACGGCCACGGCGTTGGCATCGCTGGTTTTCAACACTTGAATACCGATGGCGTCCCTTCCATCCACCCGGCTGATGCTTTTCAAATCCTTCTGGCTATCAATGACTTCTGCTACTTCGCCCAATTTTACTGGAGCGCCAGTCTGCGGACTGGTGGCCACGGCCAGGTTGCGCATGTCCTCTACCGTTTGGAATTTGCCGGACAAGCGGATGGTGATCTGCTCCTGTTGGTTTTCTATTTTACCGGTTGGAAAATCAAGGTTAGCAGCCCGGACGGCCTGCAAGACCTGGAGGATGGTTAAACCCTTGGTTTCGAGGGCTTCCCGGTTGACGTTCACCTGTATTTCCCGCTCCTGACCACCGATGATCCGCACTTCGCCGACCCCCTGCACACTGGCAAAGGTTGGTACGACACGGTCTTTTACCAAATCGTAAAACTCTGTGGTAGAGGCAGTTGCGGTAGCGCCCATGCTCAAGATCGGGAATTCGTCCGAAGCGAATTTTGTCAAGGCGGGTGGATCGGCCTGGTCGGGCAACTGGCCCAAAGCCTGGTCCACCTTTCGCTGGGCGTCGGCGAGGGCGATGTCCACATTGGTGCCGTCTTTGAGTTCAATGTTTACAAATGAAAGCCCTTCAAAAGAGGTGCTTTTCATGGAAATGATGTTCTCCATGCCGGAGAGGGCGTCCTCCACTACTTTCGTGACGGAGTTTTCGACCTCGGCAGGGCTGGCCCCGGGATAGACCGTTGTCACAATCACGAAAGGTGCCGTGAACTTGGGTATCAGCTCATAAGATAGTTGCTGAAAACTGAAAATCCCTATCACCGCCAAAACGACGAAAACGACGATGATCAGCGATGGGCGTTTTATAGATATTTCGGTGATTGACATGTTATAATTGTTTCATTGTTGCATGGTTTCATTGTTGCATGGTTTCATTGCAGATGGGCAAACCCCGCAGTGAATCAATGCATCAATGAAACAATGATCAATTCCCAGCTATTTTAATATCCATCCCATCTTCCAGGTTGATTTGGCCTGATACCACGATGGAATCGCCTTCGTTCAGTCCGCTCCTCACTTGCACTTTGTCGCCAAAAATGGCCCCGGTTTCGATGGATTTCAGGATGGCTTTGTTGTTTTCCACCACATATACCTTGGCTTCCTGCAAGCTGCCGACCACGCTTTCACGGGGTATGGCCAAAACTTCCCTTGCAGCGCCTCCTTCAAAAAAGACGTTGCCCGTCATACCAGCTTTTAGGTCGCCACCAGGATTGGCAATTTCTATTTCTACCAAATAGCGGCTGGATGGGCCAGTGTTTACATCAATAAACGTTACCGTTCCATTGAAGTCTTTGTTAGGAAAAAGGTCAACTTTTAGGTTGATTTTTTGGCCTTTTTTCACCGTGACCACTTGCTCCTCGGTCAGGTAAGCCTGCATTTTCAGGCGGCTGATGTTGGTGATATCGGCCAGTTTGGTGGCAGGTGAAACGTAGGAACCGTTTTCAACCATTTTATTGGAAATGACGCCGGAGATGGGCGCTTTCACATTGGTCATCGAAATCTGTTTTTCGATGGATTTGATTTGCTGGTTCAAATTGTCAATGTTCAACTTGGCATCGTCCAACTGCTGTTGGGTAATGCCGCCTTCGCCCAACAGTTTTTTCAAACGGTTGTAATCGTTTTCCGATTTGGCCAGGTTGGTTTTGGTCGTTTCCAATTGGATTTTCAGCAAATCATTGTCAATGGAAGCTACCGTAGCGCCGGCCTGCACTGCCGAGCCATTGTCGAAGTTCAGTTTCAAAATTTTACCGGAAGTTTCGCTCATCAGCGCCACCTGCTGGTAGGGCGCAAAATTCCCGACGACATTGAACTTGCCCTCCCATGTCGCCTTGCCAACCTGGGCAGTCACCACGGGTATGGTGGTGTTGCGTTGGTTGGTCAGCTCAGAGTCGGCCTGCATTTTTTCTTTGTTTTTGGACAATTGCGTGACGGCCAAATAGCCCAAACCGCCCAAAACGACTGTCCAAACGACGATTTTGATTACTCTTTTCATGTGATAGATGGTTATATGGTTGGATGGCTGTATGGTTGGATGGTTTTTTTTTGGCAACAGCCATTTAACCTTTCAACCATTTAACCATTCCCCCTATTCGATCATTTTGATTAACAGCCCGTTGGCATTGAGCAGGTCAATTTCGGCCAGCTTCATTTGCGCCAGGTTGGTGATATAATTGGTTTGTGCTTCCCGCATGGAAGTTTCGGCATCGAGCATTTCTGTGATGGGTGCAATGCCCTCCTTAAATCGGCTTTGTGCCACACGATATACTTCCTCTGCCACCTGGCGGGTCTCTTCCACCGAGCGGAGGGTATTTTGGTAAACCCGCATAGTGCTGATGGCCGTTTGGTGCTGCAATTGCAGGCCCATCAGTGCCAAGCGGTAATCTTGCTCTGTTTGCATGGAATTCAGCCTTGCCGTTTGAATTCGGCTGCTTTTCAAAAAACCATCGAAAATGGGGATGTTGAAGGTGAGGCCAATCTGCGAGTAGTCGAACCAAAGGTCGCCATTGGTGATGTCGCCAAAATTATTGGCTTGCCACTCATAATTGTAATTGCCAAACAGGGAAGCATTAGGATAAAAACCAGCCTTCCAACGGCGCTCGTCGTAGCTGTAAAGTTCTATTTGCTTGCGCAATGCCAGCAAGCTCGGTTTTTGGTCGAAAGTAGGCTGCATGGTAGCAAAATCAACGGAAGCGCTGGTTGCCTCGGTGATGCTGTCTGTCAAGACAATATCGGTTTCCAGGGGCATGTTCATGGCGAACTTCAGCGCCTGTTCCGTTTGTCCAATCTGCAAGTCCAGGTTGATGATTTGGGTTTCGAGGTTGGAACGTTGTACCCGCAGCCTGTCCACGTCTATTTTTTTGGCAAAACCATTTTCAAACTGCTTGGTGGTGACGGTTAGCAAACCCTTGATTTGAACCAGGTTGGCGTTCAAAATCCCCCGGTTGGTGCGGCTGAGCTGGATTTGGTAGTAGAGCCTGGCCACTTCGTACACCACATCCTCCTTGCTTTGTTCCAATAAGATTTTATAAAAATCGGTCACGGCACGGGTGGCTTTCAAACCAATCAACCAGGTTTTGTCAAAAACCAATTGGCTGAGTTGGATGCCGGCGCTGCCGTTCCAGTTGGTACCAAACTGCACTTGTTGGAATTCGCCGGGCTGGCCACCGAAAAATTCGGCTGGCACGAGGCTGGTACGGAGTGCGAGGTTGTTGAGGATTTGGGCGTTGGCGTTCACCTGCGGCAGGCCGGGGCTTAGCGCTTCTCTGACCATTTGTTGGCCTTTGTCAATTTCGGTTTTGGCTTTTTGGACGGTGGCGTGGTGTTCCACGGCGTATTTCATGGCTGTTTTTAGGTCAAGCGGTTGTTGGGCTTGTAAAAAACCGCCTGCAAATACTGCCAGGGCCAGTACAATCGGGTGATAACAGCGAAGTTTCATCAATTTTTAAATTTCAAATTATTTGGTTTCGTAGTATTTGTGCCGGGTATGGGGAGCATCTTTTTTGCTGTGCCCCAGACCATCAAATATTTCTATCAAGCCAGCCCAGTGGGTTTTGGCAAGTCATAAAATTTCATTTCATGGCCGTACTTTTCCCAGGTTTTCAGGCCCTTGGGCGTAGAGATGGCGTGCATGTGGTAATTGTGGAGTTCCCAAATGAGTTCCCTGCGTGAAAATTTTGAGGCAGATTGTGAAATTTCATCCACGACCATAAAAGTGGCTTTAGAATAAATTTTGGCCACTATTTCAGGGTTCAAATCGCTTCGGTAAAGGCCCTCTTTGATGCCCCGCTCGATATTTTTCATGATACAGCCCATGACTTGTGTGTCCTGTTTGTTCATTAAAAGTTCCCATGATTTCCGATAGTATTTTTGCAGGTCAAAAAGGGCACTTGGCGATACATCTTCGATAGTGGCGGTGATAAAAGCACCAATATTGCGTATTTCGTCCATAGCGTCTGCCGAGCTTCCACAGATGCCGTCCATGATCTCCCGTTCCCTGGCCACATGGGTGCTGATGACGGCTTCCACCAGTGCATCTTTGTTTTCAAAATGCTGGTACAATGTCTTTTTGGAAATGCCCAATTCCCTTGACATATCTTCCATTGTAATGCTTCTAATGCCGAGGCGCAGAAACAACTGCTCCGAGCGGCTGATAATCTCGTCCCTTATATCCATTGCTGTTTTTCTGTGATTTGTTGGGAATAAAGTCAGGGAAACATCGGAAACTTTCGCAAGGTTTAAAGTTTCCTGTGTTTATTGAAAATAATTTCTGTGAACGGCGGGAAACGATAGAGAAGGGTAGGGTTTTTCAGGATAAAAAAATGCCCGGACAGGTTGCCCAGGCAAATATATTTTCAATGTGATGTAGTCCCGAAGCAGGTTCGGGATTTTCGCTGCGCTCAAAACTGCTGACTGATCCCGATAGCTATCGGGAGTGGACTGAAGACTCACCTCGGCGGCTCCCACAACTCAATCTTCCTTCCTTCCGGGTCAAGTATCCACCCAAATTTACCGTATTCCGAATCTTCGGATTTGTCCAACACGGTCACGCCTTCTTGTTTTAGCAATTCCAACAGACCGTTCAAGTCTTCCACTTGGTAGTTGACCATAAACTCGTTGCTGCTTGGTTCAAAATAGGAAGTATCTTTTTTAAAAGGGCTCCAGGCAGTGTAGGTTACTTCATCGGGCTTATCCGCCCTGCGCCAGGGAAACATGGCGCCCCAGGGTTCCACCGGGATGCCGAGGTGTTTTTGGTACCACTCTTTGGTTTTTTCTTGGTCTTCGCATTTGAAAAAAATGCCGCCCAAGCCGATGACTCTTTTCATGATGAAATTATTTAAAAGGGTGCGGGAGGGAGAAAAAATGTAATTTTTTCTCCCTCCCGCAATTGGGTATTTTGGAGAAAAATTGAAAATTTTTCCCCAAAATTCCCCCTGAAACAGTTGTAAATTTTTAAAGTGAAGGTTTGCGTTTCAACAAAAAAGAACTGATCAAGGTGATGATCAGGCCCACCGGAAAAATCTCCAGCAAGGTGACGCCCATCATCACGAATGGGTTTTTATACATTTCCATTTGGTGTTTCATCTCGGCGATTTTGGCATCCAACGCTGCCTGATCCATGCCCGATGCTTTCATTTTTTCAATTTCATGGTCAAGGTATTGCTGCGGAAATTGCTGTGCCACTTCGGATGTATTGTAAAAAATCATCCATGCCACTACGTAAATGGCGGAAGCGACCAAGGTAATCAAAATGCCCACTTGGAATGCTTTCCCAAAGGTAATGTTGCCGGCCAGGTGCTTGTCACGAAAAGTACGGGTGCCAAAATAGATCATGGACAGGGCAATGATCATGGCGGTATAGCCCATCCATTCCCCATTTTCGAAATTCATTTGGCCATCGTCGCCCATCAATACCATCCAAAGTAGCAAGCTCAAAACGGCAATGATGCCGCCCGCCATCAAACCGAAAGTCAGAACAATTTTTTGCATTGGTGAAAATGATTTTAGTGAAACAATGCCGCAAAGCAAGGCCGGGCGGGCGTTTTTTCCTTCACCCGAAAGTACCAAAATGCCCAGCAAGGCCAGTTTTCACCTGAAAGTATGAGGCTCAGGCTACCAGGCCGATTTCCTTGGCCTTCTGCACGGCCTGGGTTCGGCGCTTGACATCCAGTTTTACAAAAAGGTTGGAAGTATGGGTTTTGACCGTATTCAATGAAAGGAAGAGCAGATCGGCGATTTCCTGGTTGGAACAGCCCTGCGCCATGAGCAGGAGGACTTCGTGTTCCCGTTTTGACAGGCCGGAGCGTTGGAGCAAATGATCATAATCTATGGGAGGGCTGGCATCTTTTGCTTCAGTAACTGTGGTCGCTGCCGCTGTTTTTTTATGGGTCAATTTCAAGCCCATCCATACGCCGAGCGCCGTGAAAAATAAGGCGACAATCCCAACGTAAAACTCAAGGGAAAGGTCACGCACCAGCAGCCGGTATTCAATAAATTTCAGCAAAGCGGTCAGCACAGCCAGCAAAAAGCCATATAACAGGATGGTTTTCATGGAAGGCAAAAATAGCAGGATTGACGAACTAAAAACGTTGAATGATGAACTTGAATGATGAAGAGGCGAGGACAAAAAAAAGGCGGCTATCCCGATTTTGGGATAGCCGCTGCGTCATTTACTCTCACTAATTGTATGAAACTTGAAACCGAAATTTATTTCTTGTTTATTAAGGTTAACGCCGTTGTGTTTTACATGTTTGAAGGAAGCCCGTCTTTTTTACAAAAAATTCCAATTTCTTCATTTGGAACCTCCACCTAATCAACCTTTTATGTGAAACAACCAAAGCTGACTATGCAAAGACGCTGCCAGAACGGGGTGGGTTGGTTGGCAAATTAAAAATTTAGTAAGGCCAGCAGTTTGGGTCAAGTAGTAAAATGCGGACATCTCTATCCCTGACGCCCAACCGCTGGCCTTCGACTTATTTCACCTTCACCCGTATCCCCTCCGAATGGCTCGTAAATTCCGGCGCATACATGCACTGGATGGTCGTGATGCCATTGGAAAAGTCGCCATTGTAAGTGACCCGCAGCGGGTACTCGAACACGTGGGTGCCTTTGGGCAAATAAGAGAAAAAGAAATTCGTGGAAGCGTCACGGGTACTTTCGTAGTAGCCGAGGCCGCCCTGCCATTTGTACTGGCTCAGCACGTTGATAGGCTCGAAAGCACTGGCCCGCATGTCCTTCATGTGGACGTACTCCATGTCACGGTCCACCCGCAGCTCGATGCGGACTTTCAGTTTTTCGCCCACCTTCAAAGCCTCACCTTCCTGGATGGGTTTCAGCACCTCTCCCGTAGCGGAATTTTCCACCCGGAACAACTGCTTTTTGATGGTCAAAGGCGTTTCCTCGAAGGTCTTGATTTTGTCCAACTGCTCGAAATACTGCCAGTACATAGCGCCCCAAGCCACCACTTTGTTCGGATTATGCACCTGCACGGTGGCCATGTTTTTGTCCACATTTTCGCCTGCAATCCTTGTTTTGAAATAACCCGTTCCTGCTTCGGCAGTCTGTTGTGCCGTTTTCACTTGTTGCTCCAATTTTGAATTGGCGGCGTTCGGCAAGGTTATTTTCAAAGGCTGGTCTTCCAGCAGCCAGTTGTCGCCGCTGCTCAAAAGGGCATAAACCGCTTCCGAAGTGGCCTTGGTCGTCTTCCAATGGTTGGTCTGCTTGTTTTTCAGCAGCCAAACTTTCAGGTCGTCCACTGCTTTTGTATCGTTGGCCACGTCATTGAAAACCTCGATCATCAGTGAGTGGGTTTCAATGGGGGCTTGGTACCACCACCAGCCGGTCGGGTATTTCCAGTACATGCCCAATTCGTCGTTGTTGAGCGAACGCTCTTTCAAGGAGCGGACGATTTTCTGTGCCGTGGCGGCCTTGCCCGTGCGGTTGAGGGCAAGCGACAACATGCCTTCCGTATAAATGCCTTTGTTGAGCCAGTATTTATCGGCCTGCCCCATGTAATAATCATGGACTTGTGAAATTTTACCATCGAGCGCAATGTACCGTTTGCTGCCCCTGCCCCCTAAAGGGGAACGCCCCGTGCTGGCTTGTGCCGACTTGTCTTCCAGGAAAAACGATCGGGTGTAGAGGTAGTGCGACACGAGGTAGTCCAGGTGGTCGTCTTCCCATTTGGCCTTGCCTTTTTTCACCAAATCTTCCAAATTCTCGTAGTGCTCTACCATGCGGGCGTCGCAGTATAGGACGGCTTTTTCCACCATCTGCCAAGCAGCGGGGTTGTTTTCCAAATCCTGCACGCCCAGTTTTTGCAAATGCCCAAGGCCAGCGGTGATGTACTGCGTGATGTACCAACTATCAACGCCGCCGGGGAACCAAGCCCAGCCGCCGCCCGGCAACTGCCTGTCCTGCATTTTTTTCAAAGCGGCCTCTTGTTCATACGCCATTCTGTTCAAGTCAAACAGCAAGGCGATATTTTGCTTTTGCTGCTCCTCGCTTTGGGCAGCCAGCACCCAGGGCGTTTCTTCCAGCAGGGCGGTTTTCAATTCTTCGTTTTTGCTCAAATTGCTTTGCAATGCTGCTGGTTCGTAGTTGCGCCATTTGTCAAAAACCCCTTTGATTTTCGGATGCGAATTGGCCACCGAAGTCGCCAAACTATTGGCATAGTAGCGGGCGAAAATCTGTTCCGTACACTCGTAAGGATACTCCATCAAATAAGGCAGCGCCTGCACCGCATACCAGGCTGGGTTTTGGGTAAATTCGAGCATCAAAGCCTCGTGCCGTAAGGTATTGGAGCTGTTGTTTTTTAAGGAATTCAAAGTGAAAACCTTGGTCTCGTTGCCCCTGACTGGCAGCGGCAATGTTTCCGTCACCAACATGCGGTTGGATAAAACCGGGGCAGCACTTCTTTCCGCATCGCTGAAGGCCCCTGCGGCCGCAATCACCGTATGTTCAATCATTGGCACATCAGCAATATCAGGCACTTTGAAGCGCCAGGCCAGTCGTGCCGACTGCTTGCCATCAGCGGTAAAGTTGATGGTTTGCGGCACATTGGTGATTTTTGACCAATCCAATTTTTCGCCAGTCAGTGCATTCACCAGTTCCAATTTGGCATCGCCAGACAAGGCATTTTCCGTCAAATTGGACACCTTCGCCGTGAACTCAATTTCGTCGTTTTCCCTGAAAAACCTCGGCGGGTTGGGCAGTACCATCAGGTCTTTTTGCGTGACAACTTCTTTCATAGTAGTCCCGATTTTCAAATCGGGCGTCGTTGCCAAGCCTAAAAACTTCCACCTCGTCAGCGCCTCGTTCATCGTGAATTTGATGACAACATTGCCTTCTTCGTCCGTCATCAAATGTGGATAGAAGAAGACGGTTTCGTTGAGGTTAGTGCGGACTTGGACCTGGGAGAGGTCGGTTTCAGGTTTACTTGGCTTTTGTTCTTCATCACCTCCTTGCGCATTATCTTGATGAATAATGCCATTGACAGCTACATCTTCCCTTTTCATAGATTCAGCTTCTTCTCTCGGTGCAGCAGCAGGGGCAGCTTCCATCATCATCACTCCATCTGCCATATCATAAGCCCTCGATTTTGTCATGTACATCCTGCCACCATAATCATTGAAATACCAGTTGAACCAATTCAACGCACGGTATTGGCGGTAATCGCCTTCCTCCACCACAGGAGGGGTGGGATATCCCAGCCAATTTTGTTGAATGGCCTGATATCCACCTGCGTTGTACCTGATCCTCGTCCAACTGCTGGGCCACACGCCCAATCCCCAAGCGTTCGGGGCGAAGGCATCCAATGATGCGTCGTACATGCCAGCCACCATTTCGGCGGCTACTTTTTCGCCTTTTGGGCCTTTGATTTTTACGGTCCATTCTTCCTTCTGGCCGGGCAGCAGTTTGTCACGGAAAGTGCCGTATTCGATGGTCAGGTCTTTGTTGCTCCAAGGCACTTGAATAACAGAGGCATTGGGAGCCGTGCGGTTGTGCATCGCCCATGAATAGAGGTAGCTGACATTGCCCCGGTCTTCTTCTTTCACTGCATAGTTCTCTTTGAGCAAATCGCTCACTTTCAGCCATTTACGGCTGAGGGTTTTGCCATCTTTTTCCATTTCCAGCAGGACGGAAAGGGACTTTTCGGAAGTGCCGAAATAGAGTGGAGCAATTTGTCCAGGTTCCCAGGTTGGTTTTTCCAAGATATGCCATGCAATGGCCGGTGCGGGCAATTTCTTTTCATCCAAATCATACGTGCTGAAATACTTTTTCACTTCCACTTTTTCGCCATACTTATCAGTGGTATTCAGGGTGAGGGCATACCAGCCAGCGGTCATTTTTGCCTTCGGCAAATTCACTTCTTTGTTGGTTTTTGTGTCAAATGTTGACGCCAAAACCGTGCTGGCCACTGGCCAGTTTTGCGGCTCGTTTTCATTGCCCCAAGCGAATTTTGGGAAGGTCTGCTTGAATTCTTTTTCGCTCAAAACCTGCCTGTCTGGTTGCTCCCAATAGCGGTCGAGATAGACTTGGCTGGGTGCTTTGAGCAGTTCCAATTTGATATTGCCCTGTGCGGGTTCAAATTGTCCGGCGAGGTTCTGGGTAACCAGTTCCAGTTTGCTGAGGCTGTCAAGATTTAAACTGGTATTGTCAAGCGCCTTTCCGTTTGCAGTTGCGTCCACTTTCATGGAAATATAGCCGACGGCCACGTAGGTTTCGTTGCTCTGCGTCTCGCCCGTGATATCGGTCACGTCGGCATAAATGGTGTAGTTGAATTCGGGTTTTTTATCCTTCGGAATGCTTCGGTCGGGCAGGGCAGCAAAGGTGATGTTAAACTTGCCCGCTTCATCGGTTGCCGTCACGCCGTTTGCGATTTCCATAGTCTCGCCACGCCAGGGGAACCATTTGGCATACCACCAGGGCCACCAGGGGAAACGCACTTCCCGCACAACCCGCCAGGTGACCTGCGCCCCGTCAATATTGCTGCCAGCATAAGCGACGGCATTGCCTGTAATTTTTACAGAATCCTCCAAGCGGTAAGTGCCCTGGATAGGCTCAAAAGCCACCTCGAATTTTGGCCGCTTGTATTCCTCTACCCTGAAATTTTTGGAATTGCCGCCAATGCTGGACTGGATTTGCATGTTGCCCAGGAGGCCAGATTTGGGTGCGGTAAACTGACCGCTGAAGGTGCCGTATTCATTGGTTTTCAATTGCAAAGAGCTGACATCCTGCCAGTTGGCATCTTTGAAAGTGATAATGACGGCTTGGTTTTTCAAAATAGAAGGCATCTGTTTTTCATCAAAGTCAAGGGCGATGCCTTTGAAAAATACCGTTTGGCCGGGGCGGTAAATGGCTCTATCTAAAAAGAAATGGGTCTGCTGGTAACGCTGGTTGTTTTCCCGATAGGTGTAGTTATAGTAGTTTTCTTGGGTAAAAAGCGTGTCCTTGCCGTTGCGGAGCAAAATCCTAAAATTGCGGTCTTCGTTTTCGTTCAGGCCGGGGTTGATGAAACCATTGGCGTCGCTGACGCCAGTGCCTTTCTTCTTCCAATCGTATTTGCGGAAAACGGAATTGTAGTTTTGCACCCAAAATTCGCCCGTTACTCCTTTGGTAGGAGTGCCTGTTTTCCTGTCAAAAACAACGAATGAAATGCCTTCCGAGCCGCCCATGCGCTGCCAGTAGCCGATTTCCGACACATTAGTAAATAAGTAACCGACAGCGCTTTCTGTTTTTGAAAAATTGCTATTGCCTGCTACCAAGACGAGGTATTGGCCACAAGGCAGGCCGTCCATTTTTGTCTCCACGCTGTGGCGGCGGAAGTCGCCGTCGTCGGGCAGTTTCACCGACCAGTTTTTGATGGGTTTTAATTGGTTGAAATAGTCGAGAATGCGGTCGTTGGCATCCCTGCCAGCTTGCAGTTTTTCAAATTCTTGCCGCCTTTTTTCATCAAAACGGATGACTTTGATCCAAGCTTCCGGCGTGTTGCGGTAGTCAATTTTCGCTAAAAAGGGCTGTTCGGGCAGGTTCACCATTTCCAACTGCATATCGAGTTGCTTTTCCAAAATGCTTGCTTTCAGCACAGCGCATTGCTTGGCCCCGAAGCTGCCAGGGTATTTTTCAATGGCCTGTTGGCAGAGGTCGTGGGCTTTTTTGATATACCATTTCCGCTCTTCGTCCATCTGCGGACTGCCCATCGGGGCTGGCTGATAACTGGCCCCGGCATTGTTGTAATAGCTGGCCATTTGGAACATCACTTCTGCCTCAGATGGTGTACCATCGTGCTGTTTTTGCAGGTTTTCGAGGGCTTTCAAGTAAACAGTTTCCTTCGTGTCCAGCACTGCATTATTGTAAACGAATTGCAGGCGTTTCAAATCTGCATCGAGCAGGGCGGCCTTGTTGTCGTTTTTTGAAAGGCGGAATTTCAGCAAGTCCTGCATCAGCAGCAGGGTTTGCAATTTTTGCGATGCCGTATCCTGCGTTTCAATATTCCAGCGCACGAACTCGCCGACTGGCGCAAATGCCTTTTCACTATCAATGTAAAATTTGTAGGCGGGCTGGGTCAGGTAGTTGCGTTCGTTCATAAAATAATCAATCGCACGGTGCGCCAGGAAGTCGAACAGGGTAGGGCGGAGGCCTTCTTCGTTTTTGCCGTCCGTCAAAAGGATTTTAAAATCGCCGATATCGGTGCTTTTCAGTTTTGGGTCGGCAAGGCTTGCCCAGTAAAGCCGGGAACTTTCTTTGGTCAACTGTTCGATGCTCCAGGTACGGAGGTCGTCGGGCTTGTATTCGCCGGTTTGCGTCCTGTTTTGGAAACGCCAATAATTGTTGTCCAAATAGCCCTGGTACATTTCTGCAAGCATGGACTGCATGATGGCTTTCACGGGAAATTCCGCTTTTTCAATCTCCTGCTCGAAGCGGTATATGGCCTTGGGCATGCCTTCTTCTTCCAATTGGCTTTGGAATTTACCCCTGTAAATCAAGGCTTTAATTTGCTGGGCCGGCATCTTTTCGGAACGGGCGGCATCCAGCAGCGCCTCCGTTTTTTCGAGGGCGCTCTTGGGCAGGCCCTGCTGTTCCAGGCTGTCAATTTCACGCCAGGCTCGGTCGAAGTCGTATTTCATGAAGGGTGGTGGTTGGTGATTGGTAATTGGTGATTCGTGATTGGAAAAAAAGCCGGAAAAGCTTTCTTTTAAAGAGAAATTTGGCAAAGTGGTGAAGCTCACCAAGATGCCTCCAAGGCAAATGGCCAGCACGATGCTGAGGGTCTTGCCCCTCCAAAAAGATAGATGGTTCATACGGTTGGATTTGGTGAAATGCGGAATGCGCATCCGGATTTTATGCATTGATTTTCAAGGACTTCAAAGTAGTTGAGTTGCAGAAGAATGGAACTGCAAAACTAATGCTTCCACACTTAGAACAACGGGCTATCAAGTCGAAAAGTTGGATGCAGGGCTGGGCAGGAAGAAATAAAAAAAGTTAGAATTTAACGGGACATTAACAGGAAAACGCCTAAGTTTCGGCTGAATTCTGACCTTGTCCAAGTTTCCCAAACACATTATATTATGATGAGTGCTAAGTTAACTTCCATTTTCCTATTGGCAGCCTTTGCCATGTATGGCCAAACTACGATAAGCCCTTCCACTGGCCGTTCTATCACTGTTTATACGACTGCCAAAGACAGTCCGCACAGGCTTTCTCAAACGGAAACCTTGACCCTGACACCTTTTGGGCAGCCATTTGAAACACAGCCTTGCGTTTTCGTTGATCCTTCCCAGACTTTTCAAACTTTTCTCGGAATAGGCGGGGCGCTGACGGATGCCTCGGCAGAGACCTTTGCGAAGCTGCCTGCCGACAAGCAGCAGGAGGTGCTTACGGCTTATTTCGACAAGGAAAAAGGCATCGGCTATACCTTGGCCCGCACCAATATCAATAGCTGCGACTTCTCCAGCGACATGTACACTTATGTTGCTGAAGGCGACAAGGAATTGAAAACATTCAACCTCGCCCACGACGAGAAATACAAAATCCCGTTCATCAAAAAAGCGATGGACGTGGCGGGGCACCTGGACTTTTACGTCAGCCCCTGGAGCCCGCCAGCTTGGATGAAGGACAACGGAAACATGCTCCAAGGCGGCCACCTCAAACCGGAGTTCTATCAAGCTTGGGCTAATTACTATGTGCGTTTTATCCAAGAATATGAGAAGCTGGGCATCCCGGTTTGGGGCCTCAGCGTACAGAATGAACCCATGGCCAAGCAGACTTGGGAGTCGTGCATTTTCACCGCCGAAGAGGAGCGGGATTTCATCAAAACAAGCCTTGGCCCCACCTTGCAGCGCAGCGGGCTTGGCAGCAAAAAACTCATCGCCTGGGACCATAACCGAGACCTGATTTACCAACGGGCTTCCACTTATCTGCACGACCCGGAGGCGGCCAAATACATCTGGGGCATTGGTTTCCATTGGTACGAAGACTGGAACGGCGGCCTGCAATTTGACAATGTGAAAAGGGTGGCCGAAGCCTTTCCCAACAAAAACCTGCTCTTGACAGAAGCCTGCAATTTCCCATTTTCATGGGATACGTTTGACCAATGGAAATGGGGCGAACGCTACGGCCAAAACATGATTCAAGACTTCAACAACGGTGCAGTGGCTTGGACGGACTGGAATATTCTGCTGGATGAAACGGGCGGCCCAAATCATGTGAAAAATTTCTGCTTTGCGCCCATCCATGCCAAAACCCAGGAAGGCACGCTGCACTACATGAATTCCTACTATTATATTGGCCATTTTTCAAAATTCATCCGGCCAGGGGCGAAGCGCATCGTCAGTTCTTCGAGCCGGGCGCAACTGTTGACCACGGCTTTCCAAAATACAGACGGCAGCACCGTGGTGGTGGTGATGAATTCAACGGAGGAGAAAATTAGTTACCGTATTTGGATAAATGGCCAGGCTGCGGAGACGGTAAGTTTACCACATTCGATAGCGACTTTGTTGTATTGAGCAGTGGAATATAGGCGTGTTAAGAAAAATTTGACGCTGATTTTTTGACGCAGGAAAACGCAGATTTTTAATGATATTATGAAACCTGCCGCCTTCCCGAACTTTGGTAAAGGACAACCATTTTTGGATTGAAAAGCAGAAATATCACGAGGGGCCGGGGTATCAAACCTGGCGGTTTGGGTTCAGAACCGCTGGATTTGATAACCCAGCCCCTCAATTGAAAACAGTGGATTCCTGATTGTTTTCGATAAATCTCGCAATTACCCCATTGGATACTGAAATGAATACGTCCCACTTCCTAATTCTATTTCCACATCTTCGCCTTTTTGTGAAAATCGGTGGATGCCATTGCCCGTTTTAAGCTCCTTTATCCCTTCAACTTTTGCTTTGGGTAAAATAAGCGTCGCAGATGTGTTGGCAGGAATAGTCAGCGTGACATTCAGTAGCTTGTTGTCCAACTTCCAGCCCGACTCAATTTTTCCACAAGGAGACTCGTGCCAGGCTTTGGCATAGGTCAGTTTTCCTCCTGGTTGTGGCTTAATAATAATGTGCTTGTAACCGGGCTGTTGTTCGTCAATGTCAATCCCCGCAACAGTGCGGTAGAGCCAGTCGCCAATTGCACCATAGGCATAATGGTTAAATGAGTTCATGCTCGCTTCCTCGAATGTACTGTCGGGTTTGATGCCGTCCCAGCGCTCCCAAATTGTGGTGGCGCCCATTTTCACGGGGTACAGCCAAGAAGGGTAGGATTCCTGCATCAGCAGTTCGTAGGCGACATCGGGGTGGCCGAAGCGGCTGAGGACGTGGTTGATGTAAGGCGTCCCGAGGAACCCGGTAGTTATGTGGTTGTCATAACGGCGTATGTTTTCGACGAGGCGATTGGCAGCTTGTTGCCGCAAATTTTCAGGCAACAAATCAAATTGGAGCGCAATCACATAAGCAGTCTGCGTGGACGAACTTAACCTGCCGCTGGGCGTGACGTGCTCGTGATTGAAAGCAGTTTTTACTTTTTTTAAAAGTTCGGTGTAATAGGCGAGGTCTTCTTTTTTGCCCAAAACCTCGGCGGCACGGCGCACCAAATCGGTGGAATGGGCAAAAAATGCCTGGGTCAAAAAATACTTGTCCGTAATGGCGCTCACGCCGCTGTTGTCATTGTTTACACTGTAAAAAAGCCAGTCGCCAAAGTGAAAACCAGTGTCCCAGACATGGTCGTCGCCCGCCTCTTTTTCCATAAAAGCGACCCATGCCTTCATGCTTTCATATTGACGTTCGAGCAAGCGTTTGTCGCCAAAGGCAAGGTAAGTGTTCCAAGGCAGGATGGTCGCCACGTCGGCCCAGCCAGTTGAGCCGCCGGCCATTTTTGACCTTGGATCGAATGGCTTTATGCAGTTTGGCACCACGAAAGGAACATTGCCATTGTCGCCCTGATCCAGTGCAACATCAGCCAGCCATTTGGTATAAAACGCAGCGCAATCGTAATTAAAATTGGCGGTGCGGCTGAAGGCCTGCGCATCGCCAGTCCAGCCCAGGCGCTCATCTCGTTGGGGGCAGTCAGTCGGCACATCCAGGAAATTGCCTTTTTGCCCCCATTGGATGTTGCTTTGCAATTGGTTGACCAATGGATTGGAACATTCAAAGCCGCCAGATTTTTCCAAATCGGAATGAATGACAATCCCAGTTAAATTGTCCAAAGTAAGCTCGCCGGGAAACCCTTCCACTTTCACATATCGGAAGCCCATGAAGGTGAAATGTGGCTCATAGGTTTCTTCGCCGGTGCCTTTTAAAGTGTATTGCAAGCGGGTGAGCGCCGCCCGCATATTTTCTATGTAAAAATTGCCCGCTTTGTCGAGCACTTCGGCATGTTGCAGTTTGATGGTCGTCCCGGCATTTCCTTTTACTTTCAGCCGAACCCAGCCCACCATGTTTTGGCCAAAATCAAAAACCGTTTCATCGGCAGGGGTGTGAATGATTTTAATGGGTTTTATCTCTTGTATTTTTTTCACGGGAGGGCCAATTGGTTCTACGAGGTTCGCCTTATCCAATGAAGCAGTTTTTACTGGCCTCCAATCATGATCGTCAAAACTTGGTTTGGTCCAATTGGGTTTTTCAAACTGGGCATTATAAATCTCGCCATTGTATATATCCGATTCGATGATAGGCCCGGTTTCCGCTTTCCAGGAGCCATCTGTCATGATTCGTTGCGTTTTCCCATTTTTATACGTGATTTCCAATTGCATCAGCAAGGCCAATTTTGAACCATAGGTGTTGCGGTTTCCTCCCCAGCCGAGGTTTCCACGCCACCAGCCGTCGCCCAGTAGTACCCCGATGGCATTTTCTCCATTTTGTAAAAATTGGGTGACATCGAATGTTTGGTATTGGAGGCGCTTGTGGTAGCTCGTCCAGCCAGGCGTAAAAAGCTCGTCGCCTACTTTTTTGCCATTGATTTCTGCACGGTAAAGGCCGTGCGACGTGGCGTACAACCTGGCGCTTTTAATTTCGCCATTGAGCCTGAAAGATTTGCGCAGCATGGGGCTTGGCTGCGAATGGGTGGAGTCTTCCTCCCAATTTGGGCTAATCCAGGTAGCAGACCATTCGTTGGGTAAGAGCAAGCCCATTTCCCAAAATGCAAGCTCGCTCCAGCCGGAGTTGTTGCCTTTGTTGTCCCATACCCGTACCTGCCAGTAGCAGCGTTGCCGGGGCTTCAAAGGCTGTCCGCCATACACTACTTGATTGGATTGGTCGGAGGTGATTTTTCCGGAATCCCACAGCAGTTTTTTGCCACTTTTCAAATCAGCACCGCTGGCTGCAACCCTGATATGGTAGGCTGACTGCATCACATCTTTATGATTGGACAACAATTCCCAATTCAGCCGTGGCTGCATTTCACCCATTCCAATGGGGTTGGTTTTGTATTCCGTGCGGAGGTTGGCGGTAGAAAGATTTGGGCTTTTGCTGGATTGCCCCAAAACTGTGAATTGAAATAAGGCAAGCAATAACGAAAGGATGTGTGTTAGTTTTTTCATGTTTTACCGTTGTTTTGAAAATTGGGTCTTTTAGGGTAAAACCAAAAATGAATTGGCGAAATCATTGATTGATTGGGGTGAAAGGTAAAATTTTACGGCTATTTTGCTGCGAAAAATTTCATGGCTGAAAAGGTATAAAATGACATTTGACAAAACCAATTCTGTCATATTCTGTTATATTTGCGCTTTAGATTAAATCTAAATAAACATAAAATTGAACATGCGAGCCAGGAAAATTTATCTTGACAATAACGCCACCACGCCCTGCGATCCGAGAGTCGTAGAAGCGATGGTGCCCTATTTTTTTGAACATCACGGCAATGCGGCCAGCCGCAGCCACCCATTTGGTTGGGAGGCGGAAGAGGCTGTTGACTACGCCCGTGAGCAGGTGGCTAAATTGATTGATGCCGACCCAAAAGAAATCGTTTTTACTTCAGGAGCAACAGAATCCGACAACCTTGCCCTGAAAGGTGTTTTTGAAATGTACGCCCGCAAAGGCAACCATATTATCACGACAAAAACGGAGCATAAAGCCGTGCTCGACACTTGCCACAAGCTGGAAAAACAAGGTGCCGAGGTGACTTTTTTGGAAGTAAAAAACGACGGTTTGGTTGATTTGGCAGAACTGGAAGCAGCTATAAAGCCGAGCACCATTTTGGTCTCCATCATGTGGGCCAACAACGAAACGGGCGTCATTCAACCCATGAAAGAAATCGGGGAAATTTGCGCCAAACACGGTGTCCTGTTTTTCAGCGATGCCACCCAGGCTGTCGGCAAAATCAAAACCCACCCTAGGGAATTGGGCATCCATTTGATGGCTTTTTCCGCCCATAAAATGTACGGCCCCAAAGGGGTTGGCGCCCTGTACGTCAGCCGCAAAAACCCACGGGTGAAAGTAACCGCACAAATGGACGGTGGTGGCCATGAGCGTGGCATGCGTTCCGGCACATTGAACGTTCCCGGCATTGTGGGCTTAGGCAAAGCGGCCGAAATTGCCATGAAAGAAATGGATCAAGATGCAGTCCGCTTGAGCCGCCTGCGTGACAAGCTGGAAAACGGCTTTTTGCAATTGGAAGAAATTTATGTGAACGGCAACCGTGAAAACCGGATGCCTCATGTAACCAATATTTCCTTTAAACATGTGGAGGGTGAAGGCTTGATGATGACATTCAACCAAGAGATTGCCCTGTCATCGGGTTCGGCCTGTACTTCAGCCTCCTTGGAGCCTTCTTATGTGTTGATTGCACTGGGATTGGGCGACGATTTGGCACACTCTTCCCTGCGTTTTAGTTTGGGACGTTTCACTACGGAGGAAGATGTGGATTATGCAGTCCAAGCGATTTCCAAGGGAGTGCAGCACATGCGTGACCTAAGCCCAATTTGGGAAATGTACAAAGAAGGCGTGGACCTGACCCAAGTGGAATGGTCGGAGCACTAAACCTACAAGTATTTGAAAATCATCATTTTAGAAAACAATAAAATCATCTGATTATGGCATATTCCAATAAAGTTCTTGAGCATTTTAAAAATCCACGCAACGTTGGTACACTCGACAAAAGCCAGAAAAACGTCGGTACGGGCCTCGTCGGTGCGCCTGAATGTGGCGACGTGATGCGCCTACAAATTGAAGTGGACGACGCCACGGGTGTTATTAAAGATGCGAAATTCAAAACCTTTGGTTGCGGCTCCGCCATTGCATCGTCTTCTTTGGCCACTGAATGGCTGAAAGGCAAATCGGTAGAAGATGCCCTGAAAATTGACAACATGGAAATCGTGGAAGAATTGGCCTTGCCGCCCGTGAAGATCCACTGTTCCGTTTTGGCAGAAGACGCTATCAAAGCCGCCATTGCCGATTACAAGAAAAAGAACGGCATTGAAGTGGAAGCTGAAATGGCAACTGCTTGATTTTCAGTAATAAACGACAAGAAAAATGGTTTTTGTAGCTGAAAGCGCAAAGCAAAAAATCAGAGAAATAATGTCCAGGGAAGGCTTGGGCGAGGATTATTTCGTCAGGGTTTCCGTGACCAGTGGAGGCTGTTCAGGCCTCACTTACAACATGGATTTTGACAATGAAAACCATCCCAACGATCAGGTTTTCGAGGACAATGGTATAAAGGTCGTTACGGATTTGAAAAGCTTCCTTTACCTGTTCAATTCCACCCTCGAATTCAGTGGTGGACTGGAGGGAAAGGGCTTTGCATTCAACAACCCAAACGCCTCCAGGACATGTGGCTGCGGCGAAAGTTTCTCTGTGTAAAACAACAAAAATTAAAATCTCATAGCTTTGAGCGAAGCTCCAATGAAGATCTTCATTGGGGCTTTTTTTATGATGAAAAAAATCCTTGTCATCCAAACGGCCTTTATCGGCGATGTGGTGCTGGCCACTTCGGTTGTGGAAAAGCTAAATCAGTTTTTTCCCAAGGCGAGTATTGATTTTTTGTTGCGAAAAGGCAATGAGGGTTTGTTTGACGGGCATCCGTTTTTGAATGAAGTTTTAATCTGGGATAAAGGAACGGGTAAATACAAGAACCTAATTTCCTTGCTTTTTAAAATCAGAAAACGTGAATATGATTTGGTGGTGAACCTCCAGCGATTCTCTGCTTCCGGATTTTTAACAGCCATGTCAAAAGCCAAAACAAGCATCGGTTTTGACAAAAATCCCTGGTCCTTTTTCTTTTCAAAAAAATACCCACATGTTATCGGTAATGGCCAGCACGAAGTGGAAAGAAACCTGTCGCTTATTGCTGATTTTACTGACAATCAATTAGTTAGGCCAAAACTTTATCCAAAACAAAATTCCCTTCCTTTTGAAATAAATACGGCCAGTTACATCACCATTTCTCCTGCATCGGTTTGGTTCACCAAGCAATTTCCCGCCACCAAATGGGAGGAAATGATAAGTGGAGTAGGGGAGGAGATGAAAATTTTTTTATTAGGGGGAAAGTCGGATGTGGCAATGTGCCAGGCCATCAAAAACAAATTTCCCAACCGCCAGATTGAGGTGCTGGCTGGCCAATTGAGTTTCCTGCAATCCGCTGCTTTGATGAAAAATGCCCGGATGAATTTCGTCAACGACTCTGCGCCGCTGCACTTGGCCTCTGCGGTCAATGCCCCGGTAACGGCTGTATTTTGCTCCACCGTTCCTGCTTTTGGATTTACCCCACTTTCCGACAATTCTTTTGTAGTTGAAACGGAAGAAAAACTTGATTGCCGTCCTTGCAATTTACATGGAAAAAAAGCCTGCCCAAAAGGACATTTCAAATGTGCCGATATTGATGTGGAAAGGCTTTTAGCAAAAATGAGATGAAACCCTACCTTCACTGCCTACATTTTTCAAAACAAAACCTTATGTCAAAATACATCCTCGCCCTCGACCAAGGGACGACCAGTTCCCGTGCCATCCTGTTTGATAAAAATGGCAGCATCGTAGCTATTGAGCAACAAGAGTTTACGCAGTTTTACCCGAAACCAGGCTGGGTAGAACACGATGCCGACGAAATTTGGCGGACACAGCTCCAGGTTGCCCAGAAAGTGTTGAAAAACAATAAGATAGCTGCCCAGGATGTTGCTTCCATTGGTATCACCAACCAGCGTGAAACTACTGTCATTTGGAACAAACAAACGGGCGAACCTATCCACCACGCCATCGTCTGGCAGGACAGGCGCACGGCGGGAATTTGCGATCAACTAAAAAAGGACGGCCTCGAACCTTATGTGCGCCAAAACACAGGCCTTGTCATTGATGCTTATTTCTCTGGTACCAAGGCCAAATGGCTGCTGGAACATGTGAAAGGAGCCAGAAAAGCCGCCGAAAAAGGGGACTTGTTGTTCGGCACGATTGATACTTGGCTGGTATGGAAACTGACTGGCGGCAAAGCGCACATTACCGATTATTCCAATGCTTCCCGTACGTTGCTTTTCAACATCAAATCCTTGGAGTGGGATAAAAAACTATTGGAGGCACTGGAAATCCCTGCCATTATTTTGCCGGAGGTATTGCCTTCCAGCCAGGTTTATGGTGAAACCTCACCTGCCTTGTTTGGTGCTTCCATTCCCATTTCCGGCATTGCTGGCGACCAACAGGCGGCTTTGTTTGGCCAAGCCTGCCATGAAAGCGGCATGGCAAAAAACACTTACGGCACGGGTTGTTTTATGCTGATGAACACGGGTGAAACGCCCGTCCAGTCAAAATCAGGTTTGGTTACCACTATCGCCTGGGGGCTGAATGGTAAGGTAAATTATGCTTTGGAGGGCAGCGTTTTTATTGCCGGGGCAGCCGTGCAGTGGTTACGGGACGGCTTGAAAATGCTGGACACGGCGGCTGACAGCGAATATTTTGCCTCTAAAGTGGACGACACGGATGGTGTTTACGTAGTGCCAGCCTTTGCGGGTTTGGGTGCCCCGTATTGGGACATGTATGCCAGGGGGGCCATTTTCGGCCTGACCCGTGGCACGACCAAAGCCCATTTTGTACGGGCGACTTTGGAATCTTTGGCCTATCAAACCAAAGATGTGTTGATGGCGATGGAAAAAGACGCCAAGGTGCCGCTGAAGGCTTTGCGGGTGGACGGAGGAGCCTGTTCCAATAATTTATTGATGCAATTCCAGTCCGATATTTTGGGCACAAAGGTGGAACGGCCAAAAATCATCGAGACGACTGCATTGGGTGCGGCCTATTTGGCAGGATTGGCGGTTGGGTTTTGGAAAATGGCAGACATTTCAAAAAAATGGCAACTGGATCGTGCTTTCAACCCTGCGATGGGATCTGCCGAAAGAAATAAGCGCTATAAGGGCTGGCAAAAAGCAGTGGAAAGAAGTATGAAATGGGAAGAATGAGATTGAATGCCGTTTGTTATTCGCTTGTTAAAGGCATTTTCAAAATTTTAACAGTTTCTTAAAAGAAGAATTTTGTTCCAAAATGCACAAATCTGCGTTACAGTTAATTGTGTGAGTTGTTGAAAAACAATTAAAATCTTAGGTCTTCTTGGTCATGTAAAATTTAATTCTGCCGTTTGAGCAAGCCAGGATTAGAACGATTAGAAAAATGGCATAAATTTGTGCCTCTATTAAAACGACAAAATTTTGTTTTACAGAATATCAAACACTTAAAAAGAAATGCAGCGTAAATCTTTCCTCCTTAGCCTCGTCTTTGCTTTCGTTTTCATAGGTTTTACAAATGCGCAAAGCTTGGCTTCCGTAGAAAACAGTACCCTCCATTTTACTACCGCCGAAATCTCCCATCCCAACAGCGACAATTGGACTTTTTACCTGGATACTGAAAGCCAGGTGTACTACATTGATTTTGAAAACATCAGCGTGAACTTGAGCGACATCATGGTGAAAGACCAAACCGGATCTGTCGTTAAGAGGGACGAACTGTGGAACTTGCCCGTGAACACGATCTATGAACTGGATTTAAAAGACTTAAAACCAGGCAATTATGAAATAGAACTCAGAACCTATACCGGCGTCATCAAAAAAGAAGTGACGGTTGCTGAATAAAATTACAACTGTACAAACAAAAAAGCCCGGTTGGATTTTTCCAACCGGGCTTTTTTTGTTTTGGGAAATTACCCTTCAAAATGCAATGAAATCGTGAGTGCCCTTGATAGGACTTTTTCAATTACATTCGATTCTTCCAGGTTGTCGTCGAAAATGAGGATGTTGTTCAGGCCATGTGAATATTTTATTTCAGGGGAAAATATAAAATAGGGCAGGAAGAACTGGATGCCCGCACCGATTTCAAAAGCAAAATCGCTGGGGGCTATTTTGACTAAAGTTTCGGCTTGGCGGGATCTGGAATCGCTGGCCACGTCGAAGCCATATTTAACACCAGCCAGCACGAATAGGCGCAAATCGTGGAAGGGCACCGATTTATAGCGTACATGGAAAGGCATTTCCACAAAAACAGACTCGATTTTCCTCCGGGAAAATGGCCTGCCAGAATCGTCCTGCGTGGTATTGTAATTGAGGTTGCGTTCAGCAAACGAAAGCGTTGGCAGAAAGCGGATATCGAAATATTCACCGATTTTCAAGTTAGTCACAATGCCGAGGTTGAAGCCTGGGCCGGTCACCGATTCCACTACCCGGATGCTGTCGTTCAGCACAAATTTTTTGGACTGGAAAACCTTAAAATTTGAAGTATTGTAGGCCAGTGTAATCCCAAAGTAGTAAGGCTTTTGGTTGAAATCCAAAAAGTTGTAATTGCCACGACTGCTTTGGGCGGCAAGTTCGATGGTGCAAAAAGTCAAAACGGTGATTACGGCGAGGTAAACGGTTTTGGAAAGTCCAGGGAAGTTATTCATGCAATCAATCAATTTACTTTTCCGCCACATAAATGGTGCTGATACCAAGTGTTAAATTTTTATATGTAGTGGAATGATAACCAATTTTTTCCAGCACATTTACAAAATCCTTGCCGTCAGGGAATGCCATCACGGATTCGTAAAGATAGCTGTAAGCTTTTGGGTCTTTTGAGGTAATTCGGCCAATGATGGGCAGCATATTGCGGAAGTAAAAATTATAAAGCTGCTTAAAAGGGAAAGCCCTGGGTTTTGAAAATTCCAAAATGACCACTTTTCCCTTGGGTTTCAGCACCCGCAACATCTCTGCCAGCCCACGTTCCAAATCCTCAAAATTCCTGACGCCAAATGCAACGGTCACGGCATCGAAGGTATTGTCTGCAAAGGGCATATTTTCACTATCGCCCTGCATCAGCTCAATCTTGTCCGACAATTGTTTTTTGCCAATTTTTTGCCTTCCGATTTCCAGCATTTCCGCTGCAATGTCCAATCCGATGATTTTATCAGGGCCAAGCTGGTGATAGGCTTCCAGCGCCAGATCTGCCGTCCCAGTGGCCACGTCGAGTATGTTTTTTGGCCTGGCATTTTTCAAATTGGCAATGGCTTTTTTGCGCCAACTGATGTCAATGCCCAGGGAAAGGAAGTGGTTGAGGAAATCGTACCAGGGGGCTATGTTGTCGAACATGTCCGAGACCTGTTTTTTCTTGCTGCCCACTTGCGTATATGGCTTGATGTGTTGAACGCTCATGCTGTTATTTTTCGGTTGGCAAAGGTAACAAAAGGGACTTACTATGGTTTTCAAAACGGGCCTAGAAGGGGCCTGTTAGGCAATGCCAACACCAAGCATGGCGTTACTTTTGGCGATTTTTGGTAAAAACAAGGAGGAATGAATATTTTCGTGGCTCGATTTTTTACATTTTTGACCAAAATAGCTAAACATCATACTATGCTGCGGTTGATATTCATGTTTGGGATAGCCTGGACAACCGTCTCTTTTTCCCTGAACGAGCCTAAGTTTTACAAGACCAATGCTCTGCCTGGCGACGGCGTGTTTTCGATTTTAAGACGCTACAACTTGGATAGGAATTCCTGCAACCACGACCAGTTTTATAAGATAAACAAACTGAAAAGCGGTGCCCAGTTAAAAGTGGGGAAGACTTACTTCCTCCCAATTCTTATTTATTCTTTTAATGGAAAAACCATCCGTTCGTCTATTGGCATTGATGATTGGAACGTTGCAAAAAGCATAGAAGACTACAACAATGTCATGTTCAAGGACGGGTACCGCCAAAAGTCCTTTAAAGAGGACAAAATCTTATGGGTGCCTTTTCACTTCCTGAATTGTCCTGACGTTGACGTTCCACCAGCCAACGAATTGACACCCGAAAATGGAGAAGCCAACCTGGCCGTCGAGCCGTCCGGTTCCCGTATTTTTCCCATTTTTGGTAAAAAATATGAGCATGTACCCTTGATTAGCAACGACTTGCGTGGGAAAGTTTATTTTATCGAAAGCGGTCACGGTGGCCCGGATCCGGGCGCTATGGTTTCCAAAAACAAACACCTGATGTGTGAGGATGAGTATGCTTACGACGTGGCACTCAGGTTGGTAAAAAACTTGGTGGCACGTGGGGCAACTGCATATATGATTACCCGTGACCCCAACGATGGCATCCGTGACGAGGAATATCTGGACTGCGACTATGACGAAGTTGTTTGGGGCAATGAAGCCATTTTGCGAAGCCAAAAACCGAGGCTTTTCCAACGTTCAGATGTCATCAATGAGCTGTATGAGAAACATGAAAAGCAGGGTGTATCACAACAAAAACTCATCGTCATCCATGTGGACTCACGTGGAAAAAGGGAGCAGACTGATCTCTATTTCTACTATTACCCAGGCGATGCGGCCGGCAAAAAACTTGCTACCCAAATGCACAAAAGCATGGAAAAACATTACGATAAATTCCGTAGCGGAAGGGGGTATTACGGAACGGTGACAAGCCGTGACCTGCACATGCTGCGGGAGACAAAAGTGCCTTCTGCCTACATTGAACTGGGTAACATACGCCACCCAACCGACCAGAAAAGGTTGATGCTGCCGCAAAACCGCCAATTGCTTGCTGACTGGCTGTTTGAGGGTTTGCGATGAATGCCTGAACAAGTTCCTTTTGCGCAGGGTTTTATGAACGAACTTTGAAACCAGGGTATGTAATAATTCATTACGAAAAAGAGTGCTGAATCGTAAATTTCTGTTAATCAGTAATTTATACGCCCAGCGGAGCGTTTTTCACTGCTTCTATTTAGGTCAACATTATCTGCAAGGAATAAATAATTTTGTGCCTTCAAAACTTTTAAAAGCCTTCATAAAAACCCTATCGGCCAGGATTTCCTACCAACGGGTAAAATGGGTATCAACTTATGAGATCAAAAGTTTTCTTTTCGACGGCAGTTGCCTTCTTGTTGTTTCAAACTGCCTGCAACAATGACCCGAAACCGCCGGATATTGACGAAAGCCAGCTTGTTGGCAGGTGGGAAATTGAATCGGGGTACAGGAACGGGAAAAAGATTGAGACCCTCGTTGGTACCTACTTTGAATTTTCTCAGGAGGGAAAATTGAAAACCAACCTCACGCCTTCAGCCACCGAAGAACAATACGACTATTCAGTGGACGGAAACATCATCAACCAAGAAGGCGAATTGCCTGTCAACTACACCATTGACTCGCTGACCGAAGTCCAATTGAACGTGAGCATGGTCATCAACAATTTCCCTTTCCAGGTTTTTCTGAAAAAAGCCCAACCTATGCAAGAGGCTGAACAAGAGGGAATTATGCAATAATATTATTTAATTTTTTGGTAAAAATCCAACAACTTTTGTTCCTCGTTTTCCCAAGTGAAATGGCGGGATGCTTTTTGGCAATTCTCGACTAAGCTTGCATAGCGGCTTTTGTTCTTCCTTATCAATTCTATTTCATGGGCAATGGCCAGTGGGTCAAGTTTTTTCATCAAAATGAAAACGGAATATGTGTCATTGATTTTTCTGTACTCTGGAAAATCCATGTTCAAGGATGGTACACTTGCCTGAATATAATCGAAGGCTTTATTGGCCAAAGAATAATAATAATTTAAGCTTTTGTTTTTCAATAAGTTAAGTCCAAGATGTGCTTTTTCTGTGATGGGTAAAAGTTCGCTGGGCGTTAATTTTCCAAGGAATTTTACCTTATTGCCAAGATTCATTTTTGCTGCCAATTCCCTCAACTCATCAGACAAATCGCCTTCACCTGCCAGCCACAGTTCTACTTCCACTAAATTGGCCATCGCTTGAATAGCTTCTTCGAGGCCACGCCCATCGTTCAAGGCTCCCTGATAAAGAACAATGAAAGGAGTTTCAGGCTTGGTTGCGGGATTTAACGGATTGGGGTTTTTTCCAAACGGAACATTGCGGATCACTTCAAAATCAACCCCATATTTTTTATAAAAAATTTGAGAAAGACAATCTCCAACCGTGTAACAGTAGCTAAGTCTTGGCAAAATGAAGTCGGCGAGTTTACTCCAGGCTTTTTGTACCATCGGCCTTTCCACCAATTCTGGCACTTCCGTAAAATATTCGTGGGCGTCATAAACACAGGCTCTCCCCCGGATGCGGGAAACCAAAAAGCCAGGAGTCAGTGTGTCCAAATCCACGGCGTTTACAATGTCGAATTTTGAAAAAAGCAGGAAAATGAATAGGCGGATGTTGTATTCCAGGTAAAATAATTTGCCTTTGTTGAAGAACAATTTGAGCCTTTTTTGATGAAATGGCTGTGCGGAGAGTGGTTTTGAATGGCTCAATTTCCTGCCCACCAAAGTAACACTATACCCATTTTTAGCCAGGCTGCTGCAAATCCTGATCATCCGCTGGTCATAACTAAGGTCGTTCGTGACGGTGCAAATAATGCGTTTCATGGGCAGGGCTTAAGCTTTCCAGGCAAGTTTTTCCTCTTTTCTGATCAAAAAACCTTCTTCCAAAAGGAAATTAATGGCTTCTATTACTTTGTTGTGCCGATTTGCTGCAAATGCTTCCAATAACTGGCTTTCGCTCAATGGCCCGGCTTTTAGCACTTGGCTGATTTTTGACTTGTACCTTTCAAAATCATCGGCATTCAGTTCGGCTTTTGTCCTGCCGAGGCAGACATCGCAAATGCCACAAGGCACTGTATTTTCACCAAAATAATGGAGCAACTGTTGGCTGCGGCAGCGTGGCGTAGTAGCGTAGGCGATTGCTTTTTCAATGCGTTGGGCTTGGCGTTCCTTTCTGAAGTTATACTGTTTTTGGTCAATCGTCAAGTTTTCGGCATCCACCCTGTCTTGTGTAAAAACCAGTTGGGGCTTGTCCTTAGATGGGCGGTAGTCAATCACTCCTTCTTTGTGGAACCTATGGAGGGCAGCGATAAAGTCATCGGCTTTCATTTTTAAAAAATTGGCAACCGAGTTTTCGTTTAGGTTGACAAAATTGGAAAATGCGCCTTCAGTAACTCTCAGCAAAGTTTTCACGATTAGATCAAGACTGGGATTTTTCAATTGAAAATCATATAACTGCTCCCTTGTCACCAAAACCATGAAAGAAGAAGGTAAATAAACCGATTCGTTCATCGTAATCCAGCCTTCCTGTTCCAAAATTTTTAAACAGGAAAACGCAGGTAGGACATCAAGCTTGAAATTGCTACAAAAGTCGTTGATGTCAAAATCAAAACTTTGCCCCATGCCACTGCCTGAAGCCAATTGGAAATAACTGCCCAATGCTTGGTAAACCCGGCGTATTTCTTTGAGTGGTGGAAAAGAGATTTCAAAATTTCGTTCCAAAGAAGCCTTGTCGTTGGGAGCATAGAGCAGGGTGGCATAAGACTTTTTTCCGTCACGGCCAGCCCGCCCGGCTTCTTGGAAATAAGCTTCCAGGCTATCGGGCAAGTCCAAGTGAACTACAGAACGAACATCTGCTTTGTCAATGCCCATCCCAAAGGCATTGGTACAGACCATGATTCGGGTTTTTCCCGCTATCCAGGCGTCCTGTTTTGCGGAGCGGATTTCCGGAGCCAAGCCTGCATGGTAAAAATCAGCCGAGATTTTGTTTTCTGTCAAAAACAGGGCGGTCTCTTTCGTCAGTTTCCGGTTTCGGGCATATACCACGCCAGTACCGGGCACTTTTCGCACGATGTCCAGCAATTTCAGGTTTTTGTTTTCTTCGTACAGCACCACATACGCCAGGTTGTCCCTGGAAAAACTTTTTTGAAAAACTGCCCCGTTTCTGAATGCTAATTTTTCCTGGATGTCTTTCACCACTTCTTTGGTGGCTGTGGCGGTCAGCGCAAGGATGGGTATTTCGGGAAGGTGTTCACGGATATTGGCTATTTGCAAATAAGGTGGCCGGAAATCATATCCCCATTGCGAGATGCAATGCGCCTCGTCCACCGCCAAAATGTTGACCTTCATTTTTTTTATCCGCTCAATGGCCAACTCTGTGGTCAATCTTTCAGGGGACAGGTATAGAAATTTGGTGTTTCCATAGGCGCAATTATCCAGAATTCGATCAATTTCTTTGTAGTGCATTCCTGAAAATACAGCCGAAGCGGGAATGTTCCTTTTTTGTAGGTTGTGGACTTGGTCTTTCATTAATGCAATAAGGGGTGATATGACCAGGCAAATCCCTTCCTTGCAGAGAGCGGGCACCTGAAAACACAAAGATTTGCCACCACCGGTAGGCATCAGCGCCAAGGTGTCCTTACCATCCAAAACTGACTGGATGATGTCTTCCTGCAATGGTCGGAAGTTTTCAAAACCCCAGTATTTTTTGAGTATGTCTTTAGGCCCCACGGTTATTTGTTGCTTTTTTTCACAAACGGAAACGCTGTTTCAGAGGGAAAGATAGGAGGAAGGTACCAATAAAAAAAGGTGTTTAAGCCGGATGCTTAAACACCTTTAAAATTTGGGCTGTGGAACTAACATTGCTAATGAGCCGCTTTAAAGTTGGTTTTGTTTGTTCCGCAAGGTTGTTCCAATAGTGCTTGATTAAGGATTGCTACGGCTAATTGCGTAAGCATCCTGGCGGCCTTTTGCGCTGGTAAAAACCATGCTCTGATCGTCTGGATAATTATTTACAAAATTACAGTCTGTCATTTCCATGTAGCATTTCTGATCGCCGTTCATACAAAAAACTGCACCGCCACGCAGATAGGCTGCATTTTCTTTAAATGTGCAATTTTCAATGGTCAGGTTGCAAGTGCCTGATTCGGTGGCATTGCAAATGGCTCCACCATAGGTGCCCATGTTCCTTTCAAAAGTACAATTAGTGAGAATAGGATTGCTTTTGCCGTTCATCCTTCCGTCATTGTACATGGCACCACCATCAAGGCCCGCTTCGTTATTCTTGAAAATGCAGTTTGCAAAAGTTGGGCTGCATTCGCCGTTCCTGCCGTTGTTGTAAACACCAGCCCCGTCACGGCCCATATTGCCAATGATAGTGCAGTTGCTGATGACCGGATGGGCGGCTCCGTTTTCACCTTTAATATACAGGCCTCCGCCACAACGGTTGCGGCCTACTTCCTGGGCTTCGCTATTGGCATTGCCGGCTGTGATGGTAAAGCCGTCCAATACAGTAGTTTCGTCCACTTTGTCCATTACAACCACAGAATAGGAATTGTCGCCAAGGCCGGGCTGGCCTATTTCACCTGAAAGGACGGTGGTGTTGGCTTCTATATTGCGTTCTTCGATGGAGCTTTCAACTCCTGCAAAACCACCATAAACTTTCACCCCGTTGGGGATCAGAAATGAGATTTTGCGATCGGAAGACTCGGTAGCTGTGAACGTCCCTTTGGCCACCCAGATTTGGGTGCCTTGGGTAGATTGCTGGAGTACCAGGTTCAAATTGCCTGCTGCATCGTTCCAAGAAGATCCGTTCCCAGTTCCGCCTTGGCGGACAAAAATGATTTGTGCGCTTGCTTGGCTAGTAATAGCCAGTAGCAAGACCAGTAGCATGGTCGGTTTCAATGCTGTGTGTGTTTAGTCGGTTACTAAAAAAAGTTAATGCTCCTGTGGGGAGTAATAGGATAAGGCGCTTTCAAGCGCTCATGGGAAGGAAACTCTAATGCAGAAGATAAGGGGATAGGAAAATAGGTAGTTTAGGCTCGGATTCTTGGTAGGTAATATCGGGATCAAAAATAATTCGCTCTCTTTCGCTGGCAAATATAGTATTCAAAACCATTCCAAAAAGAATAGATTGAGAAATTTTTAAACTTTTTTTTCTTTTTAAAAAAATTGAATGTGCGCTTTCCCAGAATACATTGTTGGCTACCCCGCCCATCTTTGGCGTCGTATAAACGGCGGGGTTTAAAATTTTATTTCGTGAGTAAATAACCAATGGTAATGCCTCCGAAAAAATACATGTCCATAAACTTGACGCCGCCCCTGGCTGTCCCTGAAGGATTTTTGGGCAAATCTGACACTTCACTGCCCCGATAGGAAAGCGTGGCAGCCATTGGGCTGTTCTCGCTCAGTTCGTTCAAATCCGGATAGTCACCGCTGACGTCGTCCAGATAATCTGTGAAAGTTTTTCTGAACCCGAATTCCAGGCCAATCGTGGCCCTATCGGTTGGATTGAGTTTTAGGCCAAAACCGAAGGGTATGCAGACTTGAAGGCGCTTGTATTTTTCACCATACCCAGGTAAGCCTTGGCCTTCGGTGCCGAGCGGCTGCAGTTCGTACCATTCTCCCTGGTATTTTGCTTTTGGATTGAAGTAAAATCCGCCAACCCCAGCAAAAAGATAGGAAGTAGCAAAATATTTTTGCAGGTATTTGTTCCAGTGTCGCTTTTTGGCACCCAAGCGCAGCACCGATAGCTCGCACTGTAGTGATGCCTCATAAATATTTGAACGAAAACTCAAATTTCGTTCAAGCTTACCAACTTGATCCTTGTAGTTGGAATCTTTCCCGGAAATGGTGCCGTGGTAAAATTGGGCTTTGAGTGAAATCAGGTTTGTAAAATTGTAGCGGCCATAAAGCCCCTCAGACCGGTTAACTTCCAATAATTCAAATTGATAGAGTTGAAGATCCCCCATGTATTGGGAAATTCCATAGTAGATCCCAGCATCGAAATTTCTTTGGGCAAAAACACTTGAGAAGGAACAAATGAAAATGAATGAGAAGGTGAGTAAGCTAGTTCGCATAGTGTGAAAGTTTTTTACAAAGCATGTTACCATCCTTTGTTGTGAGTGCTTAGTTCATTAATAATTACGTACTTAAATTGGGCTTTTTACAAATGATTTCCTGAAAGCAGAATGGAGGGGAAAGGACTGGGGGATAGACTGAGTTTCTGAAATAAACAAAATATTGGCCAATTTTTTTCAAACCCTCTTTACCTTGTTTTTCGACCAATAAATCAAGCCAAAAAAGGCAAAAAAAATACGCCTGGATTATTCTAAATCCAGGCGTATTATAAATTCTAAAAAAAGGATTAGGCTATTGAATCTTCAATCTCCAGGGCTACCCGGATGCCGGATTCGATGGCGCCATGCACGGTACCACTATGGCCTTCAAAATGAGTAGCCTCACCTGCAAAATACAACTGCTCGCCGACCGGAGACGCCAATTCTTTCCTGAAGATAAGGCTACCGCCAACTTTCGGATAAGAAAATGCACCTTTTATAAATGGCTCTTTGCTCCAGTCCATGATGTATGATCCATTTTGCAACAAGCTGGACGAGGCCACATTGCCAGCAGCAAAAATATTGTCGAAATTGGCTAAAATGGTGCCTGCTGCACCGCTGCCCATTGTGCTAAATTGTTCGGCCTTGAAACCGTTAATTGAGGCCGTGATAACTGGAATATTGCCTTTGCCATAGCTCGAAACATAAATTTCGGGCACGTCGTTGTTGCCATAAATGGAGCCAAGGTTTGAAACCAATCCGTCCAAATCTTCCCAAAATGGCTGGCTAAATTTAAAAAGCGCTTTCATGCCTGCCCCCATGCCCACATTTTGAAAGGCATCCTGTTTCGTAGATGGCAGGGCAGGGGTGAAGGTAATATCGCCATCCCTCAAAATGCTCATCGGTGCGGTGACAACCACCCGGTCGGCCTGCCAAGTTTTTCCCGTTTGGTCGGTCAGTACTGCTTTTGTGCCGCTAAGGTTGATATTTTTTACTTGCCGGTTCAGTTCCACCTTTCCCCAAATGGTGTCGAATTTTTCCTCCAAAATGGAGAGCATGGTCCTGTTTTTCAGCTTAAAACTTTCTGTTCCTGCTGTATTCAGTACACTTTCAGCAGAAAGTCCCTTTAGGCTCAATCTGTCGTTGGAAGTGCCAAGCTCGTTGCTGAGCATCCCGTTCACGACCCCAAACATCTCCCAAAGGTTTTCGGCGGCCAACTGTTGCTCTACTGTGGCATCTGTCCCGCTCCAGGTGTAGGCACGGTTAATAAAGTCTTTTGCTTTGATAAACTGGTTATACTGCAATGCCTCGGCTCCATTTTTTAAGGGTTTTTCGTTTGGGTTGCCAAAATCTTGTTTGAAATAATAATAGTCTTCGGTCGGAGAAGTCAAAAATTCTGCACCGGTAGCTTTGACAATGTCGTACCAAGGTGAAAGCGAGCCGTGTATTTCTTCGGCACCCAATTCAATATCAAAATCTGAAAATCCTGAGAGATGCCGTATCCGGCCGCCTATTTGCCCAGATGCTTCAAGGATGGTCACCTTGAAGCCACGTTCCTGCAAATACCAGCCAGTATAAAGTCCTGAAGCGCCGGCGCCGACGACCACGACTTCAAAGTTCTTGTATTTGTCCACTTTCTGGATGCCCGACTTGGGAGTATCATCTTCTTTTTTACAGGATGAAATAATGGCAGGGAAGGCCAGGGCGGTGGGCAGGGAATACCCGATTTGGCGTAGGAATTTTCTTCTTTGCATGGGACATAGTTTTTGTTGAAGTAAGAGGCAAATATAATTGTTAAATGGAAGATTTATCCATAGGCGGCAGAAGTTACTTGTTTATCGGTATTCAGAATTGACCTGACATAGGTTTTCTATTAGGCCAGCAACTCAAAATAAATCGGCAATTACACGAAATACCATGTCTATGGCTCGTTTAGCCTGGCATTTGCTGGAGCATGAGCTTAGTTTTGCACTACCCAATCATTTGAGCATCGCCCGGATAGCCTTCAGGGAAAAACTCTTTCCAAGCCTATAATTCTATAAGAATGTGGATAATCCTTTTCTATGTCCAAAAGACTGGGGAAATAACCATTTGAGAACAATTTTTTATTTCACTTAAACCAAAACCTAATGAAACTTCAATTTCTTTTTCTGGGATTCTTTATCCTTTGGGCAGGTTGCCAACGAAGGCAACAACCTTTGCAGACCAGCGGGGTACCAGATTTGCCGCCCATCAGTTTTTGCGCCCCTAAATCGGTAGTGCTGAATACCGAACCCGGCTACGATGGCACATTGGTGCCATTGTTTGCGGGGCTTACCGAGAATTTTACCTACCCCGTGACTACAAATTCCAAAGTGGCGCAGAAGTATTTTGACCAGGGCCTTATTTTATCATACGGCTTCAACCATGCCGAAGCTGCCCGTTCTTTCCAGGAAGCTACCCGCCAAGATCCCGAATGTGCCATGTGCTACTGGGGAGTCGGCTACGTGCTGGGCCCGAACTACAATGCTGGAATGCAGCCTGAAGTATTGCCTCAGGCACACGAGGCCATTGCCAAGGCCAAAATGTTGTCTTACAAGGTTAATTCAAAGGAAAAGTCCCTTATCCAAGCCCTTTCCAAACGCTATCCAAAAACGATGGACGAAGATCCTAAACCCTATTATCAAGCCTACGCCGAGGCTATGCGGGAAGTACAAAAGCAATTTCCCGATGATCAGGACATTTCCGCTATGTGTGCCGAAGCCCTGATGGACATGCACCCTTGGGATTTGTGGACAAAGGATGGCAAAGCGCAGCCCTGGACGCCCGAAATCCTGGGCATCATTGAGGGCGTTTTGGAAAAAAATCCCAAGCATATCCAGTCTATCCACTTGTACATCCACGCCACCGAGGCAAGTGGAAATGCCGAAAAAGCTATCCCTTATGCCAATAACCTGAGAAATCTGGTGCCCGGTAGCGGCCACCTCGTACACATGCCTTCCCATACCTACCTCAACACGGGACATTATTGGGAAGGCACCCTGGCCAACGAGCGGGCTGTAAAAATTGACAGTTCCTATGTGGAGACATGCCATGCAGCGGGCATTTACCCTTTGGCTTATTACCCGCACAACTGGCACTTCCTGGCCGCCTGCGCCGCACTGGCTGGCAAGGGCGACCGGGCATTGGAGGCCAGCCGATACATGGCCGATCACGTGGTCAATAAAGAAATGATTGGAGAACCTGCCTTTGGGGCCACCCTGCAGCATTTTTACACAATTCCCTGGTTTATCATGGTAAAATTTGCCAAATGGGACGAAATTCTCAACGAACCTGAGCCAGCGTTTAACCTGGATTATCCCAAAGCTATTTGGCACTATGCCAGAGGAATGGCTTATGCCGCCAAAGGGAATTTGCCTTTGGCAGAAAAAGAACTAAAAGCGGTGAAAGAAATAGAGAAAATCGAAAAACTGGGTGAGATGAAACTGTTTGAAATCAACAATGCATTGCAGGTGGTTCAAATTGCTTCGAATGTGCTGGCAGGGGAAGTCCATTTTCGGAAAGGAGATTTCGAAAATGCCATCGCTTCGCTGGAAAAGGCTGTGGAAATAGAGGACGGGCTTTCCTACATCGAGCCGCCAGATTGGTTTTTCTCCGTAAGGCACCCGCTCGGTTTTGTTTTGATAGAAGCAGGCCAGTACGCCAAGGCCGAAGCAGTTTATCGGAAAGATTTGAAAACCTTTAAGGAAAATGGTTGGGCCTTGATTGGCCTGTATCAGGCGCTGATGCGGCAGGGCAAAACTAAAGATGCGAAGGACGTTCGGCTACGGTTTGAAAAGGCATGGGCGCATGCCGATCATCCACTCGTTGCATCTATTTTATAAACTTGCATAAATAAAGAAGGCCGCACCTTCAACAGGTGCGGCCTTTCACTTTTGTGTTTAACGCCAATTATTTTTTGGTCACAATTTTTACGTCCATATCAAACTCGTCGTAAATGGTTTTGTCGCCGAGGTTGTCGAAAAAGCTGCCAGAGCCATAACGGATGTCATAATCGGCACGGTCAAGTTTCATGGCGGCAGTGGCCACGTAGTTGCCGGCTTCTTCTTTCACGTTTGCATCAAACTTGATTTCTTTCGTAGTTTCCTTGATAGTCAGGTTGCCAACTATCTTGTAGCTGCCCGGTGTGCCCCTGGAAATAACTTTCGTGATGACGAGTTTGGAAACCGGATATTTGGCAACACCGAAGAAATCGTCGGATTTCAGGTGCCCGATCAATTTGTCAGCCCATTCGCCTTGCAGGTCGTTGCAAGTGATGCTGTTCATGTCAATTTCGAACGAGCCGCCAGTGAGCAGGCCTTTGTCGAAATTCAAGGAGCCGGATTTCAGCTTGATGTTGCCGTTGTGTTCGCCAGTTACCTTGTAGGCTTTCCAGGCTACAGTGCTGGAAGCGAGGTCAACGCTGAAAGGAGCTACGGTGAAAGCAAAGCCTGCAAATGCAATGGCTGCAATGAGGAGGCCAAAGGATAAACTTGATTTTTTCATAATAAAGACGTTTAGGATTTGATTTTAAAATTTGAGCTTAAATCTGCCTGCAAAATTATCGCTGACAAAGCACCGTACCTCTTGATATAGATCAATAAAAACAGGGCTCCGGCTTAAAGTAATGTTAAAAAGGTTAATATTTTCGGTTGGACAACTGTTTGCGGATTCGGCTGAGGCTTTCGGGCGTTATGCCCAAATAAGAAGCAATCTGGTGCTGCGGGATCCTTTGTTCGAGCGTAGGGTAGCGCTGGTGAAATTCAAGGTAACGCTCTTCGGCCGGTTTGGATATGGCTGAAATTACCCTGCGCTGCGAGGCGATGAAGGCGTTTTGTATCAATATCCTGAAATAGCGCTCGAATTTTGGTATTTTTTCATACATCAACTCCTGCGAAGCCAAGTCAATCAATGCCAATTCGGTAGGCTCCAGGGCGTCCACATAATATCGGGAAGGGGTTTCAGTAAAAAAACTATACAAATCGCCCACCCACCAGTCTTCTATGCTGAATTGCAGCACATGTTCGTTCCCTTGTTCATCCAGTTCGTAGGTGCGCAGGCAGCCTTTCAGCACATAACCACTGTATTTGCATACTTCGCCTTCTTTGCACAAGAATTGCTTTTTGCGGAGCTTTTGGTGCTGCAAGAGGGAAATAAATAGTTTTTCCTCCTCCTTGTCGAGGTTGATGCGGCGGGACACATGCTGCAATAGGTTCTCGTACATAGGTGATCCAAGGCTGTTTAGGCAAATTTATGCTATCTGCCTCTTTTTGAAAACCGCCGGATATTCACCTCGTCGTCCAAATGGCTTTTGTGCAGAAGAAAATGGGCCATTTGATGCGCAAAAAATGGCCCCAAAGAACTGCCCTTTGTTCCCAAGCCATTGAAAATAGCGAGCTGGCCATGTTCAGGGTGCAGGCCCAAAAATGGCCTGACATCCGAGACAGTTGGCCGTATGCCAGCCTGGTGCGCCAGGATTTCAAAGGGGAAATTCAGTGTATTTTCCAGTTTTTCGAGCAGTTCTGACTTGTGATCCTCGGAGGGAAAAGGATCGTCAAACTCAAAGCGGCTGGTGGAACCTGCCCAATAAATATCGGCCGCTTTCTCATTTTCTGTTGTTGAAATATTGTCAATGTACGTACCCGGCAATGGCACGAGGAAAAGGTGGTGTTTCAGGATTTTTTCAAAATTGGCTCCCGGAATTTTTACGAGCAGCAATTCACCTTTGGTTGGAACAAAAGGCAGGTAGCTAAAAAAAGGGTTTTCGGTCGCCCTGGCGCCTTCGCAAAAGATGATTTTTTCCGCTTTGAAATTTTTATAAACAACGCCATCTTGTTGAAAATCAATGAATTGATACTCAAAAACCTCCTCCAGGAAATTGCCGCTTTCAATGAGTTTTTCACGATAGTTTTTAACCAAATCCGGCAATGAAACCTGGGCGCAATGGCGCAATTCGCCCCAAGCATGGGCGGGTTTAATTTTTCCTTCAAAATTGCCCAGTTCGGCTTTTTCCTCAAAAAATGCTTCGTATTCAGGATAGGCGCCCCTGCGGTCCCACTCATTTTCCTCAAAGGTATTGTGCAGCGCCCGCACGATGTTCCTGTCCGTCCAAAGCCGGATGCCCAGCAAGTCTTCCAGGTCCCGATAGGTCTTTTTTGCAAAATCGTACAACGCTTCGAAGCGCCAGCTTTTGGCGATACGCCTGCCCGTTACTGGATTGACAATGCCTGCGGCGATGGTGGAGGTAGCACCCGGCAAGGCTTGGTCAACGACGAGGATCTTTTTGTTTTCCACTAATAGAAAATGGGCCAGGAGCGTGCCGGCCAAGCCCTGGCCGACAATGATATAGTCATATTTTTTTTGCTGGGAAAGGGATTCCAAGATTACAGCGATTGCAGCGTTCCACGGTCTTTTTTGGGCAAGCCTTTTACGACCAGATCGTAGGAGTGGTTGATGAGTTCTTTTAAAAAAGCAGTGTCGAGGCCATTTTCAAAACGGACGGTGTTCCAGTGATTTTTGTTCATGTGCCAGCCTGCGTGGATGTCGTCGGGATGTTCTTCCCGCAACTCGATGGCCCGGTCGGGGTCGCATTTCAAATTGACGCTAAACTCTTCTGCGTCCAGCCCCGTCAAGGCAAACATTTTCCCCATCACCTTGAAAACCAGGGTATCCTCACCAAAGGGAAAGGTTTCTTCAACGCCTTTTAAGCTGAGGCAGTAGCTATGGAATTGTTCAATGTTCATTGTTTTTTTAACAGATTTGGCCTCCTTTCCTCTGTCCTTTTCAGTGCCTGTTCGCAGCGCCATTCCTCTATTTTTTGAAAATGGCCCGACTGCAAAACATCAGGAACTTCCCAGCCACGGAACTCAGAGGGGCGGGTGTAAACGGGCGGTGCCAACAACTCGTCTTGAAAGGAATCGAAAAGTGCCGAAGTTTCATCGCCCAAAACGCCGGGAATCAGCCTGCCGATGGCATCCACTACCACCGCTGCGGCCAGTTCGCCGCCCGACAGGACGTAGTCACCAATAGAAATTTCCATCGTGACGAAATGCTCCCGGATGCGCTCGTCAATGCCTTTGTAGTGCCCGCAGATGAGCAGCAGGTTGCTTTTTAAAGAAAGCCGATTGGCGAGTTTTTGGTCAAAAAGCTGCCCATCGGGGGTTAGGAAAATGATTTCATCATAAGTCCGCTGGGCTTGCAATTGCTCAATGCAGTTGGCCAATGGTTCCACCATCATCACCATGCCAGCCCCGCCGCCAAATTGGTAATCGTCCACTTGCTGGTGCTTGCCCAAGCCAAATTCCCTCAAATCATGCAGCTCAACGTTGAGCAAACCCTTTTCCTGTGCCCTTTTCATGATGCTGTGTTGAAAAGGGCTATCCAGGAGTTCTGGATGGACCGTGATGATGCCAATGTGCATGGAAGTGGATAAAAGGTTCTTAAAATCATGGTGAATTCAATATCACCATGATTTTATTATTAATCTATTCCCAACAGTTCCACCTCAAAAACCAAGGTGGCATAGGGGCCTATTTGCCCGCCAGCGCCCCGGTCGCCGTAGGCGAGGTTGGAAGGAATGAACAATTTCCATTTGCTGCCCACTTTCATCAGTTGAAGGGCTTCAACCCAGCCTTGGATCACCCCTGTAACGGGAAAACTGGCTGGCTCCCCACGTTGGATGGAGCTGTCAAAAACAGTCCCGTCTATAAGGGTGCCTTCGTAGTGGACACTCACTTTGTCGCTGGATTTTGGCATTGGGCCGGTGCCTTCTTTTATCACCTCATATTGCAGGCCGCTCGGCAGGGTGATGACTCCTTGGCGCTCGGCATTTTTCGCCAAAAAAGCCTTGCCTTCAGCTTCGTTTTTCTTTTTGGCCATTTCTTTTTGTTTGTTGATCTGCTCTTTCACCAATTGGTTGGCCGATTTCATGTCCAATAGTTCGGTACCGCCGTTGACCACATCAGAAATGGCCTTGCCTACCATATCGCTGTTGATGTTGGTCAGCCCTTGCTGCTTTATGTTTTGTCCCCACAGGATGCCTATGGCGTAGCTGAGGGAGTCTTGGTAGGTTTTTAGTTCCTGTGCCTGGGAGAAAGCAAATACAAACATCAGGGGTAAAACGATTGCTACTTTTTTCATCTTAGAAATTTATTTAGGTTAAAATTTTTGCAAATGTAGAAAAAGGGTAGGAGGGGAAACGGTTTGAGATTTTTGGGGGCCTACAGGTATGGAATTTTGCGCTTTTTCAAGATTGGTGCCAGGGTGAAAATCCATAAACAAATATTTGCAGGCACTTGAGCAATGCACTTTTTTCAAAAAATCCTGAACGAATCAAAAAACTGATCCCCGGCGGCATTGATGTTTTTTTCCTGGTAGGAAATGGTCTGCACGGAATAAAAGCGGTTGCCAGCCAGGTATGCCTTTGTTTTAATGACCGCCTTTCCGTCCAAATAATCAATGCGCCAGTATTTGCCTGGGTATTTGCCCAATTGAATATCTGAAGAATACAGGATTTTCCCATTGACACTTTCGGTGGCGGTTTCCATGGTGGATTGAAAAAACTCTTCCACCAAGCCAACGGAATCAGTGAAAATTATGCCTGCTGGATAGTCGCAATAACTGACCATGTAAAAGAGGTTATCTGCATCTTTCTCCTGGGTTTGCAGGAAAAAAGTGTGGTAGGCCATTTTGCCGATCTTCGTTTCCACGCTGTCCAATTTTTCTGTCAAATCGCCTGGCACAATAATTCGGAAACGCCCCTCCACGCTGGTGAATTCCTTGGTTTGGCTGAAATAAAGCAGGCTGGGCAACAATAAAAAGACAAAGGTTTTCATGCAAATTTTTTTCAGCCTATAGAGGTGGCCGGGCATGGAAAAGTTGTATCGGCCTCAATTTTAAAACGCTAATGTTTTATTAAAACGATTTTTTCGGTGAAAAGCCTCTGCCCATGGGTCATTCCAACCAATTGATAAACGCCAGGCGGCAGTCCCGTCAAGTCAATCGCCAAATTTCCACTGCTCCATTGTTCTCTTTTTTTAGCAAAAACCTCCAAACCTAGTGGGTTGTAAACAACGCATTCGAAATCTAAAGGCGATGAGGTATTTAACAACAAAAAAACCGAGCCAGTGGTGGGGTTGGGAAATAGTGCATAATGGATGTCCCGGCTGGTAGCGCTCGTAGCTGAAACGGTTTCGATTTGGACGTAAATGGACGTTTCACAAAAAGCGGCATCTGAAACGGTGACTTGGTACCAGCCTGCCGATAGCCCTTCAGCAATTGGCCCAATTTGCCCATCCTCCCAAAGGTAGTTGTAGGGCGGCGTTCCACCGTTGCCCATTGCGGTGGCCGATCCATTGTTTTGGCCAGGATCTGCAGATATGGTGGTGGCTGTAATGTAAAGTGAATCTGGGCTGTCAATGATAAACACAGTGTCGAACAGGCAAGCGTTTGAATCAAAAACCGTCAACTGGTAAGTGCCTGCCGCCACGTTGGCTAAGTCTTCTGTAAAGAATATCTCGTTATTGGAAGAAAGCCAATTGTAAGTATAGCTGGGTGTGCCGCCAACAATCGTAAGGCCAATGCTACCCGATTCTTCCCCAAAACATACAACATCCTCTAGCTCGGCATTTTGTAGGGCCAAGGCACTTGTTGGTTGGGAGATGGTATAAAAAATAGATTGAATCGCACAGATATTGCCGTCGGTTACGGTCACCGCATATTGCCCTGGCGGCAGGTTCGTCAAATCTTGGGTGGTGTCGCTGTTGCTCCAATGGTAAGTGTAGGGATAGGTGCCACCCGTTACGGTCAAATCAATGCTCCCGTCCTCTTCTTCAAAACAACTCACATGCGAAACGACCGGGGGTGGGTTCAAAAGGCTCAAAGCCGCCTCCGGTTCGGAAATTTCGATAGAAATACTCCTGGTGCAACTGTTTGCATCTGAAACAAATACGGAATACGTTCCCGCCGACAGGTTTTGGATATCCTCGTTGTTGCTGACAAATCCGCCGTTTTCATCTGTCCACGTGATGTCGAATGGTGACTGGCCACCATTAATGTTGAGGTTGATGGCCCCGTCGTGGTTGTCTTTGCACCTTACATTTTGTAATTGCCCATTTGGCACAGACAGGAGCAACAAAGGATTGGACGCCACCTCGGCCCATTCCGAAACCACCACACAACCTGTTTGATCCGTGATGGTCACGTTGTATTCGCCACTGCCGAGGGCAGTATTTATCAAGGTATCGTTGCTGAAAAATCCTGTTTCGCCATTGCTCCAGATATAATTGAATGGCGCCAGTCCTCCTTCAATCACGACAGTCATTTGCCCTGTTTCTTCCCCTGCGCAAGAAACCTCATTCCCCATTTCCATAACTTCGACCGAAACCGGGAAAAAAGCTTCCGGCACTTTTACCGACATCAGTTCTTGGGTACAACCAGCGGCATCGGTCACAGTTACGTGGTAATCGCCCACTGCCGGGTTGATGAGGCAGGTGGTTGTATCGCCCGTATCCCATACAAAATAATAGGGGCCAACGCCTCCTTGAGCACTTACGCAAACAGTGTCCACATCGTTTACGATTTCGCAGCCGGGCGGCACCACCAGGGTTGAAAATGGCGTCAAGGAGTCGGGCATAGAGATTTCGATGGGCTCGCTGATGGCTACACAGTGGTTGGAGTCTTGTATCGTCAGGGTATAACTGCCTTCCTCAAGGTTGCCCAAATCTTCGATCGTCGCGCCGGTTGACCATTGAATTTGGTAGGGTTGAACGCCGCCAGTCAGTGAAACATCAATATTGCCATCAGCCCCGCCAAAACAGGCGATATCTTCGGCATTTTCTATTTTAATGCTCAATTCCGGCGGTTGGCTCAAGGGGATTAAACCAGTAAATAAAACGCAATTGTTGGCAGCGGTTACAGTGGCGGCGTAGTTGGCAGCCACCAAGTTGGTGATAGTGTTTCCGTGTTTACCATTGTTCCAGACAATGTCATAAGGTTCCATGCCTCCTGTCAATACTATTGATATTTCACCAGTTGCGGAACCATAACAAGCCGGGCTGATGGTGTCCAAGTCTAAAATAGACATTGGTTGCTGTGGGGTCAAATAGAAAGTAGAATCAAACATGCAACCGTTCCCATCTATAATCGTGACCGTGTATTCACCAGGAGAAAGGTCGTATAAGCAGCATTCTGAAAAATCGGTGCTCCACGAGTAAGAGTATGGTGCTTCGCCACCAGCTACAACTGAGACTTCGATGAAACCGTTGTTGATGCCAAAACAGGGCGGAGATTGAACGTTGGCAGCTATGTCAAATAGCTCTGGGCCAGTCAACCAAATGGAATCTGTGACAAAGGTGCAGCCCAATTGGTCAGTCACAGTGACGGCATAACCTCCTTGCCCGATGTTGGGCAAATCTTCCATGTTTAACCCATTCCCCCAATCATAAGTGTAGCTGCCGTTTCCACCAAATACCGAAATTCCGATATTGCCATTATTCAAGCCATTGCAAGTTGGGTCGGTGGTAAAATCAACAATTACATCAATGGGGTTGGGTTGTTCCAATAATATGGTTTCGGTATGGCTGCAACCCTTGCTATCGGTAATGCTGACCTGGTAGCCCTGAGCGGAAAGGTTGTTGATGATACTTCCCACGCCACCATTGTCCCACATAACATTATATGGCGATGTGCCGCCACTCACTGCAATATCAATTTCGCCATTGTGAAAACCAAAACATTGAGGCTGTTCTACATTGGGTAAAATGCTGATGGTGGCAGGTTCTTTGACGACAATATTTTGCAAAATCAACTGGCAGCCCCTCGTATCGGAAACTGTCACAGAATAACTGCCTGAGATCAGGTTGCTGATGGTTTTGGTCATTTGGCCGTTGCTCCAGTTGAACTGGTATGGGGGCGAACCACCGAATACATTCAAGGTGATTTTTCCGTTTTGAAAACCAGCGCAAGAGGCATCTTCCACAGTTGGAAATACCTTCAAATGCTCAGGTTCTGGCACATTGATAGTCAGCACGTTGGCACAATTTCCTTCTGTGACAGTTACCGTATAATCACCTGTCGTAAGTCCGCATAGCTGGGCTGTCGTGGCACCTGTACTCCACAATATGTTGGGTGAGTTTCCAATCACTTGCAATTCTATACACCCATCCGAACCGCCTGCGCAACTGACGGGCGTCACTTGATTGATATTGACGACTGCAGAGGGGCCGTTGACCACCACCACCGGCAAGTAAAAATCACAGCCTTCCGGTGAGCTGTCGCTGATAGTGAAAGAATAGGTGCCTTGCAGCAAGTTGTTGATGGTTAATGGCCCTGCCTGGTTTCCTATCAAATTGTCATCCCATTCATAAGTATAGGGTGGTGTTCCGTTCAGTGGAGTGATGGTGATGGCCCCGTCGTTGCCGTTGCAATTGGTGACGGCCTGGACGGAGGTTTGCACAGCGTCAACTGAAACCACTGTTTTTACATGTACAGAATCAATGTCGGAGCAGCCATTGGAACCTGTGATGGTCACGGAATATAAATCGGTGGCTCCTTTTACTGCGTTGCTGTTTATATTTTGGATAGCAATGGTGGAGCCGTTATTCCACTCAAAGGCTACAGGTGCAAGACCGCTGCCTATGTCAATGGCAATCAGGGTTTGCGAAGCGCCATAGCACAGCGTTGTATCGCCTGCGATAAATGCATCTGGGCTGGGTTTTATCAAAAATTCAACATCGGCGATGTCCCTGCATCCACCTGCTGAAGTTGACACTATATAATAATGTGTATTTTGTTCAGGAAAAATGACCGCAGGAATTTGGTTGCTGCCATCCGGTGGCAAGCTGTGGTGAAAGCTGATGAGTCCATTCACACCATTGGAATCCACAATATCCAGGTTGTTTAGGTCAAACGAAGTGCCTGCACAAATTTCAGGGCTGGCAACCGTGGTCAAAGCAGGTTGTGGCAAAATAGTAATGCTTGCCGGGCTTCGCTCAATGGTGAAACAGGAATCAGGGTTCAGGCTGATTTCTTCTGCATAAAAAGTAATGGTTATGGGACTGTCCGTATTGTTGACAGGAAAGTTGGGCGGCGTAAAATCATTGCCTTCATGAAGCAGATTCCCGCCAATTGGGGCATCATACCAATAAATCGTTCCGCCGAAAGGAATGGCTGAAACATGGCCGATTGCCCCGCTGCATACAGTATCGTTTTCTACCAGCAATGTGGGCAAAAAGAACTCGTCCAGATCGCCACTGCAGTTGGCATCATACCCATCACAAGGCGTTTCCTCAATGCCTGGGTTGACGAAGAAATTCGTGTCGTCGCAATCGTCGTCATTTGGTACATAGCCCAATAAAATAATGGGCAGGCATGAGGCTACATACACATCTGGGCTGCCAAATCCGTCTTGATCCTCGTCCAAATAATAGACAAAATTGGGGAAGCCCAAATCCTTCGAACCATAAAATACGATATTGTCGAGGGCGAGGTCGCCCCGGTTTCCATTGCCGCCATTGCCAACAAAACGGAACTGGGCGGTTTGCCCATGATAGGCATCCAGGTCTATGAACTGCTTTTTCCAAACATTTCCCAAATTGCCACTGGCCGACCACAGCGTTTGCCAAGTCATGCCGCCGTTGGTGGTGATTTGCAGCAAGACACTGTTTACGTTTACGCCATACAACATGTAGTTGAACGACATATCGCAACTGTCCGGACTGGCATGTACTTCAATACAGTTGGATACCAGTACCGCTTGATTGTTGCTTCGGCATGGCGCAGGCGAGGATTCCAAATAAATGTAATTGCCACCGCCAGGCACGTCGTCGTCGGGGCCGGTGAGCGAGGTCAGCGTTGGCCCAGCGTTTACAATCCAATCAAAGTCATCATTGGTGGCATTGGTCCAAACGCCGGTTATTGCGCAAGGGTCTGGGCAGTTTGTGGAACAAGGCGCTTGACTATCGAAGTCTTCCAGCAAAGTGGCTGGGGGAGGGGAGCAGCCCGTCGAGAAAACCATTGGGCATGAATTGGCAGAAAAGTCGCCATTGCCGCAGTATTCACGGATATAAATTTCATAATCTGTGGAAGGATCCAACCCAGTTAGCATAACTGGGGGGCAACCAACATACACTACATCTCCGCCTCCCTGTGTTGAATCCGAGCCGGGGCTGAAACCGGGTGTGCCAAATTCCAAAATGGACGTACTGCAATTGCCGCCATCCGACCAATTGAGAATGGCCGATGTGGAGTCGGCACCTTCTACTATGACCACACTTGGGGTGATACATGCTACCGCCTCGAATACCAGTTCGACGAACTCCAGGGTGCCATAATGTTCTTTTCCGTCATCGCAGATTTGAAGGGTCCAAATCCCGTTAGGTGCGGTAGCATCGTTGAATTTGCTCATGTTGTCTTCCGGCAGGAAAAGGCCGATAAACGGAGCATGTCCCGATGAAATGTCAACTGCATTGCAAGCCTCTGGCGAGGAATTGGAAATAAAAGAAGTAAACTGGTCGCATTGGCCATTGTAAGGATCGCCATAGTCGTCGTTGCCGCTGCCGTTGTCGGACGACAGTTCAACCTCAACGCCAGAAGGAGAAAAGAGTGTCATGTCCAGGTCGGCCACCCATTCATGTTTGATGATGATGCGGATTTCTTTCAAATAAACGTCGTTGCCGAGGGCAGTGCCTGGGGCATTTTGCACGTCAATCTGGAAGAGGTGGCTTGCATTGCAGCTAAAATCGTTGATGGGCAAGGCAAGCTGGCAGGCACTGGGGTTGGGAAGCAATGGAGGCGGCAGGTCGAAAACGTTGGCGAATATCGGGCTACCCATTGACACACAAAAAAATAATACAATACTAATCCGAATGTAGAAATGCTGCATACTGGCTGTTCCTGAATGTGTTTTATTAAAACTGGCCGTGACTAAAATTGAAACAGCGACATACCGTGTTTGCCATTAGCATTTAAAACACTTTATTAATAAATTAATATTATTGCGTTTTTAATGCCGATGCCTGACGATTGCCACTTTCACTTGAAGAGGTTTCAGGTTTGGTGTTCTTAAAAAAGCATGTGCCGAAAGGATACTGGTAAGGAGATAAAACCCAAATTAATAGGTTTGTTTATTTTCTACTGGTAAAAATTTGAAGTCATTGAATGGGTAAGGATTATAATCGCACGGCAAGGGCAAAAATAATCAAAATTGGCAATGGGGATTCATACCGAAAAAAAATTGCTCTAAAAGTTGAAATGCAGCGGTTTAGATATTATAAAAATAAACAAATTAATATTTACCCACTAATCGGTACTATGTTGTTTAAAAACAGGCAACGTTTTTGTCTAATGTGAAATCAAATGCCAGATTTTCAATTTTTTATGAACTGGAATTTTAACCATAGAAAATTCTTATTTACCAGATTTTGAGAAGAAATTTTTCTTAGGGCTTCTAAAACATACTGTGAGAAAACTACTTTTCCTGCCCTTTTTTCCTCCTTTTTCCTCCACAAATTTTCCATAATATAATTGTCTCAAGAAAAGGATTTTGGTGATATGCAAAATGCGATCCGTGATCTGGCGGCCCTGACAAATGGCCTTCAGGTCATGGTCCGCAGCTTGCATCCACTTCTACCGAGTTAAACTCCAATTCTTTAACTAAATCCAATCCCATTATGAATCCGGTCGTTACTATCCCGGCATTCAGGAGGACTGCCATGTTTATGGCACTGGCCTTCTGCGCATTTACATTCTCTTCCTTTGCCCAACCGACGCCACTAATTACTGGCGATTCGGTGGCCTGTCCAGGCGCTTCCCGCTTCTATGCGACTGAATTTCACCAAGGCTCTTCATGGGCATGGTCAGTTTCACCAGGCGGGACAATTACCCAGAACTTAGGAAACTTTATCCAGGTGAAATGGGCCAACCAGCCCAATAGCAGCCAATGGGTGCTCGTCGCCGAAACCGATTCCCTCGGCGATTCGGTGGAAGATTCCTTGACTGTCTTGATTAAAAACACCATTTTGACTTGCGAAAACAGCGTCAATGTTTCCCTCGATCAAAGTGGTGTTGCAGTCATCGAACCAGACATGTTGCTGGATGGCTACTATAATACATACGTAGGTTTCACTGTAACCATCACGACTCCCGCAGGTGCTTTTTTGGGCAACACCATTAACTGTAGCCATATTGGAAAAACACTAATTGGCAAGGTAACCGTTGACTGCAACGGCAACTCTTGCTGGTCAAATATCCATGTGGAAGATAAAAAAGCACCACAGTTTACCTGCCCGGTCGGCCCAGTGGAAATTCCCTGCGATACCGATTTGGACAATTATCCTTATCCGCCCGTGGTGGACAATTGCGATCCCTTCCCGCTGGTGGCCATGTCAGGCTATCAAATTGACAACAGCGATGTGTGCAACGGCGTGACCATCACCCGCACCTGGACGGCGACCGACCAATACGAAAACCAGTCAAGTTGTGTGCAAATCCTGCACATTTCTCCCGATTCGACCATTGATTTTCCAGAGGATAGGTTTTGGGAATGTACCCAATTTGAACTTTATCCCAACATCACACTGCCTACCACCTACACTGGCAATTTGGCCAACACTGGTTCAGGCGTGCCAATTGGTGCGGACGGGCCTTACTGCCATTACAGCTATGTTTTTTCAGACGATACCCTCGCGGCTTGTGGCAGCACTTTTAAAATCATCCGCACCTGGTCAGTGTTGAATTGGTGTACTGGCCAAATCGTGTTGGAGGACAACGATGGCGACGACAACGAGCAAGTCATCAAAATCATTGACATCAAAAAGCCTACGATGGTAGTGCCGCCTATCTTCTTGAGCGCCAATATCACGGGAGCCTTGGCTGTCAATTGTGCTTCTACTGGCCTACTGCCTGCTCCAGTTTTTTCAGATGATTGCAGTGGAGTGACCATCCGCATTTTCACACCCATTGGTGAAGCCGAATATGTGAATGGCGTGGACGGCAAACAAGGCGGTTATGTGCCTTCACCTGGTTTGACCATTGGCAACCATACCGTTTTATACAAAGCCATTGATGATTGCGGAAATGTGCAGGAAATCCCTATCAATGCCGCCGTGATTGACGATATTATCCCAACGGTCATTTGCGACGAATATACCGATGTGAACCTTGATGTACAAGGCTATTCCGACGTGATGGCCACTACTTTTGACGATGGCAGCCACGATAACTGCTGTTTGGATAAAATGCTGGTGAAAAGAATGAGCGAACCAGACAACGCCTTTGGCCCTTCTATCGCCTTCGATTGCAATGACGATACGGTCATGGTGGTACTGCGGGTTTTCGACTGTTTTGGCAACTACAATGAATGTATGGTGGAGGCCATTGTCAACGACAAAATAGCCCCCACGTGCATTGCTCCACCACAAAAAACGGTGGTTTGTACCAACTTGCCCGCCGACATTACGAATGCTTGGCTGCAAACCCAAGGTACGCCCAGCAACTACGACAACTGCGGCGCAGAGGTGACGGAATTGCCTTTTGTTGAAAACATAGACCAATGTGGCAATGGGTATATTATCCGTCATTTCGAGGCGGTGGACGAGGCTGGAAACAAGTCAAACTGTGAGCAGCACATTTATGTCACGCCCAAATCCGATTGGATCATCCATTTCCCGCCAAACTATTATGGCGAGTGCGGCGACTCCATCCAAACAGGCGTGGCTACGGTAGAAAATTTTGGCTGCGACATGTGGGCCGTGCATTCTGAAGACCAATATTTCAGCGTGACAGGCGACAGCGCTGCATGTTTTAAAATAGTGCGTACCTGGAGCCTCATTAACTGGTGCTATTATGACCAGTTTGCCCCGCCACAAATTATCCTCACGGAGGAAGACGGCGCTTGGATTGATGAAACGACCTACAACAATTATGGCCATTACGAATATCAGCAAATCATCAAAGTGATTGACACGGCACCGCCAGTGCTTTCCTATCCTTACGATAGCGTCTTTTGTACTTTGGACGAAGAATGCCTTTCTGGCGAAGTGTCTGTGCCCATTCAAATTACAGGCGAGTGTGCCAACGACTTTGAAATCGTTTACCACCTGGATTTCAACAACGACCTGAGCTACGAGGCAAGCGGCAACGGTTTCTACGAAGGCGAAGCGCCGATTGGCGACCACCGCATCGTCTATGTGGTCAGGGACGGTTGTTACAATGAATCCACCATCGAAGTGGAGTTCAGCGTGGTGGACTGCAAAAAGCCAACACCCGTCTGCATCAGCGGCCTGATTGTGGAAATCATGCAGACTGGCATGATTGAAATTTGTGCGAGGACTTTTGACGATAAAAGTTTTGATAACTGCCCGGGCGAACTGACCTTCTCGTTTTCGCCTGATGTGACAGATTCTTGCAGGATTTTCACCTGCGCCAATACCTACCAGCACATTCCAATCGAGCTTTGGGTAACGGATGCAGCGGGCAACCAAGATTTTTGTGTGACTGATTTGTACATCCAAGACAACCTGTTCCATTGCCAATCTGGCGTGCCAATCGTTGGGATGCTCATGACGGAATCCCACGAACCCCTGATGGAAGGCAACGTACAGCTCAATGGCGTCAGCATCAACCCATCCATGATGACGGGCAGCGATGGCCACTACGATTTTCCCAATGTAACGATTGGCGAGGACTACACCATCACTCCGACCAAGGACGACAACTACCTCAACGGCGTGACCACCTATGATCTCGTCTTGATTTCAAGGCACATATTGGGAATACAGCCTTTGACCAGCCCTTACAAGATCATCGCTGCCGATGCCAACAACTCGCAAACAGTGACCACTTTTGACCTGGTGGCTCTGCGCAAATTGATACTGTTGATTGACACGAATTTGCCAAACAATACCTCCTGGCGTTTTGTGGAAAAGGCTTACCAATTCCCCAACCCGGCCAACCCTTGGCAGCAAATGTTCCCGGAAGTCATCAACATCAACAACCTGGTGGCTCAAATTGACGAAGCCGATTTCATCGCCGTAAAAATTGGCGACGTAAACGGTAGCGCTGACCCGGATGGCTTCAGCGGCGGCTCTGACGAACGGGACGCAGGAATGCTGATGTTTATGACGGAAAATATGGAATTGGTTGCGGGCAACACCGTGCAGGTTTCAATAAAAGCCGAAGACTTCCAAAACGTGTATGGTTTCCAGGGCACGATTGATTTTGATGTTGAAAAATTGCAGTTCCAGGGGATTGTGCCAAACAATATCACCAATGCAGAAAACTATGGCCTCAACTTGCTTGGCGAAGGGGCGGTGACGGTCAGTTGGTACGAAACCAACCCTGTGACTTTGGAAAACGGTGAGGCCGTGATTACCCTTGAGTTTTTGGTAAAAAGCAACGGAAACCTTGAAAACGCTGTAGGAATTAGCTCAAGGTTTACGACTGCCGAGGCTTACATTGGCGATGATATAGAAATCGTGGACGTGGAACTCGAATTTGAAAATGGCCAGCTTTCCGCTGCCAACGAAGCCAAACAGGCGGGTTTTGAACTGTACCAAAACGTACCGAACCCATTCGTGGAAAGCACGGTCATTGGTTTCAAACTGCCGAAAGCCTCCCATGCCAGCTTTTCCATCCTCGACAATATGGGCAGGGTTATCCTCAATTTTGAAGGCGATTATCCGGCAGGGCACAATGAAATCAACCTTCGTGCGAGCCAGCTTTCCTCTGATGGTTTGCTTTATTACCGCATCGAAACGCCGGATTTCACCGCAACACAGAAAATGACGAATCTTAAATAATTCTTGCCAAGGGATAGGTTGGGAAGAGTTGAGATGGCCAAATTACCACAGGGTCATGCCAACTTTTCTCAACCACCCTTTGCAGATTCGTTTGAAACATCCAACCCCACAGCCGAAGACTGATAGATTTGGAGTAAAGTTTTTGCTGTCCCTCGCAAGGGGGACGGCTTTTTTATTGGATGCCAACGGCTTTTTTGAATTCCGGATCGTCGGGTTTCACGCCAGAGGCGAAAAAGTTCGTCAATTCGCCCTGCTCGTTGACCACATATTTGCAAAAATTCCAGCTTGGCTCCTGGTCGTTCCAGCCATTTTTTTCCTTGTGCGAAAGCCATTGGTAAATTGGATGCTGGTCGTCGCCCTTCACGCTGATTTTTTCAAACATGGGAAAGGTCACGCCATAGTTTTTCTGGCAAAATTCAGCGATTTCGTCGTTGGTACCAGGCTCCTGGTGCATGAAGTTGTTGGCAGGAAAACCCAGCACCACCACTTGGTCGCCATGCGCCTTGTAAAATGCCTCCCAATCGGCATATTGTGGTGTGAAGCCACACTTGGAAGCCACGTTCAACAGGACGATTTTTTTGCCTTTAAATTGTTGAAAATCAACAGTTTGCCCACCATCCAGCGGCGTCATTTCAAAATCGTAAAATGAAGAAGTGGAGGGTGGTGTGTCCGTTGGCCTGGTTTGCATTTCTTTTTGGTTGAAACAAGATGAAAGGGTGAAAAAGAAACAAATTGGTATGAGAAATTTTTTCATCAAAATAGTTTTTTAGCTGATTTAAATTGCATTTTCACTCTAAACACGGCGAAAGGCCATTGGTTGCTAAAATCCTTCATCCCAGTTCCTCAATCAGGGCCAATTCAGCTCAAGCACCTATCTTAGCCCTTCAAAATTTTTTTGTGAAATTGAAAAAATAATATAGTCCAAATTGATTTACAAAAAACTGTTAATCAACATTTTGTAAGTTCATAGTTCATCATTCATCGTTCATCATTCACCATGCGTTTGCACATCTACTTTTTATTTTTTTTGGTCTCCCTGCTTTCCTGTCAGGAGGATTTTCGGGAACCTATCGTGCCGATGGCCGAATTCAAGCTGGAACCGGGTTTTAAAATAAACTGCACGGCTGCCGAACCACTTGTTGATACGCCCGTGGCCATTGATTTTGATGAAAAAGGGCGGATTTGGGCGGTCGAAATGCCGGGTTACATGCCCAATGTGGAGGGCTTGGGCGAGGATGAAGCCAATGGGAGTATTGTGATTTTGGAGGATCGGGACGGTGACGGGAAAGTAGATTTGAGGAAACCATTTTTGGACAAACTCATCATGCCGAGGGCTTTATTGCTGGCCTACGGCGGCCTCCTTTACTGCGAACCACCCAAGTTGTGGTTTGTGGAAATAAACAATGACCTGCCCGGAAAACGGACCTTGGTGGACAGTAGCTATGCCCCCGGCTATAATCCTGAGTATCAGGCAAATGGGCTGCTTTATGGCCTTGACAATTGGATTTACAGCGCAGGTAGCGACAAGCGTTATCGGTTTAAAAATGGCCAATGGGCGATGGAAAAAACTGCCTACCGTAGCCAATGGGGCATAACCCAAGATGGGCATGGACGGTTATTTTACAACAGCAATTCCGTGCAAATCATTGGCGACCAATATTTGCCGAATGTGATGGAAAACAACCCCGGCATAGCAGCTGAACATGCCTTGGGGCAGATTTTGACCGAAAATCAACGGGTTTTTCCCATACATCCAACCCTGGTGAACCGGGGCTACCTGGAGCACGAATTGGACAGCCTCGGCAGGTTGCGGAACTTCACATCTGCCTGTGGGCCAACGGTTTATATGGCGGATCAATTTCCAACAGAATTTTACGGGAATGCTTTCGTGTGTGCCCCGGAGGCCAATTTGCTGAAACGAAATTTGCTCTCAGAAGACGGGCAGGGTAGGGTATTGGGCCGCCAAGCCTACGATGACCATGAGTTTTTGGCTTCCAACAACGATACTTTCCGGCCTATCAACCTGAAAACTGGCCCAGATGGCTGCCTTTATGTGGTGGATATGCGGCACGGCATCATACAACACAAGGCTTATATGAGCTTGTATTTGAAAAATGAGGCAGTGAAAAAAGGATTGGATACGGTCATTGAAAAAGGCCGCATTTACCGTATATGTTTTGAAAAAAATCGGGTTGGAAAAACACAAGATTTATCAAAATTAAGCAATAAGGAATTAGTGAATTTATTAGCCAATAAAAATGGTCATTTGAGAATAAAAGCGCAAGAATTATTGATTCATAAAAATGCTTTTGATATTCAAAAAGAATTATTGAGAATAATCAATGAAAATACCAATGGATACGAAGCTTTACATGCATTGTGGACAATGGAAGGGTTGAATTTATTGGATGATGAAATATTGATAAAAATATTAAAAACCGGGAATAATAAATTGATAGAACATACGCTCAAAATATTGCCACAAATAAGCACTCAAAATTCTCCTGTATATTCCAATATATTTTATGAATTGGTCAACAAAAAAAACAGGAATTTGGACATGAATATATTGGCCACTTTAGGGCAAGTTGGGTTTATGGAAGAGGAAGACAGGTACCTTTTGATGGGCAGCCTGTTGATGCGCTATCCAGTGGATTCTTTGGCCTGTGAAGCTGCTTTGAGCGGATTGGAAGGAAAGGAGGACAAATTTCAAGATTTTTTAAGCACTATTTTTGGCCAGCAAATGGATAAAAACCAATTGATATTCAGTTACTTACAAAAAAGCATTGAAAGCAGGAACAAGGAAAAAACCAATAAAATAGAGCTTTTTGACCACAATGATATGCGGACGGCTGGCCTGAAACTTTATTCCCAATATTGCGCCGCCTGCCACAGGCCGGGAGGGGAGGGCACACCAAACCTTGCCCCCCCATTGCTGGGTTCTGCGGTGGTGAACGGGCCACAGGAAAAGCTGGCTGCGGTCATTTGGCATGGCAAATCGGAGCCAGTTTTAATCAATGGCAATCTGGTCACTTTTAAAGAACCCATGCAGGCATTCAAAGATAACCCCGCCTGGGACGAAAAAATGCTGGAAGCCGTGGTGGCTTATGTTAAAAATGCTTTCGCAGAACCTGAATAAATTCGCAACATGAAACTATTGCATACCTCCGATTGGCATTTGGGCCAAAAATTCATCTCCCGGGAACGGGAAGACGAACACCGGATGGCCCTTGATTGGCTGGCAGAAACCATAAAAAATGAAAAAATCGAGCTGTTGATAGTGGCCGGCGATGTGTTCGATATCGGCAATCCGCCCAATTACGCCCGCTCGCTGTACTACAATTTTTTGAAAAAACTGTGGGGCAGCAGTTGCCGCCATATCGTCGTGACAGGTGGCAACCACGACTCGCCACAAATGCTCAATGCCCCAAGGGAAGTGCTGCAAATATTGAACGTCCATGTCGTCGGCCATGCCCCGGAAGATTTGAGTGAAGGAATTTTAATTTTGAAAAATGAAAAAAACGAGCCGGAGGCCATTGTCGCCGCCGTACCTTTTTTGCGGGATCAAGACCTGCGGCGGGTGGTATCGGGCGAGGCGGGCATGGAGCGCATTGATAAAATAAAGCAAGGAATTTTGGCGCATTATGCGGAACTGGGCCGACTGTCAGCCGAGTATTCCAATTTGAAAATACCCATCATCGCCACCGGGCACCTTTGTGTCACGGGGGCCGAATCCAGCGACAAACAAGACAATATTTACCTCGGAAATGTTGAAAATATTCGTGCCGACCAGTTTGCAAACGTATTTGATTATGTGGCACTGGGCCATATCCACAGGGCGCAGGCGTTGGGTGGCATGAAGCACATCCGCTATTCCGGCTCCTTGATACCGCTGAGTTTTAGTGAAACCAAGGACGAAAAAACGGTGACAGTGGTGGAGTTTAAGCAAAACAAAATCAAGCAGTTATATGAGGTGGCAGTGCCAAGTTTCCGCCGCTTGAAAAGCATAGTCGGCAGCTTGGAGGAAGTGCAGGATCGGCTCGAAACCCTTCACGAAAAATACAAGGACCAGCCCTCGCCGTGGGTGGAGGTTATCGTGGAGTCCGAGAGCGTCATTCCAAATTTGAACGGCCTGTTGCAGGATTTTGTAAAAGAACTCAACCTCGACCTGCTGCGCACCCGCTTGAAATCCTCGCATTTTTCGTTGGACAGCCAGGTGGCGGGCTTAGAATTGGAAGACTTGTCTCCGCTTGATGTTTTTCAAAAAAAATGCGAAAGCGCTGGCCGCCCACCTGCGGAGATGGAGGATTTGGTTGCCACTTTTCAGGAATTGGAAATTTGGATGAACGAGAAAGAGGAACGGTGAGCCGCTTTAATCCCAGGCACCATTTCCTTTGGAAAGGCTGTATTTTCCTGCCCCGATAAAAGCTACGGCCAAGCCGCTAAGCATCAGCAATACATTCAGTTCTATCATCCAGGCGCCATAGTCATTGAGTTTAAATGCAATATCACGGTGCGCCACCACGATGGTCATCAGCATGTTAAAGCCAATCAACAGGCCGCCTATCCGGCTGTATTTTCCGCCGATAACCAGTAGTGGGCCAATGAATTCGCCCAAAATAGTACCGTAGGCAATCCAGCCCGGCCAGCCGTTGTTGGCAGTTAGCTCGACGGTGCTGGCCATGCCGCCCGTTATTTTCCAGAAGCCATGTAAAAACAGCACAAAGCCAACTCCAAGCCGCAGCAGGAGTTTTCCGAGATCTGGGTTTTGTAAAGAGGTTTTAAAATTCATATTGTATTCATTTTCATTCTTTATAGATGAGCGCATTTGAAGATCATAGCATGTCATTTCGTCCCGATAGGAATCGAGAGGAGGGGTTATCAAACCCCGGCGTTCAGAACCCCGGGGTTTGATAACTCCTCCTCCCGAAATGTGCTGTAATAGGCAAATTACGTTCATCAATTTCAAATGTGACTATCTTCAAAAGGCGCACAATCTACTGGCTGGGCTGTTTTCCCCAAACATTCAATGGCATATTTTCGTGGTTTTGAAAAATTATTTCACAAAAAGCCACTTTGGGAGCAACGCTGCTGTTACCTTTCTGTCCTTGTTTTCGTTCTTTAATTTTATCCACCCGGCCATCCGGCCATTTTTTTCAACCAAAAATTTCACTCGATATGAAAAGATTTCTCCTTTCTACCGTTTGCTCGCTGTCATTTTTGCTCGCAGGGAATGTTTATCTGGCAGCCCAGCAGGACAGCCCTTCCTCCGATAAAATCATTGTCATCCAAAAGCAAAAGAACGACGATGGTACGGTCATCGTCAAGAAAAAAAGGTTCAACAAGGGCGAGCCTTATGATTACTACATGAAAGAATTGGGCATTGTAAACAACCTCGAAACTGATATTGAAGTGACCCTTATAGGCGAGGAAGACGATGAAAACGTGGAATCTGGCGAAACGCTGATGATCATCCGGGAGGCGGGCCAGCATGAAATCAAAATTTCAGGCAAGGGCGATTTTGAAAAAGAATTGGAAAACATGAAGATTGAAATTGACCATGAAGAGAAGCATGGCAAGCACCATTATAAATACAACTACAACTACAATTACAATTATGATTACAATTTCAACTTCGACCATGAGGGTGATAATTTAAAAGTAGTTGAGACTAAAAAAACATTCCTTGGCGTGTATCCAGAATCGGGCGACGAGGGAGTGTATCTCTCCGGCATCGTGCCAGGAAGTGGGGCAGAAAATGCAGGTTTGCAAGAGGGCGACATCTTGACCAGTATCAATGGAAGCAGCATCCGCAGCACGGGCGACCTGCACGATGAGTTGAATAAATATAAGGGAGGCGATGTGGTTTCGATAGCCTATTTGAGGGATGGCCAAGCTGCGACTGCCAAGGTTGAATTGACCGAAAAAACAAGCAAAAAATATGTGTCCGAGCGCAACCCATGCAAAGTTTTCTTGGGCGTCTATGTGGGCAATTATGGCAGCGGCGAGGAAGGCATAGGGGTGAACGGCCTGGTGGAAGGCGAGGGCTGGCCCGCCGAGAAAGCTGGCCTGCGCAAGGGTGACCGCATCGTTGCGTTGGACGGAATGCCAATTTACGACCACGCTACCTTGGTTTCGGAGCGTGACAAGCACGAACCGGGCGAATTTTTTACCATCACCTACTTGCGTGACGGTGACTACCACGATGTGGAAGCGCAATTCAAATCTTGTCCAAAAGAAGATGAAGCCAAGCAGGAAGAACAAGTTGGCGAAAAAATAACCGAACAAACTACCCATCCAATCGAATTGATTGACAACGAATTGCAATTGGAGGAACTGGCTGCTTTTCCGAATCCGACCTATGGCAATTTAAATGTGAGCTTCCGGGGCGCAGCCGTACCAACCACGGTAACCATTACCGACATCACCGGGAAAGTAGTCCACAACGAGTCCATCCAAAATTTTGATGGCTATTACAGCAAAATGCTCAACATCGGCGCTAGCTCGCCCGGCAACATGGTGCTCAGCATCCGCCAGGATGGCAAGATACTTTCAACGCCTGTTGTATTGTTGAATAGGGCGTAGGTTGTGTGAATTCAATTAAAACCTCACCCCCAGCCCCACTTCTCAAGGAGAGGGGCTGGGGGTGAGGTCTGGACGACCAAGTGAAAATCATCCAAGGACAAAAATGGGACGGCAATGTTGATTGCTGTCCCATTTTGTTTTTAATACCTTTACGGCCTTGAAAAATGTTTGGAATGGGATTAAATTTAGCGGGAAATACCCACCATTCCTTGCATCAAGCAATCATCAAACGTACCAAGCCCATGAGGAAATTTTTACTTCCAGCCGTATTGGTTTTTTTGGTAAATGGCCTTTTTGCCCAAAACCCTCCCAAGCAGGATTTTCCGCCAAAAAGGGAATTCCGGGGGGCGTGGATAGCCACTGTGGCCAATATTGACTTTCCCGTCGCACCGACACTTAATAAGGAGGCCTTTGCCAAAGAATGGCTCGCAAACCTTGACATGTTGCACGAAGCAGGTTTCAATGCTGTACTGGTGCAGGTGCGGCCTGCTGGCGATGCGTTTTACAAATCCAAAATAGCACCCTGGTCAAAATACCTCACAGGCAAGGCCGGCGAAGCTCCCAATGATGGCTTCGATCCAATGCCTTTTATGGTGGAGGAGGCCCACAAACGCAACATGGAATTCCATGCTTGGCTCAATCCTTACCGGGCCAGTATGGACACCATGACGGCCAACTTGGCCGGGTATCATCCATTCAAGCGCCACCCGGAGTGGTTTATCCGCTATGGCGGTAAATTGTATTTCAATCCGGCCATTCCCGAAGTACGCAACTATATCACGGAAATAGTGATGGAAATCGTAACGGAATACAATGTGGATGCCGTCCACTTCGACGATTATTTTTATCCGTACCCGGCGGGTGGCGAGCTTTTCCAGGATGCAAACGATTTTGCAAAATATGGCCTCGGCTACCACAGCCTGTCCGATTGGCGGCGCAGCAACGTGGATGCGCTCATTTCACAGGTTTCTGTCATGATAAAAACCATGTCGCCGTACGTCAAATTTGGTGTTAGCCCATTTGGAGTTTGGAGGAATGCAGATAAAGATCCAATCCTGGGTTCGGCCACCCGTGCAGGCGTCAATACCTATGACGACCTGAGCGCCGATGTACGTGGCTGGCTGGAAAAAGGCTGGATTGACTACGTGGCCCCGCAGTTGTATTGGAACATTGGTTTTCCCGTTGCCGACTATGCCGTATTGCTGGACTGGTGGCGGAAAAACTCGTTTGATCGGAACGTTTACCCTGGTATCGCCGTGTATAAAATAGGCAACAACCCTGAGCCAGCCTGGAGCAAGCGGGACGAAGTTCCCAATCAAATAAAACTCAACCGCAGCACACCCGGCATTCAGGGCAGCATTGTTTACAACACAAGCTCCTTAAAAAAGAACCCGCTGGGCTTGTTGGATTCCTTGAAAAACCATTACTATAAAACGCCTGCCTTGTTGCCGGAGATGTCTTATTTGGAAATTCCCAGCTCCGTTGCACCCAAGGTTTCCAACCCAAAGTACAAAAAAGGCGTACTTACATTCACTTGTAGCTTACCTGAAGCGGAAGAAAACGCCACCTACCTCGTCGTTTACCGCTTCGAAGACCGCGTGCCGGGCGACTACAACAACCCAGAAAATATCCTTGAAATCATCCCGCTAAATGGATTGAAAAAGGTATTGGTGGAGGATAAAGAAGTGAAGCAGGGGAAATCCTATACTTACGTAGCTTCGGCGATGAACCGCCAACATACTGAAAGCCTCCTGAGCCAGTGGCACGCTGTTTTAATCAAAAAGAACAGGGCGAAGCGGCTGAAGTAGGGGTTTGTCTGTTGCAATGACAAGGGGCATCGGAACTTTGATCCAGAGGTTGCGCCTTATCATTGCCGAAGGCAAACTGCTAAGAAACAAAAGAAGCCCCGTCTTGTGTGGTACACATCACTAAGCCCTTACTTCACAATCAATTTCTGCGTCTGCACCGAATTGTTAGTTTTTAAGGAAACGAAATAGGTGCCCGGCAAATAATTTTCCGCATGGATAAAATGGTTGGAACTGCCAAAGGGCAACATGCCTGAAAATGCGGTCTTCACTTTTTTTCCCAACACATCCCGAATCTCTATCGTGGCGAATTGGGTGGCTTTGCTAAAAACGGGCACTACGGTAATGGCACTGGTCGGGTTTGGGTAAATAGCGTCCAATGCCACTGCTGTTTGCTCGTCCACGTCCGATGATTCATCGTCCACTTTAAAATTGTAATAGCCAGTGGGTGCCACCAATGGCCGCACCTGCTCTTTGGAGGAATTGGCGGCAGCGTGGATGTAATAAAAAATTTCGCTGCCATTGGCTTGGTGGGGAATGTCGGCAGCCCAAGTATCCGTATTGGCGTCTATCAAAGTCATTTCAAGGGGAGAATAAGCGGCCGAAGTATCGGTGGTGTAAAAAACCTGCGCATTGGAAATGCCTGTCCGGTGTTTGATGTCGGCCTTTATTTGATAGTCGCTCCAAAGATTGTTATCGTTAATGTTTTCCAGGCGGTCGTGGACAATCAAAAGCGGGTCGTTCACGCCGATTTCCTTGGTGATGCAATGCAGGGCGCCCAATTGGGTGATAATGCTGTTGCAGTTGATACCCACCACTTTGTAGCCGGGAAAATTTTCCTGGTAAATGCGAAGGGCCGTAGTGTCGAATTGTTGTTCGTAAGTCGGCACCAGGATGGTCCTATTCACAAAAACTGAATTGGTGTAGGTGCGGTAGTCGCCACCGTTGTGCGGGTATTTTCCATCTTCAGGGGGCATCTGCATACGTACTACTTTGTAGGGTTTTCCAAATGCAGAATTGAAATTTGACAAAACATAGTTCAAATTAGCCTCAATGGTCGGGCCGTCGGCGATGCCCTGCGGGTATTGGCCCATCAAGATGGTTTCCTCATCCAACAACTTCATGTGCATGTCAATGTGGTGGATTTCATCGTAGGGCAAAGTATTCATTTTGATGTAGCGCTCTATGCCCAGGTAGGTGTTCATCATTTCGTCAATTTCGACCTCTGTGTGCGGGCCTGCATTGAAGTCGTTTCCAGGGCCATTTTCTTCCAACACCAATTTTGATGAAAAACCAGTGCCAAGGCCATCCGACAAAAAATTGCCGCCGGTGTGGACCAAGTCGTCGGGCGTTTCCGTGGTGGAATAAACAGGAAGGTTCAAATACTCGCCCACTTTCAATGGAATGACATTGTCTTTCGGACGCGGCCGGTTGTATATCCAATCAATGATGTACTGATCCTCTACCTCGTTGGCATACACACCTTGGGGGCCATAGTCACGCACCCAAATGGAATCATTATCTTGTACTAAAAACTCTACGTTGGTCAAATCAATGCCATTGTTCAGCAGATTGTTGATGGCTGTTGTTTTGGATGCCTCGTCTTTAACAATGACGATCACTCTCACTTCTTCCTTTGCATGTTGTATGATTTCCCGATAAATACTGTTGTAGCTGGGAACTCGCCAAGTAATGACCAAGGCTTCCAGTTCTTCCCATTCTGCCATGTGGCGCACTGGGTTTGGCGGCGGGGTGGCGGTGAAGCGATCCATCAAAGGGGTGGTGAACTCCTGCCAACGTAGGAGCGCTCTCTCCTCGCTGGTTTTCTGGTGGGGCAGTTCGGTGATTTGGCCGATGGCGAAATAAGTCAGGGAAAGGAACAACAGCGATGGTAAAATTTTTTTCATCCGGGAGAAATTTTTGTAAAAATATAAAATACCAATCGCCAATGCCAAAAATGAAAAACCAAAAAGGCATTTTATTGGATATTGTCCCCGCACCGCCATAAGTTTGCAGCCTCAAAGCGGAAACCAGCCTGTGGCACACTTAATTTTTACCATTTAAACCATTTTTCCCCATTTATAATTAGAAACCAACTGATCCTATGAGGGTAAATGATTTCTTGCTGATACTACTTGCGTGGGCTTTATTTTCCCAATGCCATCCTGGCAATTCCAGAAAAAACGACAGGCTTTGGTTCGAGTTGAATTCCATCCAGAAACATGCTGGCGATTGTGACGAAACCTCCTTGGCTTGCGCCAGGGTGGACATCAAATACCCTTTGGCAAAGTGCAAAAACGAAGTAGCCTGCAAAGCCATCAATAGCTCGATCTTAAATGTGGTCGTCCAATTTCTTGCCTTTGAAGCACCTGTTAAAAATGCTTCGGAACAATACCTCCACCTCATGGCAGATTCATTCCTGCTGGAATGGAAAAACCTGCACGAAAAGGAACCCGAACTGACCGCTTCGACAGGCTGGGAAGTCACCATCAATGGCGAGGCAGCCATGAGGACGCCCAAAGTCGCCACTGTTTCCTTGTCGGCTTATTCTTATGCGGGCGGCGCCTACCCAAACTCTTCCGTCACTATATTAAATTTTGATGCAGCAACGGGCAACATCCTGCATTGGGAAGACTTGATTTTGGACAACCCGGCCTTTTTGGAATTGGCCGAGCATCATTTCAGAAAAGCCAGGGAATTGCAGCCTGGAAGCGATTTGAAAAAAGAAGGCTTCTTTATGGAGGAAGGTTTCAAGCTGCCACAAAATTTTGAAATACAAGAAGAGGGAATCTATTTTTGGTACAATCCCTACGAAGCAGCTTCGTACGCCCAAGGCCAGACCGATTTCCTGATTCCTTACCAAGAACTGGGCGAACTAATCAGAAAGGAATTGATTTTTGAAGTGACTAATTATAAAGGAAGTTGAGTGCTGTGAGGAATGAAACTCAGTTAGGAAGCTTCTTTTCAATAAAATCAATGACTTCGCTTAAACCATCAGGGGAAAAAACCTCCCACTGTCCGTATTTCCTGAACCATGTCATCTGTCTTTTGGCATAGCGGCGGGAGTTTTTTTTGATAAGTTCCACGGCTTCATCCAAGCTGTATTTTCCTTCAAAATGAGCGAAAAGTTCTTGATAACCAACGGTTTGCAGGGCGTTGAGTTGTTTTAGGGGAAACAAGGATTTGGCCTCTTCCAGCAATCCTGCCGCCATCATAAGATCCACCCGTTGATTGATGCGGGCATAAAGTTCCGCACGGTCCATTTCCAATAAAATATAGATTGGCTGAAAGGGCCGCTCCGCCTTTTCCTGTCGTTGAAAACTGGAAAAAGGCTGCCCGCTGGCCCTTATCACCGACAATGCCCGGAGCAGCCGCTGCGGATTTTTGCGGTCCACTTTTGCATAATATTCCGGGTCGCTCTTGGCCAATTCTGCTTGCAAGGCAGCCATTCCCTGGTTTTTGTAAAAATCCTCCACGGCAGTCTTTATCGTTTCCGGCACTGCTGGAAAAGCATCCAACCCCTCGCACAAAGCCTTGATAAACAACCCCGAACCGCCCACAAGGATGGCAACGTCCTTTTTTTCAAAAACCTGGTTTAAAACAGCCAGCGCATCTTTTTCAAAATCGCCCACCGAATACTCCTGTTCAACTCCGAGGGAATTGATGAAGTGGTGCGGGGCCATCGCCAATTCCTCCGGGCTGGGCTTGGCCGTGCCAATGGTCATTTCCCGGTAAAATTGCCTGCTGTCAGCCGAGATAATATCGGTGCCAAAATGCCTGGCCAGTTCGATGGCCATCTTCGTTTTTCCGGTGGCCGTAGCCCCTCCCACGACGATGAGGTGTTTGATGTTTTTCATGTAACGATGGTTAAGCCTGTGCCCGTCATTGTCCTATTTTCCTTCAATTATCCTATTTTTGCCGCCCTCAAACATTGGGACAAAAAGCATACATGCTGTACGACATTACAAGGCCCTTCGCAAAAATAGCCCTTGGCACCTATTTCAGGAAAATTTACATCTCCAACCGGGAGCGCCTGCCCAAGGACAAGCCCATCATCCTGGCGGCCAACCACCCAACGGCCTTTATTGAACCCTGCATTTTGTCCTGTTGGCTCGACAACCCCTTGAGTTTTTTGGCCAGGGGCGATTTGTACGTCAACAACCTTTTCATCAGAAAACTCTATGACGGATACCGCATGACGCCTGTTTTCAGAAAGGACGACATTGGGTATTCGGGCATCAAAAGCAATTATGAGTCTTTTAAAAGATGCTATGAAGCATTGAAGGAAAAAAAGACCCTGATGATTTTGGCCGAAGGCCGTACCAAGCACGAAAAACGCCTCCGCCCATTGATGAAAGGCACGGCCCGCATTGTTTTTGGGTCGTTCGAGCAAGATGGCGATTTGGACATCCACCTCGTGCCTGTCGGGGTAAATTATGTGGATTCCGACTCCTTCCGCTCCGATGTGATGATTGACATCGGGACGCCGATCCGCATTTCCGACTACATCCCCATGTACCAACAGAACAGCGCCAAGGCCGTCAATGCCGTGACCGATGAACTGGCGAAGCGGCTTTCCGAACGGGTGATACATATTCAGGAGCCAGGAGACGAGGCTTGGGTGGAGCATTTGTTGGAAATGAAGCGCAGCGAACGGCCCGACCGCCTTTTGCCTGATTTTTCCACCGACCCGCAACCGCTGTTTGATGAACATGCTATTGCACAAAGGGTAAATGGCCTTGCCGCCGATGACAAAACAGCAATAAAAGAAAAGGTGGTCGCCTATGTCAGCCAACTGAAACAAGCTGGCGTCAGCGATTTTGGCTTGATGAAACGGGAAGGGATTACGCTGTTGGGAAGCCTTGGCCTGGCGCTTACCTGGCCTATTTTTGTGCTGGGCTACTTGTTGAATTTCCTGCCTTTGCTCCTTGGAAACAGCCTGGCCAATCGCTTGGCGAAAACCATTGAATTCAGGGCAGCGGTGTCTATCGTGCTTTCGGCCTTTTTTTACCTGTTTTATTTGTTCATTTGGATTTTGGCAGGTTTTGTTTCAGGCAACTATTGGCTGTGCCTGGCCTCTTTGTTGGTGCCGGCTTTGGGCTACTTTACAGTCAAGTACATGGATTTTGAAAATAGCTGGAAAGAAAAACGCAAAGCGGCCAAACTGCCGGAAAGTGTCGTGCAGCAGCTATTGGCGCAGCGAAAAAGTGTGAAAGCGCAGTTTGAAAATGTTAATGTTTACTAGGAGAACTTTTTAGAAATTACATTCGCACCTGCTTTCCACGCTGTTTTTTTTAAACTCAAAGAAGCGTTTGCGCATTGCAAATCGTATAGGAAAAGGAAAAGATAAAACATCTATATCGCTTCCCATGCAGGTTCAATTTTTAAATATCATACCGCCTTATTATTGATACTCAAGCTTGACTTTTGTCATGGGTGGAAGCTGAATTCCATCAGTTTTTGAGTATTCCGAAGACTTAATTTTACCCGTCATTCTCACAAACAAAATTCATAAATATGGTGAAACTTAAACTTAGGTCATTGACTGTCTTGGCAATGGCGATCCTGTTTTGCGCAGGTGCGGCCATTGGACAGAGACAGATTACAGGGATGGTCACCGATGCAGGCAACAACGAACCGCTCATCGGGGTGAACATCCTGGTCGTAGGGACAACCGTTGGTACCGTTTCCGACGTGGACGGAACTTATTCCGTCAGTTTGCCGGCAGATGCCCGGCAATTGCAGTTTTCCTATACTGGCTATGGTACTGTTACGATGGAAATTGGGGCTTCGAACATCATGGACGTGCGCATGGAAGTTGGAAGCATCCTGGATGAAGTGATCGTCATCGGGTATGGTACAGTAAGGAAGGAAGATGCGACAGGTTCAGTTCAAGCGATTGCTGCCAAAGATTTTAACAAAGGTGCCATCGTATCACCTGAGCAATTGATCGCAGGTAAGATTGCAGGTGTTTCCATTATTCAAAATAATGGAGAGCCGGGTGGCAAGCCTCAAATTCGGATAAGGGGAGGTACGTCTATTAATGGTGGTAACGAGCCATTGATAGTCATTGATGGTGTACCAATTGATAATGAAGGCACTGCTGCGGGCCGCAACCCACTCAATTTTTTGAATCCTTCTGATATAGAAACCTATAACGTTTTGAAAGATGCCTCTGCAACGGCGATTTACGGATCTCGTGGTGCAAATGGAGTAATCATCATTACCACAAAAAAGGGCAGGAAGAATACGCAAGGCCAATTGACTTATGATGGTTATTACACAACATCATCCATTTCAGAAGATCCTAATATCCTTACAGCTGAAGAGTTCAGAAATGTTGTCACCTACGTTGCTCCCAATCGTCTAGAAAAATTAGGTGATGCAAATACAGATTGGTTTGATGAAATAACCCAGACTGGAACTGGTCATAACCACTCATTGGCTTTTACGGGAGGCTCAGAAAACATAGGTTATCGGGCTTCGCTGGGTTATCAAAAACTCGAAGGTGTTTTGAAAGGCTCAGAAACCGAACGCACCAGTGTTGGTTTGAATTTTAACCACAATCTTTTTAACAACCGTTTAATCATAAACGCTAATATTAGGGGAGCTTTTACGAAGGATTTATATGATCAAGGCCAAATCGGCTCAGCGTTGTTTTTTGACCCAACTCAACCAGTTTTTGATCCAGAGAATACTGCATTTGCAGGTTATTGGGAATATGGTGCCGCCTTGGCACCAAGGAACCCTGTTTCTACCTACCAACAAATTACGGACGAGGGCAAGGGTTATCGCAGCTTGGGCAACATGGAAATCGAATATAAATTAGATGATTTAATTCCTGGTTTGAGCGCCAAGGCTAACCTTGGGTTTGACGCCTTCAGCGGTAAAAAACGCCGTTTTGTGCCTTCCACTTATACGAATTTGGCAGTAAACAGCTATGTAGCAGAAGCGATTTTGGAAAATCCCAATAGGAATAGTCAACTGTTGGAAACATACTTGACTTACAACCGGAGCTTGGGAGATAACCACCGTTTCAACATCGTTGCTGGTTATTCCTACCAAGATTGGCAGGAAGAATATCCTTGGATGAGGGCTTACAATCTTTCATCAGATGTTTTCAACTACAATAGTCTAAGCCCGGCTGAAGATTTTGAATCACGCAATTATTTTGAGGAAAACAGGTTGATTTCATTTTATGGTCGTGTCAATTACACATTGAAAGACAGGTATATCCTCACTGCTACAGTCCGTCGTGACGGTTCTTCCAGATTCAGCCCACTCAATCGCTGGGCAACCTTCCCATCTGCAGCCTTGGCCTGGAGGATAATGGAGGAAGATTTTGCCAGCGGTCTTGAGTCCGTGTTTTCTGATTTAAAGTTGAGGCTTGGTTATGGTATAACTGGAAACCAGGAAATACCCAGCTATGGCTACTTGCCAACCTATACATACAGTGATGCAAAAGCCAGATACCAGTTTGGTTACGAAAATGGAGAACCTGTGTTTGTGACGACTGTCCGCCCAAATGGCTACGACGCAGGCCTGAAATGGGAGGAAACTTCTTCCTACAATATTGGATTAGACTTTGGCTTTATGAATGGCAGAATAAACGGCATTTTGGAATATTATTACAAGAAAACCGATGACTTGTTGTTTACTGTCAATATTCCAGCAGGCTCTAACTTGACTGACCGTATTTTGACCAATATTGGTGAGGTTGAAAATAAAGGTATCGAATTAACCTTAAATGCAATCGTAGTTGACAATGCCGATTTCTCATGGAGTATTAACCTAAATGGTGCTAAAAATAAGAACGAGGTATTGGCCATAGATCAGATTAGTGATCAAGGCGTTCTCACAGGAGGTATTTCAGGTGGTGTGGGCAATTTTATTCAAATTCTTCAAGTTGGTCAGCCAGCATATTCATTCTATGTTTTTAAGCAAAAATATGCGGATGATGGCAGCGTACTGGCAGATGGAATTGACCACAACGAAGATGGTGAGATCAACTTGGCTGACATTTATGAAGATATTAACGGGGATGGAGAAGTAAGCGATCTTGACAAAAGGGCTTATGGCAACCCGGCTGCTGATTATCTAATAGGTGCTTCCACCCAAGTTAATTATAAAGGATTTGACTTTGGATTTACACTAAGGGGCAGTATTGGCAACTATGTTTACAACAATAATGCTTCTAATGGAGGGTATTTTGGTGTTGTAAACGAACGTGGAGATATATTCCTGAACAATATGCACATATCAGGACTTGTCACCAAATTTCAAAATCCACAATACTTCTCAGATTATTATGTAGAGAAAGCCAATTTCCTGAAGGTTGACAATGCAACGCTGGGTTATACGGTTCCGAACCTACCAGGAAATTCAAGTGTTCGCCTGTATGTTACGGCAACCAACCTTTTTGTTTTTACAAAATATTCAGGGACAGATCCAGAAATTGGTTTTGGCACATTAAACCGGGGACCAGGCATAGACAACAGACTCTATCCAAGGTCAAGGGGATTTGTGTTCGGTGTTAGTCTTGGCCTTTAAACCATCAAAACAAAGTGGTAAAACCTACTTTGTTTATCACTAAATGCTTATTTATCATGAAAAAAATTATCAATTTCATACTTATCGGTGTCCTATTGGCTGCGGCATCCTGTACTGATTTGGATTTGCAGCCACAAAGCACTACTACTTCAGACGTGCTTTTCAAGGACGAGTCGGCCTATCGGTCATTTTTGGCAAAAGTTTATGCAGCCATTGCTGTTACAGGCCAGCAAGGACCGGCAGGTAATTCAGACATCACCAGCCTAGATGAAGGCTTTTCCAACTACCTGCGCCAATGGTGGCAATTGGAGGAGTTGTCAACGGATGAAGCAGTGATTGCTTGGGGTGACGAGGGCATTCGTGACCTTCATACGCAAACATGGACTACGGCCAATCAATTCAACAGGGCTATTTACTATCGTATTTTCTTCTTGGTAAGCCAGGCCAATGAGTTTCTGAAGGAAACGACAGATGAAAAGTTGGACTCAAGGGGCGTAAGCGAGGCTACGCACGAAGCAATTCACTCCTATCGTGCTGAGGCTCGTTTCTTACGTGCACTTGCTTATTGGCATGGAATAGATTTGTATGGAAGTATTCCTTATTACACGGAGGAGTTCACTATTGGATCGGATGCACCCGAACAGGCCAGTAGGGTGGACGTTTTCAACTTTATTGAATCAGAATTGAAAGAAATCGAAAGCGAACTGCCTGCACCTGGACAAAACGAATACGGCCGTGCAGACCAGGCAGCTCTTTGGGTGCTCCAAGCCAAATTGTATTTGAATGCTAAAGTGTACACGAATACAGACCGTTCAACGGATTGTATCACGGCTTGCAAAAAGGTCATTGATTCAGGTGTTTACAGTTTGGAAGAAAATTATAGGTACAACTTTACAGCTGACAACCACTTGTCAAAGGAGATCATTTTTTCGATTCCTTTTGATGGCTTGAGTACTCAAACTTGGGGAGGCACCACCTACCTCGTACATGCTGCATTGGGGGGTAAAATGGTGGACAACCTTGACGATGCAACGGGCGAAGAATATCCAAATAAGGACGAAGCTACCCAAATCTACGGGGTGAACTCTGGTTGGTTTGGCTTGCGCACCACCAGTACTTTTGTGGATTTGTTCCCCGATATTTCAGGTGATTCCGACGAAAGGGCCATTTTTTATACCGATGGACAATCAAAGGAAATTTCTGAAAACGGTATCCCGAATTTCACGGAAGGCTATGCCATGCCGAAATTTTCCAACTTGACCAGAGATGGCCAGGCAGGCCCAGATCTCAACCACCCAGACACTGATTTCCCCATGTTCCGATTGGCTGATGTTTATTTAATGTATGCAGAAGCAGTTTTGAACAATGGTTCCGGTGGTGACTTGGGCACGGCACTTGGCTACATCAATAAACTGCGTGAAAGGGCTTATAATGGCACTTCCGGCAACATAAACCAAGGCGACCTGACACTTGATTTCATTCTGGATGAAAGGGGCAGGGAGCTGTATTGGGAAGGCCATAGGCGGACTGACCTGATCCGTTTCAACCAATTTTCGGAAAATGGCGTATGGCCCCATAAAGGCGGTGTAGCGGCTGGAAAAACAACCGAGCCGTTCCGCAACCTTTATCCTATTCCTGCTTCGGAGATTTTGGCAAACCCAAATCTTACGCAAAACCCAGGTTATTTCTAATCCATTATTTGTTTTACGTAATGATGCAATTTGAAAAATCTGGTTCAAAAAATAATTGACATGAAAAACATTTTTAAAATATTCCTTTTTCTAATGGGCGTTAGCCTTGTGTTTTCCTGCAAAAAGGAGGATATAGACACAAAGGCGCTCACCAACTTCCCGCCGGGCATCCTGAGTATTTTCCCAAGCAACGGTAGTAAAGTTGGCTCTGGAGATTTTGACATTACGGTCAAATTCCTTTCTGGCACTGTCTCCACCTTGGCGTCCACTTCCGTGTCTTTGAGCGACGATGCCGGCAATGAAATCATCAGCCAGTCGAAAAACCTTACTGGTACTGAAGATTCCATCGTCATTGAAGGCAGTGCATTTGACGCTGTAAACTTAGCTCTAGGGTTTTATAACATCAAGGTTACTGTTACTGATACGGAAGGCAAAACACAGGAAACCAATGTCAGGTTTGAATTATTCAACCTGCCTTCGGTGGGTATAATCGGGTCCGCTACGCCCAACGGCTGGGATTCCGACATTGACATGGTACACGTTGGAGGCGGCATTTTTGAATTGGTCATAGCATTGGTGGACGGAGAAGCAAAATTCAGGGCCAACGATGATTGGGCTATAAACTGGGGCGCCGCAGATTTTCCAAGTGGTGTAGGTACGCAAGATGGAGCCAACATCCCCGTGCCAGCAGGTACTTGGAAAGTAACCTTCAATGTAGGTACGGGAGCATATAATTTTACCTCAGCCGTTACCTTGGCACAAAACATCGAAAGCTTGTACTTGCTGGGCTCCTTCAATAATTTCCAAGGTAGCGATTACGAGTTCATATTGGTAGCTGACAACACTTGGGAATTAACCAATATATTGATGAAACCAGGCGATTTGTTCAAGTTTGCCGAAGGCCCTAATTTCATGGGCAGCAACTGGGGCGATAGCGACGATGATGGAAAAGCTGAACTTTTTGGCCCGAATATCACCTTCAATGAGCCTGAAGGCGAAGCTTACTACAAGTTTACATTCAATGACAAAACATTGGTTTACAATATTGAATTTTTAGAGGCATTGCCTTCCTGGACTATCATCGGAATTATCGGATCTGGTACGCCAACTGGCTGGGATTCAGATACTGACATGCGTGATAATGGAGATGGCACTTTTACCGTCATTTTAGGTTTGTCAGACGGGGAGGTGAAATTCCGTGCTGACGATGATTGGGCTGTGAATTGGGGCGCTGCCGACTTCCCGTCCGGCATTGGAACACAGAATGGTGCCAATATTCCAGTTACCAAAGGGATTTATCGTATTGACTTTAATCCCACAACTGGGGCTTACAGCTTTGCACCAGCCAACATTGGAATCATTGGCGACGCAACACCAACTGGCTGGGATTCCGATACTGACCTAACAGAAGATGCTGCCACGGCGGGTTTGGTCACGATCAGCGGGTTCACCTTGAATACAGGTGGGGCGAAATTCAGGGCTAATGATGACTGGACTTTCAACTGGGGTGCAGATTCTTTCCCAACTGGTACGGGTACACAAGATGGGCCTAATATTCCAGTGCAGGCAGGAACCTACACAATTACATTCAATGTAAATACAGGGGAATTTACCTTCAACTGATAAAATTTCGCCTTCCACAAGAAGAGGGTCGCAACCGGATGGTTGCGACCCTCTTCTTGATCTATAAACTACCTCACTTCTTATGCTGCACCAGCACCACTGGCCATTTAGAGGGGTCACCTTAACCCAGGCCAAAACCTCCATCAGCAAAAATATTCCACTACCCCCAATGACAAATGACCAATGACCAATGACATTTCACTTCTCATGCAGCACCAGCACCGGCAGCTTGGGATTAAAAGTCATTTCCTTGGTAACGCTCTTGTGGAAAAGGGCATCCCAAAAATTGCGGCGGGGGTGTACCAGCACTACCATATCTATTTTGTTGTTGGCGGCATATTCGTTCAAACCCTTGGCCACGGAGCTGTCGGCCACTTTGCTCATGCTAAAGGAGAAAGAAGGTTCGCTGCCATTAAAAAGCACTTTGAACAGGCTGTTTTCGATTTCTTTAAAATCCTGATTTTCATCGCCGGAGGCAACATGTACGAAATGGATGCCCGCATTGAAGGTGTTGGCAATGCTGACCAACTTTTTCAGTGCTTTTTCCGATAGGTTTTCAAAATCGCTGGCATATAATATCTGTTTGATCCCCTGGTATGCTGCACCGTCCGGCACGATGAGTACCGGGCATTCGGCTTTACTGGCCACTGCTACCGAAATGCTGCCGAATACTTTTTCAAACAAGCCCTTTTCCCCGGTAGCGCCCATGACGATCATGCCTGCCTCCTCCTGGCACGATAGGTTTACCACTTCCTCTGCTGGGAACCCAATGATGCATTCCTTTTCGATGGCTGGCAACTGGCCTCCAAGGGCAGCCGTCGTATTGGCCACGAAATCGTTCAGTTGGCTCCTTACGGCTTCTTCCAATATGCCAACCGATTCATTGAGATAGGGGTTTTGGGGGTCGAATTCTGGGCTGAACACATTCACCACTTTTAAGGCACTGTGCTGCTGATCGGCCAGTTGAAGGGCAAATCGGAACGCATTTTCGGCAGTGGTGGAAAAATCTGTAGGGACAATTAGCTTTTTCATGTTGAACGGATTGGTGATTGGTTGGATAAAAACTTTCAACATGGCTTTCAAGTCTTCCGTTTCGGGTACTTTTTTTTGAAGGACTACCGTTCCGTTCACTACCAGGGCAGGGATGCCGTTTATCTTAAATTTTACCAAATCTTCGACCTTGGTGACGTTCTCTACCATTGCTTTGATGCCAAGCGATGCCAGTGCCAGCCTGACGTTGGCACGCAGTTTCTTTGTATCTGGTGATCCATCAATGCCCAATATTTGAACGGTAGTCATACGCTGAAAAAACATAAAACGCCAAAGCCTTCAATGTGGATGAAATAGCTTTGGCGTCCGTTTATATTTCAAGTTGCTGGCCCTGCAAGTGTTCAGTTTACCTTCGGGTTTTGGTAGTCGCTTAGCTTCATAGGTTCATTGGCAAGGGCCTTTATCACATCGAAAGTGGTGACGATTCCTACCAATTCATCATTGTCAACGATGGGGATGGCGTGGAACCGGTTTACCAAAAAAACTTCCAGTATGGTCCGGATAGGTTCCTTGCTGTCTATTTTGGCCAGGCCACGGGTCATGATTTCTTCAGCTTTCCATGAGCGGAGCCTGGTTTCGTCAATAAACTTGTCCATATCGTTCCCTTTAAAACCATGCAGGAAATGCAGGAAATCTGTTTTGCTGATTATACCCACAATGGACTTGTAGCGCACCACCGGCAGGTGGTGTATCTTGTTGTTGTCAAACACCCTTTTTACCTCCGCCAGCGTGTCATCTGGGTTGACGGCGATAAGTTTGGTGGTCATGATGGACGAAATTGGTGCTAGGATATTCATATTGACTTCTTTTACGGCAATTAGGCGATTGTAATTTCCAATGGCCTTTGCCTTGTGGTGAAAGATGTATTTAAGCGCAATATCTGGGGGTGGCCCCCCGTCAACGATGACTTTTGTCACCCCGTTATTTTGACTTTCATCAATTGGCATTCGTAAATTTTGCGAAGTGAACGAGTTTATTATAACAAAAATATTACATGATTAAAGTCATAACCCGTGTTGATGTTTGTCAATTGGCCTCCTCGTTTCAAAAGGTAGATTTGGTTTATAAAAAATTACTTGTGTCAAATATGTTGCAGTAGGAGATGTGGTATTTGGCCCTTCCCGCAGGCAATTATTTGTGGAACTAACTATCACCAAAAATTTTCGATCATGAATCCAAATGTTCCTGTTCAAAGCATAATGACCACTGAAATGGTCACTGTGAGGCCAAACGAGCCCCTACAATCTATCCGCAAGATTTTCTCCGAAAACTCCTTCCACCACCTGCCTGTGACGGGTGCCAACGGCGAACTGCAGGGTATTATCAGCCGGGAAGATTTTTATAAAGTCGCCTACGTCATGGCCTTGGGCGCTAACGGGAAACCGGGGGAAGAAGCCAACCGTTTCGACCACCTCTGCGCCACCGACATCATGACGAGATACCCCCTCCACCTGGACGTGGACGACACGGTCGGATTGGCAGCCGATATTTTTCTGGCGAACAAATTCCATGCGCTGCCCATTGTAGAAGAAGGGAGGTTGGTTGGCATCATCACCAGCCACGATCTACTGGAATTTGGGTTCAACTCGCCGGTGGATGAAGACTCGACACTGGCCGAGTACGAGGAAGATTGATTTTGAAATGGATAGTTGAACGTCTATTTGTCACTGTATTCATTTTAATGTTTCAGTGACCAATGACCAATGACCAATGACATTTAATGATACCCAAATGGCCATCCATCCAACCATCTAAAACAATAAGCCATGATTGACAGAACCACAACCGTCAGCGAGATTATGACCACCGACGTAATTTTCCTCAGGCCTGGCGACACGATGGAAAAGGTGGCCGATATTTTCCGCATGAACAACATCCACCATATCCCCATTATTGACGAAAATGGAAAAGTGGTGGGCATCGTCAGCCAGTCGGATTATCACAAAATCCTGCATGGTTTTACCTTGTTCAAAACAGAAAAAAGCGAAGAATACAACAAAGCCATTCTTCGATCCCTACTTGTAAAAGAAGTGATGACAAAACAGGTCGCCAAGTTGAACCCCGACGACAAACTGACCGTAGCGGCTGGGTACTTTAGGGAAAACCTTTTCCACGCCATTCCCGTAGTTGACAGAAAAGGCAGCCTGGTGGGCATTATTTCCACCTACGATATGCTGAATTATGCCTTTCGGGAAGAGGTTTTTATTGATTAAGTATCGTTCAAAAAATGACCTCGGCGCAACGTCGTCGTCCCGATAGTTATCGGGAGCAACCCCGACGACGTTTAGTCTAACGAAATGAGGAAGTTATTTTTCATCGTTACAAAAGGCTGACTTGAACATAGGCAAGAGATTTGAAACCACTTGAGGAATGATACAAGCAAACCGGGGCAGGCGGCCTAATATTTCGATTTGATTGGCACGCCTGTCCCGTTTTTTTTTTTACATGAAAAAAATCAAGATCCAGGATTACCTCGCAGAGTTCGTTTATGGCGGCATTGATGGCAGCGTGACCACTTTCGCCGTAGTGGCAGGGGCAGCGGGGGCCAATCTTGAAAGTTCGATAGTCATTATATTGGGTTTTGCCAACCTGATAGCCGATGGTTTTTCCATGAGCGTGGGTAGTTACCTGGCGCACAAATCGGAGAACCACACCTACGAAAAATACAAGCGCCGGGAATATTATGAAGTGCATTACAACCCTCAGGAAGGTCGTGAGGAAATCAAGGAAATATATGAGAAGAAGGGCCTCACTGGAGAAACGCTTGATACTGTGGTCAATATAATCACCTCGGATAAGGATATTTGGGTGGACACGATGATGAAGGAAGAATTGGAGATGACGCCCGGCATCCGCTCACCGCATTCAAAAGCTTTGATTACGTTTATTGCTTTTATTATAGTTGGATTAGTGCCTTTATTGGCTTATGTTCTCAATTATTTGGGCTTATATAATAAGGATTTGTTCATCGGATCTTCTATTATGACGGCTTTAGCATTTATATTGATTGGCATTTTAAAAAGCTATGTGGGTGAAAGCAAAATATGGCGTGGCGTGGCAGAGACCTTTTTTCTGGGCGCAGCCGCAGCAATATTGGCTTATTTCGTAGGCGTTATTTTGGAGAAATTATTTTGAATTACTTGTACAAATTACCCTCTAAAAATCAACAGCGGTGTGGTGGTATGATAAGCCATTTTTTTAGAAAAACTGCTGTGGAACAAGCGTTCCCACAGGTTCCGTTTTGGGATAAATAAGGCAAGTATATCAATCTTTTTTTCGTGGATATACCTATCAATTCCCTCCATGACCGTCGGGCTGTTTAAAACGGTAAAATCTGTGAATTTGTAAGGATAGTTTTCAAGTTTGACGCCATTTTCCAAATCGCCAGCATTGTTTTTGGTGTCCACGTGGACGAAATGCACATTGGCCGCCAAGGCACTCGCAAAAGTTATCAACTGTTCAATAGCCTGTTTGTCCTTTGTTTCAAAATCGGTGGCAAAGGCAATATGTGCCACATCGTGCCAAAGCGCCTCTTCCGGCACGGCCAGCACCGGGCATCCTGCACTCATCATTGTATTGGTTGTGATGCTTCCGATTATTTTCTCCAAATTGCTATGGTGCTCGCCACGGGTGCCCATCACCACCAGACCATATTGGTTGCTTTCTACCAAATCCGTTATTTCCTGGGGTACAAAAACTCCATATATGCTGATCAGTTCGCCCACCTGTTTATTTTTCCTCCTATTGGCAAATGCGGCCAATTTTTCTTCCACCATCTGCCGTTTTTCTTCCATCATTTGTTCGATAAAATCCGGCGGAACATTGGTGGCATCAATAAATGGCAGGTTATAAACATGCAGCACATCTATTTTTACGCCCAGTTCTTCGGCCAACGACAATGCATAATGGAATGCATTCGCAGCGCAAAGGGAGAAATCAGTCGGGAACAATATATTTTTCATAATGCTTCTTTTTTGGCACATGTGTTTTGGCGTGAAAGCTGAGACGGCATGTGCCTTACTTTTGATATGCCTAAATATAAACCCCCCAATATTGGATAGGGTTGATAAAGGTCAATTTTGATGATGATTTTACAATAAAAAGAAAAACCGTCAAGGATATTTCCCTGACGGTCTTCGAAGAAAACTAACCTATGTGACCAAAAAACCCTGTTAAATCTTAGGTTTTTGTGGGATTTAGCGGTTTTTATTGCTCCTTGATAATGAGAACGGGAATGTCTTTGGTGCTGGACAGTACTTTTTCTGTTACACTTCCCATCAGCAATAAGCCGATTTTTGAATGGCCCCTGGCACCCATTACGATCAGGTCCTTGTTGTTCTGCTCGGCATATTCCATGATTAGATTTCCTATACCAGGGTGCTTTTGCTCAATGATGTCCGTTTTAATAAAATGCTGATCCGCTTTTGGGATATAGTTTTCAATAAAAGTTTTGAAAGCTTCTTTCCTGTCTTTGATGAGGATATTGCGCATCTCTTCTTCTGACCTGCGCAGCACGAATGCCTGCACAGAAGGCATTTCATACACGTTGAGGGCGGTGATGGAAGCTGGTTTTTCCATGCTTTTGACCATGCTCACAGCCATCCTTAGTGCTTGGATGCCATTGGGCGAAAAATCAAATGGAACCAGGATGTCTTCCATCTTGGGTTTGGTGAAATAAGGCACCACCAGCGCATCTCCGTCCACTTTCCGCACAAAATTTTTGGCCAATATGCCGTGACTTTCGCTGCCCGTGTCTTTACCAATGATGGTGAGGTCGGAGTCCAGTTTTTCGGCTTTTGCCAAAAGTTCGTCCAAAGGGTTGCCTTCCTCTACTTCAATTTTGACCTTTACCTGGTGCGAGGCAATTTCATTGGCGATTTTGGAAGTGATTTCTTCCACCACAGAATCGCTCACATCATAGTTTTCGAGCGCTTGCCGTTCTTGACTGTTTTTTTCCTCAAACAATTGGACAAAGGGAATTACATGGACGAAACAAGCGGCTTTCGTAGGTATTTTTTCGGTGAAAAACCCGAAATATCTAAGGACGGTGTTGTCGGTTTCATCCACGCTCAGGCCCACCAAAGCTTGTTTGACGTGGTATGGCCGAATGATGCCGCCCGTCCTGTTGCTTGTAGATTTCATTGTGGCTGTCATCTGGATTGTGATTTATCTATTTGTGAAGCAAAGCTATCAGCACAGCAAAAGCATAAAAGTGACAACGGTCAGGCAGCGGACTGACTTTCGTCAGCCCCCTATTTTACAATCAAAATGGGGATGGATTCCGTTTGCGAAACGACTTTTTCTGTCATGCTGCCCATCAGTAACAAGGCAAGTTTGGAGTGCCCTTTTGAGCCCATGATGATTAAATCGTGCTTGTTTTTTTCGGCATATTCTACCAATCGCTGGCCGGTGCCTTGGTGGCCAGCATTCAATATGACAGTCTCCAGGCCCTCTTTGTCTTGGTTGGGCAGGTGGTCGTTTACAAATTGCCTGAGCGAATTTTGTCGGTCATTTTCAATCAATTTTGCCACTTTGGACACATCGTAGGAAATATCGCTAAGCCCTACCGGCATTTCATATATATGCACAAGCGTAATGCGCAACTGTGGGTGCCGTTTTCGCATACCCACGGCAATGCGCATCGCCTCAGCAGAAGGTATTGAAAAGTCAACCGGCACAATGATGCTGGTTAAGCTGGGCTTGGAATTGCCGGGCACGATGAGCGAATTGGACCACACCTGCCGGGCCAGGTTTTTGGCCAAAATCCCGTGGTGGCGTTTTTCTGTGTTCTGGCCAATTATCACCAAATCTGTTTTAATAGCCTCAGCCTTTTCCAATATCTCTTCCAGGGGCCTGCCTATCTCCACATCGAGGCTCAGTTTCAGGTTTTTGTTGTCCTGCAAGGCAGATTTTACGGTTTTGCCCAGTTGTATTTCCAAATCAAGATCAAGTTCGATGTCGTGGAGCGGCGAGCTGTAGGATATTTCATCAATATTGAAAATATCGGGCTTGGTGGCCACATGGAGGAAGCTCGCCTTCTCGGGGGTGAAAAGTTTTGCAAAATAGTTGAAATATTCCAGCACTTGCTGGTCAACGCCGTCCATTTGCAAGCCAATTAAAGGATTAGAAAGGCTATATGGTTTGACGGCTTTATCGCCGATTTGGTTGATCGGCTCTCGCACTGCTTTCATGTTGTATGGTTTTATTTAATTAGAGAACAAATAAACCTGTGATACAGGTTGGCTTGAATGACATTGGTCAGGCAGAAGCATTGATTTTCATCAGTAGGATAGGGGAGTGCTCAGGCTGTTGTTGAAATCGGAAATACTCGTATCGGCCAGTGTTTTTCGCATTTCCTCCCGGTACTCAAAAAAGCTGAAATGCAGTGGGCAGGGCGATTTGGAGGAACACTTATTCAGGCCCAGCACGCAGGAGTTGAGCGTCAAGGGGCCGTCTATACATTCTATTATTTTCAAAATCGAAGTCTCCTTATTTTCTGGATTGAGGTAAAAACCACCATTTGGGCCTTTGATGGAGGATATGAGTTTTTGCTTCGCCAATTGCTGCAATATTTTGGCAAGAAACTGCTGTGGTACGTTCAAAGTAGCAGCGATCTCCTTTACGCCCAAATTCTTCCCGTCCTCTTCGTTGGTGGCCATAAACACAACGGCCCGTATCGCATATTGACATGATTTTGAGAACATCATTTTTTTGGATTTTGAACCACAAATCTATATAAAAGGATAAAGGCATCCCTTAATCCCAATAGTGATTATTGTCACATTAAAGCCTGACTTAGCTCATTCTTTCATCATCCCAACTTCAAAATATTTGCACCATAAAAAAGGATAAAAATATCCGAATATCCTTTCGATGATTTAAAAATAAAATTGTAAAAATCATGAAGCCATTATTCGCAAAACTCCTGACAATGCTCCTGGCCATCACCATTTTTGGTTGTGGGGGAGACGACAAAAACACTGCTGCCGAGGGCAGCAAACCGGTAGCAAAATCCATGATCGCCGACGAGCCGAACCCAATGGAAAACAAAGGCATTGGCCCAATCACTTCCGTCAGCTTAGGTGCTGAGGTGGATGCCGCCATGGCCGAAGAAGGTAAACAGGTGTATGAAAAAATGTGTACCGCCTGCCACAAGCCTACCGAAAAATTCATCGGCCCTGCACCCATTGGTGTCCTCGACCGCCGGTCGCCGGAATGGGTGATGAACATGATCCTCAACCCGGAAGGGATGGTGAAGGAAGACCCTATCGCCAAGAAATTATTGATGGAATTCAACGGATCGCCCATGGCCAACCAGCACCTTACCGAGGAGCAAGCCAGGGCCGTGCTGGAATATTTTAGAACACTTTAAATATTAACGATGAATGATGAACTATGAACAAGATATGTCTGCCCTTCAGCCAACATTATGAAACGCTTGTTGCTCACCATTCATCAATATTATTTCGAATTATACTCGGCGCTAATAGGTTTTCCCGAAAATTCGGGACAGGTCGTGCAAATCACATTTTGCCCCTCCTCGCCGCCTTCGGCGGCTCGTCGGGGGAGGGGCCTCTTGGGGGCTTTGCCCCCAAACCCCCATTTGCACAAAACCTACTATTAGTGCGAAGTATAAAATCGGGACAATCTGTTCATATTTCATCATTCATAGTTCATAGTCATCGTTTAAAATAAGTTCCTTATGAAAAACTATTCAAGTCTTTTAAAATCCATGTTCGTCGCTGGCCTCACGCTGGTAACACTTATAATATTTAGTTGCGGGCAATCAGGCCAGCCGGGACAAACAGGCGGCGCCCTTAGCGGCGACGCTGCTTCCAGAGTCTATGTAGCGCCTGGCAAACTGGACGAATTCTACGCTTTTGTATCGGGTGGTTTTAGCGGCCAATTAGCCGTTTATGGCCTACCGTCGGGCAGGTTGTTTAGGGTAATACCCGTTTTCTCCCTCGACCCCGAAAAAGGTTATGGATTCAACGAAGAAACCAAGCCCTTGCTGAATACATCCCACGGCTTTATTCCCTGGGACGATGCCCACCACCCCGAACTTTCGCAGACCAATGGCGAAACGGATGGCCGTTGGTGTTTTATCAATGGCAACAACACGCCGAGGGTAGCCCGCATTGATCTCAGCGTTTTTGAAACAGTGGAAACATTGGAATTGCCCAACAGCGGCGGCAACCACAGTTCGCCCTACACCACTGAAAACACGGAGTACATCGTGGCTGGCACCCGTTTCAGCGTGCCAATCCCCCAAGCGGATATGGCCATCGCCGACTACGCCGGAAAATTCAAAGGGGCGCTGTCATTTATAAAAGTGGACAAAGAGACAGGCAAAATGTCGGTGGCCTTTCAGGTACTGATGCCTGGATTTAATTATGACCTCGCCCACGCTGGCAAGAATAAATCGCACGGCTGGATGTTTTTCACCTCCTATAATTCAGAGGAAAAGAATACCCTGTTAGAAGTGAACGCCTCGCAAAACGACAAGGACTTCATTGCTGCCGTGAATTGGAAAAAAGCCGAGGAATACCTCGCACAAGGCAAGGCAAAGGATTTTCCAGCCAGCTACGTCCATAATTATTATGATGAAAGCACCCAAACCGCCACTTCCGAAACCATTAATAGCGTAAAAGTATTGGATCCGGCAGACTGCCCTGGACTGGTGTATTTCCTGCCTACGCCCAAATCCCCGCACGGCGTGGACGTGGATCCAACCGGCGAATACATCGTGGGCGCTGGCAAACTTTCGACCGACCTGACGGCCCACTCATTTACCAAAATGCTGAAAGCCATTGACGAGAAAAAATTCGACGGCGACAAATACGGCATTCCTGTGCTGCAATATGAAGCTGTGGTTGGTGGTGTGGTGAAGGAGCCAGGCCTCGGCCCGCTCCACACCGAATTCGACAACAACGGCAATGCCTACACCAGTTTCTTCATTTCTTCGGAGGTGGTAAAATGGAAAGTCGGGACTTGGGAGGTACTCGACCGCATTCCGACCTACTATTCCATCGGCCACTTGATGATTCCTGGCGGCGACAGCAAAAAACCGCAAGGCAAGTACCTCGTGGCTTTGAACAAAATAACCAAAGACCGCTATTTGCCTACCGGCCCGGAATTGACCCAGTCCGCACAGTTGATAGATATTTCTGGCGACAAAATGCAGTTGCTGCTCGACTTTCCTACCATCGGAGAACCGCATTATGCCCAAGGAATTTCCGCCGATAGGGTGATGCCAAACAGCGTGCAGTTTTACAAGCTCAGTGAAAATAAACACCCGCACGCCACATTGACCGAAAAGGATACAAAAGTGGTGCGGGAAGGCAATGTGGTTAGGGTTTACATGACTACCATCCGCAGCCACTTCGCCCCTGACAACATTGAAGGCATCAAAGTCGGCGACAAGGTCTATTTCCACGTCACCAACCTCGAACAGGATTACGACGTACCCCACGGTTTTGCCGTGCTGGGTGCCAACAACGCCGAACTGCTCATCATGCCCGGCCAAACAGAAACCCTTCTTTGGGAACCTAAAAAAGAAGGTGTGTTTCCATTCTACTGCACCGACTTTTGCTCGGCCCTGCACCAGGAAATGCAAGGCTACCTCAGGGTTTCCCCGGCTGGTTCTGCCACCGCACTGAAATGGTGGCTGGGTAGCGAGCCAGAGGTGCAATAGTTAATCTTCAGTCCGCAGTCTTCAGTCCACTCCCGATTGCTATCGGGATCAGTCCGCAGTCCGCAGTCATAGGAGGCTGGCGACTGTGGACTGCCGACTGTAGACTGTAGACTGAAAATCATTCATCGTTCATAAAAAGGCGTTATGAAATTGCCAAGAATCCTTTTCACTATCGCTGCCGCTTCGTTGCTCATGCTGTTTGTGTTTCCGATGTGGCAAATCACTTTGATTGCCCCACAATATCCGCATGGCGTGACGATGTACATTTGGATAAACAAAATAACCGGCAGCGACCCCGGTACTTTGCAAAACATCAACATTCTGAACCATTATGTTGGGATGAAATTCATCGAGCCGGACTCCATACCAGAGTTGAAATATTTCCCATTTGTTGTAGGGGCAATGGCCTTGCTGGGACTCGTGCTGGCATGGGTTGGCAATCGGAAAACTTGGTTGGCGTGGCTGCTGGCTTTGTTGGTGTTGTGCGCCTTAGGCATGTACGATTTTTACTTATGGGAGTACGACTATGGCCACAACCTCAGCCCTACCGCACCGATAAAAATACCTGGAATGGCCTACCAACCGCCACTCATTGGCAACAAAGTGCTGCTGAATTTCCTGGCCAAATCATGGCCATATATCGGGGGTTGGTTCGTCGGCTTGTCCATTCTCCTGGGCCTGTTGGCCATTTGGTTACAATTCAAATCCAATAAACATGAAAAAGCTTTGCTCCATAGCACTGGCAATATGCCTGCTAACGGCCTGCACACCGTCACCACAGCCCATTGATTTTGGCAATGATGTTTGTTCGCATTGTAAAATGTCCATCGTGGACCAGCAACATGCTGCCGAACTGGTGACGGGCAAGGGAAAAGTATTCAAGTTCGACGCTATAGAGTGCATGGTGGACTACCTGAAAGCCAACGAAACGACCATTTATGCCTACTACCTGGTGCGGGATTTCAACCAACCAGCCGAATGGCAGGATGCACTGACGAGCCATTATCTGATTTCCGAAGCGATTCCAAGTCCGATGGGCGCTAATTTGTCTGCGTTCAAAGACGAAAAATCAGCGGCGGAAATTCGTGATCAAAAAGGTGGGGAAGTGTATAACTGGGAAGCATTGAAAGGGTATTTGAAGTAAAAAGCGGCATCAAAAGCCAACAGTTTTTATCTCACATGAAGAAATTATTTTCCATACTGTCCACCTGCTTTTTTTCAGGATTGCTTTGGGGGAAAACCATTGAAGTTTGCCCGCAGTGCCCAGTTTCTTCCTTGAAAAAGGCGGTAGAAATGGCTTTGCCCTGCGACACTATTTTGGTGAAAAGTGGCAGTTACAAAGAGGGCAACTTGTTGATTGACAAAGACTTGACTATTTTGGGTGAAAACTTCCCGATTTTGGATGGAGGCGGCAACCACGAAGTTTTGACCGTCCACAATAACTTTTTCCACCTGGAAGGTTTTCAAATTCAAAACATCGGCACCAGCTACACCGAAGATAGGGCCGGGGTGCGCCTGAAGGAATGCCAAAATTTCACCATCAAAAACAATCGGCTGTTGGACGCCTTTTTCGCCATTTACCTCCAGCGCTCAAAGAATGGGGTGGTGGAAGGCAATTTCATCAAAGGCCAGGCGGTAAACGAGGCCGGTTCCGGCAATGCCATCCACCTTTGGTATTGTGAAAATATTCAGGTTTCGAACAACCGGGTGGCTGGCCACCGAGACGGTATTTACCTGGAGTTTGTGAACAACAGCCAAATAAGTGGGAACTTGAGTGAGGGCAACCTGCGATATGGCTTGCACTTCATGTTTTCCAACGATAATTTTTATTGGAAAAACACCTTCCGCAACAACGGGGCAGGCGTGGCGGTGATGTACTCAAAGCGCATTGACATGCTGGAAAATGTATTTGAAAAAAACTGGGGAGCAGCATCTTATGGCCTGTTGCTCAAGGAGATACATGATTCGCAGATTGAAAAAAACGAATTTCGGGAAAATACCGTCGGCATCTTCGCCGAGACCTCCAACCGCCTGACGACCAGGCAGAATATTTTCAAAAATAATGGCTGGGCGATGAAGATTTCTGGCGGTTGCCAGCAAAACGTCATCACCGACAACAGCTTTTTGTCGAACAGCTTCGACCTGGCCGTGCAGTCTGCGGGTACGGACAACCAGTTTGACGGTAATTATTGGAGCGAATACACAGGCTATGATCTCGACCAGGATGGGGTAGGGGACGTGTCTTACCGCCCCATGAAGCTGTTCAGTTATGTGGTAAGCCAAACCCCGGAGGCGATGGTTCTCCTTCGCAGTCTCTTCATTGATATTTTGAATTTTTCTGAAAAAGTCAGCCCCATTTTCACACCCGAAAACGTGGTGGACAAGCGGCCGTTGATGAAGGAGGAAGTTGGCAATCTACAGTCTTCAGTCCCCAGTCAGCAGTTGGCAAGCACAAGTCACTAGTCACCATTTACCAATCACCAATCATGATTTCGATACACCAGCTTCATAAATCTTTTGGCAAAAACCACATCCTTAAAGGTATTGACCTTGCCTTCGAAAAGCCCGGCATCATCGCCGTGCTCGGCCCAAATGGCTCTGGCAAAACAACTCTCATCAAGTCCATCTTGGGCATGGTGCTGCCCAGCGCCGGCGAATTGAAAATTGGAAATCAAAACATTAAAAACCAATGGCAGTACCGCCAAAAGATTGCTTATCTCCCTCAGATTGCCCGATTTCCCGACAACTTGACGGTGAGGGAGTTGCTGAATATGATAAAAGATTTGCGGGGCAAATCGGAGGACGAGGCAGGGTTAATTGACCTGTTCGAGTTGGGGCCACACCTGAAGAGCCGACTTGGCAACCTGTCCGGCGGCACCCGCCAAAAAGTCAACCTTGTTTTGACATTCATGTACGATTGCCCCATCATCATCCTCGACGAACCGACTGCTGGCCTCGACCCCATTTCCCTGGTGAAATTGAAAGAATTGATTGAATACCAGCGATCTATCGGCAAAACCATCCTCATCACCACCCACGTCATGAGCCTCGTGGAAGAACTCGCCGACGAAGTGGTTTATCTTCTGGAAGGCCACATCCACTTCCGGGGCAGCCTAACAACTTTAAAAGAAACCTACCACGAAACGAGCGTCGAACGGGCCATCGCCAGCCTATTGGAAAGGCAAAAAGGCAAGTTGGAATTCAGTTCCAATGGCCACCAAGCCTACATTCCAGCCTTCGTTCATCCTTCATCATTCATCGTTCATCGTTGACCTCATCGTTATGTTAAAAATCCTAAAATACAGCTTTTACGACCTCATCCGTTCCCGGTGGACCTACATCTACTGCGCATTTTACCTGCTTTTCACCCTGTCGCTGCTATGGCTAAGCAACGATTTGTCGAAGGTGGTAATCAGCTTGATGAACGTGGTGCTGCTGCTCTGCCCGCTCATTGCCACCATGTTTGGGGTGATGTATTATTACAATTCACGGGAGTTCACCGAACTGCTACTGGCGCAGCCCATCAAAAGGACTTCCATTTTCCTGGGTCAATACCTTGGCGTAGCAGGCTCATTGTCAGCCAGTTGGTTGATAGGCACGGGCGTACCTTTTATTTTATATGGTGTGTTTGGCTCGGCACAGGCAGGCAATTTTTTAATGCTGGCGCTCATTGGGGTGGCGCTTTCGTTCATCTTTTCCGCCCTGGCATTTTTGATAGCCTTAAAAAACGAAAACCGTATCAAAGGCTTTGGCCTGGCGATAGTGGTGTGGCTATTTTTTGCAGTCGTTTATGATGGCTTCCTCTTGTTGGCGCTGTCCTATTTCAGCGATTATCCATTGGAAAAATTCTCCCTGGCCGCATCCATGCTCAACCCCATAGACCTTTCGAGGATTTTGATTTTGTTGAAATTGGACATTTCTGCCCTGATGGGCTTTACCGGGGCCGTGTTCCGCAAGTTTATCGGCACGGGCATGGGCATGGCCGTATCGGTTTTGGTGTTGGCAGTGTGGGCTATTTTGCCTGCTTGGGGGATTGGGCGTGTTGCTATGAAAAAGGATTTTTAGATAGGAATTTTACTGTCAATAACGGATTGTAGTGATGGCCGCCCCAGCGGAGCTTGTCCCGATTTATCGGGACAAGCTCCGCTGGGGCATGAAATAATGCCATCACTACAATATGTTACAATCAGGGATTTTTAAATGATAAATAACAAAAAAAGGGGCGGCCCAAGCCACCCCCTCTCAAAATTACTATTGATTAAACAGTATGTATCTAATTGATTTTCAAGACAGTATGACTGCCCTTGAACCTAAAACGACACTCCGCCCACGCTAAACGTGCGGTAAAAAACCTTGTCGTTTACACTGACCCGAAACGTATAATCACCTGGCAGCAATTGGGCAACATTGTACCTTTTGTTTATGCTGCCATTGTTTTTAATCGTCTCCTTGAAAACGGGAAAGTTGAATTCGTCCGTAATTACCACCTCTGTCACGGCGTCTTCCACTTGCAGGAAGTTTAAATCTACCAAGTTTCCTGAGGCATAAATGACGGGTTTGTAGATGGCCTTGAGCTGCGCAGCATCAATCATCAAATGCTTGTCGAACACTTCGATTGGCTGATAGCTGATGGAATAGGCGTCCTCGATTTCAATGGTGTAGCGGCCAGTGGTCAGGTTGGAAAGGTTGTATTTTTTGGCAAAAGGCCCTTTCTCCTTGATGGCATCCGACAGTAGCAGGTTGCGCTCATTATCAATAATGCGGATCTGCACCTTCTGTGTCAGCACCCAATCGAGCTGTAGCACAAATGATTTCTGGCCATCATTTTTGATGGTAAAATCCGGTAGGTCCACGGCAAATGCGGCCATGGAAAGGAAGGTGAAGGCTGTTGCAAAAACAACGAATTTCAGATTCTTCATAATAACAGTTTTTAAAAGGTGAAATAAAATAAGCCGGGTTGTTCTTCATTTTGACAATGCAAAGGTAGGGGGTGAATTGGTGTCAAAACTACACCAATATTGGCTTGTTTATGTACTAAATTAACTCAATGAAAAAGTTATTTTTCAATTTTGGTTAATATCGTTTCAAAAATTGTCAATTATGAAGAAGTCTTTATGCGAGGCCCCTCGTAGTTTTGCTAAAAAAACAATGGAAAAATTGTTGCTCAATAAACCAGCACTCGAAAAAATCAGCCCTGAATTTGGCTCCTCGTTTTTAGTTAAGCAATACATACTCCCCAGGCCGAACGCCAACGAACCTTTTTGGCACTACCATCCTGAGATTGAACTGGTGTACGTAAAAGGCGGCAACGGCAATCGGCATATCGGGCACCATGCCTCTTATTTTCGGGACGGCGACCTGATTCTCATTGGCTCCAACCTTCCGCACTATGGCTTCACGGACAGGTTCACCCGCAACAAATCGGAAACCATTGTACAGATGAAAGAAGATTTCCTGGGCGAGTCGTTTTTCAAGGTACCGGAGATGGAGGCCATCCAAATGATGTTTGAAAAAGCCAAGGCGGGCATCGTTTTTAACGGGGAAACAAAGCAAAAACTGGGTGCCCGCCTCGAAGGGCTGCCCCAATTGGACCAGTTTGGAAGGCTCATCGAACTGCTTATTATTTTGAAGGAGATGGCCCTCTCCAGCGAGTACCAAATCCTGAATGCCAATGGCTACAAATTGGAAGTGGAAAACCAGGACAACGACCGCATCAATGTGGTACATGCCTATGTCCAGGACAATTTTCAAGCGTCCATCACCTTGGATGAAGTGGCCGATTTGATCAACATGACTGTACCCGCATTTTGCCGTTATTTCAAAAAACTCTCCGGCAAGACCTTTACCCGCTTTGTGAACGAAAACCGGGTGGCTCACGCCTGCAAGCTCCTTTTGGAACAAAACGGCAGCATTACGCATGTCTGCTTCGAAAGCGGCTTCAACAACTTCTCGCATTTCAACCGCTTTTTTCGTGAAATAACTGGAAAAAGCCCTTCCGAATACCGCAAAATTTTTAAGAAAATCGTGGAATAAGCCATTGTTATCCACGGGCCAATTTTCTAATATTTTGGCAAGCATAAAGCTTTTTGCATCCTTCCTTTTTCATTTCTCAACTCAACGTTTCCGGCGTCCAAACCTCCTGAGCGCAGCCTGCTTTCTATGATAAAAGTCAGTATCCGTTTTGACGAAAATCACTCGTCACCCCTAACTGCCGTTCTACCTTGCCGCCGATTTCAGAATTAAGAAAGGGGTTGATAAGAGATTTGTAAAATGTTGATAGTCAAATGAGAAAATCTCTTATCAACCCTTTTATCAAGCGATAAAATCTCTTGCAATGAAGATAATTTTTGTTTTAATAGCGGTCAGCCTTTTAGTCGCCCTAGGTTTTCTGGGAGCATTTATTTGGGCTGTAAAATCCGGCCAGTACGAAGACGACTACACTCCGTCTGTCAGGATGCTGTTTGACGGCAAAACACCATCCTCATCCAAGGGCAGCAATTCTCCTCTTCATTCAAATGACAAATAAACAAGTTTCCGTATGACACAAGTAGAACGGTTCCACTACGACAATGCCATCGTGAAGAAATTTGCCTTCGCCTCTCTTTTTTGGGGCATCATAGGCATGATCGTCGGTCTTTTATTGGCATTGCAACTCGTTTTGCCGGCCCTCAATTTCGAGGTGCCGTGGCTGACCTTCAGCCGGATCAGGCCCTTGCACACCAATGCCGTCATTTTTGCATTTGTTGGCAATGGAATTTTCATGGGCGTCTATTATTCCCTCCAACGCCTGATGAAGGCCAGGATGTTCAGCGACATGCTGAGCAATATCCACTTCTGGGGCTGGCAGCTCATCATCGTAAGTGCGGCTTTGACGCTGCCGCTTGGTTTGACCACCAGCGGCGAGTATTCCGAGTTGATTTGGCCAATTGACATCGCAATTGCTCTCATTTGGGTGATTTTCGGTATCAATATGTTTGGCACAATACTTAAAAGGCGTGAGGAGCACTTATACGTGGCCGTTTGGTTCTACATAGCCACATGGGTGACGGTAGCCTTGCTCCACATCGTGCGCAGCATTGCCATCCCGACCAGCATGACCCATGCTTATGGCGTGTTCGCCGGTGTCCAAGAGGCGCTTGTACAATGGTGGTATGGCCACAATGCGGTGGCATTCTTCCTGACGACGCCTTACCTCGGCTTGATGTATTATTTCTTGCCGAAGGCTGCCAACAGGCCAGTTTATTCTTATCGGCTTTCCATCATCCACTTTTGGGCGCTGATATTCATCTACATCTGGGCTGGCCCGCACCACTTGCTTTATACTTCCCTCCCGGAATGGGCGCAGTCATTGGGAATGGTATTCTCGCTGATGCTCATCGCACCGTCGTGGGGCGGTATGCTCAACGGTTTGTTGACGCTGCGTGGCGCTTGGGACCGTGTGCGGGAAGATCCTATCCTGAAATTTATGGTGGTGGCAGTGACCGCCTACGGTATGTCCACTTTTGAAGGCCCGATGATGTCCATCAAAAGCTGGAACGCCGTGACGCACTATTCTGACTGGACCATTGGCCACGTTCACGTAGGCGCATTGGGCTGGAACGGTATGCTCACCTTTGGTGTGATTTATTGGCTGATACCGAGAATTTACAATACAAAACTATTTTCCGTTAAACTGGCCAACGTCCACTTCTGGCTCGGAACCTTGGGCATCATTTTCTACGCCATCCCGCTTTATTGGGCTGCTGTGGTGCAAAACGTGATGTGGAGGGCTTTTACGCCGGATGGATTCCTGGTTTATCCATTGTTCCTGGAAACAGTGACGCAGGTTATACCGATGTATGCCATCCGGGCATTGGGCGGTGCTTTGTTCATCACTGGTGTTATCCTGGGCATTTACAATATTTGGAAAACCGTAGCCAGTGGGAAGCTGGTGGCCAATGAGGAAACCGAAGCTCCTGCACGTTTGGTACATGGTGCCGAAGACCGCTCGCACTGGCACCGTTGGATTGAGCGCAGGCCCATCCAAATGCTCATCGTTAGCCTGGTGTTGGTGGCAATAGGCGGTATCATCGAATACCTGCCAATGGCCTTTGTGGACGACAACATTCCGAAAATTGAAACAGTAAAACCGTACACCCCGCTCGAACTACAAGGGCGTGACCTCTATGTGCGGGAAGGCTGCCTTGGTTGCCACTCCCAAATGGTGAGGCCGATGCGTTTTGAAACTGAACGTTATGGCGAATATTCCAAATCGGGCGAATTCATTTACGACCGCCCGTTCCTCTGGGGTTCCAAACGTACAGGGCCAGACCTCGCCAGGGAAGGTGTTGGCAAGCTCAAAAAGTCTGACAGTTGGCACTACAACCACATGTACAATCCACGCAACGTGTACGACCAGTCCATTATGCCTGCATATCCCTGGTTGATTACCAATGATTTGGATATTAGCTCAACGCCGAGCAAAATCAAGGTTTTGCGCCAACTGGGCACACCGTATGAAGAAGGTTACGAAGAAATCGCAAACGATGATTTGATGAAACAAGCCAAAAGGATTGCCGATAACTTGAAAAAGGAAGGCATCGAGCAAGAAGGCTTGGAAAACAAAGAAATCGTGGCGCTCATCGCTTACCTGCAACGCCTCGGTGTGGACATAACGGCACAAGCGCAGGCTCAGAAATAACTATAAACGATGAACGATGAATGTTGAACAATCAATAATCATTGAGTTCATCATTCATCGTTCAAAGTTCATCATTCAAGGCAACATGTATAAATACATCCTTCAATCTGTAGAAAATATCAACTGGCTGGCTGTGGCCTCTTTGATTATCTTCTTTGTCATATTCGTGGTGAGTGCAATGTGGGCTTTTATGAGCAAAAAAGAATTCATTGATAAAATGTCAAAGCTGCCATTGGACAATGAAGAATGATGCATAATTAATGATGGACAAATGCAGGCTTTTACTGCATTTTTCAAATAAAAACCATCATTGATAATCCATAATTCTCCGTATAAAATCAAATTCTGGACATGAAAAATAAATTTCACCAATGGGTTCTTATGTCGGCGGCGTTCATCCTGCCGATACTGGCCGATGCCCAAACGGCTACAGAGGCTGTACCAGCACCTGCAAAACTTAACTTTTGGGAAAATACGCTTGGCCAATTGACGCTGATTGGCGGTGCCATTGTGATAGCAGTGGCTTTGCTGGCCATTGTCCGCCTTTTCAATATCATCATGAAAATGGAGGAGCTGCGCATGTTGCGGGAAAAAGGCGTGGAAGAAATCGTGGAAGCCTATCGCCAACCCGAACAAAGCTGGTGGAGCAAGTTTATTAAAGCAGCGACCAAGGCAGTGCCCGTGGGCAGGGAACAGGATATTGACCTGGGCCACGACTACGATGGCATCCGTGAATTGGACAATAAATTGCCGCCGTGGTGGCTTTGGATGTTCTATGTTTCCATCATATTTTCAGTAATATACCTCGGTGCATTGCACGTCACTGGGGCAGCGCCTTCCATCCACGAAGAATACGACAAAAATATGGAAGTTGCCAAGGCAGAAGTGGCCGCTTTTGTGGCCAAACAAGCCGATCAGGTGGACGAAAATTCAGTGGTGGCCCTGACGGATGCAACCGAACTTTCATTGGGCAAATCAATTTTTCAAGCCAACTGCGTAGCCTGCCACGGACAAAACGGCGAAGGTACCATCGGCCCCAACTTCACGGACGAATATTGGCTGCATGGGGGCGGTATTAAAAATGTATTTACCACCATCAAATACGGTGTCATAGACAAGGGTATGCAGTCTTGGAAAGACCAGCTCCGCTCTAGCGACATGCAGCGGGTGGCAAGTTATATCCTTACATTAAAAGGCACCAATCCACCCAATCCCAAAGCGCCACAAGGCGATATTTGGACACCGGAAGCATCTGCCGTTACTCCTGCAACAGATTCAACCGCTGTAGATTCTACGGCAACAGGTGACGCAGGTCACAAACAAACTGGGGAAGAGCTTGCGAAATTAGCGGAGCAAAAAACAAAATAAAGGCTCCTTGTTTGAAAAACTGGGGGCTTTCATCCAACGGATTGGAATTAGGATATGGCTTAGTTTGAAATAAGCTAATACATTATCCTAATTCCTTTTCAATGCAAAACCAAAATAGGTTTTAAAACAGCCTTCAATGAACGATATCGAACAACTATATCAGGAATCAGAAACGTTTCGGGACCATCTCGCTACTGTTGACAAAAAAGGCAAAAGAATCTGGGTATATCCCAGAAAACCCCAAGGTTGGTTTTATAAAGCACGTACTTATACTAGCTGGCTGCTATTGGCTCTTTTATTTGGGATGCCATTTATTAGGGTCAATGGCGAGCCCTTCATGCTGTTCAACGTGCTGGAAGCCAAATTTGTCGTCTTGGGCATCGTCTTCACCCCGCAGGATTTGCATTTATTTGCACTGGCGATGGTCACTTTAATGGTGTTCATTGTACTTTTCACAGTAGTATTTGGCCGCTTGTTTTGTGGTTGGGTTTGCCCACAGACTATTTTTATGGAAATGGTTTTCCGTAAAATTGAATATTGGATTGAGGGCGATGCCAACCAACAACGAAAATTGAACAACGACCCTTGGACCTCTGATAAAATTATCAAAAAATTCAGCAAGCACATTATATTTTTTGTAATTGCTGTATTAATAGCCAATATATTCCTCTCGTATATAATTGGCACCGATGCCGTTGGTAAAATTATCAAAGAACCCATTGAAATGCACGTTGTTGGTTTTCTTGCCATGCTTGTATTCTCAGGGCTTTTTTATGGCGTTTTTGCCTTCATGCGGGAGCAGGTTTGCACCACCATTTGCCCTTATGGCAGGATGCAGGGAGTGTTGTTGGTGCAGGATAGCATAGTGGTTCATTACGACTTTGTAAGGGGAGAGCCAAGGGGCAAGGTGAAAAAAACCAACCCGGTGGCCAATATTCAAAGTGAGATAGCAACAGCAGCATTGAAGACGGCCAATGGGCAGGAAACAATAGAAGCCAGCCCCATTAAATTGGTGGGGGATTGCATTGATTGCAAATTGTGCGTACAAGTTTGTCCTACGGGCATTGATATCAGGAACGGTACACAGTTGGAGTGTGTGAATTGCACGGCATGTATTGATGCCTGCGATGGGGTAATGGACAAGGTGGGCCGTCCAAGGGGTCTCATCCGCTACGATTCCTACAATGGGGTTCAAAAAGGGAAAAAGAAGATATTCAATACACGGGCCATTGCATATTCAATGGTATTAGTGGCCTTGATTAGCCTACAGGCATTTTTATTTGCTACCCGGACGGAAGTTGAGACTCTGGTTTTGAAAACGCCAGGCCAACTATATACAGTGGTGGAAGATGTTTATTACAGGAACGTCTATAACTGGGAGGTCATCAATAAAACCGCCCAAGATATTGAGAATATTGAATTCAAAGTGGTGGGCGTACCCAATTCCCGGCTCCAGGTAATTGGTACTAAAGAGAATATCATATCTCCAAAACAAGGGCTTGTGAAAGGGGTATTGATGCTCGATATTCTTAAAACTGAAATGAAAACCACCAAGCGAAAGATTAAAATCGAAGTTTATTCCAATGGGAAACTGATAGATGAAGCGAAGACCAACTTTTTAGGGCCAATTAAATAACACAAATCAATCATTCGGACATGAAATTAAATTGGGGGAGCAGTATCGCAATATTTTACAGTCTATTTGTAATTGTTATGGTTGCCATGGTTTTTTATTCAAAATCATTTGACAACAGCCTTGTGGTGGACAATTACTATGAGCAAGACTTACAATACCAACAGCATATCAACAAGCTACAAAATAGCCAGCAGTTGCAAAAGGACCTGGAAATTATGGAAGACAAAACTCAAAAAATTGTAAATTTCCAATTTCCCCAAGGGTTTGAACAATTGGGCGGTGAAATACAATTTTACAGGGCCGACGACAAATCGAAGGACTTCTCGTTGAAAGTAAACACAGATGAACAAGGCGCACAGGCCGTTTCATCACAAGCAATGGTGCCGGGGCGTTGGACAGTAAAAGTGGATTGGGAGGGCGACGGCAAAACATTCTATAAGGAAGAAGTGATTATTTTGTAACTGCACTGGCCCTTATAGAAATAGTATTGTAGAACAGTTTTGGTGAAAATATTTTGATGGTTGAAAAAGGGGATTGCCGTTGGCAATCCCCTTGTCTTTTTTGACAAAAATCATTTTCAATAGTGACAAACTGCACACTTAATTTATAGAAATACAGCGATTTTGTTAATGAAAAAAAGAAGAAAATAGGGCATTGAAATGTAGAGGGTATGTACCTTTTTTTCTCATATCCGCCTTTTCATCCCTACATTTTTTGACACTCAAAATCATTGGATTATGACGTTCGAAATATCAGGCACCACCATCAGGCTCATTTTAGCCAGTATCGTTGTCCTGACGACAGCGATGATCCTTGTGTTGAGGTATTTATTCAACAAAAGGGAAACCATCAACCTCACAGAAAAAAATAAGGGTCGCAAATGGAGTTCGCCCTTAGAAGGCCGGAACAAATATCCTGAAGTGGATACTTTTGTTTTGCGAAATACCTTTTTGAACTACGGTTTGATGGTGGCTATTGGTTTAATGATTTTAGCCTTTAGCTGGACATCTTATCAGAAAAAAGTGGACGTTTCTTCCTTGCTTGGAACCCTGACCGATGAAATCGAAATGGAAACGCCCCGCACCACCGAACCGCCACCACCACCGCCACCACCGCCTCCCACCGCTACCCAAATAGTGGTCAGCGACTTGCCGGATATGGAAACGGTCATATTTGAAGACCAGAGCATTGACGAAAATACAAATATAGATGCCCCGGTTTTCGAGGAGAAAAAAGCCGCACCGCCGCCACCGCCTCCGCCGCCACCGCCAATGGAAGACAATGAACGGGAAATATTCAAAGTGGTGGAGCAACAGCCTATGTTTCCTGGCTGCATGGATATTTCGGACAAAACCGAGCGTTATAAATGTTCGGAACAGAAAATGCTGGAATTCATTTATAGCGAAATATCTTATCCATCCATTGCCAGAGAAAACGGCATCAGCGGCATGGTAGTCACCAGGTTTGTAGTGGAAAAAGATGGCAGTATCTCCAATATTGAAGTTATAAGGGATATCGGTGGTGGCTGTGGTGACGAAGCCGTGAGGGTCATTAAGAAAATGCCTATCTGGATTCCCGGTAAGCAAAGGGAAAAACCGGTCAGGGTGATGTTTACTTTGCCTGTTAAATTTGTATTGAGTTAAAATATTGTAACTGCTTTAGAGCTTGTTTGCGATTTGGTCACTTGGCCAAAAACGGCTCTTTTCCGCCATTTTTTCACCTTTTTTCAGTTGCGTAGCGCCACTCCCGATGAACCGGGACAAGTTATGCGCCTTCAAAAAGATAAAAAACTGACGAAAAATGGCTCGTTTTTGCCTCAAGCACCAAATCG
>JBGSKQ010000096.1:0-43115 GCA_041741095.1 Saprospiraceae bacterium
GCCCACCAAGCTGCCCAACAGCCGCCCTTGACTGAACCTGCTGCTCATGCCGATTGGCGGCTTACAAGTTCAATTAATCCCCCATTGTATTCCATCTTAAACTAGCCGGAAAAATGTCCAACGTTTGGGGACAGGCGTAGATGATAGTAGGAAAAAATGAGGCGCAAGAAGGAGAGTACGAAGAATATATCATGTGTGGTCTTCTTGCCAATCTATCATTAGCTCACTGGGAATCTAGTGGGAATATTATCAATCAACAAGGCAACAAAGCCACTATTCAGTTTCTTAAACAAGGAGAACAATTCATACAAACGTCATCAATTGATTGCGATGGGAACGAGCAAGTTACTATGTTTAATGTGATAGTAAATTCAAATACAAGTGACACTAGTCCAACTAACTCAAGAAACCAAAAAATCAATCTTTTCAATATATACCCAAATCCTTCAAGAAACGGAAACTTGACAATACAATTTTCTGAAATATCCGATTTTGCTATTCTTCAAATAATTAATTCTCAAGGTTTAACAATATATGAAAGAAAAATTATTAAGGAAAACAATTTAACAATAGATACAAAAAATATTCCTTCGGGCATATACTTTATAAGGTATACAAACTTGACGGATCAAGAAATTGAAAAAGTGGGAGTAAATATGGAGTGATCTGAAAAAATGATAGTCAAAAAAATCTCCGCTTTTAAAACCATGTATATACTTAATTCCGCATCTTTTCAAAGCAAAAGAATGAAGGTCTCGATCCATAAAACAGATTCCAATAAAAATATTTCTCTAATTACAAAATAGACTAAACCCAATGAAAAAAATCTTTATTACCTTTCTCTTTGTATTTTTTAGTTTTTCTATTATTTACTCTCAGATTGTAGGAGGGAGTGGCAACGGGGAATCCCCAACTAAGGATGTAAAGGCTTCAACTGTTGATGCTGGTGGCTTTAGCGGGGATGTAAGTCTTTTTACGGGTACATATAACAGTTCTTATAATTTAGGAACTGTAAGTACTCCTTCTGGTTTAAGTTATACAGCAACTCTTTCTTATAGCTCAACTTTTTCAGTTGGCACTAATATGCCACATTCTTCAGGCATACCATATGGTGAAGGATGGAATCTGGAAATACCAATGCTGAGTGTCAGTACTGAAGACTATAATAAATATACTATTAAACAGACTACCTTGATGAATGACCATAACAAGGTCAATGATCCGATCATTAACAATGTGCAAGAACCTACACCTATTTTTGTAGATGAAGAGGGAAACTGTGAAGACGCAGCAGAAGAAGGAAGAATATTCTACTATGCACCCATGCTGAATATACCAAGTGTAGCAAGTGGTAGGCTCGTATATAAAGTTAAAGAAGGCAATGAACATGTTTTTGTTCTTCATACATTTGAAAGATATATAGAAGCACGTCTCCAATCTGACAACAGTTGGGTAATTATATTAGACGACGGTACACAATACCATTTAGCAAAAGCAATCATGGCCAATAGAAATGCTTCTAATCAAAGGGTTCAGACAGATTGTTTTGAACCTACTACATTGAGCAACCTAATATTGCCTAAAACTGAATATTTGGCGTGGTACTGTACTAAAATTACCCATCCAAACTTTCAAGGTGAAATCAACTTTGAATTTGAAGAACATGGATGCTTTGATTTTTTTGAGATGTACAAAAGCTATGTTGAAATAGGTCAAGACTTATTAACAGACTTTTTTCAAAACGATCCATTTCACGATCCTTTAGTAACTCCTTGCAAAGAAGTATTTCTTAAAAAAATAAATTCCGGTTTTAGTGAATTGGTATTAGAATATGATGACATATATGACCAAATAGATGTAAATGATGGCGAACAACTCCCTAAAGAATCTGATCCAATTCATCAGTATGCATTAGGTGTTTACGATCCGTTATACAGTGATATTATTATGGATAGTTATAACTATCTTGGAATTTTTGGCTCAAGTGGTTTTGAAAGTTGGTACAGATATCACCACTTAAAATCAAGTGAATTAAAGCTTCTCTGTCCAAATGGAGATGGAACAGGCAGCTCTTTTAGCATTTCACCTACTAATCCTTACTCTGGCATTTTTGGACAGTCGCCTTTCAACAATGAGGGCCATCTAGTCAGAGAACCCGCAGAATGTAATTTGTGTATTCTTCCTTTCAAACATGGATATTTAGAGTCGCCAATGTTATTGGCTAACGAATATCCAGCGGGAGATATCTATGGAGTAAGATGTGTATTGCAAAACTACAATAGCTACAATGCATTATTTGACATAAATCTTACAACAGGCGATTTTGGACAACAATTAAATATAACAAATTTCCCTTTTGGAGAAAATCAAGAAATAATACGTGCAAAATGTTACAACAGAAACAGAGGAGAATCAATATTTTCGACATACAACCAAGCTATCAAATGGAAAAGTGATTCGGGAGAAAGAAGTACTTTTTCTTCTTTCTTTATGATGCCTAATTTACCAAATTCGCACGATGGATTTTTTATTCAGATTGGGGCTGCAAATTCCGACCATGAATTTGATAAATTACCCGCTGATGTCGCTGATGATGGCGGCTCACCGGGGGACTGTCCTGTACCAATTTGCGATTTAGAATATCCATCTTATTCAAATCCCCTAAATGAGGAAAATGATAATATAGCACTCAATTCCGGTTCACTCATTCCCAACAATTTTGGAATTGGGGCTCCTTGGTTGATGACAAAGGAGTTTTATTCAAATATCCTCGATTATTGTAATTGCCCTCCAGGAACAGATATGAATTGTGGCAATTGGTGGAACTTCACAGATAACACCAATGAAGAAAGTAAACCTTGTAAGCACTGCTTTCCTCCGAGTGGTCCAAATGTTAATCAATTAGGATTTGCCAAATGGGCAAACGATCCTACAAGGACGAGACAAACTGTTTTAAATGACATTGACGATCATTGTAATCCAGATAACTCTCCCTGTACTCAGCGAGACATAGCACTTGAGGATATCTCTATTATCCGATATGCCAAACGTCCTTATATGCTAAAAAATGTCCGCTTGAAAACCAAAAATAAATCCGGAAGTTTTGTGACATCAAATCAGTTAAAATTTTATTATGAACTAAAAACTGTTGACGTTTATACAACCAAAGGGATAGACGTAGAGAATATCCCGAATCCTGACGATTTTGTTCAAACTTGCCCAACTGGTAGAAAACGGAATATCTTTTTACTTTCCAAGATAGAACAACCTCCTTATAGTGATAACTCTATCAATCCTGAACCAAATAATTCCAGCTTTATAACCCATTTCAAGTATGAACCTACTCATAATATTAGCAATCCTTCAGCATGTAGTTGTTATGGATTTATCATTGGTGAAAATTGGGTGTTAACAGAAGTCACAGATGCAATAGGTAAAACGACTATTATAGAATATAAGAACGCCAATACTGCCCCTGGTGTCCCAAATAACGGATTATCATACGCCATTTCAAGTTTTGAGTACACAAGAAGGCCCTCCTTGGCCTTGGATCCCAATGCATTCAGTGGAGAATCTTGTGAAGCTCCAGATGCCCCCTGTTCCATCATCCCAACAGATGAGTATGTATCAAAGATAGGACGGGCGTATGCCTATCAACTTTATATGGTTGTGGAATCGAAAACCGTAAATGAGAGAGATGGACAACAAAAAAGATGGAACTACAATTTTAGTACCCCCAGGATTTATATGGAACAAACACCATTTACCGAAAACTTTCAATACGATAAGCAATCCACCCCTAAATTAGGTTTTGGAACAGCGACTGTCACCGGCCCCTACTTAGCTGGAGGTAGCGGTGGACCTGTTGTTACTTATATTCATAGCACTGCCCCCTTAACCTGGGGTAAAATACTAAGTATGGAGCTCTATGATGTTAATGGTAATTTGGTGAGCACCTCAAGTAATTTGTATGTAGCAGTTTGGGCATTCGAAAGCCCAATATATAGGACAGGCAATACTGGCGAAGGGTACTATTCAAACTATCAAAGTTCTGGACGACCTGATTATGATAATTACGGGAGCTATGAAGAATATTTAGACGCACTAGTTAATTGGCTTGGCGGTATTCAACCCATGGAACACCCCGATTTTAGTATAAAAAATGATCAATTTGATGTACCACAATTTTATGAAACACGTTACCATGACGTTATTGCAGATCAACAAAATAATCCTGACTATTGGAAATATTACCTTCACAGCTATTTCATTAAAAAGGTAGAAGACAAACAAAAAAACTATGACACAAATGGGAACTTCATTGAGACTACTAACAAGTACCAATACTTCGATGCCAAATACAATGGCAAAATAAATTCCGCTATGTCAGGTTATCATGCATTGAATATTGATGACCCCCTGACCTATGAACCTTCTTTTCAATTGTACAGTGTCAAAACTTTTTCTGATCAATGGGGAGGCGAAGATGAAGCTTATTCCATGACTGAAAACTTTTATTGGTTTGACCGTGAAAACAACCTAGGTTGGCACACTTTGAGCGGCGAAACAGAAATTACCAGAGAAAAGAATATGAGGAATGTCCCTTTTCAGGTACGTTCTACCACTAAAGCCCCAGGAGAAAACGCTATACAACGTTCTACTTATTATCAGTACAAATCTAATTGGGCAAACAATAGCCTACTTCCATGGAAAATCTATGAACAAGTCCAAGACGGAGGAGTGAACTATGAGGGGGATCTAATGGAGTATGGACCTTCTTTTCCTTATGAAGTACTCCAAGTAAAAGAAATAGTTACAAGAAACAATTTCGGCCAAGTAACTTTGGAAGAGGATGCTAAAGGATTGAAAACAAGCTACGCCTATAATAACCTTGGACAGTTAACTAATTATACAATTGGTGAAGGAGAAAATTATCCTTTAGCAACTTCATACAGCTATAATGAACTAAACTTATTAAACTTGGTCAACGAACCCAATGGTTTAAGCCATTCTTATGTTTACGATGATTATCTAAGGCTAAAGGAAACGAGGAGAAATGGAGTACTTTTAGAATCTACCAATTATTCACATTGGCAAAACAACCATAACGAAACCTTTGAAGAAAGGGCACCACAAAATTACACAAGTAAAACAAGTTTCCTTACTAGCTCTAATTCCATAAACGAGGTGCATTATATTGATCCTTTGGGAAGAGATTTAACTTACATAAAGGACGGTATAGCATTTGATGACAACATTTATGATATATGGGATAGGCCAATTATCAAAATCAAACCAGGAGCAGGCTTAACCATTAATGGGGATTTACCAAGTATAGCCAATGCAGAATTCTATTATGAACCAGCTCCCCGTTCAAACATTTTGCGATCTTCAAAATACACCTTAGATGCATTAGGCGACAATGCTATGCGATATGAACACACTCTCGTTGATAAAGGTGAATTATTGAATGAAGTAACAAATCCCTTAGCTTCTGATTACATCCCGGAAGGATCATATTGGAGAACAAAAACAATAGATGAAGACGAAAAAGTTGTTATTGAGTTTACAAACGCAATAGGGCAAAAAGTTGCTTCTGTTGGTACTGCTGCTTATGCCCCAGGACCAACACCTGCCCCCGTTGTATCCTCAACAGTATTTAGATATGACAGCCATGGCAATGTGAAAAAAGTGTCTGATCCAAACGCCAATGAAAGCTTTTACAACTATAACTATTTAGGCCAGCTTTTCAACATTCAAACGCCTGACGAGGGCATCTCCGAGTACGGTTTCAATCAAGTGGGATTAACCGTCGTTAGAAAGGATGGAGATGGGGTTGTTTATGCTATGAATTATGATAAGTTTGGACGTATGATTGTCCAAGCTAGAAACGTAGATGGAATAACAGATCTCCTGGAATATGAAGGCAATTCATGGATAGAAAATGGAACTACCTACTCCTATATCCAAAATCGTTTAAAGGGGGCCATTAATGGTGGAGGGATAAAAGAAAAGGAATGGTTTTATAATACCCGGGAAACCTCTTTTGATAACCTAATGCTCAATAACACCGAAAGTGAAATTTCGGGATACGGAGGATTGATTGGGAGGGTAGCACATGTCAACAATTATGACTTTTTTGGAATACTGATTGAAATGCACTACTATTCTTATACCCCTGCTGGTTTTATCAACAAAGAACTTTCTCAATTTCAAGAAACCGGGATAACAAATGGACTAAAAGGAAGAGCTTTTTCTATTCATTATGAAAATATCAATAACCTTGGCAGCCCAGAAGAGGTTACACTGGATTTAAATGCTAACCTTATTTACGATTTTGTTTATAGCTACCGATATGATAATTGGAATAATGTAACTTCAATTGGTGGCACCCTAAATGGTAGTGGAATCCATCAACAAATCGCCTCCTATGGGTATAACTATGTAACTGGTGGGTTAGATAGTAAGATATTCTACGATAAAATTGACAATACTACCATCAAAGTATTGCAAATCGGCTATGATTATGATGAACGCTTTAGACTGTCCAATATGAAAAGCGAACTGTTTGACATGGACTTGCTCTATGACGAGCAAACAACAGGACTATCAAGTGTAAATTATAATGGAAATATTAATGAAACCATATCGAATTACAAATTACATGCAGGAAATACACCATTGGATGTTGTAAATGAACCAGCAGACAATTTTCAATTTCCAACATTTTACCGTTATCAATACGACAACCTAAACCGTTTAATTACTGCAAACGCAGAACTATTGTACAATGACCTGCCAAGTGGCGCTATCAACGGGGATGAATTTGGAGACGAAGAATACGAGTATGATGCGGCTGGAAATTTCAAAAGAATCAAACGGTGGTTCGACTATGACCAACAAAACCACCAGTTCCTTTTAGATGACTACACTTTCGGTTATTTTCCTGGTTCAAATAAACTTTCAGGTTATAGTTCTCAACAAAATGGTTCCTCCTTTGAATACTATGCTAATGGAGGTATGAAGGTGCATTCTGACAAAGGTATAAATGATGTATGGTATGGCCGTGGTAGCTATCCATTTTTGTTGCTTGGCGGTACGCCTGACAACTACCTTTACGATATCAATGACGCACGAATTTATAAAAAATCTAATGATGAGGAAATTTATATTCGAGATGCCAGTGGCAGGGAGATAGCAGTTTATAATATTGGCACAGGACGCCTTGCATGGTATGTTTACGGCCCCGATAGGGCCGCAAAAATAGAATTTACCTGGTGCCAAGGCGACATTCGTGATGATGGTGGGTGTACTTCAGCTACCCCACTCTGTAATCCAGCCATGACAGCCGCACAACAGATAGCCCTGCAAAATCTCACTTACATCAATGACCCCAACTCCTTAATCTTGCCAACCAAATTGCTACGTATTAAACTCTGTTATGGAGATGAATTCTACATCCTGCACGATGAACTACCCTATATTTACGGCAACTACAACATTCTTCAGCAAATCAATATCACGAATCTGGGACAACAGTTTACTATCGAAGTCAATGGTATAGCCCAGTCTGTCAATCTGAGTGAAATGTTAACATTCCGTAGCCAGCATCCAGCGGAAAGTTACAAGATTGAAGGATACAACTCTTGCGTTCAAATTTCTTGTACCAACGATGCACAAACCTGCACGGAAGAAATGTCAGAGCAGCAACATGCCTCTCTTGGCGTTCCCTCCAATCCAACATTTCCAACCAGGATTCTACGAATCCGCTTGTGCGACATGACAGAAACATATATCCTATTGGAATCTTTGTCTTCGCTTAAGGGCTTTTATCAAATACTTTCACAAATTGAAGTCGCAAACGCATCACAAAATTTCGAGCTTTCGATAAATGGGGGGGCGCCCAGCCAAGTTGATTTTAATGGTCTTCAACCATACTTAGGAAATACACAGTGGAACATTTCTATCAACGGATACGAATCATGTGTCGAACCCTGCGACGAAGGCTTACCACAATGCACAGAACAGGATTTTTCCCAAATCTATCCATCAAATGTAGCACTCACGCTATCTGCTATCCACTATGCCCATCACCCTGACCAACTCCCTCTGCCTAATAAACTTTATAAAATCAGGTTTTGCAATGGAATTGAAAGGTATGTATTCCAGAATGAAATGCATCTCATCACTACCAGTTTCAAGCTCTTGGGAAGCATTGATGTGATCAATGACCAACAAGATTTTTGGATATACAGGCAAACTTTGGGGTATTGGCAGTTGTTGCCCGATTTGGAAACCTTTCTACATTTCAGGCCCGAGGCAAAATCCTATGATGTACTTGGATTCCAATGCGATGAGAAAGGGAACTTGATTTGCCCGGATCAAGATGCCGAAAACCAGCACAATACTGCCCAACTTTTACGGCAAAACATGCAGGGGATGTCGACAGGAGTGTTAACTTTGCCGAACCGGTTAAACAGCGTAAGGCTCTGCGACAAAACTTTCATCTATTTACTAAATGAAGAATTGGAGCAGTTGCCGGGCGATTATGAGATCATACGGAGTGTAAAGATCGAGAGTGCCAACCAGTCTTATCTGGTTCAGTATAATGGACGTCAACCAGAAGTGTTGGACGTTAATGGTGTATTGGCCATCCGATCTGAAGCCCTGATCATGCAATTGACCGAAGATCCGACCCCTGAAAATAATAAGTTCATTGAATACCCTGACGGCGACTACCCTGCCCCTCCAGAAATAAGTTACTATGTGCTAGACTACCTTGGCAATACCCGGATCGTATTCAACACTTTCGGCCTTAACCCAAACAATGTCAAGTACAAGCTCGAATTCGTTGGCGACTATTTTCCTTATGGCAAAATCCTGCGTAATTTCGAATGTACAGACAAAGAGCGGTTCATCAGCACTGAAAATGAACGGGATAAAAATACACAGTTTGACTATCGAATGGCGAGATTTTATGATAGTGAGATAGGGAGGTTTTTGGGGGTAGATCCCTTGGCTGCAAAATATAGTAATTGGAGTACATATCAGTATGCTGCCGATAATCCAATAATTGTTACGGATCCAGCTGGTATGGATTGGAGTGAATCGAATAAATGGCTTGCCGGAATCTTTGGAGTTTTTGGAAATGGTGCTGGGAATGACACTGATCTAATTCCTTCGTCACAGTCAAATTGCTGTCCAGATTTAACTTCTGCAATTGCAATGCTTGTAGCCAGATGGCAGATGATGATCAATAGGGGCTCCCAAAACTTAATGATTAGTAGCACAAAAAGTAGCTCTGTATCTAACAATCCCTTGGTTCCATTAAGTAAAGATGGTAGGAAATTATATGATTGGGCCCAGGCTAACGCAGGATTGGGTGAAATTATCTATCCGGTTTTAGAGATTAACCAAACAATTGCTTCTTTAATTCCTATTGAAGCAGCTGGAGCAACAATTGCATCCTCTACTTTAGGTTTTACTTACCGTCGGAGTCTGAACTTAGGATTTAGTTCTGTTGTTACTAAGGGGGAAACAAGCGTATTTAAACATAGCTTTAAATATGCTGATAGAGTTAGAATGAGAGCAGTACAAGACCCTGTTAGTCATAACTTCCCATATAGTTTCGATGATGCAATATTGTCAACCAATCCAATTTTTAAAAATAATGGGTATAAAATTTTCCAACAATCAGGGACAATGAATGGTAAAAATGGAGTTTTTGAAATCGGACTTACTAAAGACCGTATTATTGATCATAGATTTTTCAGACCTATTAAATAGTCCAGCAATGAGATACTTAGTTATAGATGCTGCATTAAGTGGCACAGGAGTTAGAGATAAGCACGAAGGTGGCTATATAGACCCTGAAGACTTAGGTTTAAGTTTGGCAGCTAAACAAAGGTTAAATGAGTGGTTGTCAAAATATGAAAACGAGCATTACAATGGCTTCACTGATGATAACATTATTAATGAGCTTGACCGAGAAGGAAAAGAAATAGCTTTACAGATTAAAAATGAATTGTCGGAAGTAAAAATGGAATACTTTTCTGATGCACGAATGACAGACGAGATGATATAAACAAAAGCTCTCAAGTCGCTACAAGACTTCTAGCTCCATTCATTCAACCACGGCCTTTGATGTAGGCAACAGGTCGAGCAAGCGTTGTACCTTTCAAGACTGATGCGGGTGAAATTTGGAACTGATGGAACGCTGGCAACATTGGGTAATGAATGCTGATGGAACTATTCTTGAATTTTATAGTAGAAATTGTTTTTAGAAGGGTCATAATAGGTGTATTTGGCTATTATACCTTATGGTTCATTTACAAATTATTTAATTACAAAAAAGGATTGAATTGGCTCCAAAATCCAGGGCATGGAGGGGATGAGCTTACTTTGGGCTGTCTAATCTCGCTCGTTGGCCTTGTCTCATTTGCAGCTTTTTTTAGTTTGATTTTCTATTTGTGTTTTGCACTTTGAACCCTGGCGCATCAAAATTCCACTTCCCAGATATCAACCTCAAAACATACTCCCGCACATGAAAAAAGGCCACCCCAACCAGGACGGCCTTTATTTCGCTACATAGTTTACCCGTTGGCGTAAGTCTTCCCCACCTTCCAAACAGTTACGCCCCTGTCTTGTGAGAAAAACCCACAGTTCGAGCAAGTATCGGACTGCCAAAATGCCGTCATGCGGAAAATGACTAAATTCGTAAATCGTTGAAAATAAGCTTTCTACAACTTTAGCCATTAGAAGTGTTGAGCGCAACGGCACTTGCGGCGCACTACCGAGCATCCAGCCTTAGCCCGCTGGGGCCCACCACCTGGCCATCAAAAAACGGCAGGTTCGTCACGTCCCAATAGCTATCTGGAATGACTGCCGTGTGCTGCAATACCCATCATATCCCGCCGTCAGCCAATTCCGATGTACAAAAAAACAGAGGTCCCTGCTCCAAGTACGGCGGTTTTGTCCGCAAACCTGACAGGTTATTTTAGGAATAGACAATTTCTCCAATATTTTAAAGCCACGCAGGCCCACTTTTTCAAACGAACAAACTGTCAACACCATACACAATCCCAGCCTCCCGCCGCACCCAGTCCAGCACTTCCATCATTTCCAAACTAAAGCGGTGGGGCAGTTTTTCGCTTTCATTTTTGCCCTTTTTTAAACAGTCCATTACCTCCACGATTTCGTGGAAATAGCCGTGCCCGGTGTATTTCATCCCCATGCTTTCGCTGGGTTTGTCGTAAAATGAAATGGACATTTCCTCGGCGTGGTGGAAGCGGCTGTGCAATTTTAGCGTGCCTTTTTCACCATATAAAAATGCCTCGGTATCGGTTTTTACCTGCAAGGAAGAATCAAGGATGGCCAAGCTGCCGTTGTTGTAAGAAAATAGCATGGCGCAACTGTCGTCGGCACCTGTTTCACCAAAAACCGCTGTAGCCTGTACGACATCGGGCTTGCCCAAAAAACTGAGCGCAAAAAAGATGGGGTAAATGCCAACATCGAGCAGGGCACCACCGCCCAATTCCATATTGAACAGCCTGTGCTCCGGCGGAAACGCTGCCCGAAAGCCAAAGTCCGCCCGCACGGTTTTGATGCCGCCGATGATACCCTCCCCTACCAGGCGTTTTGTTTCTTCAAACACGGGGATAAACCTTGTCCAGATTGCCTCCATAAAAAAGACTTCATTGGCCTGGGCAGTGGCTATCATTTGCCGCACTTGGGCCGAGTTCATGGCCAAGGGTTTTTCGCACAAGACAGGGATTCTGTTTTCGAGGCACATCAGCGTATGGGCATAGTGCTCGCTGTGCGGCGAGGCGATATAGACCACGTCCAAATCGGGGCAGGAAAGCAATTCGTCGTAGCTCCCGAAGGCATGTGGCACGTGGTATTCCCTGGCAAAATCGGAGGCACGCTGCCAGGAACGGGAGGCGACGGCATGGAGGCGGGCATTTTCAACCAATTGGAGGTCGTGGGCAAATTTGTGGGCAATCCGTCCAGGGGCGATGATGCCCCAGTTGATGGTGTCTTTCATGTGCATATATTTATGGCAATATTTTATTGAAAAACTTGGCCGTTCGTGGCAAGCTAAGAACTTCATTTTTAAAGTTTCTTAAAACATTTGCCCCTCCTCGCCGCCTTTCCCGATAGCAATCGGGAGCTCGTCGGGGAAGGGTTCCGATAGCTATCGGAATCGGAGGCTTCGCCCCAAACCCCATGCCCTCTACACTTAAAGGAACTTAAAAAATGATGTGCTAAGCGTATCGGAACTAACTTTCCGCCACGTTCTTAACCTTCAGTCAAAATGGGCATTCCCCTTATATCCTTCGATGAAAACCTTCGCCAAAACTGCCCTGCCGCCCGCTTGGGCTGCGCTTTGGTGGAGGTAAAAGTAGCGCCTTCCAGTGTTGAACTTCTTCATTTTATCCAAAAAGAATTGGAACAGGTACAGGAAAAATTGGCCTTGGATGAAATACACTCACTGACCCCACTGCTGGCAGCCCGTGAAGCCTACAAGGCATTGGGCAAAGACCCCAGCCGCTACCGCCCATCTGCCGAGGCACTGCTCAGGCGGGTGGTACAGGGCAAGGGCCTTTACCAGGTCAGCAATGCCGTGGACTGCCTCAACCTCGTTTCTGTGCAAACGGGTTACTCCATCGGGGGCTATGATTTCGACAAAATAAGTGGGAATATCCGTTTTGGCAGGGGCGAAGCGGGCGAGCCTTATGAGGCCATCGGCAGGGGGATTTTAAATATTGATGGCCTGCCTATTTTGCGGGACGAAGCAGGTGCTTTCGGCAGCCCGACCAGCGACAGCCACCGGACGATGGTGACGCCGGAGACCAAACAATTTCTGGTTGTGTTTTTTGATTTGGGTGGAAATGAAGGGCTGGAAAAGGCGATGGCGGTGCTGGAAAATTTATTGGTAAAATTCGCCAAGGGGAGCTTGTTGGAGCGGAAAATTATTGGCCTGTAACCCGTTTATTTAGCCACGAATTGCACGAATTTGCACTAATAAATTACGTGCAATTCGTGGCTCACCATCACTTCAATTTAGCCACTGCCTCGCCGATGCGCTGGATGGCTTTTTTCAAATTCTCTTCTGAGGCGGCATAGGATAGGCGGAAACAATTATCGGCGCCGAAGGAGCAGCCACCCACCGTGCCAACGTGGCCTACTTGCAGCAGGTATTCGCAGAAATCGTCGGCATTATTGATGACCATTTGGCCATAGCTGGTGCCAAAATAGTGGCTGATGTCGGGGAAGATGTAAAAGGCCCCTTCGGGGTGGTTCACTTTGAAACCGGGGATTTGTTGCAAAAGGCCGATGCAGAAATCACGGCGTTTTTGGAATTCGCCCCGCATTTTCCAGGTGGGTGCCATATCTGCCAAAAGGGCATGTGCCGCTGCTTTTTGGCTAAAAGATGCTGCACCGGAAGTGAACTGTCCCTGAATTTTCGCACATGCCTTGGCGATGAACTCAGGGGCGCCCAAATAGCCAAGCCGCCAGCCTGTCATGGCAAAACCCTTGGCAAAACCGTTTACCGTGACAGTGCGATCTTTTACACTTTCAATGGCCCCTATGCTGGCATGGCTGCCCTGGAAATTGATATACTCGTAAATTTCATCTGAAACAATAAAAACATGCTCGTGCGGGGCGATTACGGCTGCGATGGCCTCCAATTCTGCCTGGCTATAAACGGATCCCGTTGGGTTGCAGGGCGAGGAAAACAGGACGAATTTTGTGCGCTCCGTGATGGCAGCGGCCACTTGTTCGGGTGTCACTTTAAAATCTCGCTCAATGCCTGCGTAAACTGGTACAGGCACGCCACCCGCCATTTTCACGATTTCATAATAGGAAACCCAATATGGGGCAAAAATAACCACTTCGTCGCCCGGATCGAGCAGGGCAAGGGCAAGGTTGGCGATGGCCTGCTTGGCCCCGTTTGAAACCACAATTTGGTTGATGTTGAAATGCAGCCCGTTGTCACGCTGGAATTTTTCAACGATGGCCTGGCGCAGTTCCACCAAGCCCGGCACGGGGGTGTACTTGGTAAAACCAGCGTCCAGTGCTTGTTTGGCCGCCTCCTTTATATGGACCGGTGTGTCAAAATCTGGTTCCCCCAAGCTAAGGTCAATCACATCGTGGCCTTTCGCTTTAAGGTCACGGGAGAGTTGCGCCATGCGGATGGTGGCGCTTTCGTTCATTTCCATTACAAGCCTGGAAAGTGGCTGTACGAGTACATTGGACATACGTTGTGGTTGATGCCTGCCTTTGGCAGACAGGGTTTGTGGCTTTTATAGATAAACGTCATTGAAAGTCATTCGTCATTGAAGTCATTTTATTGAAAATCAGCGACTTGAGTAATTGAAGTATTGATTTTAAATGCGTTTATCTATCAATCAGTTTATTAGGAAAAAGGAAAGGGCGGGCAAATTTACGCTATGGTCGGAAAATTTGTTTCAGCAAAGAAAATAAGGGAACAAGAAGCCCTCACTTAGCCATTCACTACTTTTTCCAACACATTTTGGATGAGCTTTTCCACGGCAGCCGCTGGATTTTTGGAAAATACATTGCTTACCCGGTTGGCCAGGATGGCATTGCAGGAGGTGGCTTCGTGGCCCAATAGCTTGGCCAGTCCAAAAATAGCGGCGGTTTCCATTTCAAAATTGGTCAGGTGCAATCCCTGAAAACTAAAATTCCCCGCTTGCCGGAAAAAATCGGTGTCAATGATGCTGCCCAGACGGAGCCGCCTGCCCTGGGGGCCGTAAAAGCCAGCGCAGGTCATGGTGATGCCCACCGTCAGGCCTTCTTTTAGCAAGGACAAAAGCGCCTCACTGCCCCTGGCGACATTGGGGCGCAGCGACATTTCAAAAGAGGAAATAAAATCGGTGAAAGTGTCCTTTAATTCCGTTTCCCCTGCATCGGGATGATAGCCGTAAAAGGACAACATATTGTCCAGGCCTATACCATAAGCTGAAATCACGAGATGGTCAACCGGGATTGCCTCGCTCAGGCTGCCGGAGGTGCCGAGGCGGATGAGGCGGAGCGTGGTCAATTTCTCCTTGACCGCTTTTGTTTTTAGGTCAATGTTGGCCAGGGCGTCCAGTTCGTTCACCACGATGTCAATGTTGTCGGGGCCGATGCCCGTGGAAATGACGCTGAGGCGTTTGTTGCCCAACCAGCCCGTGTGCGTGATGAACTCCCGCTTTTGCACCTGGTGTTCTATTTTTTCAAAATACTTCGACACTTTCGGGACACGGCCCTGGTCGCCTACGAGGAAAATTGTGTCGGCAATTTGATCCGGATGCAGGTTGAGGTGGTAAATGCTGCCGTCGGGATTTAAGACGAGTTCTGATTCAGGTATTTTCATAAGGGTGGAAAATTGACGATTGAGGTTAGGGGTGTTAAGAAAAATTTGACGCAGATTTTTTGACGCAGAAAGACGCAGATTTTTTATGATTTTTTATGAAACCTGCCGCCTTTCCGACCTTTGATACGGGACAAGTGTGGCGGCATCGAGAAATGAGTAAATTCGACATCATAAAAATTTTCTTAACACCCATCATTGAGGGTGTTTTCAATTCGCCGTCATGAAGCAAGTTGGGAATATCCGCTTTGCCCCCAACTGAAGACTGAAGACTGTGAACTGTGGACTGTTCCCGATTGCTATCGGGAGTGAACTGAAAACTGCCAGTCTTTCTTCCTAAAATTGCGCCTCAAAAGTCAAAAAAATAATGAGAAAAATCTGGTATTTATCTTCCTGCAGCACTTGTGCGGGCATCATCAAAGAACTGGGAGGGCTGGAAAGTTTTGAAAAACAGGACATTAAGGAAGACAACATTTCAGCGGAAGACCTGGATTGGCTCAAGGGAAAAGCAGGCTCGTTTGAAGCTTTGTTCAGCAAGCGGGCGCTGAAATACAAGGAGTGGGGCCTCAACAAAAAGCAACTGACGGAAAAGGACTACCGTGACTACATTTTGCAGGAATACACTTTCCTGAAACGCCCGGTCATCGTAGATGGGGAGGATATTTTTGTTGGAAATGCGAAATCAGTGGTGCAGGCAGCAAAGCAAATGATGAACGATGAACTATGAACTTGCAAAGCATTGATTAACAGTTTTTTATAAATCAATGTGGCTTAATTATTTTTTCAATTTTACAAAGCAAAAGCTGGCCCCTCATTCCACGTAATCGCATTTGATATATATCGGGGGCAATTTGATGGTATTGCTTTGGTGGCCTTTTCGGTCAGTGATATATATTTCAAAATTGATCGGTTGATAGCGGATAGAGTCCACGATATCCACACAAGGAATGGCCAATGGGTCGTTGTAATCGCAGCAAACGGTTCTTAATTTGGCCGTTATTTTACCTTTGATGCCATTGGAGGCACCCAGTTCTGGCACCACGGGAATGCCGAGTTTTTTCGGTGGGACGGTCAAATCATTTCGGGTTTCAATGATAAAAATCTGGTCAGTTTCGCCAATGTCGCCATCGCCATCCGTAAACGAAAATGTGACAAAAATGGAATCAGTTCTATCCATTTTTCCTTGAAAACCTTCATAGGCCCTGTTCATGGTATCCTTTGACAAACTGACAAATTCAATTGCCGGCTCAACGGGGTACTCCGGGGGCTTGGCACAAGCGGCCAAAACGACCAAAAAAACGAGGGGAAAATAGATAGTCAGGTTGTTAAAGCGTTGCATTATATTCATTGTATGCGATTATTTCAGCTTGGAAAATTAGGCATTATATACGGTAAATGGAAAGCGGAACGCCAAGCCTCCACCACCAAACAGCCCAAATGACATACGAACAACATAGGGAACTTATTTTTCAAAAAGTACAGGATTTTTCGGGCAGCGGGTTCGATGAACTGGCGCTGGAAGTATTTCAGTTCCAGGCTCTTCACAACGAGCTTTATGCCCGTTATTGCGCTTTGTTGGGGCTCGAAATTTCCTCCATCCTATCAGTGGGCCAAATTCCGTTTCTGCCCATCCAGTTTTTCAAAAACTACACCGTGAAAACGGGCCAGTGGAAAGAAGCGGCCATTTTCAGCAGCAGCGGCACTACGGGTGCAAGCACCAGCCGACACCCCGTGCGGGATTTGGTTTTTTATAAAAACAACACCGTCAAGGGCTTTCGGTCATTTTATGGCGACCCTTCCAATTATTGTGTGCTGGCACTTTTGCCATCCTATCTCGAACGCACTGGCTCGTCGCTTATTTACATGGCCGAACATTTTATCGCCTTGTCAAAATACCCGCAAAGTGGTTTTTTTCTAAAAAACACACAGGAACTGGTGAAGGTTTTGGGCGAAATGCAAGCCGCTGGCATTCCCGTACTTTTGTTGGGCGTCAGTTTTGCCCTGCTCGATTTGGCCGAGCGTTTTGACCTTGATTTAACGAAGGTCATCGTTATGGAAACGGGCGGCATGAAGGGCCGCCGCCAGGAACTCACCAGGGAAGAACTGCACGATGAACTGAAAAGAGCCTTCCGCACCCATGCCATCCATTCAGAATATGGCATGACAGAATTGTTTTCCCAGGCTTATTCCAAAAGCAATGGCCGATTTCACCAAAGCCCCACCATACGAGTGTTTGCCCGTGAAATCAGCGACCCCTTCGCCCCGCAGGCTTTTGGCAAAACGGGTGCCCTGAATATCATGGACCTCGCCAATGTTGACACCTGTAGCTTCATCGCCACCGACGACCTGGGACGGGTATGGGAAGACGGCACTTTTGAGGTGCTGGGAAGGCTGGACAACAGCGATATCAGGGGCTGCAATTTGATGATAGGAAGTGAATGAAGATGGGCAAGCGTCTGGCTGCCATTTGGAATTTTACCACAACCCTAACAATTTTTCACTCACCCAAAACCGTTCTTAGGTGTTTTTTAAACGGTTTTTTTCAAAAAACTTCACCAATCACAGGAGAATTTTATGAACAAACATCAGGTTGTCTTACTGTTCATGGGCATGATGTTCTTCGCTTGCGGAGGCTTGCGGGATCTCGAAACCTTCATCAATACAGCCCATTCCAACAGATCCAATTCCGAAACACCCACTGCATCAGAGACCAGTGCCGAAGAAGACAGAAATACTGCTTTTACCTATTCGGCAGCGGGTTTGATTTTCCCGGTTTTGGGCAAAAGCCGCAGCCACATCATCAGCAATTTTGGCGATCCACGTGACAATGGGGCCAGGATTCACGAGGGCATTGACATTTCTGCCAAAAGGGGCACCCCGGTCTTGTCCGTTTCTAAAGGCAAGGTCGTCAGCGTAAAGGAAGCTGGGCTGGGCGGCAAACAGGTATGGGTACACGACAAGAAACGGGACTACATTTACTACTATGCCCACCTCGATAGCCAGTTGGTAGTGGAAGGAGACGATGTGGTGGAAGGGGATGAACTTGGCACGGTCGGGACTACTGGCAATGCAAAAGGGACTATTCCGCACCTGCATTTCGGCGTTTATGAAAACAGTTGGTTTTCAAGATCCACGGTTGATCCGCTGCCTTTGATGCCTTGAATTTTGTGTTTGTGTGCTTTCGTGTTTGTGTGTTTGGAGGCCTCGAATACACATACAGAATCAATAAAGTCCATGAGGTGACGAACCGTGTTTAGACACACCCTTTTTTGGCCTCAAATGAGCCTAAACACAGTTTGTCGTGCGTGGCGGATGTTTCGGGCTTGCCGTTCACGAGCGGCTTGGTCTCCTTCACGATATGGTCGGCCAAGTGGGCATGGAGTTTTTGGCTCGTCTCCAAGGTATAGTTGCGGTAGGTGTAGGCGCTCACAAGCACATAAACTCCCCCCAGCACCACCATCACGAGGAGGAAAGTGGCCGATATTTTCCAGTAGAGCTTATTTGAATTGGACACGATGTTAATTGAGAATGGAATTGAACTCAGCGGTATTGTATGCAATCTCTTGCCGAATCGCTTTAAGCCATTGATTTGACTTTCAGGAAGGTACGCCCCGACAGCTAAGAAGCTTTCGCCACCCGGTTCGAGGTGGAGGTTGCAGCCTGCCTTGGTATGGATTTCCGATTTTTTGGCGGCAGCGGTCACATGTGCCCCGAAATGGGTCTTGTACGGCGATTTGTCCTTCGAGAAACGCACGTCCCGATAAATTCGGAACACGCAGTCCTTCGCCGTGTAATGGCCGATTCCATCGGTTTCAGTTGGCGGCACAACTACCTCTGCAACCTCCTCATCCCCGTGGCAGTGAACGGCATGCCGGACAACCCCGCCCTACCCTGGGCTATTGCAGGGGTGCTGGTTTTGTGCTTCAGCGTGGCCATGTTTTTCATCCGTTTTTCCAAAAAAATCCCGTTAAAAGGCGCTTCCCATGTCATCAAATTTGCTGGCACAGGGGCGATGGCCTTCGGGCCGTTCATGGCCACGCCGTTGCATGATTTGGGTGCCACATTGTCCGGCACGCTGCTCATGCTTTCCATTTTCTACATAACTGTTTTCACGTTTAAGGCCCGGTTGCTGCCCTTCATCATCCTATCTGTGCTGTGCCTGCTGTCACTATATATTTGCAACTTCGTGTACTTCACGCAGGTGGGTTTGTCCTATTTGCCGGTGCTGCAAAAACTCAACATCGCCCTTTCGATACTACTGGTACTTGGATTGGAATAACTCACGACGGCGGCGGATTTTGAAGTGAGAAAATTGGAAGCAAAAGGAATGAGCAGATAATGACATTTTGCTAACAACGCTGGAATGGGCGCTACCATTCCCGTGTCGCAGGCCAGAGAGGAGCAGTTCGATGACTTTATGAACGTCCATTTCAAAGGCGTTTATTTCCTCACGCAAAAACTGCTGCCCCTCATGTACGATGGCGGCGGTATCGTTCATTCGGCGAAAGAGAACGCCGTATAAGTCCGGCGGTACTTTTTCATATCTTTTCCAAAGCCTTGCCGTCCAGCCAGCCCCGTTCGCCGTTCGGCAATTTCACTTGCCACCAGCCGCTGAGGTAGTCGAGGAGTTGCACTTTAGTGCCTTCGTAAAGGGTCAAAATTTCAGAGCCGTCCTTGTCGGGGGCGCTGCGGAGTGGGGTAGTTTCTTGCAGTAAAATGGCCTGGCCAGTGTTTTGTTCGTAGGCCACCCGGCTGAGCGCCAAAGAGAAAGGCACGATGCTGAGTACGAGGCAAACAATGCCTACGAAAAACCCGTTTTTTTTCTGTTTCCTGTTTTTGCCCAACAGCCATACGGCAAATCCCACGAAAGCAAGCCACCACAGCGCCAGTGCCACAATGCCCCAAATGCTCGACGATAAGGCGCCCCGCCCTTTTTTCCAAATGGCCGTGAGGAAGAATTCGGGCAACTCGTCCAACTCGCCCTTTACCTGGGAGCGGGCCAGATCGAGGTTTGATTTGGTGTCAGCATCATTGGGAGAGAGGGTCAGTGCCCGCTCAAAATGCAGGATGGCCTTTCCCAATTCGCCCATTTTATAATAGGTATTGCCCAGGTTGTATTCCAGTTCCGCTGAACGGTAACCCTCCCCTAAAACTTGTTGGTACAGTTGTGCGGCTTTGGCAAAGTCGTTCTGTTGGTAGGCATTGTTGGCTTGTTGGAAAATATCGTCCACCTGATCGGCGGCGGCATGGCATAAAAACACCAACGTGGTGAACAAAATACTTATCGCCTTTTTCATTGGGTAGGATGTAATTTTGGCAAAATTAGGAAATGTGCCATACTATCATTCGTTAAACAATTTAGCCTGCTGATATGAAAAACACCCTCCGCCGTTGGCGTGCCGTTTGGAATCCTGACATGTACCACGGCTGGGGCCGGCAAGAGCGTTACTTCGAAGGATGGTATTTTAAAATAGTGGATGCAGCAGAACAAAATGTTTTTGCCATCATTCCAGGCATTTCAAAATCAAAAGACGGTGGGCAGCACGCCTTCATCCAGGTGCTGGACGGCAAAAATTGCAAGGCCAGTTACCACCATTTTGAGGCGGGGGCGTTTCATGCCTCGCCCAAGGATTTTTACCTCCAACTCGGCAACAATTCTTTTTCAGCCCATCACCTTGCGCTTGACTTACCTGAATTAAAAGGCCGCCTCACTTTCCAAAATCGCACGCCCTGGCCTAAGATGCTGGGCGCTCCAGGCATCATGGGTTGGTATTCTTTTGTTCCTTTTATGGAATGCTACCACGGTGTGGTGAGCCTGCACCACCATTTGGAGGGTGAAATGATCGTGCATGGAAAACCGTCCGATTTTTCGGGTGGGGTAGGCTATGTGGAAAAAGACTGGGGTATTTCGTTTCCCCGTTCGTGGATTTGGCTACAGTCCAATCATTTTGAAATGGGCGAAAAAATGTGCGTAATGGCCTCTGTGGCCCGCATCCCCTGGTTGGGCAGCTATTTCATCGGCTACATCGTGGGCTTTCAATGGGGCGGCAGGCTCTACCGCTTTGCCACCTACACGGGTGCGAAGATGAAAGCTGCCTTGGGCGAAAAAACGGTGTCGCTTGCTTTTCGGGACAAGCGATACCGACTTGAAATAGTGGGAGAACAGGCAGCCGGAGCCAAACTGGTCTCCCCCATCACCGGCGACATGACGGGCAAGGTGAACGAAAGTATGCAGGGCAAGCTCCATGTCCGCTTTTTTGAAAAGGAAAAACTTTTGTTCGAAGGTATTGGCCGGAATGCGGGTTTGGAAATCGCTGGGGAAGTAGGAGAACTGCTCACAGAATCCTGGCGGCGGTAAGCCCGATTTGCCCTGTTCAAACGATTGTTGCTATTTTTTTTAAAAACACTGCCTACTTTCAAATGCTTCCCTTTTGCTGTCGGTACTTTGGCACAACAATTGCCAAAAGACAAAAACAACTTTCCCCCTTAGTTTTCCTCCCTCAATATTTTCCCTTTATAACATTCCTTTCATTACCCCTTTTGTCGGCAACGGCAATAGACTTGAACTTGAACTTGAACAAATGTTACCTTACATGAAGAAATGTTACTCCGCCACACTTTGCCAAGCTTTTAGCTATGATTGGCGCTTTTCACTTTCAACGCCCTTTGGCACTGGTGAAAAAGAGTAGGCAGCGAACCTTGCCGTGTGACCACGTGGCAGGGATTTCTTTTTTGTAAATAACTATAAGATATATTTCATGCACAGGGGCCTTTGGTACCTGGCGCAAATGACTGGTCTTTCTTCACACTAAGCGTTTTACTTGAAAACTTACAAAGAATAATGAGCGAACTGGCCAAACTTTTTATGGCATACGCCTCAAGAAAAATTTTGGGTTTATAGTGTTTTTTCGGGCAGCCTTCCCGTCCCGGATTTTTTGTTCGGGACGGAAATGCCCTTTTTAATCCCCCTCAGCTAATGGCCAAAAGCCACTGGCTTTTTTGGTTTTAAGTCCTTAGCGTAGATTTTGTTTTGTTGAAATCCTTCCCCCCCCTTTGAAGTGATTTGGTTTTACGGAAATTGAGAAAACGTGGACTGCAAAGCGCTGGCTATTGCCAATGGCAGCATCGCCCGTCCTCACTCCTCGCCACTCACTTCTCACATCTTTATATAAGGCAATCATTTTTTTAAAGTCCACATACTTAAATCATTTTAAAACAAAAAAATTATGTACAGATCCAACATTTACCCTAAACTGATACTCCTGGTATCCTTTGTGGTGTTGGGTTTTAGCTCGGTCTTCGCTCAACTCGAGATGAAACTTCAACTCATTGATGATGATACTTGGGGTGTCTATGTACGCCCGGTTGGTGTGTCCCCGACGGATGATGCTTACACAGCAGCGGGGCAGGTGACAATCGTAATGCCCGCTGGGTTTTTATGGTCGGGGCCTAACCTCCAAGGAGCAGGCATCTGGTCCTCTGCAAGTGGTACCGTAGTCTCGCCAGCAGAAAATCCTACCATGCAATACGTCTCCTTCGGCTTAGAAGGTGGTACTGCAGATATAAATTATGTATCTGGCTCGGAAACATTGCTATTTACTTTTGATAGGTTACAGGCTTGCCCTGACTCAATCTATTTAATTGACTGTAATACGCTGGCAGGTGTTTCAGACCCATTCTGCCCTGATGTGGCAGATGCCACACCTGGTGTAAACTCATTGGGTACCAACCCTGGCAACAACTTGGACGTTGTTGACTTCGGCGGTGGCGGGCCTGCCTTTTATAGTTTTACTGACCTCTACGCACCATCGGCCTGGAGCTGTCACGATTGCGACGGCGACGGCATCCTCAACGGTCTGGAAGATACCAACGGTAACGGTACTTTCGACCCTGGCATAGATACCTCGGCGCTTTGCGACCCTTGCGATCCGTACCATCCCGAATCTGCGGAGATGGAACTGATAGGCGGGGCCGATGTCATTTGTGCCAATGACCTGGGCGATACGGCCTTTTTTAGGATCGTTATAGAAGGTGGATGGTCGCCCTATGACATCCGTTATACAGATGGAACCGATACGATTGATATAATTGACTATGTCAGCGGCGACTCTATCGCTTTTGTCCCTACCGAATCGGTGACGCTTGAAATTGTTGATATTGTTGACTCCTTCGGCTGTTTGCTGGATACGGCATTCACGGATGGAATTATAATAGAAGTACACGGCCCCATATCGGTGACCAATGAGCCTGACAACGTGGTGGAATGTTCCAATTACGGCACCTTCTTCACGATTGACACCCAAAATGATGGGGATGGGGTAATATTCTACAATTGGCAGATAAGTAGTGATGGTGGGGCAACCTATGCCGACCTCGAAAACGTGACGCCTTATGGGCGGGTATTGACGGACAGTATGACTATATCTACGGTGGCGGGCCTGCATGGGCGATCCTACCGATGCAAAATCTGGACTTCTGTCTGCGACACGGTCTATTCCGATTGGGCATTGCTGCAAGTGGAAGGCCCGATTACGGTGACTTCCCACCCAAGCAACTACACCAATTGCGATTCTGAAACGGCCCTGTTCTCCGCTGCTGCAAATAATGCAGGTGCAGTGGGGACAATGGCATACACATGGCAGGTAAACACAGGCTCTGGCTGGGTTGATCTCGCAAATGGCGTAGGCCCAGGCGGTGCAACCTACTCAACTGCAACAACTACTACCGTCAACCTTTCCAATATTGACGTGAGCATGGATGGCTGGCTCTACCGGATGAAAATTTCCACCGGCCAGTGCGATACGATTTATACCAACTCCGCCATACTGGACGTGGAAGGCCCGCTCACGGTGACCAATGATCCGGACGATGTTTCCAATTGCGCTGGCAGCGAGGTGTTCTTTATTTCTCAGTTCAGCAACCCAGGTGCTGGCAATAGCAATGCTGTTTGGCAGTTCAGGGCAAACCCGGCTGCACCTTGGGCAGTTATTCCTTCTTCTGGTGTCTATACTGGAATTTCTACGCTTAACAACGGAACCACTGGCTCTGATACATTGGCAATTTCCAACGTATTGGGCTTGGATGGCTATCAATACCGGGTATGTTATACGACGCCTACTTGTTCCAACCAGGTTTGCTCCAACTTTGCAACGCTGGAAGTAAGCGGCAACGTTACTTTCTCCAACCATCCTGACGACATCACGGTGTGTTCCGGCAACGATACTGTCTTCGTGGCGACGGCTTCTATCCCACAGGGTACTTTTACCTATGGATGGCAAGTTTCTACCGACAACGGTGTTACCTGGTCGGCCATTACATTGCCGAGCGGTGTTTACTCACATTCCAATACAGGTACAATTGGTGCAGGCACTGACACCTTGCGCATCAGCGACGTGGCTGGCCTCTACAACAACCGCTATCGTGCGGTGGCTTTTGCAACGGATTGCGACTCTGTCGTTTCACAGGAAGCAAGGTTGCTTGTGGAAGGCCCGCTTACAGTAACTGACGAGCCAGACGATGTCACCTCTTGCGGCGGTGAAGACCCAGTCTTGATTTGCGCCGAATTTGACAACCCTGGGGTGGCTGGCAGCACGATTTACCGCTGGCAATCCAGCCCGGATGGTGTTACCTGGGGTAACTTAACCAACAATACGACTTATGGCGGTACCGGTACTAGTTGTTTGAGTATTAGTAATACAACAGGACTTAATGGGCGCCGTTACCGATTGAGCGCCAGGACTTCTACTTGTAATATTGAATTCACCAATTTTATGACGTTAACAGTTGAGGGGCCCATCACGGTCACTGACCAGCCGGATCCTGTTACGCTGTGTTCAGGCGATGCCACTTCTTTTACCTCCACTGCAGCTTTGGCCAGTGGAGCAGGAACCTTCTCCTACCAATGGCAGGTATCATCCGATGGCATCAATTTTAGCGATATTACAGCTGGTGGCGTATATTCGAATGTCAATACAACGACATTGAACATTTCTGACGTAACTGGCTTGTACAGCTATTGCTACCGACTGGAATTCACTACCAGTACTTGTTCCGCTGTCTATTCAAATAGGGCATGCCTCACCGTAGAAGGCCCAATTAACATCACCCTTGATCCGGTGGATGTTACGCAGTGTTCCGATGAAAACGTCGTGTTCTTTATTGATGATGAAAACACATCGTTGGAGCCGGGTATTGATGCTGGTATTACCCAATATCAATGGCAAGAAAGTACAGACGGTGGTTTAACTTGGACACCTCTTAATAATGATACAATTTTCAATGGTACTCAAAGCGACTCTTTGAGCATCAGCATCACCACTGGCAAGGACAACAACCAATACCGTTGTATTATCTGGACGGGTACTTGCTCCAGGGACACCTCTGATGCTGCATCCCTGTTCGTTGAAGGTCCTTTGACTGTCATTGACGAACCGGACAATATCACGGAATGCTCCGGCAATAGTGTTACACTACAGGCGACAGTCGTGAACGCAGGCCTTGGTGCCATTACTTATCAGTGGGAAAGAAGCTGTGACTTGGGTGTGACATGGGCGAACGTTGCCGCTGGCGGGCCCAATATTTATGCAGGAGTTACGACAGCAACTTTGACCATTGGCAATATCGTTGGCCTTGACAGTTGCCGATTCCGCCTGCGCTACCGCACCCCGAATTGCGACGCTGACTTTACCAACTATGCTGTGGTGACAGAAGAAGGCCCGATCAGGTTTACACCTACTTCTGGCCCAATTGACAGGACTATTTGCTCCGGTAGCCCGGTTTGTTTCGATGTTAACACTGAAAACGACAACTCTGGTTTGATCACTTACCAGTGGCAGATCGGCAACGGCCTTGGTACTTGGGGCAACTTGAACAACAACAGTACCTATAGCGGCACCAAAACCGCCAATATGTGCTTATCCAACGTGTCTGGTCTCAATGGCAGGTGGTTCCGCTGCTTAATTGTGACCGCAGAATGCGCCGCCATTGCTTCCGACTCTGCACAGTTGACCGTAGAAGGCCCAGTGACCTTCTCCGACCATCCGGATGATATTACACAATGTTCCGTGGAAGGTGTAACCTTTATTGGTTCTGCAGCTATCCAAGTTGGAAATGCAGGTACCATTTTGTACCAATGGCAATATTCTTCTGATTGCATCAACTTCTCAGATGTGCCTTCTGGCGGCGTTAACGGTTACAGCGGTGTCACGAACGATTCGCTGTCCATTAGCAATGTGGTCGGCCTCGACAACTACTGCTTCAGGCTCACTGCCAAGACAGACAGTTGTAATAGGGTAAACTCCTTGTTCGCCAAATTGAGAGTGGATGGCCCGCTGACGGTAACTGCCGATCCGGCAGATGCCACCAATTGCGACGACAAACAAGCGATGTTTACAGCAAATGTTGACAATCCTGGCTTTGGAGGTGAGGTTAGCATCATTTATCAATGGCAGCAAAGCTATGATGGTATAAACTTTACAGACTTGTCGCCCGTAATCGGAGTAAACAGCTATGGTGGTGTCAATTCGGATACCTTGCTCATTGCTCCATTGACTGGCCTTGATAGCACTTTCTATCGTCTAATGGCTTGGTCTGGCACTTGCGACACTGTTATTACCGACACTGCGCTGCTACGTGTAGAAGGTCCAATCACCTTCACCGATCAGCCTGACGATGTTACACTTTGTGCCGCTGACCCAGTTTGTTTCACCATTGCAATTGATAACTCAACAGGAGTTGGATCTGTGCAATATCTGTGGGAATACAGCACGGTCACAGGCATTTGGGCAAACGTACCAAACGCTGCGCCTTATGCTTCTGGCAGCATGACCACCAACCAATTGTGTATCACCAATACCACCAACCTTTACAACTACAAATACCGTTGTAAAGTAAGGACTGGCAATTGCGAATACGAATTCAGCGACCTGGCCCAACTCTTCGTGGAAGGCCCGATCACCATTGACCTACAGCCTGTGGATGCCGCAATCTGTAACAATGAAGACCATGCCTTCACTACTGAAGTGTCCATTCCTTCGGCTTCGTCCGGTGGATTGACCTTCCAATGGCAAGTAAGGCCGAACAACCCGGTTGGCCCTTGGGCTAACTTGCCGAACACGGTTGGCGGTACGCCTACTGGTACCAACCCAAGCGGTTTCTACACAGGTGTCAAAACGGAAGAATTGCAGATCACCTTGGTGGATGGCCTGGATGGCTATCAATACCGCTTGATCATCCGCACCAGCACTTGCGCCGATACATCTGATGTCGTAACGCTGTCTGTGCTCGATGCTTGTACCACGGCTGCTTGCGACTTTGACCTTGACGGCCTGATCAACAGCGTTGACCCAGACGACGATGACGACCAATTGTACGACTATTGGGAAGACTGGATGACATTGAACAATACCCAGGTGGCAACGGATACCTTTATCGGTTCTGGTCCTTGGAACTATACCGTCTCCAACCTTGACGCAACCTTGATTTCATACAACAATTGCGATCAAGATACAGACGGTGACGGCATCCTGGACAACCAGGAAGACCCAGACGGCGACAACATCAACAACGGTGAGGAAACCGACGGCTACAATGATGCAGTGTTCAATGGTAACCCGCTCGATCCCTGCGATCCTATCCTGGGCCCAACCTGTATCGGTGTCAACCTGGCTATCCGGGTGAACCTGCAAGGGCCAAAGATCAGCACCAGTGCCTTGGATTCGCTGATGCGTGACAACTTGAGGAACCAACAGGTTACAGTTGGTGCCAACACCGTCAAGCGTGGTATTCCAAGAAGGGATCCTTATCCAAGCATTTTGAAAGGTACCAGTACTTCAATTCATGCATACGAATTGATTGGCGACGGGCTTACCCAACAAGATACGATAACGACTTCTGACAGTACACTGGTGTTTGCCACCACTGGCCCGAACGCCATTGTTGACTGGGTGTTTGTTGAAATACGCAGCAGCACGGCACTGGACAGCGTTGCCTCCACACGCTCGGTATTTATTCAAAGAGACGGTGATGTGGTAGATTTGGATGGTTCTTCCACGGTGAGGTTTACAACCCTGCCAGCAGGCCCATACTATGTATCGGTGCGCCACCGCAGCCACTTGGGCGTCATGACGGCTGAAGCTTTTGACCTCAGCCCAGTGGTCACAGAGGTGGACTTTACGGACAATACCTTCCCGACTTATGGTGACTATGGCCAGGTACAGTTGAACGGAAGGATGTACCTGTGGGCTGGCGACTTGAACGCCGATGGCCGTACCATCTACCAGGGCCCCGGCAACGATATCTATAAACTGTTTTTAACCGTACTTCAAGATACTGACAACACTAACCTGATAGCCAACTATATCTCGCAAGGCTATATGTCGGCTGACGTTGACATGAACGGCAAGGCCATCTACCAAGGCCCAAGCAACGACAGATCGTTGATGCTGTTCAATACCATCCTCAGCCATCCGGCTAACGTGAACAGTATTGCGAACTATGTAATATTGGAAACACTACCGTAATGTGGACTAAAAGAGAGTAGGCCATCTTTGGCCTACTCCTCTTTCAACAAATACTGAATCTAAAGTATCAACTTCCGGGTAAATGAAGGCTGTCCCTTGAAAGAGGGGCGGCCTTTATTTGTTTTTAAAACGCAATGGCGAATAAGCTTTAATTTTGAAAAAAATGCCCAGTGTTATGCGTGTTTGCAATCGAACCATAAAATCTGCCCTGGCTGCCTTGTTGTTGATGGCTTGCCTGGGCTGCAAATCCCAAAACGAAAAAAACAAGGAACACCTCTACACCAACGAGCTCGCCAACGAAAGCAGCCCTTACCTGCTGCAACATGCCCACAATCCGGTCAATTGGATGCCGTGGGGGGAAAAAGCCCTGCAAAAAGCACGGGACGAAAACAAGCTCATCCTTCTCAGCATCGGCTATGCGGCTTGCCACTGGTGCCATGTCATGGAACACGAATCTTTTGAAGATACGGCAGTGGCCAGGGTGATGAACGATTATTTCATCTGCATCAAAGTGGACAGGGAAGAGCGGCCCGATGTGGACAACGTTTATATGTCTGCCTGCCAATTGGCCTCCGAAGATGGTTGTGGCTGGCCTTTGAATGCCTTTGCCTTGCCGAATGGGCATCCTGTTTGGGCTGGCACCTATTTTCCCAAAAAAAACTGGATGGAGATTTTGGAATATTTTAATTCGGAGTGGCAGAAAAACCCTGAAAAAATGGCCGAATATGCGGAGCAATTGACCCAGGGTGTCGGCAAAATGGACGATGTGCCTATCCCCGACGGCCAAGCAGATTTTACTGAAAAAGATTTGGGGAAAATAGCCGACCATTTTTTACAAAGAATTGATTTTCAGCGGGGTGGAAGGGTAGGCGCTCCCAAGTTCCCCATCCCCAACAATTTTCAATTTTTGTTAAAATACCATCATTTTTCAGCCAATGATAAAGCATTGAAGGCAGTCACCATTACGCTGGACGAAATGGCGAAAGGCGGTATTTACGACCACTTAAGGGGCGGTTTTGCCCGATACTCGACCGATGAAAAATGGCTCGTGCCACATTTTGAAAAAATGCTCTACGACAATGCCCAACTTGTCAGTTTGTATTCACAAGCCTACCAAGTCACCAAAAATCCAGGCTATAAAAGGGTCGTAGAGGAAACGCTGGATTTTATCAAAAAGGAATTAACCTCGCCGGAAGGTGCTTTTTATTCATCCCTGGACGCAGACAGCGAAGGTGGGGAAGGGAATTTTTATGTTTGGCAAAAACAGGAGATAGATTCCATTTTGGGCGATGCCAAAGCATCGGCGATTTTCTGCGATTTTTATGAAATAAAGCCAAAAGGCAATTGGGAAGCGGGCAAAAATATTTTACACCGGAAGAAACCTGTCAGCGATGTCGCCAAAAAATACGGGTTGGATGTGCAGGAATTGGAAGCTCTTTTGTCAAACTCAAAAGCACGTCTTTTAAAAGCCCGCTCTGAACGCCCCCGCCCCGGCCTCGACGACAAGGCGCTCACCGCCTGGAATGCCCTCATGCTCACAGCGTACCTGGATGCCTACCGGGCTTTTGGTGAAAAATCCTATCTTGAAACTGCCCTCAAAAACGGCCATTTTATCCTCGAAAAAATGATGCAGTCCGATGGCCGCCTCAACCGCAACTATAAAGACGGCAAGTCGGTTATCAATGCTTTTCTCGACGACTATGCCATTACGATCTCTTCCTTCATAGAACTCTATCAGGCTACTTTCGATGAAATGTGGCTCTACAAGGCCAATTTGCTCGCCGAATATGCCGAGGCACATTTTTTCGATGCAGAAAGTGGCCTCTTCTACTACACTTCCGACCTTGATCCGCCCCTGGTTTCCCGCAAGAAAGAAACGTCGGACAATGTAATCCCCGCTTCCAACTCCATGATGGCCAGGGACTTATACCTGCTGGGCCTGTATTTTTACAAAAACGAATGGCTGGAAAGGGCCAAGGGCATGTTACACTTGTTTGCCCAAAAAATGGTCAACACCGATGAGCCGGATTTTTATTCCAACTGGTGCCAATTGTACCTGGATTTGGTCAGGCCGCCCTACGAAGTGGCCATTGTAGGCCACCATTTTGATGAAAAACTAAAGGAAATATCGGGGCATTATTTACCAAATGTAATCCTGCTCGGCGGCAGCGGCGAAGGGAGTTTGGAACTGTTGAAGGGCAAGCTGCAAGAAGGCGAAACGATGATTTATGTGTGCCGCAATAAAGTGTGCAAGCTGCCGGTGACGGAAGTGGGGGAGGCGTTGAAATTGATGAAATAGTTCATTTGGCTTTTTTGACAACCTGACATTTGAATCCCTCAAACACCGGCCATGAAGCAAGTAAAGGCCCTTGAACTGTACGTTGAATACCTGGTTGCCGACCAGGGGAGAACCTGTGCCATTGACATGAGCGAACCGCTGGCTAAACCCTTGGCCACGACTACATTATAAGGGTGATAACCTAACCAGAGCCGAACCAGATGGACTTTTGGACACTGATCAAGGCCATCGCCTGGAAGGTGGAACGTGACGATGGCTTCATCGTGGTGCATGAGCTCCTTACAGCGCCACAATAGTTTCAATCCGGCAAGGTGAAAATGAGAACTAAAAAGGTTGAAGAAGAGAAGGAACGATAAGGGCCTACCCCGGGGACGGGCAGGCCCTTTTGGGTTGTTACTGTTTTGAGAACCTTTTATTCATACATCCTTTCATTGTTTATACAATTGATTGTCAATGCTTTAGTCAATGACAAAATGACTATTGACCCAATACATTAATTACCTGCCATTGTCGGCATAGGCTGCACTGGCGTCAGACTCATGGCAGCCACAAGCCACTTGCCGTTCACCCGTTGGCAAGCATTCACGCAAGTGGTTTCCTGCTCGACGGGCTTGCCGTTCATCTCGCCCGTTTCCTTGTGCGACCATTTGCAGATGGCCACGTCATGCGTGATGAAACGGATGTCCATATCGGCCACCTCGACCTTGCTCGGTGGCATGTTGGCTAAAGCCTTGAACAGCTCGGCATGAACCTGCTCAACAGCTTTACGGCCTTTGGCAGCTGTTCCGAATGGGCCTATTAGGTCGGTATCCTCCGTATAGCAAGCGGCGAAGCGGGCGGCATCATGGGCGGCAAAGGCGGCGTAAGCTTCGTTGCCAAGGGCTTTTATGGCGAGTTCATCAGCTTTTGGGTCTGGGAAAGGCACTTTCGGGGTCAGGTGGTCGTACTCGATGAGCCACTGGCCTTTCTCTTTGCGGAGCAATGCAGCGCCCGTATTGTCGCTCTCCATCGTTTGGCCGAACAAGAAAAACTTGTCGTGGGAATCCCAAGTGATATGCGCCACATCGGGTTTGATGAGTCTCCAGGAAGTCAGTTGAAACGTGAACTGGGGTTTTGCGTCCATCATCCCTTCTAATTGACCATAATATTCTCCAATCGCCTTTTGGCCATTGATTAGCCCGCCATCAGGCCCTATTTCTATGGCGTTTTCGGTGTAATAGGGTTTCATCGCCTGGAACCCGTCCGTGGAAAATGTGGTGTAAATCTTTTTTAGATAGGATTCAAAGCTGGCTTGGTTGTCGTTTTGCGCATCGGCATTTGAGGCAAAGAAGCTGGCGATGATGAAAAGGATGGTGCTGAAAAATGAAGTTTTCATTGATTTGAAAATTTTGATTTGGTGAAAGAAATTTTGTTGAAAAATGATGACGCAAAGGTGTGGACGGGCCAAAAGGAAGGGTTATCAAAAGCGTCGCAAAGGCTTTTAAATTTGTCGCAGGGCGTGGGCCACCATCCAAACCTCCTTTAAAATGGCCCTATTTCGCCAGCAAATGGGATATTTTTCTAAATTATTTTGTTAGAAAGGTGAAAAAATCGTGTAACTCCACCTTGAGGACATCGGCTTTCCGTTGGAAGATCTCGGCAGGGAGGAGCTGCACAGCTACTCCCAGTTGCACCGCAAATTGTCCACTTTCATGGTTTTGTCGGCAAATCAGTTCATCCGGCTGAACAGGGCGACGCTAACCCGGAAATGACCATTACCTCGGTCACATTTGACACAGGTTTCAACGATTTGGCTTATTTTGGGAAGGTGTTTAAAAAGGCATTTGGCTTGACGCCCTCCGCCTGGCGGGAAAAATATATGGCCAAAGCGCTTGATTAAATGAAGGTTTTTCATTGATATATCTCATAATTCCAGAAAGGCGAAAATCATTTTTTTAAAATAAGAAAATCGAAAAATTGTGGTTGCACTTCTTCATGGCTTTGGATGAGCTTCATTCTATTCAAACACTAAATAATTTAGCCATGAAATACCTACCAAAGTTTTGGGCAGCAATGAGCTGCGTGTTGCTGATGGTCGTTTTTGCAGCAACTTCCTGCAAGAAGGCATCCGAAAAACAAGGTGAAAAAATGATGGAAAACGCCCTTGAGCAAGCATCGGGCGAGGAAACCGACGTGGACCTCGACGATAATAAAGTGACCATCGAGACAGACAGCACGAAGACGGTCATCGAAACGGGGGCCAAGGTTTGGCCGGAAACGATACCGAGCGAAGTGCCAGTGTTCACTTGGGGCAAGGTCATCCATACCACCACCAGCGAAATTGGCGAAACCAAGGCATGGGGCGTCCATTTTGAAATCGTCCCGATGGATGCACTGGACCGGTACGACGCTGAACTGAAAAAAGCGGGGTTTAAGACCACAAAATTCACGATGGGCAAGGGGGGCAACGTGACTGGCGAAAAAGGAAAATTGCTGGTGACAGCCACCATCGGCGAAGGTAAAGGGCATGTGAGCATCCAACTCCAGCCATGAGGCAGTGGTGGCTGGACTTGGGGCATTTCCAAGCCCAAGCCCTTTTAAAATCATCGGCTGTTGATGCAAAAAAGCTGAATTCATGTCTTCCCATTTCGAAGGAAGGCAATTGTTCAAATCAAAATATATCGAGATGAAAAAGCTAAATGTTCTTTTCCGAAAAAGGCCATCGGCAAGCCTCATCTTGCTTGTCATAGCATGGGCGATGAGCCTGATGCTTATACCTGTCCTTTTTGCAAGTTGTGAAGAGGAGGATCCGGAATGTGGTTCTTACGTGGAGCACAAAACTGGAAGAAACAAGGTTTTTAGGTCAGACCTGACACTCGGTGAGGTGGCGGGCGGCGGCCTTGTGGCATACTCCTACGATGAAGGCGAAAACGTGGGCCAATTCACTTTCACCTACGTGAACGAAATCAAGCGTTGCTCCAAGAACCCAGACGGCAATGACTTCCGGTCGGTGGTTGATGCTTGGATTTATTTACCCGATTGGCCCGACCCAGACCTTGTTTATAGTGCCGAAATTGAGATGATAGGGTTGGGGAGGAAGCAGCTTACCCCTGTGGCATCTGGTGCCGGACCTAACACCATCCACTTGACCTGTACCAATGGTTGGATGGACCTTGGCGAGCAGGATGAAAGTTATGACATCATATCGAGAATCAGGATTGGCTATATAGACTTCCCTGACGAAGAGTACATCAAAGATATACTGATTGACTCCTTGAAGCTTGAACTCCAGTACAGCGATTTCTACTATAGGCTTTGACAAGAAAGGGAAGTCCAGCTTATGCTTTAGTTGGACTTCCTTTTGCCGCTCGCTACTTTCCGTACATGGCCAAAAAAACCTGTTTCGTACTCAAACCACAGGCCATGAAAAAATATCTAATCCTCCTACTGCTTTTCAGCTTTTACTTTCAAACGGCAAAAAGCGAAACCGAACCCAACGACCTTGCCACGCAAGCCAATTTGATTGCCCTCAATGGCAGTCAAACGGGCAACCTAATTGGCACGGATGCCAACGACTGGTTCTTGCTCAACATACCGCAGGGCGGCATCCTGACGCTGACCATCATCAAAACGGGCGGTGGCAATGCCCGCTTATACCTCAGGGACGCCGAGACTTCCGGCTTCCCCGAAATCACGAATTTTTACACAGGCTTTGGCGAGTCGCCGCCCATGGGCTGGACGACTTCCTACCCCGTGCTGCCCGGCAATTATTACCTGCATTTCGAGCGGTACGATGCCCCCGTGAACTACACCCTCTCCCCTACCCTGTCACTGTCCAATTATCCACAGGACGTAGAACCGAACAACACCGTTGCGCAAGCGCAAACCATGCCCGTGAACGGCTCGGTGAGCGGCACGCTGCGCTACTACGGCGCTGGCGAGGGGGCTGACACGGTGGACTGGTATAAAATGACCATCCCGCAAGCGGGCATCCTGCATTTATTGGTTCATAAAAAAGGCCCCGGCAATACATGGGTTCGATTCTTGGACGGCGAACTTGGCCCGTTGCCCGAAATCAGCAATTTCTATACGGGCTTTGGTGAGTCGCCCCCCGAAGGCTGGAACTGGAGCTACCCCGTGCTGGTAGGCACCTACTACTTCAAGGTGGCGGACGGTGGGTACAACCTTGACTACAAGCTGGACGCCTCGCTGACACTGCCAAACTATGCTGAAGATACCGAGCCAAACAACGGCTATTTGGAAGCGCAAACCATGCCCGTGAATGGCACGGTGAGTGGTACTTTGCGCTACTACGGCGCTGGCGAGGGTGCGGACCTTCAAGATTGGTTCAAACTCACCGTGCCACAAGGTGGCTACCTTAATTTTACCGTCCATAAAAAAGGCCCCGGCAACACTTGGATGCGGCTGCGGGATGGTGAAAAAACAGACCTCCCCGAAATCTCCAATTACTACACAGGCTATGGCGAGTCTCCCCCCGAAGGCTGGAACTGGAGCTACCCCGCATTGGCGGGCACCTACTATTTGCAAATCGAAGAAGGGGAAGCCAACCTCGATTACCAGATTGTCAACGCACTCGTGCCCTCACCTTGGGGCGAAGACACCGAGCCGAACAACGACGTGGCCACTGCCCAAAACTTCCCCATTGGCGACTCTATCGGTGGGCTGTTGGGCTACTACGACCCCGGCCTGGATTACGACAATTGGGATTGGTTCAAAATGACCACCACGGAGCATGGGTTGCTCTCGTTTAACGTCAATAAAATAGGCTACAACAACGGCAATATGCGCTTGCGCAGCGAAACCGCTGAAATTGCCACGCAATACCTGCCTTGGGGCGATAATATCGTCACTTTTAGCAAGCTGGTACCAGCCGGCAATTATTACCTCGGTTTCGAAAAATACAACGGTGACCTGCGCTACCAGGTCAAATCGAGCCTATTGCCAACGCCCGTAGCTGGTTTCACCTACGCCCAAACGGGCAATGTGTTCACCTTTGAAAACACGAGCCTACACGGTGGCAGCTATCTTTGGAAATTCGACGATGGCACGACCGCAACGACAGTCAATGCCTACCATGAATATCCCGAGGCAGGCAACTACGATGTCTGCCTGATTGCCACTAACCCCGCTGCTGCTGACACCAGTTGCCAAGTCGTGGTGATGCCCGGCGTGGCGAGGGCATTGCCCGCCGAGGGCGGCAATATCGGCGACGTGACCGTGCAGGTTTTCGGTGGCGGATTGGATACGTTTTTCATTGGAAAAATCATGAGCGGCAACACGGTGATAGCAACTTCCTCCTTCACGGATTTTGGAGGAAAAAGCTCCATCAACGTGCAGTTCAACTTGCGAAACAAACCTGTCGGCACCTACGATTTGCGCATCGAAAAACCGGGCGGGCCTGCTTACACCCTCCCCGGCGGCTTCAAAATCGTGACTGGCGTGGCAGCCAACCCATGGGTGCGCATCTCCGGCCGCAACCGCATTTTGTTCAACACGTGGACGACCTATACGCTCGATTATGGCAACTATGGCAACGTGGATGCCACGTTCGTGCCGATATGGCTGGCATTTTCCGACAATCCCGGCTTGGATGTCCAGTTCCAGAAGGTGAAATTCATTGACCCCGACGATACAAACCCTGCACCGCTCTCCGAAGAGGTTTATGTGGAACTGGACTCCCTTTTCGGGCAGCCTAATCCATCGAGGGTATACCCGCTTTTTATGCGGAAAATCCCCGGCAGCACTTCAGGCACATTGGCCATCAAAGTGAAAACGAGCGGCGATTTGAAAATAAAAGCATGGACGGAAACGCCTTGGTTCCAATCACCAGTTGACGAAGGAAAAGTGGGCTGCCTTGGCGAAGCCTTGTCGGAGGCACCGCCTGATATGGGCCTTACCGAGGACAAGGTGAATTGTGCGAAGACTTTATTTATTTTCTTCGCCCAAGAGTTCGTTGGCAATGAGAAATATGAAAAACCTGACGACCCCCTCGGGTTAATCCCTGTAATCGCAGCCATCAAAAGTGCCACCAAAATCTGTGGTGTTACCGACCCGAACGACCGAAAGGACATCTCTACATGGGTCACCAATATCATTCTCAATGGTTGGCTCAGCACTATCAAAGTGCCAGCTTTGACCACGGGAAGTGCCGACGAGCGCAGCGGCGAGTCCTGCCCCGTCGAGTTCGAGCCGCAGAACCCGACCTCGAACACCCTGACCGCCGTCAACTCCCTCGACCCCAACGAAAAAAGCGGGCCAGCGGGCTTCGGCACGGAGAACTACCTCACGGACACCCGCAGCTTCCCGTACGCCATCCATTTTGAGAACGTGGCAACCGCCAGCGCCCCGGCGCACACCGTCACCGTGAGCGACCAATTGGATTTGGCGAAGTTCGACCTTGCCACGTTCAGCTTCGGCAGCGTCTTCATTGGCGACAGCGTGCTGTACGTGGAGCCGGGCCTGCGGGAATTTGTTTTGGATAAAAAACTGGGCGCACTCGGCGTGACGGCAAGGGTTCACGGCAAACTGAACCTGCAAACTGGCCTGTTGGAATGGACTTTCCGCAGCCTTGATGCCACTACTTTGGAAGACATCGAAGACCCAGACATCGGCTTCTTGCCGCCCAACGTCAACTCACCGGAAGGACAGGGCGCCGTCTCGTTTTTTGTGAAACTGAAAAATGCACCGCAGCACGAGGAGCAAATACGAAATTCGGCCAGCATCGTCTTCGACGCCAACCCGGCCATCGCCACCAACGAGCACCTTGTCACCTTCGATTTGGTTGCTCCGCAAAGCGCCGTCCTGCCCATTGATCCCGTGCAAAGCACGGCACAGTTCGAATTGAACTGGTCGGGAGCCGACGCTGGTTCCGGCATCCAGCACTACAATATCTTTTATATCCTCAACGGCACGGACACCGTGCTTTGGCGGGGCGGTCTGACCGAAACGACGGCCATCTTCACCGCCGAGGGCGGCAATACCTACGAGTTCTACGCCATCGCCGTGGACAAGGTGGGCAACGTGGAAGCCGCCCCCGGCCACCCCGATGCCGTGACGACGGTGCTAACCGGCACCGCAGAACAAGTCGGCACTGAAGCTGACTTGCTCCTTTACCCCAACCCTGCCAGCGACCAGCTCACCATCGTCAACCGCAGCGCCTCGGACGGCTGCCTGATCCTCGTGCAAACGGACGGGCGGGTGGTTGCGAAGCTGCGCCTGCAAGGCCAAAGCCAACAGCGGGTCAGCGTGGCCGATGTGCCGCCGGGCTTGCTCTTGTGGAAATGGGTGCCGGGCTGTGCGGGTACGATGCAGACAGGGAGGGTACTGGTTGTGAGGTAAAATGAAATAGCCGAGCGGAAAAGCCGCTCGGCCATTTCATCTGATACTCTTGGACTTTTAATGCTGAAATAGGCTGGAATCCCTTTCTGCCGGCAAATGTGTAGAAATGACGATGAATAGCCTGCGTAAACTCGAACTATTTGTCCTGATTTTCGGAATAACATAGTGGGCGGAATAACAATTATCATTAGTGTAAGTTGAGGGATATCATTTCTTGCTTGGATACCAAACATTTGTTTTGCCCCCAATTTTTTCAGCAAAACATCAAACTATGTCGAAAATTCTGATCGTCATGATTTCCGTCTTGCTGGTTGCCGCTTGTAGTAGCCAGGAATCCAACGCCGGGAAAAAAACCACTGCCAAACCCCCCTCCATGCTGGGAGAAGACCTAAACAGCAACCCGGTATATGTAAAAGGCAAAGAACTCATCGCCAAAAACGACTGCCTAACCTGTCATAAAGAGGCCGAAAAACTAATCGGCCCTCCTTATAGGGATGTGGCGAACAAATACGCCGACCATCCCGAAGCGGTGGATTTGTTGGCAGAAAAAGTGATGAAGGGTGGCACGGGCGTGTGGGGGCAAGTGCCGATGGCGGCGCACCCCAACCTTTCCAAGGAAGATGCGGTAGCATTGGTGCAGTACATCATGCTGTTGAAATCCTAAAGAAAGGCGTACATATAAGTTGGGTGCGGGAAGAGGAAGATTTGAAAAATTTTTCCCAAAAACACCCTTGCTATACTATGCGCCGACAAGTTTTGTGCATGGGGTTTGGGGCGGCGCTACAGGCGAGCGTTAAAAGGTCATATCAGGGGGCTTGGGGGCGGAACGCCCCCAAAAGATCCCTTCCCCCGACGAGCCGCAGAAGGCGGCGAGGAGGGGCAAATGAATTATGCCTTGATAAGGCTCGCCTCTACAGCCGCCCCAAACCCTATGCACAAAACTTGTCGGCATGAGCAATAAACAGTCACAAAAGGGCATAAAAAAAGTCCTATCTGAAAGATAGGACCCCAAATATAAAGCTATGAAAACTAAAACTATTCGAGTTTGAATCAGGCCTCTTCTTTGCCGCCTTTGAGCTGGTCTTGCCACTCTTTCAGCTCGTCCATTTTGCCTTCTGCTGCCATGCCGGCCTGTTGAGCCCAGGTAGCAGGGTCGTGGATGCGGTAACGTGGGCCTGCCGCTTCCAGGATTTCCCTTATTTTGTCAGGGTCTGCCTGAGAAAGCTCTGCAAAGGTATAAATTCCTGCATCATTTAGCAAGGACTCAATTTTTGGGCCGATGCCTTCCACAATTTTTAGGTTGTCTTTTTGGGAAGGAGCCATCTGCTGTGCCTCGGCAGGTTCCTCTACGGCGGCAGGTGTATTTTCTGCATCCGCTTCGGTGGTTTCTGCCGCAGGCTCTTCTGAAGCCGGTTCAGGTTCAATAGCAGTTTCCTCAACAGGGGCTTCGGGAGCATCGGAAACGGGTGCTTTGGCAACCATTTCAGCAGCAGGTTCTTCTGCTTTTGGCGTTTCTACCACGGGCGGCTCGGCAGTTGTCACTGTTTTGGCCAGGGGCACTTCTACCACTTCTTGCACGGGCTTGGGTGCCGGCTTTTGCTTGGGTTTAGTATCCAAAGTTTCAGCTACTTCCGCAAAGGGGATAATGCTTACATAGGTACGGTTCCGGCGGCCTTTTTTGAAGGCAACCTTGCCAGCCACAGCGGCATGTACTGTAAAGTCTTTTCCCAAGAATACGTTTTCGCCTGGGTGGTACTTTGTGCCACGCTGGCGGATGATGATGCTGCCCGACTGTGCTGTCTGGCCACCGAAGAGTTTCACACCCAGCCGTTTACTTTTACTGTCACGGCCGTTCTGGGTTGAACCTTCACCTTTTTTATGTGCCATTGTCTGAAATTTTTTCTTGTGCCTGCAATTTTTGCAAAAATAGCTAAAAACAGCGGGCAGTTTGAGTTAAAAAATGGATTGTCCAAACCCCATCAAACCGTGATGGAATTAATCTTGATTTTGGTAAACTGCTGGCGGTGGCCGTTTTTCACACGGTAGCCTTTGCGCCTTTTCTTTTTGAAGACGATCACCTTGTCGCCCTTTACGAGCGGCTCAAGGACAGTGGCCCCGATGCTGGCGCCCTTCACGATCGGCATGCCTACGGTGGTCTTGCTGTCATCCCCGACCAGCAAAACCTGGTCGAAAGTGATCGCATCACCTTGTGCGGCTTCTAACCGGTGGACAAAGATCTCCTGGTCTTTTGTCACTTTAAACTGCTGACCGGCTATGGTTACGATTGCGAACATGTTAAGTGAATTTAGTGATTAGTTATTGGATTGTTGTTTTTGATAGGCTTGCCTTAGCTGGCCAGCTTTCAAAAAACGGGCGCAAAGATAGATTTCCAGGTTGGTAAAACCTAAAAATTGCCCCTCAAATATTCTATTGTTTGTAAGCAAAGTGTCCAGGCTTTGAAATAAACGGATCCCTGCTTATGCCTCCCGCATTGAAGCAAACTGAAAAACTGGCTTTATTTTTCATAACCCCTTGAAATTCTATTTGATAAAAATTTAGAATTGCGCTAAGTTGCGCACCATTTCCTCACTCAAAAAAGCTAAAAATGCAAACGATTAAACAAGGAATGAAAAACCCCCAAGTGACCCGCTGGCAATATTTCCTGTCCGGCATTGGATACCCGGGCATCAAGGCCGACGGCGATTTTGGCCCTAAAACCCACAAGGCGACCATGGATTTCCAGTCAAAAAACAACTTGGTGGCCGATGGCGTCGTGGGCGAAAAAACATACCTCGCAGCCTTCCGCCACGGCTTCAACCAAACCGAGGCGAGGGACTGGCCCGCCAAGCCCGACTTCAACCCATTGGTGGGCAACAGCCAACGGGCAAAGATTTTCGGAAACTTCAAGTACCGGGCGGCCAACGACGGCACGGATGCTATCGTCATCACCGACGATTGGGCCAAAAAGAACATCGTTTTTGTGGAAGTCCCACAGCTAAAAGGTTTTGAATGGGTACCTGCCAGCGGCAAAATACAATTTCACCGCTTGGCCCAAAAACAGCTCGTCAACCTGTTCAACGACTGGGAAAAAGCAGGGTTGATGGACAGGGTACTCACCTACGGCGGTTCCTATGTCCCCCGTTTTGTAAGGGGAAGGCCGGGCGTATTGAGCAACCACGCCTTCGGTTCCGCTTTCGACATCAACGTGGCCTGGAATGGCTTGAGCCGTGTACCTGCCCTGGTAGGTGAAAAGGGTTGTGTGCGGGAATTGGTAAAATTGGCCAACAAAAATGGCTTTTACTGGGGCGGCCATTTCTCCAGGCTGGACGGTATGCACTTTGAAGTGGCAAAACTGATGGGATAAACCTGGCCTATTCTTGCTAAAAAATAAACAGGAAAAGCTGTATGTCGGAAAGGATATGCAGCTTTTTTTATTTGCCCTTAACTACCATTTTTTGGAAATTTACAATTCATATTTGCGCTTAAAACAACTATAAGTCAATGCACACTACACGCCTTTTTCTGTTTATTTTGATTCTACAGGCCCAATTTGTTACGGCTCAAAGCGACACTACTTTAGTCTTTAAAGCAAGGAAGGAAGTGCCACCTAAATTCCCCGGCGGCGATTCGGCCATGGTAAAATTCATTGAAAACAACCTTATTTACCCTAAAAAAGCTTTTGAAAATGGCAATGAAGGCATGGTGATAATAAGCTTCGTAATAGAGACCGACGGTAGTGTTACCAATGCTGAAATAAAAAAAAGTGCGGGGACATTGTTCGACGCCGAGGCGCTCCGCTTGGTGAACCTGATGCCACAATGGGAACCTGGCACATGGGACGGAAAGCCGGTGAAAGTGATCTTTAACATGCCTTTGAAATTCTATGTTGAAAGCACGTTTAAAAGAGACAATCCAAATTTAGATACACTTGATACAGAAAATAAAAGCCAAAATAGGGTAGGGTTTTCCCTTCTCGCAGCTTATACGCCGCTCTTTGGGGAAATAAGTGATTATGCTTCAGGCATAGGCGGTTTTGATGTTGAGTTGCATCTTCTTTTAAATAAATTCTACGTTGATTTTGGCGTCATGCTCGATCAGTTTTCTAAGACGAAAAAAGAGTTTGAAGCCAATGGACATTGGAGAAAAGGCAGGGCGGTGGCTGTATCCGTCATTTACCTTGCTGCGGGTTATAATTTTTCAAAAAACAAAAGATGGAAAATAGTGCCCTATGTGGGTGGCTCCTATAATTCGCTGTTGCCCAGTAAAAGTGAATCATCCGACCCAGAAGATGGCTTCCGTTTAAGCACAACCGCAGGGGAAGGAGGCGTAATAGTGGATCGTCATTTTGGCCTTCGAAAATATGGCCCAAGAAGTTTTACCAACCAATTCCTCCGGTTTAAAACGGGTTATAAATATTTTAAATTCAATGATTTTTTAAAACAATAGTCCGTGATAGTTAAAGCGTCTAAGCAGCGGCTTTGACGCCGAAATTTCGGATTTGGATAATAGCTGGATGATTTTTTAGCGGGTCTGCGGCTTTCCCAAACACGCAAAAAATTCTTTCCAGCATCAGTTCATT
>JBGSKQ010000097.1:0-28960 GCA_041741095.1 Saprospiraceae bacterium
GGGCGTCGTTTCCAAGGACATCATCCTTTACATCATATCCAAACTCAGCGCCGCCGGAGGTACGGGCTATTTCGTCGAGTACGCCGGCAGCGCCATCCGCTCCCTCTCGATGGAGGCCCGCATGACCATCTGCAACATGAGTATCGAAATGGGTGCCCGTGGCGGCCTCATCGCCCCCGACGAGACCACGTTCGAGTACGTGCGTGGCCGGGAATTTGCCCCACAGGGTGCAGCTTATGAGGCCGCTGTCGCAAAATGGCGGGAACTCTACAGCGACCCCGCCGCCGTTTTCGACAAGGAATACCACTACCGGGCGGAGGACATCGCCCCGATGATTACCTACGGCACCAATCCCGGCATGGGCGTGCCCGTGGACGAGGCCATCCCAACTGCTCCAACGCCCGGCGACAGCTTGGCGTCTTTTGAAAAATCGCTTGGCTATATGGGCTTCGCTGCTGGCGAAAACCTGCTGGGCAAGCCCATCCACCATGTTTTCATCGGCTCCTGCACCAACAGCCGCATCGAGGATTTGCGCCTTGCGGCGAAATTCGTGCAGGGAAAGCAAAAGGCCCCGCACGTAACCGCCATGATAGTCCCCGGCAGCAAGCAAGTCGAGGCACAGGCCAAGGCCGAGGGATTGGACAAAATCTTCACCGCCGCAGGCTTCGAGTTCCGGGAGCCGGGCTGCTCCGCCTGCCTCGGCATGAACGAGGACAAAGTGCCTGCGGGAGAGTATTGCGTGAGCACCTCGAACAGGAATTTTGAAGGGCGGCAAGGGCCGGGTGCGAGGACGATTCTTGCCAGTCCTTTAACGGCTGTGGCTGCTGCAATTGAGGGGAAAATCGTTGATGTTAGAGCCGTTATGAATTGATTTAAGATTCAAGATTACATGATTTAAGATTCCAGATTGGGGGTGCCGCGGGTAAATCTTAAATCTGGAATCATGTAATCTGCAATCTTAAATCAAAAAGAAAATCAGAAAATGGAAAAATTCACCCACATAATTTCAACCGCTGTCCCCCTCCCCATGGAGGACGTGGACACCGACCAAATAATCCCCGCCCGTTTCCTGAAGGCGACAACGAGGGACGGTTTTGGCGACAACCTATTCCGGGACTGGCGCTACCACCCCGACGGCAGCCCCAAGGCCGATTTTGTGCTGAACAACCCGACCTACAGCGGCAAAATCCTCGTAGCGGGCAAGAACTTCGGTTGCGGTAGCAGCCGTGAGCATGCCGCTTGGTCACTCACGGACTATGGCTTCAAGGTCGTGGTCAGCAGCTTTTTTGCCGATATTTTCAGGGGAAATGCGCTGAACAATGGCTTGCTTCCCGTGCAAGTGTCGCCTGAGTTTCTGCATGAAATGTTCACGGCCATCGAGCACGACCCGCAGACCAAGTTCATCGTGAGCCTGGAGCACCAGACCATCGCCATCGCTGGCACAGAACGCGAGGAACAATTCGACATTGACCCGTTTAGGAAGGTTTGTATGATAAATGGGTATGATGATATTGATTTCCTGCTGTCGTTGAGGGGGGAGATTGAGGAATTTGAGCGGGGTAGGGTCGAGCAGGGAAAGGAAGGGATTTTGATTTAAGATTGCAGATTACATGATTCCAGATTTAAGATTTCCGTGACGTCGGATTTCGGATTTTTTGATAGTTGATTTTCGGATTATTGGATAGTTGCTATTTACCGATGGCGGTTTTTAAGCTGGCTACGAAAATGGAAACCAACTCGTTGTTTTCGTTCAACAACGGTTCGAGCTTGGTTTCGGGAAACCATTTTCTTCGCTTAATCAGCTTTAGGCAAACCAACGTTTCACGGAGTTCTTTGAGGCAGACTTTCATTTTGTGAACAAAATCGTCTCTTGATTCCGTGGCCTGTACTTCGCCATAATTTAATGCAGGTGAGGTGCCAGAACGAAGGATTTGCCCGCCCAGATGCTTGGCTGCTGCGCTTCTTTTGGGAAGTGCTTCCACAAGGTCAATGATTCTGGAAGCAAACTCAATCAAGCGTTCTTCCAGTTCTTGTGGCGTCATTTTGCGTTTAGTTTTCTCTTCCATAGTAAGTGTTTTTTGCTAAAAATCAACCATCAAAAAATCCAAAAATCGTCAATCCGGCGTCTCGGAAATCTTAAATCTGGAATCATGTAATCTGCAATCTTAAATCAAAACTCCAACAAAAATAAGCATCACAATGAATTTCCAAATAGCAGTACTCCCCGGCGACGGCATCGGCCCAGAAGTCACCGACCAAGCGCTGAAAGTGCTCCGAACCATCGAAACCACCTTCGGTCACAGCTTCGATTGCCACTTCGCCGATATGGGCGCCATCGCCATTGACAAGCACGGCGACCCATTGCCGCAGGCGACGCTGGACACCTGCATGGCCGCCGACGCCATCCTGTTCGGTGCCATCGGCCACCCCCGGTTCGACAACGACCCGACGGCCAAGGTGCGCCCAGAACAGGGCCTCTTGCGCTTGCGCAAAAGCCTTGGCCTCTTCGCCAATATCCGTCCGGTGACGGTCTATCCGAACCTGCTGCACCTCTCGCCGCTGCGGGAGGAAAAGGTGCGGGGCGTGGACTTCGTCATCTTCCGGGAACTGACGGGCGGCATTTATTTCGGGGAAAAAGGCAAGACCGAGGACAGCGCCTTCGACCACTGCGTTTACACCAAAATAGAAGTCAAGCGCATCGCCCGGCTGGCCTTCGAGTACGCCCGTTTGCGCCGCAACAAGCTGACCCTCGTGGACAAGGCCAACGTGCTGGAAACCAGCCGCTTCTGGCGCAAAATCGTCTTCGACCTCGGTGCTGCCGAGTTTCCCGATGTGCAGCTCGATTGGATGTACGTGGACAATGCCGCCATGCAAATCATCCAGTTCCCCACCAGCTTCGACGTGGTGCTGACGGAGAACATGTTCGGCGACATCCTCAGCGACGAGGCCAGCGTGCTGGCAGGTTCGCTCGGCATGTTGCCCTCGGCCTCCGTCGGCTCAAAAGTGGCGCTCTTCGAACCGATTCACGGCAGCTACCCGCAGGCCGCCGGGAAAGACATCGCCAACCCATTGGCCGCCATCCTCAGCGCCGCCATGCTCCTCGACCACCTTGGCCTCGGCGAAGAGGCGACCACGGTGCGGGAGGCGGTGAAAGCGGTGCTGGAAGCGGGGTATGGCACTTCGGATTTGCAGGCGGAGAAGACGGTAAGGTGCTCGGAAATGGGGGATTTGGTGGCGGGGAAGGTGAGCGAATTAGCTGCCCAAACAGTGGAATTGGCGTGATTTTCTATTAGTGTTTTTGAAAATATTTCAGCCTTAACTCTTTTCAATGCCTAACCATACGATTTGCATTTGCGTGATTATCATCGTCGTCAACCCACCGGGTTGAGAAAGGACGTTTTTTCATCGAAAAAACAAAGCGCCTTTCTCGACGGTAATCGGGAAAGGCGCTTTTCATTTTGGTTGATGAGGTTGATAAGGGTTGATGAGGTTTATTCCGGCCTCAATCAACCCTTATCAACCTCATCAACCCTTATTAACCAATAAAAATGAAACTAAAAAAATATTCCTCCCTCGTCTCCACCTCCGACACCCAGCCCGGCTCCCAGGCCATGCTCTACGGCGCTGGCCTCACGGAGCAGGACATGCTGCAGCCCTTCGTCGGCATCTGTAGCAACTGGTACGAGGGCAACCCCTGCAACCGCCACCTCCGCACCCTTGCCGCGGACATTCGCAAGAGCGTGCGACAGGAGGGGCTGACCGGGCTGGAGTTCAACACCATCGGCGTCAGCGACGGCATCTCCAACGGCACGGAGGGCATGCGCTACTCGCTCGTCAGCCGGGAAATCATCGCCGACAGCATCGAGGCGGTGATGGGGGCGCACTATTACGACGCCCTCGTGACCATCCCCGGCTGCGACAAGAACATGCCCGGCTCCGTCATGGCCATGATTCGCCTCAACCGCCCCTCGCTCATGGTCTATGGCGGCACCATCGCCACCGGGCATTGGCAGGGCCGCACCCTCGACATCGTGTCGCCGTTCGAGGCGCACGGCAAAAAATACGCGGGCGAAATCACCGCCGAAGAAGTGCAGTCCATCATCCGCCACGCCTGCCCCGGAGCGGGTGCCTGCGGCGGCATGTACACCGCCAACACCATGTCCAGCGCCATCGAAGCCCTCGGGCTTTCGCTGCCCTACAGTGCCAGCAACCCCGCCGTTGGCGAAGCCAAGGAAAAAGAATGTGCCGCCATCGGCCCGGCCATGAAATTGCTGCTCGAAAAAGACCTCAAGCCGCTTGACCTGCTCACGAGGGAGAGTTTCGAAAACGCCCTGCGCCTAGTGACCGTGCTCGGCGGCAGCACCAACGCCGTGCTGCACCTGCTGGCCATCGCCCGCACCGCCCGCATCCCGTTCACGCTGAACGACATCCGGGAAATTTCCCAGAAAACGCCCGTGCTCGGCGACCTCAAGCCCAGCGGCAAATACCATATGGAAAACGTCCACGAAGTGGGCGGCGTGCCCGGCGTGATGAAGTACATGTTGTCGGAAAAGCTGCTGCACGGCGATTGCATGACCGTCACTGGTAAAACCATCGCCGAGAACCTAGCTGCCCTGCCCAGCCTGACCGAGGGGCAGACGGTCATAGCGCCCGTCAGCAACCCGATACAGGCCATCGGCCACCTGCGCATCCTCGGCGGCAACCTCGCCGAAGGTGGTGCTGTCGCAAAAATCACGGGCAAGGAGGGCCAAAAGTTTGAATGCACAGCCATCGTCTTCGACAACGAGTTCGCCTGCATTGACGGCATCCGTGGCGGTGCGGTGCAGGCGGGTCACGTCGGCGTCATCCGCTACGAGGGGCCGAAGGGAGCGCCCGGCATGCCGGAAATGCTCGTGCCCACCAGCGCCATCATGGGCAAGGGCCTCGGCACCAGCGTGGCCCTCATCACCGACGGGCGGTTCAGCGGTGGCACCCACGGCTTCGTGGTCGGCCACGTCACCCCCGAAGCCTACGACGGCGGCCTGATTGCGCTGGTGCAGAACGGCGACCGCATCACCATTGACGCCGAAAACAACGAACTGGTGGCGCATTTGACAGAAACAGAAATTGCGGAGCGAAGAAAGGCATGGGTGCAGCCGGAGCTGAAGGTGAAACAGGGGGTTTTGTATAAATATGCGAAGCAGGTTTCGTCTGCCAGTGATGGCTGTGTAACGGATTTGTAAACCTCTGTGTCTCTCCGTGCTCTCCGACCCTCTGTGTTTAATTTCAACACGGAGGCACGAAGAGCACGGAGGGACACAGAGAATAAAGCTCAAATCATGGAGCAAATTTTAGAAATACCCAAAGCTGAAAAGCATCAAAACGGCGTAGCACCGACAAAGCCCAAAGCCACTGTCCTAACTGGCTCTCAGGCGGTGCTGGATGCGCTCGTTTGCGAAAAAGTGGAGACCATTTTCGGCTACCCCGGCGGCGCCATTATGCCCATTTACGATGCGCTGTACGACTACAGCGACCGCCTCACGCATATCCTCGTGCGGCACGAGCAGGGCGGCATCCATGCGGCGCAGGGCTTTGCCCGTGCCTCCGGCAAGGTGGGGGTCGTCTTCGCAACGAGCGGGCCGGGCGCTACCAACCTCGTCACTGGGCTGGCCGATGCGCAGATTGACAGCACGCCGCTGGTCTGCATCACGGGTCAGGTGTTTGCGCACCTGCTCGGCACGGACGCTTTTCAGGAAACGGACGTCATCAACATCACCACGCCCGTCACGAAGTGGAACTACCAAGTGACTGATGCACGGGAAATTCCGCAGGTGCTGGCCAAGGCGTTTTTCATCGCAAAAAGCGGCAGGCCCGGCCCCGTGCTGGTGGATATTTCGAAGAATGCACAGTTGCAAACCTTTGATTATGAAGGTTATACGCCATGCCAACATATCCGCAGTTACCGCCCGAAGCCCATCGTCCGGAAGGAGTACATTGAGCAGGCGGCGGCGCTCATCAACCGGGCGGAGCGGCCTTTCGTGCTGTTCGGGCAGGGCGTGATTTTGGGCAATGCGGAGGAAGAGTTTCGGCAGTTTATCGAAAAAACGGGCATCCCCGCCGCATGGACAATTCTCGGTGCTGGCGCAATACCGACCGACCACCCGCTGAACGTTGGGATGCTGGGCATGCACGGCAACTACGGCCCCAACGTGCTGACCAACCAATGCGACGTGCTCATCGCTATCGGCATGCGCTTCGACGACCGGGTGACGGGCCGCCTCGACAAGTACGCCAAGCAGGCCAAGGTCATCCACCTCGACATTGACCCGGCGGAAATTGACAAGAACGTGAAGGCCACCGTGCCCGTCTGGGGCGATTGCAAGGAGACGTTGCCCATGCTCACGGCGCTCGTTTCACCGAAAAAACACGAGGCGTGGCTCGCCAAATTCCGGGAGCACGACGTGCAGGAACAGGTCGCCGTCATAGAAAACGAGCTGCGCCCGACCTGCGACACCCTCACGATGGGCGAGGTGGTCAACCTGCTGAACGAACTGACGGGCGGCGATGCCATCATCGTCACCGACGTGGGGCAGCACCAGATGGTGGCTTGCCGCTACGCACGGTTCAACCAGACCCGCAGCAATATCACCAGCGGCGGACTCGGTACGATGGGCTTTGGGCTTCCGGCGGCCATCGGTGCCAAGTTCGGCGAGCCGAGCCGCACCGTCATCGGCATCATCGGCGACGGTGGCATCCAGATGACCATCCAGGAACTCGGTGTCATCCAGCAGTACGGCGTCGGGGTGAAAATCGTGATTTTGAACAACCAGTTCCTCGGCATGGTGCGGCAGTGGCAGGAGCTTTTCCACGAGCGCCGCTACTCGTTCACGGACATGGTTTCGCCCGATTACGTGAAGGTCGCCGATGCCTATGGCATCGCCGGGCAGCGGGTTTCGGAGCGGGCTTTTTTGAAAGATGCGCTGCAAAACATGCTCGACACGCCCGGTGGCTACCTGCTGGAGGTGATGGTCGGGAAGGAGAATAATGTGTTTCCGATGGTGCCGCAGGGGTGCGGGGTGGCGGAGATACGGTTGAAATGATGGTGTTTTTTTTGATTGTTGATTGACGATTACATGATTTACGATTGTTGATGGAATGGTTGATGTTCAATGAAACTATGGCTGATGTAGCCTGAAATCAAACAGCAAAAATTACAAAATCGTCCATCACATCAAAAATCAACAATCATGTAATCAACAATCGTCAATCAAAGACCAAAAGATAAAATGACAAAGCAGGAATTTACAATCACAGTTTACACCGAAAATCAGGTCGGCCTGCTCGTCCGCATCGCCACCATGTTTTCCCGTCGGAAAATCAATATCGAGAGCCTGAACACCTCGCCGAGCGAAGTGGACGGCATCCATCGCTTCAACATTCTCGTGGAGGAGACGGAGGAGGTAGTGCGAAAGGTCGCCCGCCAAATCGAGAAACAGGTGGACGTGCTGAAGGTCTATTTCAGCACCAACGAGGAGGTCATCTGGCAGGAACTGGCGCTGTACAAAGTGCCCACCGACGAAATCGCCGAGAAGGTGAAGGTAGAACGGTTGCTGCGAGAGCACGGCGCACGGGCAGTGGTCATCCGCAAGGACTACACCGTGTTCGAGACGACTGGCCATCGGGAAGAAACGGACGGGCTGCTACATGCCCTCGAACCCTACGGGCTGATTGAATTCGTGCGCAGCGCACGAGTGGCTATCATCAAGGGGAGCCGGGGCTTTCATGAAAAAATTAGGGAGTTTGAGGAGTTACAGCCGAGTGCGGAGACAGCGGAGAACGAGTTTTTGAATGAAGGGGAGAAGGTGTTTGTAATGTAAATCAGGTACTACGTCGGCGGGTTTTTGAACCTCACCGACGTTTGACAATAAATTGAAAATCAATCATTTAAAATAAAAATCATGGCAAAGCTAAACTTTGGTGGCACCACAGAAAATGTCGTAACACGGGAAGAATTCCCGCTCGAAAAAGCACAAGAAGTGCTCCGCAACGAAACCGTCGCCGTCATCGGCTACGGTGTGCAAGGCCCCGGACAGGCGCTCAACCAGCTCGACAACGGCATCAACGTTATTGTCGGGCAGCGCCGGGACTCGAAGACTTGGGACAAGGCCGTCCGTGACGGCTTCGTACCGGGCGAGACCCTCTTCGAAATCGAGGAGGCGCTCCAGCGGGGTACCATCATCTGCTACCTCCTCAGCGATGCGGCGCAAATCGCCCTCTGGCCCACTGTGAAAAAGCACCTCACGCCCGGCAAGGCGCTCTACTTCTCCCACGGCTTCGGCATTACCTACAACGACCAGACGGGCATCGTCCCACCCGCTGATGTGGACGTCATCCTCGTCGCACCGAAAGGCTCTGGCACCTCGCTGCGCCGGATGTTCCTGCAAGGCCGGGGCCTGAACAGCAGCTACGCCATCCACCAGGATGCCACGGGGCGGGCTTGGGAACGGGCCATCGCACTCGGCATCGCCGTCGGCAGCGGCTACCTGTTCGAGACCGATTTCAAAAAAGAAGTTTACTCCGACCTCACGGGCGAGCGTGGCACGCTCATGGGCGCTATCCAAGGCATTTTTGCTGCGCAATACGAGGTGTTGCGCCAGCGTGGCCACTCGCCCAGCGAGGCGTTCAACGAGACGGTGGAAGAGCTCACGCAGTCACTCATGCCGCTCGTCGCCGAGAACGGCATGGACTGGATGTACGCCAATTGCTCCACCACCGCCCAGCGCGGCGCGTTGGATTGGTGGAAAAAATTCCGGGACGCCACCCTGCCCGTTTTCAACGAACTCTACACCAGCGTTGCCGAAGGCAAAGAGGCCGCCAAGTCCATCAGCTCCAACAGCCAGCCGGATTACCGGGAAAAACTGGAGGTGGAACTGACCGAACTGCGGGAAAGCGAGATGTGGCAGGCGGGGAAGACGGTGCGGAGTTTGAGGCCGGAGAACCAGCCTGTTGAGGTGGAGTAATGTCGCCATTTCAGCATAGGGCGTTACCCTATGCTGGGATATTTCGCCCTTTCAAGGCTTCACGAATGAATAGCCCTGAAGGGGCGCAATAGGTTAGCATGGGGCAACGCCCTATGTTACTACGCGCAATCATATTGAACATAAAATGACCACCACGAATCAACCAGCATTAGCCATCCACGAAGCAGCCCGACGCCTCCAAAAAGTCGTCCGCAAAACGCCGCTACAGTTGCATCCCGGCCTGTCCAAGCGGTACGCCTGCTCGGTCTATCTCAAGCGGGAGGACCTGCAAGTCGTACGCTCGTACAAGCTACGTGGTGCTTACAACTTGATGAGCAGCCTCTCGGAGGAGAAGTTGCAGCAGGGCGTGGTCTGTGCCAGTGCGGGCAACCATGCGCAGGGCTTTGCCTATTCGTGCAAGAAGCTGGGGGCAAAGGGCGTGGTCTTCATGCCCGTCATAACGCCGCGGCAGAAGGTGTCGCAGACCGAGATGTTCGGCGATGGCTTCGTGGAAATCCGGCTCGTCGGCGACAACTTCGACGAGTGCGCCGTGGCCGCCAAGAAGTACACCACCGAGCATGGAGCCACCTTCATCCCGCCTTTCGACGACCACCGCATTATCGAGGGGCAGGGCACGGTGGCGCTGGAGGTTTTGGATGAAATGAGCGATGTGGACTTTCTCTTTGTGCCCGTCGGTGGCGGCGGGTTGAGTGCGGGCATGGGCGTTTATTTCAAGACTTTTTCACCGAAAACAAAGGTCGTGGGCGTGGAGCCGGAAGGCGCTCCCGCCATGTACGAGGCCCTGAAAGCGGGGCAGCCCGTGACGCTGGCGAGCATTGACCGCTTCGTGGACGGCGCTGCGGTGAAAAGGGTGGGGGACTTGACCTTCGAGTACTGCCGTACCGCCCTCGACGACCTCGTGCTGGTGCCGGAGGGCCGGGTCTGCACCACGATTTTGAAGCTTTACAACGAGGACGCCATCGTGGCCGAACCCGCCGGGGCCTTGAGCATCACGGCGCTGGAAAACTACGCCGAACAAATCGTCGGGAAAATGGTCGTCTGCGTGGTGTCCGGCAGCAACAACGACATTGACCGGATGCCGGAAATCAAGGAGCGGTCGTTGCAGTACGAGGGCCTGAAGCACTATTTCCTCGTCCGTTTTGCGCAGCGGCCAGGGGCGCTGAAGGAGTTCGTGAACCACGTCCTCGGCGACACGGACGACATCACCCGCTTCGAGTACATGCAAAAAACGAACAAGGAAACCGGTCCGGCGTTGGTGGGCATTGAACTGCAAAAGCGCAGTGATTATGAGCAGCTTTTGGCAAACATGCGACGGTACAATGTGGACTTTACGGAGATTAATAAGGATGATACGTTGTTTGGGTATTTGGTCTAATCACGGTTGCCCCGTGGTTTGCGACCGTGAATCTGCTCGTATCGTTTGATGTTTTCACGTTCAATCCGTTTGGCTTCTCGGCGACCGGGGATATTGAAAAGCAGGATACGTCCAAAAAAGCGCAGCCAATTTACCCCCAGGTTCAAAAAGTTGACCTGTTTCCGGCAGCGTTCTGAAAGTCCGTCAGCGCCTATTTCGTCGTGGCTGATACCATATTTGAAAACATCGTCGTCCGTGGAGTCACGGATTTCGTAGAGGTGGTGCAGCTTTTCGTTTTTGTTGGAATTACCGTGAAACATGGAGGGGAAATTGGTTGAAATTGGAAATTATGAAATTGAGGTATCGGAATTAATTTCCTAATTTCTCAATTTCAAATTTCATCACTTCTGCCAGCCGTTTCGATTGCTGTAAGTCTCGTAACTGATGACAGGTTTCAAGGTTGCTTCCTTGCCCGTTTTCCGGCGGTAGGCGGCATTAGCCAAATGCAGCAGTGGCTCAAAAGTGAGTTCCGTGGGCATCTTGGCGGGTTCGGCGAGGACGGTTTTGAAAGCAGTTTCGCCACTGGCGACTACTGCACAACGGGCGTAAAGAAAGTCATCGGCAGAGAGATAGCCCTCGGCTTCTTCATCGTCCAGAAAGACTTGAGCATGATGCTTGGTGTCAAGGCAGTGCAGCTTTTCGGCAAGCTGGTCAACGAACTGATAGATTTGCGAAAGCGGCTGCCCTGACAAAAAATCAACGGCAGGTTCGAGCACGGCGGCATCATCGCCAACTTTGTTCCAGTCGAGTTTTGAAATGATGTTCCAGAAGCCAGGTTCGCCCAAGGAAGGCGCATGGCCAGCAGCGTCCACGACATGGATTTCGAGGTCGGACTTGGCATGTTCCGCTTTCATTTTTTCGATGAAACGGGCGTCAAGGTCTTGCGTATTGATTTTTAAAACGGCTGTCATGACTTTTGAATTGGTTTTACAAATGTAGTTCAATTCATTTGAAACATAAAATATCGACACAATGCCCTGATTATCAACCTCATCAACTTTTATCAACCCAAAACCAGTACAGACCTAACCGATAGAACCGAAACACTTAACGACAATGAAAAACAACGGTCTGTACGATTCCAAATTCGAATCAGATGCCTGCGGCATCGGCTTCGTAGCCAACCTCAAAGGCAACAAGAACCACCAAACCGTGAGCGACGCGCTGACGGTCTTGGAAAACATGGAGCACCGCGGTGCCTGCGGCTGCGAGGAAAACACGGGCGACGGGGCGGGCATCCTCCTCCAGACCCCGCACGAGTTCTTTTTCGAGGAGTGCCAAAAGCTAAGTACGTACTTACCTACTTACGGCAAGTACGGTGTAGGCATGGTCTTTTTCCCGAAGGAAATCCGGCTGCGGGAAGAGTGCCGGGACATCTTCACCCGCGCTGCCGAGCGGCTGGGCTTGGAGGTGCTTTGCTGGCGCAAAGTGCCAACCTTAGCTACCCCCCTTGCAGGGGGGGCAGGGGGGGTAGGCCCAACGGCGCTTTCGGTGGAGCCGGAAATTGAACAGGTTTTCGTTGCCAGACCCGACAGCATAGCCACGCCGGAGGAGTTCGAGCGCAAGCTGTTTGTGCTGCGCAACTACTCGACGCACCTCGCCAAAACGACCTTACCACAAGACAATATCGGCTTCTACATCGCTTCGCTGTCGCATAAAATCGTGGTGTATAAAGGGCAGCTCACCAGCCACCAGGTGCGCCAATATTTCCCCGACCTGAGCGACAAGCGGCTCGTCAGCGCCTTCGGACTCGTACATAGCCGCTTCGCAACGAACACTTTCCCCTCTTGGAAACTGGCGCAACCTTTCCGTTTCATCGCCCACAACGGCGAAATCAACACTTTGCAGGGCAACCTCAACTGGCTGCGCACGAGCGAAAAAGGCTTCCAGTCGCCCTATTTCTCCAAAGAAGAAATGGACATGCTGCTGCCCATCGTGGACGAGGCCGCCAGCGACTCCGCCTGCCTCGATAATATGATTGAGCTGCTGACCCTCACCGGGCGCTCGCTGCCGCATGTGATGATGATGCTCATCCCAGAAGCCTGGGACGGCGACGAGCGCATGGAAAAGCTGCGCAAGGATTTCTACGAATTCCATGCCTCCATGATGGAGCCTTGGGATGGCCCCGCTTCCATATCCTTTACCGACGGAAACATCATCGGCGCCACGCTCGACCGCAACGGCCTGCGCCCCAGCCGCTACACCGTGACGCACGACGACCGGGTCATCATGGCCTCCGAGAGCGGGGCGCTCATCGTTGACCCGAAGCTCGTGAAGGAGCATGGCCGCTTGAAGGCGGGCCGGATGTTCGTCGTGGATTTGTCGAAAGGCCGCATCATCAGCGACGAGGAACTCAAGGCCGAAATCTGCGCCCAACAACCCTACGGCGAGTGGCTCGAAAAGCATAAAATCCGCCTCGAAAACCTGCCGCCGCCACGGGTCACATTCAGCGACCTCGAAACGGCGCAAGTGTTCAAGTACCAGAAGGCATTCGGCTATTCCAGCGAGGATTTGGAGGAAATCATTGCACCCATGGCGCTCGACGGCAAGGAGCCTATCGGCTCCATGGGTACGGACGTTCCGCTGGCCGTGTTGAGCAACCAGCCGCAGCACCTGAGCAGCTATTTCAAGCAGTTGTTCGCGCAAGTTACCAACCCGCCGATTGACCCGATTCGGGAGCGGATGGTGATGTCGCTGGCCACTTTTGTGGGCAATATCGGCAACCTGCTGGAGGTTCGCCCCGATGTTTGCCACACCGTGGCGCTCAAGCATCCCGTGCTGAAAAACAGCGAGCTGGAGCAAATCCGCAGCATTGACACGGGCAATTTTCAGGCAAAAACCCTCCAGATGTACTTCCGTGCCGACGGCCAGCCGGGCAGCATGAAAAAGGCGCTCGACCGCATCTGCCGCTATGCCGAGGACGCCGTTGCCGATGGCTTCCAAGTGCTCGTGCTGCAAGACCGGGCGGTGGATTCGACCCACGCTGCCATCCCGTCGCTGTTGGCCACGGCCGCCATCCACCATCACCTCATCCGGCGGGGATTGCGGGGGCAGGTGGGCCTCGTCGTGGAGGCGGGCGATGCCTGGGAGGTGCACCATTTCGCCACGCTGCTGGCCTTTGGTGCTACCGCAATAAACCCCTACCTCGCCCTCTCGACCATCCGGGACATGAAGCGGAGCGGCAAAATCGAGACGCAGCTTTCCGAAGGGCAACTCGAATACAATTACATCAAAGCGGTGAACGAGGGGCTGCTCAAGGTCTTCTCGAAAATGGGCATTTCCACGCTGCAATCCTACCAAGGGGCGCAGATTTTCGAGATAATCGGCCTGAACAATTCCGTCGTGGACAAGTATTTCACCGGGGCCACCAGCCGCATCGGGGGCATGGGTTTGGACGAAATCGCAAGGGAAACCCTTGCGAAGCACTACCTCGCTTTTTCCAAAAAAGAAATCCCGGTGGACCGCCTGCCCGTCGGCGGCATTTACCAGTGGAAACGCAAAGGCGAGGCGCATCTTTGGAACCCCGCCAGCGTCCACCTGCTGCAACTCTCGACCCGCACGGGCGATTACCCGACCTTCAAAAAATACTCGAAAGTCATCAACGAGCAGAGCGAGCGGGCCGTCACCCTGCGCAGCCTTTTTGAGTTCAAAAAGCTGCGCCCGTCCATTCCCATCGAAGAAGTTGAACCTGCCGAGAACATTTACAGGCGCTTCGCAACGGGTGCCATGTCCTTCGGCAGCATCTCGTGGGAGGCGCACACGACGCTGGCGATTGCGATGAACCGACTTGGGGGAAAGAGCAACACTGGAGAGGGTGGTGAAGATGAGCGCCGCTACCTCCCCCTCGCAGGGATTGGAAAGCCCGACGCAGGAGGGATTTCTAAGCCCGGAGGGTTGACTGGGTCTCAAAATGGACACGCATGGAACGGCTTAGAAATCCCTGCGGGCTTTCCAATCCGGCCCGGCGACAGCCTTCGCAGTTCAATAAAGCAAGTTGCGTCCGGCCGCTTCGGCGTAACGAGCCTGTATTTGACCGAAGCCGACGAACTCCAAATCAAAATGGCGCAAGGCGCAAAACCTGGTGAAGGCGGCCAACTCCCCGGCCACAAGGTGGACGAATGGATTGGCAAGGTGCGCCACTCGACGCCGGGCGTGGGGCTGATTTCGCCACCGCCGCACCACGATATTTATTCCATCGAGGACTTGGCGCAGTTGATTTTTGATTTAAAAAACGCCAACCGCAGCGCCCGCATCAACGTGAAATTGGTGTCGAAAGCGGGCGTGGGCACCATCGCCGCAGGCGTTGCGAAGGCAAAGGCCGACGTCATCCTCATCAGCGGGCACGACGGCGGCACGGGCGCATCGCCCATGAGCAGCATCCGCCATGCGGGCCTGCCGTGGGAACTCGGTTTGGCGGAAACGCATCAGACTTTGGTGAAAAACAAGCTCCGCAGCCGCGTCACCGTGCAGGCGGACGGGCAGATGAAAACGGGTCGGGACATCGCCATCGCTGCGTTGTTGGGAGCAGAAGAATGGGGCGTGGCCACGGCGGCGCTCGTGGTGGAAGGCTGTATTCTGATGCGGAAATGCCACCTGAACACCTGCCCCGTCGGCGTGGCGACCCAAGACCCGGAGCTTCGCAAGCGCTTCAACGGCGACCCGGAGCATGTGGTCAATTTCTTCAAATTCCTCACCGAGGAACTGCGGGAAATCATGGCGGATTTAGGCTTTCGCACCATCGAGGAAATGGTGGGTCAATCCGAATTTTTGGAGGTAAAAGCCGAGAATTTGGCCAATAATTTCAAGCTGAAAGGACTGGACTTATCGCCAATACTCTACCGAGAACCTGCCGATGCAAGTGTCGGATTGTACAAACAAGAGGAACAAGACCACGGCTTGGCGGGTGTCCTCGATTGGATACTATTGGCTGCTGCGCAACCTGCTTTGGATGCCAAAATGCCCGTGGTTGCTGAGTTTACAGTGATAAATACCGACCGAACCATCGGGGCGATTTTATCGAATGAAATCACGAAAAAATACCGGGCGGAAGGTTTGCCGGACGGCACCATCCACTTCAAGTTCAAGGGCACGGCGGGGCAAAGCTTCGGGGCGTTCAACACCCGTGGCGTAACGCTGGAACTGGAGGGCGGTGCCAACGATTATTTCGGCAAAGGCTTGAGCGGCGCACGGCTCGTCGTTTACCCAGACAAGACGGCGACTTTTACCCCCGAAGAAAACAGCATCATCGGCAACGTGGCGTTTTACGGTGCTACGAGCGGTGAGGCGTTCATCCGGGGCAAGGCGGGTGAGCGTTTTTGCGTTCGCAACAGTGGCGCAAACGTGGTGGTGGAGGGCATCGGCGACCACGGCTGCGAGTACATGACGGGCGGCCGGGCGGTCATCCTCGGCGGCACGGGCCGGAATTTCGGGGCGGGCATGAGCGGCGGCATCGCCTACGTCTGGGATGTGGCTGGCGATTTCGCCCAGAACTGCAACCCCGAAATGATTGACCTCGACCCGCTCGGCGAGACCGATGCCGCCGAATTGCGCAGCTTGGTGCAACTGCATTTCGACTTGACGGGCAGTACGGTTGCGAGGTTCGTTTTGAGCGATTTTGAGAACGAAGTGGGAAGGTTCGTGAAGGTGTTTCCGAGGGATTATAAGAAAGCGTTACAAAAGGAAATTGGGAAAATGGGAATTGGGAAATTATGATGATGAGCGGAGATGGCGGGGAAATCGTATTTTTGGCACTAAACTATTGAATCATGTCAATCTTAATTTCTGACGAGGTCATCAAAAAAAGCAAGTTCAATGAAGGGGAGTTCAAGACAGAACTTGCTACTTGGTTGTACGACAAGGAAATCCTCACGCTGGCGCAGGCGGCAAAGTTTGCTGGGCTGGCAAGGCTGGCATTTCAAAAAGAGCTTGCGAAGCGGGATATTTTCTTGAAAATCAGTGGTGAGGATGTGATGGACGACATTCGGACGCTGCAATCGTTGGGGTTGGTTAATGGTGCTGAAAAATTAAACGATTTGCTACGGATGTAGCTTTCCCTGATTTCCTCACCTCGATAAACGAGGTTTACGAACAGTGATTTCTTCTAATTACCACATCAAAGTTGAATGTGATGAAGCGGATAAAAATAGCGCCATTCCCCAATCATAATACCTCCGAAGATGCATTTGAATTTGTAAAAAATAATGCTACAAAATCTGGACAACAAAACCAGAAAAAGAAAAAAAGAACCAAACTTGACATCCAAGTTTCAGTTGCAGAATACAATAACGGTGAGAGAAGGGTAAATTTTATAGTGCCAATTATTGCAGAAAAAACATATTTGGCGATTTTCCCCGACCCAATCCAATTGTATTTTTCGCAGGCTATAACCCAATTCAACATAGCTGAAAGCATAAGAAGAGAAAAGTTTACTGAAGAATCAATGAAAGTAGTGGATGAAGAAACCTATTTTTTGGATTCCGATTCGGACAAAACTAATGAGCTTTTCAATATTTATCTTCAATACAGGATTGGTGCAATCATTATGCTTGTATGTTCAGTTGAGGCGTTTGTAAATTCTTTGATTCCAGAAGGATACTCATATACGAATGAGAAAGGCGAAATTTTAGACAAGCTTAATGTTCAAAAAAAACTCAGCCTAAAAGAGAAAATTGAAAACGTTATTCCCGCAATAACTTCAATTGATGTTTGCACAAATCACCAAGTTTTGAAGAATAGGCTTATACAGCTAAATAAAGTCAGAAATGAGTTTGTCCATTTGAAAAATTATGACTCAAGTCCTTTTTCAAGAGCCTATCATAAACTTTTTAAAGACATGCTTCATTTTGATATTGCGAAGCATATTGAGGCAGTTAAGGACTATATGAACTTGCTTAAAAAGGATTTCTTAGTACCGATAGAATAAGACCCCTTCCCACCACCACATCCGCACCAAATTCTTCCAAATTATCCCGTTGACCCCATCAACCCTTATCAACCGAATCAACCTTATCAACCCGTATCCAATGGCCAAACCCACCCCCCCTCACACCGCCACCTCCGCCCTAATATGCGGATGCGGATCATAATCCACCAAAGAAAAATCTTCGTATTGAAAAGAAAAAATGTCCTTCACGGCTGGGTTGATGGACATTGTCGGGAGCGGGCGGGGCGCACGGCTGAGTTGTAGTTTCACTTGCTCGATGTGGTTGCTGTAAATGTGGACATCGCCGAAAGTGTGGATGAAGTCGCCTAAGCCCAAGCCGCAGACCTGCGCCATCATCATGGAGAGCAGGGCGTAGGAAGCGATGTTGAAGGGCACGCCGAGGAACACATCTGCCGAGCGCTGGTAAAGCTGGCAGGAAAGTTTGCCATCGGCTACGTAAAACTGGAACATGGCGTGGCAGGGGCTGAGGCGCATGTCGGGCAGGTCGGCCACGTTCCAGGCGTTCACGATGATGCGGCGGCTGTCGGGGTTATTTTTTAGTTGCCGCACGGCCTGTTCTATTTGGTTGATGCTGTGGCCGTCCTTTGTTTCCCAGGCTACCCATTGTTTGCCGTAAATGGGGCCTAGGGAGCCGTTCTCGTCGGCCCATTCGTTCCAGATGCGCACGCCCTTGTCTTGCAGGTATTTTACATTCGTGTCCCCATTCAAAAACCACAACAATTCATAAATAATAGACTTCAGGTGCAGTTTTTTCGTTGTCACCAAAGGGAAGCCTTCTTGCAGGTCAAAACGCATCTGATAGCCAAAAACACTGATGGTACCAGTGCCGGTGCGATCGGTCTTTTCGGAGCCTTTATCAAGGATGTGTTGGAGCAAATCAAGGTATTGCCGCATTTGTGGTAAAATTTTTTCTAAAAAAATATGGGGATTCACACGAACTCCCACATCTTACATGTCGTTTTCGGATCTAAACTCTTTTTCGAGCGGAAGTTGAACCGTGTGAAAAGATGGCCTTTGTCATCTGACATTTTCAGTCCTCACCGCTTATTCAAACAAAGGTATGCAGACCAGAAGAATTACCCTGTTGGCCCTCGGCATCTTTTTTCTCCTTCCAAATTTTTTGGCAGCCCAAAGCACCAAGGACAGTTGGGAACTCAAGCGTGACAAAGGCGGCATCAGGGTCTATGTTAAGGAATCCCAGACTTCCAAGATAAAGGAAATGAAATTTACGACTCAAATCGAGGCTTCCCTGAACACCATCGCCGCCGTGCTCACTTACGTGGAGGGCTACAACGACTGGGTTTATTCCAATAAAATTTCGAGGACCATCAAAAAAATTTCCGACACGGAGATGTACTACTACACCGAGCTGAAATTCCCCTGGCCGTTCGACAACCGTGACCTCATCCTGCATTCTGTTGTTTGGCAAGATCCCAAAACTTTGGCCATCCATTCCAAGACCAATTCGGTTCATTGGATGGAAAAAGAAAATGACGGCATCGTGCGCATCACCAAGGCCGACCTTTATTGGAAATTCACGCCGCTGGGCCGTGGCCAGGTGAAGGTGGACTACCACATGATTTCTGACCCCGGCGGCAGCATCCCCGCCTGGATGGTCAACCTGGTGGCCGACCAAGGCCCGCTCCAGACGATGGTCAAATTCAAGGAGATGTTGGAAAAAGAAAAGTACAAAAACGCCAAACTGGCATTTGTGCAAGAGATGAAATAAGGCCAGAAAACTTTGCCTTCCCTACTTCCCGCAAAAATTTCCTGCCAATATCCCGTGGGGTGCAGATTATTCTCAATCTTTGCCGCGCTGACCGCCTGAGCAGTCTTTGCCTGTTTTGCGGGGCTCAATTTTCCCCCAACTAAACTTCCTAACCAAGCAAACAACCACCAAGCATGATCCAGGTTTTCGTTACCGGGGGCACCTTTGACAAGGAGTACAACTACATTTCGGGCGGTCTTTATTTCAAAGATACCCACGTGCCTTCCATGCTGGACCGGGGCCGCTGTTCCATAGATGTGGACATCAAGACCCTGATGATGGTGGACAGCCTTGACATGACCGATGCCGACCGAGAAATCATCGCCCACAACTGCAAACTGTGCCCACACGATAAAATCCTCATCACGCACGGTACGGACACCATGGTGGATACCGCTGGCTTCCTGGCTGACCACGGCCTCGAAAGAAAGACCATTGTTTTAACGGGGGCAATGGTTCCTTACGCCTTTGGCACTTCATCAGATGGTTTTTTCAACCTCGGCAGTGCGCTGGCTTTTTTGCAAACACTGCCGCCTGGCGTTTATGTCGTGATGAATGGCCGCTACTTTGATTGGAAAGCAGTGAAAAAGAACAAGCGGACTGGATATTTTGAGGAGCTGACCATGTCATAAGCATTGGCCACCTTGAATGCTCTCCAGCCTAAAATCAATAAGCAACGACCCCCTGACCAATGACATCCTACTTCAAGGCTTTTTTTTATTATTGCAAGCCGAAAAAACGGAGCCTGCCTGCGGCAGTTTTCGTTTTTTGCTTTGCCCTGAAAATCAAAGGTTTATAAAAATATCAATGCTAACCTTTTTTGAAAAATGAAAAAACTGACACCTTTTTTCGTCCTGTTTTTGACGCTTGGACTGCAATTCGCCTTTTCGCAGGGCGACAAAAAAAACGATGATTTTTTCGATGCCAATAAAGTACAGGACATAAAAATCACTTTCCCGCAAGCCAATTGGAGCTACATCCTCGACTCGTTGAGGTTCAATGGCAACAACCTCCTGGAAGGTTCCATTTCCATCAATGGGCAAAAATTTGAAAAAGTGGGCGTCCGCTACCGGGGCTCCAAGTCCTTCACACCGGGTAATCCCCGCAACCCAATGCACATTGAACTCGACTACAAAAACAAAGATCAAAACCTGCAAGGCTACAAAACGCTTAAACTCTCCAACTCACTGCGTGATCCAAGCATGGTGCGGGAGGTGTTGGGCTACGAGATTGCCCGGACCTACATGCCCGCCCCGAAGGCCAATTATGCCAAGGTTTCTGTCAACGGCAAATATTATGGCCTACTGGTAAATGTGGAGTCGGTAGAAGACCCGCAGTTCCTGAACCGTTATTTCGGCGCTGCCGACAATGCCTTTTTCAAAGTAAACCAAGAGCCGAGGGAAACTACGCCCGCAGGCTGCAAAAGCAACCTTTATGGCTCATTGGAATATGATAAATTGGCTACTTGTTACGAAAACAATTTTGAAAAAATATCAGAGCACGGCACGAAGGAGCTCATTGAATTGACCCGCATTCTGAACGAAGAACCGGGCAAAATCGAAACGGTGCTGAACGTGGACAATACCCTTTGGATGTTGGCTTTCAACAACATCACCGTGAACCTGAGCAGCTACACCGGCCAGCACAGCGTCAACTACTACCTGTACCAAGACGACAAAGGCCGTTTTACGCCCATCGTTTGGGATTTGAACCTGGCATTTGGCAGTTTTAAAAACATCGGTTCCGGCTCCGACCTAAAGTTCAAGGCTATGACGGAACTAAATCCGCTGCTGCATGTGGACAACCCTTCCAAACCTTTGATTAGCAAGCTGTTGGAAAACGAAGAGTATAAAAAAACCTATCTCTCGCACCTGCGCCGCATCCTCTACGATTATTTTACCAATGGTAAATATGACGAGCGGGCAAAGGCATTGCAAGCCATGATCAAAAAAGACGTGGAAAGCGACCCCAGCAAGAGCTACACGAACGAAGAATTTGCGCAAAGCCTTTCCCAAACCATCGGCAAAAAGAGCAAAATACCCGGCATTGTTGAACTGATGGCCAAAAGGGCTTCCTTCTTGAAATCCCATCCTTCACTGTCCGTTTTCCCACCTGACATCCTGGAGGTGGATGTGGCCAAGCGCAAACCGCTTTCCAACCAGCGGGTTGAGACTTTCCAGATTGCTGCCAAAGTGGACAAATTTCCCAAAAAAGTAACCTTGATGTACAAATTGGGCGGCAGCAACGAATTCCGCTCGGCCACTATGTTCGACGACGGTAAAAACGATGACGGCGTAGCAGAAAACGGCATTTTTGGCACCACCATCGTCCCGCAAAACGGGGAGGACTCCATCCAATATTACATCGTGGCGGAAAATGCGGGCCTGATCAGCTACAGCCCGGCCAATTACATGTGGGAACAGCACAGCGCCACCTTGGACAATTTGAACAAATAAAACATGCAAACGGACGGCGTGGTTCCTGCCACGCCGTCCGCTTATATACTCTCCGGCTCAAAAATTTCGTTTACCCCACTTGTTTTGCACTTTGCCAAACTGCCATCCAAACAATGAGACAAATCTTACTGACCATAGCCAACCTGCTGATTGCCACTTTCCTTTTTGGCCAAAAAGACTTCTACGATCTCGCATACATCCCCGAAATCAAAATTATTTTTGAACAAAAAAACTGGTTCGCCCAGCTTGATTCCCTTAAATCGCTCGGTACCAAAGAGCGCCTCCCTGCCACCGTCATCATAGACAAACAGATTTTCAAAGAAGCGGGCGTCCGCTACAAAGGCAACAGCAGCTACAACAACCCCAAAAGCAAGGGCGCCAAAAAATTGCCTTTCAACATAAAACTGGATTATAAAAACAAAGAACAGGTACTATTGGGCGGTATTACCACCATCAAATTGTCCAATATTTTTCAGGATGCCAGCTACCTGCGGGAGGTTTTATCGTATGAAATAGCCCGGAAATACATGCCCGCTCCCCGCTGCAACTTCGCCAAAGTGTTCGTCAACGACCAATACATCGGCCTCTACAACAACACCGAAGACATTGACACCGAAATGCTGGAGGAATATTTTGGCTCCAGCAAAAACACGTTTTTTAAATGCGACCCCGAATGGGAGGACGTGAAAGACTTGAACAATGGCTGCCCCGAAGGCGATAAGTCATCGCTAATGTACCTGGGCGACGACCCCAAATGCTATCAGGGTTGGTACGAGTTGGAAAACAAACGCACGGCTGGCTGGTATGAACTGATTGTTCTCGTCAAAACCCTGAACCGCAACCCCGATCAAATTGACACCATTCTAAATGTGGATAGAACACTTTGGATGCATGCGTTCAATAATGTGGTGGTCAATCTTGACAGTTACACAGGCCGCCTGAGCCACAACTATTATCTGTACAAAACGCCGGACAGCCTATTCACGCCGCTGGTTTGGGACATGAACATCTCCTTTGGCGGCTTCCGCTACGATGGCGAAAAGAAAGGCGTGCTCACCGACCAGGAGATGCAGGAATACAGCATGTTTGCCCATTATAAAACCAAAAACCCCAAGCGCCCGCTCATCACCAATCTGCTGAACAACCCCCTTTACCGCAAGATTTATGTGGGCCACTGCCGCACCATCGTCATGGAAAATTTTGCCAACAGCGATTACCTGAAAGTAGCCGAAAAGGTCAGGAAGTTGATTGACACCGAAGTAAAAAATGATCCGAATAAGCTCTATTCCTATGACGATTTTCAAAAAAACCTGACAAAATCGGTGGACATCGGCCAAACGGCCATCATCGGCATCGAGGAACTGATGAAACCCCGCACCGAATATCTCTTAAAGCACCCTTTGTTTACTGGTAAAAACCCTGTGGTGGCAGAAGTTGTGCATGAATTTAAAGGAGAAAAAACCGTTATCACCGCTGCCGTCAAGGATGCCGAAAAAACTTTCCTCGCCTATCGCCACAGTGAAAAGGAGCCTTTTAAAATGCTGGAAATGAAAGTGGACGGCGTACCGGTTGGCGGGGGCGAAAACGATAAACTTTGGCGGCAGAGCATTGACAAAAAACAAGGAACCCAATATTATGTCATTGCCGAAGGCGACCGCCTGGCCGTCTGTTCGCCCGCCAGGGCATCGCATGAGTTCTACACGGTTAAATAATCGGGCGTGAGTTATTGTTGTAAAGTAAAAAGCTGATTATCAACGCCCTATTCTCTCATTCTCTCATTGTCTCATTCTCTCAACCCCCTGCCCGCCTCAATCCCTCAAAGTAGTACACCACACCGATGGAAAAGTCGAAGGCATTAGTTTTGGTGGTCGTAGCGGTTTTGACACCCGTAACCTCGGTATCGAACCTGCTACGGGCAAAGTTGTATTTTAACACTGCTTCAATGCCAAACCCGCTGTTGGAATAAACGCTCAGGCCAGGCCCCGCCCCAAAGGCAATGATGTTGGTTTTGATGCTCTGCTTGGTGGCTCCCACCAGCAAATCATCGGAAGAGTTGCCGTAGCCAAAGGTGCCCTCAACAAACAGGGAGATATCATCGTCCAAGGGCAGGAAAAAACGCCCAAATGGGCCAAAAAGCAAGTCGGCGTCGGTAGATTCGTCCTGGTTTGGCTCTTTTACCCGGCTAAAAGTATAGTCCATGCCGAGGCCCAATGCCAGGTTGTCAATGACAAAATAACCAATCTTAGGGGCTATGTTGAATTGTATGCCCGAATTGCCTTCCCCTTCTTCGTCCACGTTTGTGCTGTTAAAAGAGACGTTCGATTTTGAAGTGGAAAAACCCACGGTCGAACCAATCATAAAATTGCCCTGATCCAAATACTGTGCGGACAGCATCCCCGCATATAGCAGGAAGGCGAGTGTCCACCATAATGTTTGTTTTTTCATGGCTTTGAGTTTAAGTTTTGGAATTATTGCAATTTAGCCGCCTCAAAACAGCACACGGGTGATACCCGTCAATAGCCATGTTGAATTAAGTCAACCGAATGCCTGTCCTTCATCTATCCACTTACCGCCGGTCGCCCCTGCTCCGCAACGGCCACATCGAGTCCATTTATCCAGCCCTGTTCCGCAAGGTGAACGGCTTCCAATACGAACGGGAACGCCTCGAACTGCCCGACGACGACTTCGTTGACCTCGACTGGCTGGACTATAGTTCCCTAAAACTCATCCTGTTGACCCACGGCCTGGAAGGCGACTCCAGCCGCCAGTACGTCCGGGGCATGGCCAGGCTTTTTTCTGAAAAAAAATGGGATGTACTGGCCTGGAACTGCCGCTCGTGCAGCGGCGAGATGAACCGTCGGCAGCGCATGTACCACCACGGCGAAATTGGCGACATCGGCGAGGTGATTGGCCATGCGTTGAACCAAAAAGACTACGAAACCATCGTGATGGCAGGCTTCAGCATGGGCGGCAATATCACGATGAAATACCTGGGCGTACACGGGAAGGAAGTGCCGCCGCCCATCAGGGCTGCTGTTGCCTTCTCTTCGCCCACCGACTTAAGGGCGGGCGCAGAGATGTTGGATCATCGCTCCAATTTTGTTTACCGTGACCGTTTTATGCGCTACCTGAAAGTGAAAATGGAGAAAAAATCGGCCCAGTACCCAGGCGTGGTGGACTTGGAAAAATTCAAGGAAATCAAGGTCTGGCGGGATTTTGACGAGTTTTTTTCCGCTCCGCTCAATGGCTTCAGCAGTGCGGATGATTTTTACGAAAAAGCATCTGCCAAAAATTTCATGCCGGGCATCAGAATACCCACTTTATTGGTGCAGGCCAAAAACGACCCCATCCTGCCGGCAGCTTGCTATCCAATCGAGCTTTGCCGGGCGCACCCACATGTATTTTTGGAAACACCTGCCCACGGCGGCCACTGTGGCTTTTGGCGTCCGGGCGAACAATATGCGTGGTCGGAAAGAAGGGCCTGGGCGTTTGTGCAGCCGTTTCTGGCATAGCCAATTTGCTGTTTTGAAGACTTTCCCTTTTTCATGGACAAGGGAACTATTGGGGGGCACGTTCGTTATCAACGTATCACTTGCTATGAAATATGGCACTTAGAAAAGTCAGAAAAGTCATCCATTATCCCCGCCGAATTTTGTGGGCCTTTGTGGCAGAAGGCATCGAAACCCGCAAAATGGTGCAGACTTTTGCCAAACAGGGCAAAGGGTGGCTGCTGATGACCGAAACGGCGGACAAACCCACCGAAGAAGAACTCCGCCAAGCCGTAGAACAGTTGAAAGATATTCCCCGATTCCTTCCTTTTTTGGTGTTTATTATCGTGCCTGTGCCGGGAATGACGCAGGGATATGTGCTGCTGGCCATTACCCTGGAAAAATATTTGGGCAAAAAAGTAAGCCTCCTGCCCACCCATATCAGGAATGTTTTTAAAAAAGAGGAAAAACAGGTATCGCCGGATTAATTGTTTGTTGCTTTAACAAATTTTGTGGAAGGTTTTTTTTCGAGTTTATAGGTGTGCAGCACCTCATAAACACACAAACACAAAATCACACAAACACCCGTTTTACCCCAATTCCCTTTATTCATGCTCATGGCTTTCCCCACCTTCCATTTCTAAATTTTCCGCCTTCCGTTCTTGCTTGGCTTTGAACCAATCCACCAATGACTGGCGCTCGGCGTCCGTTATTTTAGATTGGGGGTGCATCCAGGTATAGCTTTTTAGCGGCATGTGCCCTTCCGCTGTTTCCTCCGCCATTTCTTCGAATTTATGGGCTTTTTTCTTTGCTTCGGCATCGCCCCAGGTGGCGTAGTTCAAGTGGTTTCTGGCACCTTTGATATGGCCTTTTACCCACCAGGCCACAGGCTGAACATTGGTGTACCACGGGTAGGCAGTATCGTGTGAATGGCAGTCATAGCAGGCATTTTTGAGCAGCGTTGCTATCTCCTGCGGCGGGTTTTCCAAGGCGATAAAATCTTTTGCAGGGTCGCTTTCGGGATTAGTTTTATCAATTTGGAAAAACTGGATGACAAGCAATGCTGCCAAGAGGACGAGTAAAACGGTTTTTACTTTTTTATTCATGTTTTTGTGTGTTTATTAATTGCAGCAAGTTTAGGTAAAAAGCGCAAAAACAGGACGATGATGGAGTCTAATATTTTGATCTTAGGCATTATATGCTTCAACCCTAATCTCCCGATAAAAATATAAGCCCCGTTCGGTAAATTTTACCTTAGCTACCGATACATTTGAACCGATATGTTATTTACTCACCACTCAATTGTATGTAATGAAGCAGCTTTATTCCCTGTTTTGCATGAATTTCCTATGCCTCGTTTTGACTGCCCAGCAAGTGGTCACCGGGACTGTCACGAATGAACTGGGCGACCCATTGATTGGTGCCAGCATCGTGGAAGTGGACACCAGGATTGGCACCGTGACGGACATCAACGGAAGCTACCAGATCAAAGTCAGTTCGCCTACTGCCACATTGAAATTTTCCTATACAGGCTACAAGGAGCACATCGTGACCCTCACAGGGCAAAACCAGTTGGATGTTACCTTGGTGGAGGGCATCCTTTTGGGCGAAGTCCACATAGTCGGCTCTCGCAGTTACCACCGTTCTGTCACTAATTCGCCCGTGGCCGTGGACGTGATTGACCTTGATGAAGTAGCCAGCAGCAGCGGCTTGGTGGAAATCAACCAATTGCTGCAATATGCTGCACCCTCCTTCAATGCCAACAAGCAGTCAGGTTCTGACGGGGCCGACCACATTGACCCCGCTACGCTGCGTGGCATGGGGCCTGACCAGACTTTGGTTTTGATAAATGGAAAAAGGCGGCACTCCAGTTCTTTGGTCAATGTGTTCGGCACACGGGGGCGGGGCAATACCGGCACCGACCTGAATGCTATCCCCATTGCGGCTATTGACCGTATTGAAATCTTGCGTGACGGTGCCTCTGCCCAGTATGGCTCCGATGCCATTGCGGGCGTTATCAATATCGTGTTGAAAGACAATGTGGGCCATTTGACCAGCAGCGTGACCGTCGGTGCGTATAATACCAATGCGGACGGCGATTTTCCGCAAGGAACGCCCAATACCGACGGCAACCGCCTCGACACAGAGAAAGATGGCAATGCCATTGCCGATGACAAAGCGCTGGACGGCGAAACGGTAAAAGTGGCCGCCAACTACGGTGTAAGGGTCGGAGAGGGTGGTTTTATCAATGCCACGGCGGAATATTTGACCAAAAACAAAACACTGCGCCCTGGTTTCGACTTCCGGCGGGGCTTCGGGGAGGCTGCCATTGATGGTTTCAATTTTTTTGTCAATAGTGCCATTCCGCTTACACGTAATTCTGAGTTTTACGCCTTCGGCGGACGGAATTTCAGAGAAACGGACGCATTTGCCTTTACCCGCAACAACCCAACTGAAAGGAATATTGAAAGCATTTATCCCAATGGTTTTACCCCTAGGATTACCTCGGTCATTACCGACAATTCGGCCTCCACAGGTTTCCGAACCCAAATGGCAAACGGCTGGAGCGTGGACGTAAACAATACCTATGGCATCAACCGCTTTCATTATTTTATCAAAGGCACACTCAACGCCTCTCTGGAAGAAGCTTCGCCAACGGACTTCGACGCTGGCGGCCATAGTTTGAGCCAAAACACTTCGGGCCTCCACCTGACGAAATACTATGAAAAGGTGCTTCAAGGCATGAACCTCGCCTTCGGTTTGGAATACAGGACGGAAAACTTTGAAATCTTCGCTGGAGAACCCGGTTCTTATGGCACTTTCGACGTGAATGGCCTGCTCGTCACTGACCCCAAGCAGGAAATCCCGACGGTGGTAATAGACCCCGACACGCTAACGAGGCCCGGCGGTTCGCAGGGCTTCCCCGGCTACAGCCCTGCCAACGAGGTGGATCGCTCCCGCTCCAATTTTGCCCTTTATGCAGACTCGGAATTTGATCTAACGGAAGATTTCCTGGTAAGCCTGGCTGGCCGTTTTGAAAAATACAGCGACTTTGGCAATACTTTCAATGTCAAGTTTGCCACGAGGTACAAATTTGGTAACTTCTTCACGATGCGTGGCTCGGTAAGTACAGGCTATCGGGCACCCTCGCTGGTGCAGATTTACTACAACCTGCGCTTCACCGATTTTCAGGGCGGCGTGGCTTCGGAGACTTTGCTTTCCCCCAACAACAGCCCAGTGACGGCCTCTTTCGGCATCCCACAATTGAAAGAAGAAAAGGCCCTGAACGCAGCGCTCGGTTTCACCTTTTCTTCCGGTGGCTTCACGGCCACATTGGATGGCTATTTCATCACCGTGGACGACCGCATCGTGCTGACGGGCACATTCGATGCCAGCGGCCTGGGCATCAATGTAGCGGAAGCGCAGTTTTTTGCCAATGGGGCGGACACTGAAACGAAGGGCCTGGACCTGGTGCTTTCATATTTGAAAGAAATGGGCGCTGGCAGCTTGCAGGTAGGCTTGGCCGCCAACTTTAATGACATGGACATTCAAGAAATCAACAGCGGTTCCCTCAACGAAGAAATCTTTTTTGGTGCCAGGGAAAGGGCATTCCTTTTGGCCTCTGCGCCCGACAGCAAGATCGGCCTGAACGTTACTTACAGCATCAAAGGTTTACACGCAAGGGCTACCATGACACGTTTCAGCAAAATCACGCTGATTGACTTTGCCGACAACGCAGGTTGTGAAAAAAGTCAAATTTTCATTTTTTCATAAAAAGTTGTCCATTCCACCTACCTGTCATCTTTTCTGCAACCCGCTACGCCCCGATAATTTTCAATCCTGCAAATTAGCATAATTCTATCTTCCAGAT
>JBGSKQ010000098.1:0-50718 GCA_041741095.1 Saprospiraceae bacterium
CGATAGCAATTTTCACCCCCAAACCCCCATCCGTCCGCATGTCGGAAAATAAAGAAATTTAATTTACTGAGCATTTAGTTTAAATAAAATAAAATGTGAGTACCGCTGAAAATAGGAAAAAAAGCCCGGCCAGCCAAAATAGCATTGCTATTTCAGGAAAAACATTTGGGCGCAGTGTAAAATTCGGTACGGTTTTCTCGGTAAAAAAGCTCCATCGAGTACCGATCCCTCTCGTCCCTTCTCCACGTATTATTCCCCCTTTCATTAAGAAGTATTGAACTGGTCACCATTTTGGAATTATTGACTTTTATGGAGCCGTGAATTGTCACGAGACAGCCGAACTGGGGTAATTTGTTGATATTTCAACGCCTAATTCCCTTACGTCTCACATCTCTCACGTCTCTCACTCTCTCACTTCTCTATAAACCGTCTGCCCCCACCAAGAAAGTCTATGGAACGTCTCACTACACTATTGGCACTGCTATCATTTTTCTATTTTACAACTGGTATTTTGGCACAAAATCCCTGCGCTGCCGACCAATTGCACGAGCAAATGAAGGAGCTTGACCCGGCCTACCAGTCCCACCGGGATGCGCTGGAGCAGCAGGTGCAGCAATTTTTAAACAACAAAAAAAACAAGAAAAACGGGCAGGCAGAATCCCAGGCCAAGAGCGGGGATACGTACTCCATCCCCGTGGTGGTGCACGTGATCTACACCGCCGCCAATGCCGCCAACAACATTTCCGATGCACAGGTGGAAAGTGCCATCCAGCGCCTCAACGACATTTATTCCAATACGACGGGCCTGAGTGTCAGCACGGGCATCGAGTTTTGCCTGGCCAGCCGTGACCCCGATTGCAATGCAACGAGCGGCATCCTGCACGTGGACGGTTCCAGTGTCACGGATTATTCCAACGAAGGCATAGACAGCCAGGTGAGCGATACCGACGGCAAGGGCGCTAAAATGACCAGCGTGTTCGGCTTGAGCCGCTGGAACCCGGCGGAGTACCTCAATATTTATATCGTCAGCGAGATTTCCGACAACAACGGCGGCTCCGGCGTACAGGGTTATGCCTTTTACCCCGGCTCCAGTTTTGGCTACGATGGCATGGTCATTTTGTACAATGCCTTTGGCTACGATTACAACAATTGCGGCTGTTTTCAGCTAAAATCCTACACCAATACCAATGCCACGGCCATCCACGAGGTAGGCCATTATTTTAACCTTAAACATACTTTTGATGGGGACGGCAGCGGGACGGTTTGCCCCGACACCACCAGCACGGCGGGCGACCAGGTGGCCGATACGCCTGCCCATATTTTAGCCTATAGCTGCATGACGGGCGGCAACAACTGTTATCCTTCCAGCCACCCGTTTTATGATTGGGGCAAAATCATCCACAATTACATGGGCTATGCGACCGAGACCTGTAAATATGAGTTCACGCAAGGCCAGGCGGACAGGATGATTGCGGCCTTGGAAACCTACCGCTATGCGCTCACCCACTCGCAAAGTTGCCAGGGGGTGACCATTTCCCAAACACCAGCCGCTGACTGTACGCCACAAACCACCACGGGCCTGAACGGCAACTATGGCATGGGGCCGATCAAGGTCATCGTGGGCGATCTGGTGACTGGCTCCGGCTCGGCCTTTGAGGACGGCGGCTACCTGGAGAAATGGTGTACCTTCGGCACTTTTGAATACAATACCAGTTACGGCATTTCCATCACCACCTTTGGCCTCTACGACGAGGATGTGCGCATGTACATTGACTACAACAACGACGGCAGTATGCCTGAAGACGAACTGGTATTTGACTCCCAAAACAAAAAAACGCATACGGGCAATTTTACCATCCCCAACTCCGCCACGCCCAACACGCCGCTGCGCCTGCGCATTATTTCCGATTATTTTTCCAGTTCCATTGCCAGTTCCTGCTATGTGCCAACGTATGGGCAAGTGGAAGATTATGCTATTTATATTGACGGTTTAAATCCTGTATTAAATGCCTCGGCCAGTGATTTATCTGGCTTTTTTGCATTGACCAACAAAGCCTCATCGGCCAAAAGCTTTACCATTTCGGGCAGTGACCTGGGCGGCACGGTGACCGTCAGCACGGCCAGCAACGAGTTTGAATTGTCCGATAACGGGATTAATTTTACCGGCTCCCTGCTCCTCAATCCCGTCAATTATATTTTGAGCAAAAGCGTATATGTTCGCCTGAAATCTGGCCTGGCGGAAGGCAGCTACACGGGCAGCCTCGAAATCAGCAGCAGCGGCCTTGCGTCCCTTTTTGTGGAATTAAGCGGCGAAGTAGGCAAACTGGATACCCAGCGGGGCAATGCCCTATTGCTGGGCGAGGGTGGGGGATATGTTGAAACGGATTTGCCCTTGCCCAGCAGCTATACCAAGGAGGCTTGGGTAAAATACGCCAGCGGTTCGGCCATTATCTCCTCCAACACCGCCAACGGCCATGCATTGGCCGTGCAAGCGGGCCGCCTATCGGCAGGGCACAACGGCAATTGGGCCCTGGCTGTGGATTCGGAGGATTTCCCAAGCGATGATTGGGTGCATGTGGCCCTGAGCTATGATGCGGTTTCCAAAGAAATGAAATTGTACAAAAACGGCCTGCTCGTCGGCCAGGCCAGCAACGTGGCTGCCCACAGCGGCGGCAATATGCAAATCGGGGCCTTGGCACAGGGCAGTTTGTTTTATGGAAAATTGGACGAAGTGCGGATATGGAACAAAGTGCGCAGCGCCCAGGAAATCCGTGAAAACATGCACCTGACACTGACCGGGCAGGAAACGGGTATTTCCAATTCAACGAAAATGATAGCGGCCAGGCGGCGCAGGAGCGCATCGGCGGCTACGACGGAACGCTGGTCGGCAATGCGGTTTTCGCTACATCTTCCATCAATTGCGGGCGGGAGGGCATTAGCCAAAGCATCACGGGTATCGGTTCGGTGGGGGTGAAAAATTTCACCAATGCCCATCTCTCCCTGATTTTTACCGCCAAAAACGGAACGGAAGATTTCACGGCCACCTACCAGGAATTTGCGCCCAATACGGCCAACGGTGCGGAGGGTTTGACCCTTTTGCAAAACCCGGTTTGGACGCTCCACCGCTCTACTTCCTCCGGCAGCTTTTCGGCCAATATGGCCTTTACTTTTCCTGCCAATACCCTCAGCGAAACGGCACCTGACAGCTACGCACTCTACCACCGCAGCGCCAACAGCAGCGGGGATTGGGCCTTGCTCCATGAAACTGCCAATGTGGTGGCCTCTAATACAGTTACGTTTGAAAATATCAGTGAAACGGGCCAGTTCATGGTCGTGCAGACCAAGGAAAATACCGAGCGTGGCAATGCGCTCAGCCTGGATGGCGATGGCGATTATTTGGCCACGCCGCTCAATTTCGATCCGGCGCAGGGGCCGTTTACCATTGAATTTTGGGCAAAAGCCGAGGGCAATGAAAAGGACTTTCAGGTGCTTTTTGATAAAACCGGCAGCGAGATCAGCAAGCTGTTTTTGATAGCCGTTTGGCGAAACAAACTCTTTGTCCGCTTTGGCGACAAATGGCTGGACGGCTCGCCCCGCAATTATTTTTCCTACCACGAGTGGCACCACATCGCCTTTGTCTGGGATGGTGAAAACTGTAGCATCTATGTGGACGGAAAGGCGAGGGGCAGCAAAGCCATCAGTGGCCTGCTTGGCGGCACGGAGCAGGTTGTTTTTGGGGCTTACAGTGAAAATTCGCTATATTTTAAAGGAAAAATAGAGGAAATCAGGGTATGGCAAGCAGCCCGCAGCCAGCAGGAAATTGCCGAAAACATGCTCCTGACCGCCGCCTCCAAATTGGCCAATCCGCTGTCCTACTATCAGTTCAACCAAAGCGGGGGCGCTACCGTCAACGATTTTTCCCTGGCCAACGAAGCGGCTGTTTTTGGCAATGCCACCTTCGTCCCCTCCGGTGCCAATGTGGGGAATTTGGGCATTGTCCAAACCAAAAAAGACTTGGCGGGACTTGGCACACAGGATTTTACTGCTGCCAAATTGAAAATTGAATTTACCAGCCTGGCCGATACCAGCAGTTTCACCGTGGTGTATCAGCCCTTCAAGCCCAACCACACGGGCGGCCCGGCGCAGCCTTTGGCCACTATTTTCAACAAACCAACCTGGACCCTGCTGCAAGACAGCGATGTTGCCTTTACGGCCCAGCTTACATTCACCTTCCCCAGCGGCACTTTTACCCAACTCAGCCCTGCTGCCTACAAGCTCTATTACAGGCCCATGGGCAGCGACGGGGATTGGGAATTGTTGACAAGCGCTGCCAATAGCGTGACGGCGAACAAGGTCAGTTTCCAAGGGGTGGACCAGGCCGGGCAGTATATGGTGGTGAGGGAGTAAGCTATTGAGATTCCTGCTCTTGTTTCCTTAGCGTGAAATAGGGGGCTTGGGGGCGGAACGCCCCCAATAAAACCCTCCCCCGACGAGCTCCCGATAGCTATCGGGAAAGGCGGCGAGGAGGGGGAATTAATTTTTGTGGTGACATCCTTGTCTGCCGACAGGCTGGTTTTCGCCTGCAATAATCTTACATTGAGGCAGCACCTTCACGGCGAAAAGGTGTCATCACGAAAACGACCACGAAAACAGTGGCCGCCTATGTGATGACACCTTTTTGCCCGTCGAAAGACTGCAAAAATCTAAACGTTGTGCAGGCAAAAAGATGTCACCACATTGACCAGCATTGCTTTTGGTTTTCACTCAAAGCCTAAAGCGCCACAATTCCATTTCTTCCCTTATTTTTACTCCACAAAAAAACATCACCTTGTGGCTGCGTAAGTATTGGTTTTTATTGATTATCAGTGTTTTAGGTAAAAAATTCCTTCCGGCACAGCCCGGCCCAAGCTCCTTTGTACACTATACCACCGATCAGGGCCTCAGCAGCGATTTTATCAAAGACATTGTCAAAGACCGCCAGGGCTTCCTTTGGGTCGCCACGCTCAATGGGCTGAACCGCTTCGATGGCCACGGCTTCCGCCAGTTTTTACATGACCCAAAGTCGCCCAATAGCTTGCCCGAAAACTTTGTAAAGGAAATTTCCCTCGCCCCGGACGGCAGCCTCTGGACGTCCAGCAACAAGGGCATTTGCCGCATTGACCCAGGTACTTTGGACTTCCACCGTTTTATCTTGCCAGAAAACCTCGATACCCTAGAAAACGATGGCACGGGAAGGGTCGTCTTTGATAAGGACGGCAAAGCTTGGGTGTGCGGCAAAAAAGGCCTGTACCGGTTTGACACCAGATCGGACGACTTTGAATTCTTTCCCATTGACGAACCTGACGCTGGGTATTATGACACCCACATAGATCCGTCCGGCAGGATTTGGCTGCTCGACAGGGGCTTGCTGGCTTATTTTGATACAAAAACTAAAAAGCTGCGCCGCTTCGACATGTCCTCGCCCAATAGCCCTTATTCGGGGGCTGCCCTCTTGAACGTGGAGCACGACCAGCGGGGAAAGGTGTGGATCGGCTCTTGGTTCAAGGGGCTTTATTGGTACGATGAGGCAAAGGATACCATCCTAGATTACCCAGACATTGGCAATACCTTGGCCAGGGCCATCCTGCCCGATGCCTCGGCAGCCGGAAAGCCTTTTCTATGGCTGGGCGGTGGCCTGTACGGCCTCAGTGCCCTGTACCCCGAAACGGGCGAGCTCATCGAATTTCCGCCCGACTGGAAAGACCCCTATACCCACAACAACTACTTGGCCACCACCCTTTTCAAGGACGAGGCAACGGGCGACGTATGGATCGGCACGGAGATAGGGCTGGAGCATTATGCCCCGGCATCGCTGCGATTCGGTCGGGTGATCCTGCCCATCGGCGAGGGCTTCAACCAGTTCAGCCTTGTATCGGGGGCTGTGCAGGACAACACCGACCCCAGTGGAAACACCTTTTTTATATCAAATTGGGGCAGCGGACTGTTTAAGTGGGATCGGCGCAAAAACAGCTTTCAGCATTTTCATATGAAAAATTCTGGGCTTCGCAATAACCAGATTTTCAACCTTTTGCAAGATAAAAATGGCTTCGTCTGGACGGCGGATGTTGGCGTCAGCCGCTATGATCCCCGCACAGGAAAATGGCGTTCGTGGCCTACTTTTTCAAAAAGGCTCAATGTTGACAACATGATCATGTCCTGCATCGAAGATGCGGACGGGGGCATTTGGTTTGGTGCCAACACCAGCGGTTTGTTTCATTATGATCCCACTTCGGACAAAGTGGTGGAAGTGGAGTTGCCCAAGGAAGCGTATTTGGAAAAAGGCAGGCTTAGAATCTACAATATGTGCCTCGACCCGCAAGGCCGCATCTGGATGGCCACTACTGTCCGTCCTATACGCTTCAACCCACGCAGCGGCAAGGCAGAGGTTTTTTCGGTAAAAAACATTGAGCCGCATTTCAACCATTGGTCGGATGTGGAGGTGGCTGGCAATGGCCGCTTGTACGTGTCGGCGCACGATTGCCTGGTGGAGATGGACACCAATTGCGTCGTGCTGCGCAAATTCAACGAGTCGAACGGCCTGAAAAGCAACCAAGTGTATCAGGTAGAGGAAGATAAGCAAGGTAAAATCTGGTTCAACACCACGTACTTGCTGCATTGTTTTGACCCAAAAACCACCCGGTTTACCTATTATGGCACAGCGGATGGCCTTTTTAAAAATACCGTCACGGATGCGCTGGCCAAAGTGGCGAGTGGCGAGATTTTTATTGGTTTTCAAAATGCCTTCAACTTTTTCGACCCCGCCAAGCTCCGCCGCAACGTGACGCCGCCGCCCGTCGCCATTACTTCCACCAAGGTGATGGACAAGGATCGCCGTCCCGACATCCGCCAATCCTTTCACTTCAAGGGTTTGATGTTTAAGCTGGATCGCTACCTGAAAGACACGGTGCTGGTGGTGAACCCTGGCGAGGATATTTTTACCATTGAATTCGCAGCGCTCAATTTCAACCAACCCAGCCGCAACCGCTACGCCTACAAATTGGAAGGTTTCAATACCGATTGGGTACAAACCGAACTGAATTTTGCCACCTACACCAACCTGGACGGCGGCGAGTACCTTTTTCGGGTAAAAGCTGCCAACAACGACGGGATATGGAACGAAAGGGGGGCGCAGATTTTGGTAAAAATCATCCCGCCCATTACCCGCCGCTGGTATTTCCAGGCCTTCCTGCTGTTGCTGTTGGGGCTGGTTTTGCTGGGTATTTGGCGCTATCGGCTCTTGCAGCGCCGCCGCCTCGAAACCTTCCGGGAAAGCCTGGCCCGTGACCTGCACGACGAGATGGGCAGCACCCTGAGCAGCATCCGTTTTTTCAGCGAATTTGCGAAGCAAAAAGTAGGCAACGGCGAGGCTGCCGAAGCCACGCCCATCCTCCAGCGCATCAGCCAGAGCGCCAGCGATTTGTCCGATTCCATGCAGGACATCATCTGGGCGATGAAGACCAAAAACGACCAATTGGAAGACCTGGCCGCCCGCATGACCGAGTTTGGCCTGCGCATCCTCGAAGCCAGCAACGTGCGCTTCAAGACCCACGTTTCAGAAAATTTCTCCGGTAAACAATTAACCCCGGAGCAGCGCCGCAACGCTTACCTCATTTTCAAAGAAGCCGTGAACAATGCCGCCAAATATGCCGATGCGACCGAGGTGGAGCTTTTCCTCGCCATGAAAAAAGGCCTGCTATTGATGAAGATTACCGACAATGGGAAGGGCTTTGAGCCGGGCAACTCTCCTTTAGGGGGCGGGGGTGGGGCCAGCGGCGGCGGCAACGGCCTGCAAAACATGCGCAAGCGGGCGGAGGAAATAAAGGGTTGGGTGGAGGTGAATTCTGAAATAGGGAAAGGGACGAGTGTGGAGCTGAGGGTGAGGGTTTAGATGATTGATCCATTTCAAAATGAATTTTCATCAAAAAAATTGTCAAAACCTTTTTTCAATAGACCAGCCTTGAGTTGTTCGTCTCGTGTCCAGAGTTTTGCCTCCAATTCAAGGGCCAATGCTACAAACAAATGATCTTTCGGGTCAACGTCTTTTACCAAGCGCCACGAATGGATGAGGCACTCGGTCGAAATCATGTTTTCATTGTAAAACCGCAAGCGCTGCACGATGCCACTCAATAATTCGAGAAATTCTTCTTCAGTTAATTTAGACCGTTTCCTTAAACGTTCCCTGTGCTTGAAGATTTCTACTATCAAAAAATTGGGTGTATAGAAAGTATGATTGGTATTGGACTCAAGCAGTGAAAGCAATTTTGAATCCTTGGTGCGAAGAGAGGAAAAAACGATATTGGAATCAATGATAATTAGTTCCATTAGGCTTCAGGTGGTATAAAACGATGTTTATTTTCTTCCCACCACTCCGAGAGGATTTCCTCTCCTTCATTTTCTATACTGTTGTCAAATTTGGCTTTTTGCAGCAAATACCGTAGCCGGAGCATCTGAATGATTTCCAAGAACTCTTCTTTCCCGAAAAGGCTTTTGTCAAGCGTTATGACAAATTTTTCCTTTGTATCCCTCCATTGGATTTCTGACATGGTTTGGATTTTAGACCAAAATTAAGGTTTTGCTTCAATAACTGGAATCTCAGTTTTAAAGTTTGGCAAATCACAGTTCATTTCACCCCTTTATGCTATTTTCCCACTCCATTTTCCCAGCGACCTTTGCACCATGCAAACCGAACAAAAAATACGGATACTCCTGTACGAAGACAACCGTGACCTGCGGGAAGGCATGACCTTTCTATTGCAGGCCACGCCCACCCTGGAGCTTGTCGGTGCCTTTCCCGACACGGGCAACTTGGAAATGCAGGTGCCGGGCCTCAAGCCCGATGTCATCCTCATGGACATTGACATGCCTGGCCGCACGGGCATCGAAGCTACGCCCGTGGTGAAGGCTATTCGCCCGGATACCCAAGTGCTCATGCTCACTGTCTTCGAGGATGAGGACAAAATCTTCCAGGCCATCCGCAACGGTGCTTCGGGCTATCTGCTCAAACGGACCCCGCCCACCGAAATCATCGCCGCCATCCACGACGTACACAAGGGCGGCTCACCCATGACTTCCAGCATTGCCCGCCGGGTGCTGCAATTCTTCCAGCAGCAACCCTCCAACCACCAGCCCAAGGCCGACTACGACCTGTCGCCCCGTGAATTGGACATCCTGAAAAGCCTCGTGAAGGGCTATTCCTACAAGCTCATCGCCGACGAGCATTTCATCAGCATTGACACGGTGCGCTCGCACATCCGGCATATTTATGAAAAATTGCAGGTGAACAGCAAAACGGAAGCGGTGCTGAAAGCGCTGAAGGAGAGGATAGTGTAGGCTGGTTTGCCTTAAAAATTTTCCAGGTTCTTTCCTCTTGCCGAAACTTCCCGCCCTGCTGCGAGTTTCTACCAAATGCGAAAATCCAAAGAAAAAACATTCACTGGCTACGAAGCATTTATGGTGGCCATCCTCGCCATCCTCCAGTTTACCATCGTCCTCGATTTCATGGTATTGTCGCCGCTCAGCGCCATTTTGCTGGATGAAATGCACATCACCACGGCGCAGTTTGGGCTTGTTGTGTCGGCCTACGCCTTCAGTGCTGGCGCTTCAGGGCTGCTGGCCGCTGGCTTCGCCGACCGCTTCGACCGCAAGAAATTACTGTTGTTTTTTTACACTGGTTTTATCGTCGGCACCTTTTTGTGCGGCATTGCGCCTAGTTACCATTTATTGTTGGCGGCCCGCATTGTCACAGGGATTTTCGGCGGCGTCATCGGCTCCATCAGCTATGCCATCATCACCGATTTGTTCGATTTTAAGGTGCGGGGGCGGGTGATGGGCTACGTTCAAATGGCCTTCGCCAGCAGCCAGGTGCTGGGTATCCCGATCGGTCTATATCTCGCCAATATGTGGAACTGGCACGCACCATTTTTGCTCATCGTAGCCGTCAGCATATTTGTTTACGCCGCTATTTTTATCAAAATGCAGCCGGTAAATGCGCATTTGGCCATCCAATCGGGCCATTCGCCCTTTGGGCATTTGGTAAAAACGGTGTCCCAAACAAGGTACCTCAAGGGCTTTGCTGCCACGACACTATTGGCGACGGGCGGCTTTATGCTCATGCCATTCGGGGCGGCTTTTGCCGTAAACAACCTTGGCGTCACGATGGAACAATTGCCGCTGATATATGTGGCAACTGGCATTGTTTCCATGATAGGCGGGCCCATCCTCGGCAAGTTGTCCGACAAGATCGGTAAAATGAAAATGTTCATTATTGGCTCATTGGTAGCCTTGGTGCTGGTACTTTATTACACCAATTTGGGCGTCACGCCGCTCTGGTATTTGATTGTCCTGAATAGTATCCTCTTCCTGGGCATCACCTCCCGTATGATTTCGTCGTCTGCCCTGACCACCGCCGTGCCGGAGCCTGCCGACCGGGGCGCTTTCATGGGCGTCAATTCCTCGGTGGCGCAAATTTCCGGCGGTATTGCCTCTGCATTTGCGGGCATGATCGTATTTCAAAATGAAACGGGATATATCGAGCATTATCCCATTCTCGGCTATATTGTGTCGGTTACCATGCTCATAACAATTGGCATGATGCATATTATCAACCAGGATATAATTAAAAGGCAAAAACAAGCAGAAAGCGCAGCGGTGGACTATCAACCTGCTACAGAAAGCGCAGCATTGGCGGGCGTGACAAAGAGGGGCGAATGAGCAAGGACATTGCGATATATTGGTGCTTTATATCCAAATAGCAGGGCATTCCTATGATAGTAGAAAGCATTGAGCGGGAAAATCCACCTTCTCGTCTTTTGTTGGGTGCAAGTTTATCGGAAAGAAGCTGGCTTTTGGCAGAAACACCGTTCCAAAAGTTGACACCCAGCGTTCCATTCCTCCATATTTGCGGGATATTCACCAATTAAAATTCAACGCATATAGGATAGCATTTTTTACATTTTATGTAACTGCTTAACTGCGGGCTGGGGGAAAAATGAAATTTTTTCTCTTTCCTCCCACGCCCTCCTAAATAGTTACTAAATTAAATCACCCGAATTATGAAAATGCTATTCCATTCCTTGGTGGCAATGGCCGTCGTTGCTGCCATGTCCGCTTGCCATCCGGCCCGCCTTGCCTACAGTCCCGGCCTGCAAACCGAAACTACAGCCTTGGCCGTAAAAGGCCGCAATGGTTTTCAAATCGGCCAAAAAATATCCTTTGGCGAATACCAGACCGGCAAAGTCCGCCGGGGCTGGACCTCAGGCTACGAAATCCCTTTCCGCATCAGCTTCCGTGGGGCCAAGGAAAAGTTGAGCTACGATCTGAAAAGCCCGGAAGGCGCATCGGCTGAAGTATCTTGTGTCAGTAAGTTTAAAGCCGTTGAATATCAACTTGTTAGGGACTATTTTTCCATTCCGATCAAGGTGGACAACTTCTTTGTCGGCAATATTTTCTTACATGAAAGTGGCTCGAACTGGGACTTCATCGTTTACAATCCCGAGGGTGGCTATCTCCTGGGCGAAGCCTCCGGCTATGCACAAAATGGCAGCCAGCGCATTGATTTTGTCCCTATCCGCAAGCTGGAAGGCCAGCCCGATTGGCTGGATCCTCTGACGGTATATGGCTATGAATTCAGGCTGGGCGACGAGACCATTGGAGCCGTTTCCTTGGTGAACAAAGGGGAAGTCAGGTTGGCCGAAAATAAGGATGCGGAAATAAGATTGGTCGTTGCGGCAGTGGCCACAGGTCTATTGTTGCGGCATAGCCCAGCGGATATGCAGGGGTAATTGGCTCATACTTTCGTGCGATAGGCCCCATTTTTTGGGTTTTCTTTCACATGTATGTGCTATTTCTTTGGGGGTGAACATAAGTGCATCTTTGCATTGTCAAATTTAAGTAAGCGAATGATGAACTATAAATGATGAACGATGAACTTGCAAAACGTTGAATATCAGGTTTTCGTAAATCAATGTGGACTATATTGTTTTTTCAATTAAGTAAAAGAAATCACCCGATTATTTCACCAAATGAAAACAACTATCATGGAGTCTCAGCGTGAAAAAATAATTATCAATTATTTATCGCCCAATAAAACTTTGGATGTGGTGGATATGTATGGTTGGCTTGCCCCTGATATCACTATCCAGGAACCCGAATTGTTGCCCTGGGGTGGCCGTTATGAAGGCTTGGCAGGTGTGGGCGAATACCTGATTAAAGTGACCGAAAATATTATTTCGGAAATACAATTGGACGAAGTATATTCCTGTGGCGACAAAGTGGTGGCCATTGGCAGGTCATTCGGAAAAGTGCGGAAAAGCGGACAACCTTTCAATATCCGTGTCACGCAATTATTTTCCTTTAATTCCGAAAATAAAATAAACCAAGTGGAATTCCTGGCAGATTTGCCCGCATTCATGGAGGTTTTACAGGAAAAAATGGCTGCTCCATAACCCCAATTATACTTCATGCCATTAGGTTTTCCCGATATTCGAGACAAGTAGTGCAAACAGGGGTTTGGGGCGGAACGCCCCAAGAGGCCCCTCCCCCGACGAGCTCCCGATAGCTATCGGGACAGGCGGCGAGGAGGGGCAATTCTGATTAAATTTTGATTTGCAATACTTGTTCCTATTTTTTGGGAAAACCTAATGGTATCAAGTATATCTTATCAAAACTGCTCAATTCCTTTATATAGTTGATTATTGGCCCCGGTGTGCTGGTAATTACGGTAAAATATTGGGCAGTAAGCCATATATGGCTGCTTATTTTTCTCAAAAAATCAGATATTATTTCTATTCCTTATTATTTTTAAAACCAATCAAAAATGAAAACAATCTGCATGATCGCTGCCCTGTTTTGCATGGGCCTCCTTATCACCAATTGCACGCAAGCCGATGCAAACATGCCCCAACCCGAATCCATCCAGGCCTCTGCCAAAATGACTCCTGAAATGATGGTAAAACGTGGCGAATATTTGGTAAATGCCATTGGTTGCGACGACTGCCATTCACCCAAGGTCATGGGGCCAAACGGGCCGGAAGTGGACATGAAACGCCGCCTCTCCGGTCACCCATCCGATCAATCTTTGGCTGAAATTTCTGACAAAAGCGTTTTGAAGGATTACGCCCTGTTCAGCATGGGATTGACCGCCGCCGTAGGGCCTTGGGGTACCAGTTTTGCCGCCAATCTCACGCCAGACGATACAGGTTTGGGCAATTGGTCCGAAGAGCAATTTGTTAGGGCCATCCGCCAGGGCTTGTACAAGGGGTTGGAAGGTGGCCGCCCGCTGTTGCCGCCGATGCCCTGGTTTGTTTACAAAAACCTGAACGACGAGGATTTGAAGGCTATTTTCGCCTATTTGCAATCATTGCCGCCCGTGAAAAATCAAGTTCACGCACCCATTCCGCCCACTAACTAATATTTTGAGAGTTTATACTTCGTAAATGCATTTGTCATTTTATAGATGAAAGTCATTGAATGTCATTGGTCATTGAGGTCATTTTGTTGAAAATCAGCTACTTACTCTTAGTTGACTATCAATTTCAAATGCGATTATCTATAAATATTTGTCGCCAATATTTTAGACAACGACAAAATGACCAATGACAAAATGACCAAATGCATTAACAGCCTTTTTCATACCGATTGGACGATGGACAGGGGGTAGCCAGACTGCCCCTTTCCACTCCTTTTTTAAATACTAAAATCATGGCTTTAATGACTACCCTAATTATTATCATTTTGAAAACAATCAAATTTTTTAAACATGAAAAATCTCTGTGAAATTCCTGTATTGGCCCTAATTATATGGGCATTATTTTCTCAAAAAACAATGGCACAACAAACCCTCATCGGATCTACCGACATTCCCGCATATATCCAGGAAGTAAAGCCATTGCCCGATAATTTGTCAGAAGCTATGCGCCGCACTTATGGCACTGAACAGTTCACTTATAATCCTCCCCAAGTGGAGAGTTTTTACAAACCACTGATGGACAAACTCGAAGCTGTGCAAAATCGCTACCAGGATTTTTACGCAAAAAAACAACAATCGGCGAGCTACACGGAAGATCAGGCAAAAGCAGACATCAACAAAAATCCCATCATCGCCAATATGGGCGGCTTGGATGCCGTAACGGCCATGAACGAGGAGGAAAGAAAGGTGGCGGCAACAAAAGCCACTGCCCAGGTTACTGCCGATCCTTTCGCTGCCAGTGGGGTGCAATCGGCAGGCATGACGGCCTTGTACCAAAAAATAGTTGCCGACCCCGCATACGCCGAGCGTTTCAACAAGATGAGCGAAAAAGAAAAAGAGGCTGAATTGCGAAAATATATGGCCAACGATCAGCCCGTAGCGAAGACCCCCGACCAGATGAAAGCCCATCATGAGCAGGTAAAACAACAAAATGCACAGGCCGACAAAGTGAGGAATGCCCAGGAAATACAACTGAAAATGCAGGCCTGGAGCGAGCAAATACAAGCGGCGTCGGACGCCTTTGCTCAAAATATAGCAGCCATAGAAAAACAACCCGGTAGCCACGACGATATCCGGGCTTCATTTATACCAAAATATGAGGCAGTTCCTATTGTGGAATTGGGCGAATATGGCCATGACAAAGACCCTGAAATGATGCAGAAATTGCGACAGGAAGAAGCATTGGCCCATAAACTAAGGGCAGAGGCCGAGTTGAAACAATCGTTGGTACCATTTAAAAAATTGCAGGCGGATTATGTCAAAATTGCCGCCGATTATATGATATGGATTAAAGCCAATGCAGGCAAAGTGAACGGCGATATGAACGATTTTTTCAATGGCACGCACACGGAAATTCCTCTGTCCGGCTTTGAAATGAGCCTACTGAACATGGCCGTCAACCTCGTTGACCAAAGCGAAGAATATGCGGCTGCGGCGGCACAATGGGAAAGGAGATATTTAGAGTTGATAAAGGAGTGATAGTCAGGTCATACGTAGGCAATCCTAAAAGGAAGCTCTGCTCGTTGCATATAACAATAAGGATTTAGTTCGCATTACTTTGGCGCTAAATTTTCAAAAGTTCTTTGAATTCTGCCATTGTAATAACCTTGGTTTTGAAAAAATCGTCTTGTTAAAGATTTCTCAAATCCCTGTCTTCACTTACGATGAAATCCGCATTGCATGAGATGGCGCAATCTACAAATTTGTTGTCATCAGGATCTTTTTCCACCATTTGCCAAAAGAAGAATTTTTCGACCATGAGATGGTTAGGCAATTGAAGAATTGTACCGATAGCATTTTCAGCAGTTGCAAAACTCATGTGTTCTTCGATCACTTCTGCATATTCGTTAAGAATATCTGAAGTAATGCATATATGGAAAGTGCCTTTTTCCAATTCGGTCATGATCCAGTGAAATGGAGAACGCTCGGAAACGGAAACCAAGATGATATTCGTATCGAGAACAACTCTCATAGTCAGTTATTCTCTTTTTTTTTGGAAAGGAACTCTTCTTGCGATCTGTAGGGCTTGCGCAAATTTGCTTTTAAAAGCCTCTCCATGTCTTCTGAAGTGTAGCCTTTATCGTCCCACGCTAAATTGGCAGCATCTTTTAATTTTTTGAAACGCCAAGCAACAAGCATTTTTTTGATTTCGAGCAATTCTTCATCGCTTAGGTTTTCTGAAAAAAGACCCAGTAATTCGAGCTGGACATTTGTCAATGGTGATTTCAAAGTCGTTTGTATAAGCAATTAATTTTTGACAAAATAAATGGAGTTTTTTGAAATGCCAAAATATGACTTTGAAAATGAAACGATAGGTTTGAATAAAATATGCAGTATGGCTGTTGGCGAACTTCTAACAGCCATAAGCCAACAGCATTTTTTGCGATACATAAACTTTTTGGTGGGCAGTACAAATGCCCGCAGCTAATGAATTTTAAAAATGAAAAAATACAAAATCATCGTGGCGGCCGCCTGGTGCGTCGTCCTTGGCGCAGCATTGACGCTGTTCATTTCTTTGTTTCCTGCCTAAAAAATGGCAATGCGACATTTTTGAACACTTGTGCGACAAATTCTAAAGCGGCGCAGTGCTGGGGCCGCCAACTTTGCGGCAGATCAGAAAATCAGGAATTCTGAAAATCCAAAAAACGGTTGGCCTCGTAAATGGCGAAAATTAGATTAGTAGCAGCACTCGGCCAATTTCCCCATAAAACCGATACAACAGATTTTTTCACCACAATCTACAATTATGAAAAAGGTATTTAAAATCGGGGGCATTGCCCTCGGGGGCATCGTTTTGTTATTGCTCATCGGGGCGGCGGCCATCCATTTCAGCGGCATCCCCACTTATGTGAACGAAGCACCCGAATTGAAAATAATGGGCGACAGTGCAATGGTGGCCGAAGGCAAGCGCATTTCAACTATGATGTGCGCCAAATGCCACCAGGCTGAAAATGGCAAATTGGAAGGGCATTTTATGGCCGATATGCCCGAAATGTTTGGCAAGGTCTGGTCGGCCAACATTACCCAACACCCTGAGTATGGCACGGGCCGCTATACGGATGGGGAATTGGCCTACCTGCTCCGCACGGGCATCAAAAAAGATGGTGGATATGCGCCGCCGTGGATGCCCAAATTCCCCAATATGTCCGACCGGGACATTGAAAGCATCATCGCTTATTTGCGCAGCGATGCGCCCGAACTGGCTGCATCCGACAAGGCCCAGCCTGCATCGCAGCCTTCTTTTTTTGCCAAATTCCTGTGCCGGGTAGCTTTTAAACCGCTGCCGTATCCAGCGCAGCCCATCCTTGCGCCCCCGGCAGAGGACAAGGTGGCTTTTGGAAAATACATCGCCACGGCCAAAGTGGACTGTTACGCCTGCCACAGCCCAAGTTTTCAAAATACAGACGTGATGGTGCCGGAAAATACGCCCGGTTATTTCAGCGGTGGCAATGCCATGCCCAATCTGGAAGGCGAAATCATCTACACCCGCAACCTGACCCCCGATAAGGAAACCGGCATCGGCAAGTGGACAGAGGAGCAATTCGTCCAGGCTGTCCGCTTCGGCAAGCGGCCCAACGGTACTTCCGTCCGATACCCCATGTCGCCCCATCCAGAACTGACGGACGAGGAAGTGGCGGCTATTTTTGCCTACCTGCAAACGATCCCGGCCATCCATCAGGATGTGGATGTATTGTACCAAACAGAGAAGGCGGGCATGTAATGTGTTGAGTCTTTTGTCATTTTTCATTAGTCATTAGTCATTTGTCATTTTGTCATTGGCTAAAGCATTGACAATCAATTGTGTAAACAACGAAAGTATGTATGATGAAAAGGCTCTCAAAACATTAAAAGAAAGTTGACTGATCCAAAACGGCTTGTTTTTTATCTAAGCATAAAGATGTTTAGGGCATGGCCAATCAGGCTGTGCCTTTTTATTGTTTCATTGATTCATTGTTTAATTGGTGGCATAGCTACTTTCCTCTCCTCCAGTTGAGGTGCCCCATTCTCTCATTGTCTCATTCTCTCATTATCTCATTCTCTCATCCACTCTCCGACTCCTTGTCGTTGAAACCTCCCGGCCTGTCGAAGAAAACTTGGGAATTTGCGCTGACCTTTTTAGACTTGAATTGTTTTTCTGAAATTTAAGCTTTGAAACATGGAAGATTTTATAAAAACCGCAGCCGAAGGGCTGAAAAACAAAGTCATGAGAGATTACAATGACCTTCGCCAGGAGCGTGGCAAACACGCCGAAACCATCATCCGCAACCACATCCTGTTCAGCATGGGTGCCGGGGCGATTCCCGTGCCTGTAGCCGATATACTGGCCGTCAGCGCTTCGCAATTGGACATGATCCGGCAGCTTTGCAAGGTCTATGATCAAGATTTTCACGAGACCCAAGGCAAGGCCATTGTCAGTTCTTTGACCACGGCCACCCTGGCTCGCATTGGCGCTGGAAGTTTGGCAAAAATGATCCCCATCGTCGGCTCGGTGGTTGGCAGCATTGCCAATGCAGCAATGGCCGGCGCATCCACCTATGCCTTGGGGCAGGTGTTCAAATCTCATTTCGATACGGGCGGTACCATCCTTGATTTTGATGTGGATCGGCTGAAAAAGGTGTACAAGGAGCAGTTTGAAAAAGGCAAAAAAGTGGCCGAGGAACTGAAAAAGCAACAGGAAGCCAAGAAAAAGGCCGAAGAGGCTGCCGCTCCCATCTCCGATGCCGACTTGGTGCCGGACCGCCAAGCGCCAGAACCTGCTTCCAAAGCCCATTCCGATAGTGAAACCTTTACCCGCTTGAAGGAATTGGGCGAACTGAAAGCCGCTGGCATCATCACCGAGGAGGAGTTTGACAGGATGAAGAAGAAGATAATTGGAGAGTAATGATGAACAATGAATGATGAACCCTTGCAGGCCAGACGAGCAAACGTTCATAGTTCATCATTCATCATTCATCGTTTTTCAAAAAGCCATTCTCGCCACGGGCGCAGCATCTTGCCCGGCAAATACACCTTTTAAATATTTGTAATAGCCCGTCACGGCAATCATGGCGGCGTTGTCGGTACAGTATTCAAATTTGGGGATGTAGGTGTTCCAACCCTCTTCCTTTCCCATTTTTGCCAGGGCATTTCTCAGGCCGGAATTGGCGGAGACGCCGCCGGCGATGGCGATTTCCCTGATGCCCGTCTGCTGGGCAGCCTTTTTCAGCTTTTTCAATAAAATAGAAACAATCCGCTCCTGCACGGAAGCGCAGATGTCGGCCAAATGATTTTTGACAAAATCAGGGTCTTCTTTGCTTTTGTCCCGGATGAAATAGAGGATAGCAGTTTTCAGGCCGCTGAAACTGAAATCAAGGTCTTTGATCTGCGGTTCGGGGAAGTCGAACACCGCCTTTCCTTGCTGTGCCAGCTTGTCAATGACAGGCCCGGCGGGATAATCGAGGCCGAGCATTTTGCCTGTTTTGTCAAAAGCTTCGCCAGCGGCATCGTCTAGCGTTTCGCCCAAAATCTCCATATCGAGGTAGTCTTTCACCCATACAATCTGGGTATGCCCGCCGGACACGGTCAGGCAGAGGAAAGGAAAACGGGGTTTTGGCTCCTCCGCAAAATGCGCCAACACGTGCGCCTGCATGTGGTGAACTTCCAACAGCGGAATGCCGAGTGCCAGAGCCATCGCTTTTGAAAAAGAAGAGCCGACCAATAGGGAGCCGATGAGGCCGGGGCCTTTGGTGAAAGCGATGCCGCTAAGATCCTTTTTGTCAATACCAGCTTGCTGGATGGCGGCGTCCACTACGGGAACGATGTTTTCCTGGTGGGCCCTGGAGGCCACTTCTGGCACCACGCCACCATATTGTTTGTGTACCTCCTGGCTGGCCACCACATTGCTCAAAATAGCGCCATCTTTCAGCACTGCCGCCGCCGTATCGTCGCAGGAGGATTCTATGCCCAAAATAATTATGCTCAAACTGTAATTTTTTTTATTTGACAATCTCTACATTTATGCCCGATTTCTGGAAATCCCTCCAACCAGTAATTAAGGGCAAATGTACTGTACCAGGCAAGGATTCTAAAAATAGCCTTTCCGGGAAGACAGGACATCTCAACAACATCACTGTCAACAAAGCACGAATTTCAGGAACCATTCAAATTCTTTATCCAAAACCACTCAAACATGCTAGGTACCAAGCCTAAACCCAAAGTAGAGAAAAGTCTCACCGTAGTTGCCAATGGCCTCAAAGAATCCTCTGAAACCTGCGTAGTGGCATCGGGCACTACTTTCGAGGGAAAATTTTCCGCCACAGAAAACGTCCGTTTGGACGGCTACATCAAAGGCGAAGTGAAATGCTCGCAGCGCCTGGTGATGGGCGAAACGGGCCGCATCGAAGGCAACATGCGCACCAAGGACGCCATCATCATGGGCACCGTAGAGGGCGACGTGGTGGTGGAAGGCACGCTCCATTTGAAAGGATCGGCCAAAATCAATGGCACCATCCAATCCAAATTCATGGTGGTGGACGAAGGTGCCCGCTACGTGGGCGAATGCAAGATCGGAAGTTGAACAGGGGTGGCTGGAGATAGAAATTGTCTGGAATAGCCCGTTTTCCTTTTCTATTTTCAAAATTCCCGTCGGTATAAAAAAATTCCTGCCCTTTTACCCAACCCATTTTTCCTGGATTGCATCTCTACCAAAAGGCATCGTCCTGCCTTTTGCCTGAAAATTTCTTGTTCAAAATCTGTTTTGTATGGAAAAAATAATGCAGGGCTACGTCAGGAAATGGGCCGAATGTTTAAAATTGCAGCCCGAAACGATGGCCGACGTAAAAAATATTTTATCATTGCATCAAAACAAACCGGAATGAAAAAGAGAACGATTTTCAATGCCTTGATGTTCCTGCTCATCCTTTTCCTGGGCTATGTGCTTTATACACAGATACAGGAGCCGATTAACTTTCAGGCAACAAAGGACGAAAGGGAAAAGGCAGTAATCAGCCAATTGGTTCAAATCCGCAAAGCCCAGGAAGCCTACCGTGGCGTCACGGGCAAGTTTGCCCCTTCCTTCAGCGCATTGGTGGACACCCTGAAAAGTGGGAAATTTGTGGTCGTGCAAGTATATGGCGACCCCGACGACCCGAACAACGCCGAAGCTGTCCGCTATGACTCTACTTACATTCCAGCCATTGACTCTGTGATGAAGATGGGCATCGAATTGAAAGACATTGGCATAGTGCCTTACGGCAATGGCATAGAGTTCGACATACATGCCGATACGGCCTCTTACCAGCAAACTACGGTGGACGTGGTAGAGGTGGGCATTCCTTACGCAAAATTCATGGGAGATTTCGCTGATCCCAAGTTTAAAAAATATGACGAAAGGTACGATCCGAAGAAGAAAATCAAATTCGGCGACCTTAACAAACCCATTCTAACCGGCAGTTGGGAGTGAGCACATATATCATCGAGTCTGAATTCAACAAAAAAGATTCTTCAGCATATCAACTGTCCATCCTTCTGGGGATGGACAGTTTGGTTTATTTTGTTTTCGACGTGGGCACCCAGCAGGCCCTCATGCTGAAAACCGTCCCCCTCGACAATCCTGAAAAAAACATCCAGGGTCTTTGCGAATCGCTCAAACAGTTCTTTGGGCGGGAAGACCTGTTCAGCTACCTGTTCAGGCGGGTGCGCATTGCCTTGCCCGAATCGGTGTCCGCTGTAGTGCCTGTCCGTTTGTTCAACGAAGTGGAAAAGGCCACCTACCTGGAAGAACTGGTCAACGATGGGCAGTTCAGCTACGTGCAGCACGACGAATTGGGCGAAATGGGCATCAACGTGGTGTACCCCGTTGAGACCGAATTGGTGGCCACTTTAAAAAAACAATTCCCTACGGGCAAGTTTTTCAGCCCATCAACGCCCCTGCTGTTGGGCTTCAAAAAAACGATTGACATTGACGAAAAGGGAACCAATGTGTACGTTTATCTGGCCGTTGAGAAGCTGCACATCATGGTTTTTGAAAAACAAAACCTGCTTTTCTACAATGCTTACCCATACACTGCCACCAGCGATGTGATGTACTATACCTTGCTGGTTTTCAACCAGTTAAACCTCGATCCCTCGCAAATTCCACTCATCCTCACCGGTACCATCGTAGCTGAATCCGAAATTTATAAAATGCTGTACCGCTACGTGTCTGATATCCAGTTTTTCACCGAACTGCCCTTTATCAAATTTGGCAGAAAATTCCAGGACATACCCCCATATTTTCATTTCAACCTGTACTCTCTGGCCCTCTGCAAATAATTGCAGCTCAACTGTAATCTTTCCCAATGCGTATCATTTCAGGCAAGTTCAAGGGAAGGCGCTTCAACCCGCCCGCCGACAAGTGGCCCACCCGGCCCACCACCGATTTTTCAAAAGAGGGCTTGTTCAATATTTTACAAAACAACCTGGATTTTGAGGACGTAAAAATGCTCGACCTTTTTGGCGGCACGGGCAACCACAGCTACGAGTTCATCTCCCGTGGCTGCGAGGACGTGACTTATGTGGACAAGTTCCCCGGCTGTGTAAAATTCGTTCAAAAAACTGCCAAAGAGCTTGGCATTGAATCTTTTATAAAAATTGTTAACGCTGATGTGTTCAAATTCATCGAGCGGGCAACAGCGCAGTACGACTACATTTTTGCCGGGCCGCCCTATCCGCTGCCGACCATTGATACCATCCCGGATTTGATTTTTGAGAAAAAATTGCTGAAGCCCGGCGGCTGGTTTGTGATGGAACACAACGCCAACCACAGTTTTGAAAAACACCCCCGTTTTTTGCAGCAACGGAACTACGGCGGGACGATTTTTAGCTTTTTTGAAGAACCGGAGAGGGAGTCATAACCGGACACTACTGACCTCAAATACAAACTGAAGACTGGAGTTTGCGGACTGTGGACTGAAGACTGGAGACTGGAAAGTGGACTAAAAAAAGGCAGCGCCCAATGGCCAGAGAGTCTGGGTAATCACAAAAATTATCCGAGTTGCCACTGTAAAACGCTGCCAGAAAATTTGGTCATTGGAATCGGGGCAAAAAAATGGGGAGCGGAATACTCCCCACGTGTTTTTGAATAGTCCTAAACTGGGTGCGGAAGAGAGTGTGCTTTTCGGGAATTGTGCTTATGTGTTTGGGTATTTTTATGTTTTTAGCTGCTCTCATCCTTCTCATTCCTCTCACATCACTCATTCCTCTTTAAAAAGTATTTCCTGTTCACTGCTCGCAAAGAAAGGCGGGAAGGTATTTTTGCGCAAGCGGGGCAGGTGGGCAAAGACAGGGTTTAAACACACTTTAACCAGATCGGGCAGGTTGCCCAACAAAAGTTAAACTTTTGACATTTTTGCAATTGGTTGAAAATGAGCGTTTTGCAGGTATTGTTAAAATATAAAGCTGAGATTGTTAAAACACCTTAACCTTTTTACCAGCCACATCATTGACCAAAAACAGCCAGCATAAAGAATTGAAAACGGCCAGCGACTATGCCGAAGGCATCATCAGCGGCGACCGCATCATGTTGGGCAGGGCCATCACTTTGGTGGAAAGCACCCGCCCCGAACACCAGTTGCTCGCCCAGGAAATCCTTGAACAATGCTTGCCGCACACAGGCCAGTCTTTTCGGCTCGGCATCACGGGTTCGCCGGGGGTGGGGAAGAGCAGTTTCATCGAAAATTTCGGCAGTTATTTGACAAAAGACCAAGGCCGCCAACTCGCCGTGCTGGCCATTGATCCTTCGAGCCAGGTGAGCAAGGGCAGCATCCTTGGCGACAAAACCCGCATGGGCAGGCTCTCCACCGATGCCAAGGCTTTCATCCGGCCCAGCCCGGCGGGCGACTCCTTGGGGGGCGTGGCGGCCAAAACCCGTGAAGCCATGCTGCTCTGCGAGGCCGCTGGTTTTGACACCATTTTTATTGAAACGGTGGGGGTGGGGCAGTCCGAAACTGCTGTGCATGGCATGGTGGATTTTTTCCTCTTGTTACTGTTGCCTGGGGCGGGCGACGAGTTGCAGGGCATTAAGCGGGGCATCGTGGAAATGTCCGACCTCATCGCCATTAACAAGGCCGACGGCGACCGCACCGAACTGGCCTTAGCCGCCCGGAAAGAATATGCCGGGGCGCTTCATTTATTTCCACCAAAAGCTTCCGAATGGCCTGTAAAAGCGGTCACCTGCTCGGCACTGACCGGAAACGGGATGCCCGAAATATGGCAATTGCTCCTTGATTTTCAACAGCTTACAAAGGGGAATGGCTGGTTTGTAAAAAACAGGAAGGCACAGGCTGGACGATGGCTGCACGAATTGATTGCCCATCATTTGAAAATGCAGTTTTACCAAAATGAAGTGGTAAAAGCACAATTGCCGGCTGTGGAAAAAGCCGTTTTGGAAAATGCAATGCCCGCTGCAAAAGCGGCGATGGAGTTGATAAAATTGTTTAAAATCAGGGAGTGAGCCGGGATTTGAGGTTGCTTTTTTTTATATTTGGCCAATATACTTTTCCTCTATTTTAAAAATTCCGCATTATGAAAATCTTGCTCTATCTACTGCCTTTTTGCCTGTTCTCATTTTGTGCAAACGCTCAATCAAACGTGCGGGCCTGGTATGCCGACGGGCAGGTTTGGGTTGTGTGGGAAGTTGGATTGCCGCTGCCAGAAACTTATGTGGTTTTTGGAAGTGCCAATGACTTCACCAGCACCGACGAGGCCACCCAACTTGGCCGTTTGTTCCGCTTTGAATATTTGCCCGCCGCATTGAAAGAACAGGTGGACACCTTCGCCACTTACCGCATCCCAGATGGCATGGGCGGAGTTTACCAATTGGCACAAAATGAGGGTTTGTTTGTGGCCACACCCCACCAGGCTGGTGCTTTGTACGTTGCCGTGGTTGCCGAAGGCGAAACCACTGTGACGCCCGGTGTAAACATCACTGATGCTGCCGTGCCCTTCGGATACGATCCGGTGGGCGACCCCGTGGAATGCCACTTGCAGGCTACATTTCCCTCACCATTTGCCGCAGGGTTTGTCTGCCAGGCCTACATGATGTGGTGCGACGGGCGGCAGGATGAAGAAGATGGCCGCCCCGACTTTCCCGTGATGGCCAATGCCGCCAAAAACGGGATGCCGGGCATGTTCCTTGTCAGTGCCCCGGTTGATATTGATACGACCCAGCCTTTCCCACTCACGGTTTGGCTGCACGGTGGCGAGGGAGAAGCGAGGCAATCGCTGGCAGGCAGCAGGCCCATTATCGGCATCAACCCGGCGGAGGGCATACTGGTGGCCCACAACGACGACGTGATCGGTTGGCGGGATCAGGTGCCGCCTGTTTTATTGCAGCCAAGCTGGCATTTTGGCTGGCGCAAAAACTGGGATCCATTTACACCCGGCAACCTTCCCACCGAGCCAGATGTGGTGGTCAACTATACCCAACGCCGCTACCTCTGGATTGATGTATGGCTCATGCGCCATTTCAACATTGACCCGGCCCGCATCAACATCAACGGCCACAGCATGGGCGGGGCGGGCACCACGGCCTTGGCAAAATGCTACCCAAGGCATTACGCATCTGCCACCATTTTCAACAATGGTTTTGGCCCACATGAAGACGGCTCCATTTCCGCCATCTTCGGCTCCCCCGCCGATGATTTTAACACCAATCTTGTCAACCAAAACGGCGACAAAGTAAAACTCTCGCAGGTTTGGAACATCATTGACAACACCTCGCCAGAAAGGGACTGGCCCCTGATGAGGGTCTATCACAGCAAGCAGGACGACAACGGCACAATGCGGTGGGACGACTACGTAGTGGAAAACTACCGAAAAGCCGATTCGCTCGGCATGGGCGTGCAACTTTATTGGAGTGAGCGGGCGCACGGCATTGACGAAGGTCCCAGCTACAACGATCACTGGCACAACGGCCTCGCCCCCGACCAGCAGACTGGCTACGACAACACCGCTTACGAAGAAGCGCATTTTCGTTCGGACACTTGGCTGCCCGCTTTTTTTAACCACCGCCTCGACCCTGCTGCCCACGACCCCGGCGATGGCTCATTGGGTATTGGCCCAAATGGTTCGGGCGATGATTGGGGGACTTGGGGTGGGTATCACAGGTGGGAGAATACACAGATCGTAAATGAATGCTGGGGAGAAGGCACATTTTACGCTGATCTGTGGCTGGAAGACAGTGTTTTTTTCGATAACGACCAATGCCCAGTTGAATATTTGATTTCTGATTTGTTCATTAGGAATCTACCGGAGGGAGAAGGTCAGTCATATTGTGACTTCGATCCACCAAGCTATTTTGGATTCTGGATTTACTCACTTAACGATAATTATTCTCAAAGTGGTGAGATAGAATGTCTCAACTCGAATTTGATAAAAATCAATAATATTAAGGTTTTTAGAAAAGGAATAAGAAAGGTTAGGTTGAATGTGTGCCTCATCGTCCCCACAACCTCCATCGGCCCCAACCCGTTTACCGCCTTGCTACAGCCTAACCCGGTTTTGGAGAATACCATTTTGTCGGTGCAACTCCAGCGGCAGGCCCAGCTTTCCATCCGGGTGATGGATGCCAGTGGCCATCTGTTTCAGCAACAGGCAATCGAAGGGATGCCGGGTGAAAACCGTATTCTATTGGACACGGGAGGATTGCCAGGCGGGTTGTATTTTGTGCAAATGATGGACGAAAGCGGCAATGGACTTAGCTTGAAAATGTTGAAGCATTAGCCCTTACTGTTCATTTTGTACCCTGCTAAAACAATGAAGGAAAGTTTTTCCCTCGGTCTCGCCCAGCAAAGTGTCGAATTGTTCCTCCCGTAACATTATCGGCTTTTCTTTGAGCCTATTTTTGCACAAACATTAAAATTCATAAAATCCAAGCGAATGAGAATTCGGATATGGTCATGGCTTTTCGCAGCAATCTTTTTGGGCGGCTGCATCGGCGACGACATCGTGGACGACTTTGTGCCGCCTGCCGTCAAAATAATGAACACAGTGGACACATTGGCACTGGGCAGCACCTGGCAGTTTGATGCAAAATACACCAACAACATCGGGAAGGAAGAAACCCTGCCCGTGCAGTGGGCCAGCAGCAACGAAGACGTGCTGGCCATTGACGGCAGTGGGCTGGCTACAGGCCTTGCAAAAGGTTCTGTCACCCTCACAACTAAAGTGGAAGCGGGCGGCGAAATGCTCAGTGACCAATGGCCGGTGGTGGTGGGCGACGAGACGGTCGTTTCTTCCGGTACCCAGAGCGGCAAAATCGTTTCTACCAGCAGCTACCTGCTCGAAGGCAATTTTGAAATAAGCGAGGAAGGAAACGGCATCAAGATTTTCATTTCCGATGGCTACAGGGCTTCTACGGCCCTGCCGGGGCTTTATATCTATTTGGGCAACAACAAATCCTCGATTTCGGGAAACGGCACCAAAGAAATCCAAATGGTGCAGGTGTACAGCGGCGCCCATAGCTATCAGGTGGACGGAGTCGGGCTGAACGATTTTAAATACATCCTCTATTGGTGCAAGCCTTTCAATGTAAAAGTGGGGGAGGGGGTTGTTGAGTGACGATTTACGATTTTACTTTTGGCAATCTGAGATTGGAAGTTAGGGGCACTGGGATAAAATCATGTTTTAAATTTCAAACAATGAAAAAAGCCAAATGGGCGCTTGCCGCCATGCCATTTTTATTCGTTTGCAATGCCGCACAGGCGGGCGGTGGCTGGCCCCAACCCAAGGGCTGGGGGTTCTTTAAGCTTTCAGAATGGTGGGTGGTTTCGGATCAACATTTTACCGACAACGGGGAAATTGACCCAAACACCACGATGGGCATTTTCAACACCAGCTTCTATGCCGAATATGGCTTTACCAAGCGGCTGACGGGCGTGCTTTATTTTCCTTTTTTCAGCAGGGCTTACATGAACAACACCATTTCTGGCACAACCGGGGAAACGCTCATCCCAGGGGAGGCCATCAACTCCATCGGCGATACCGACCTGGGCATTAAATATGGATTGACTGTAAACAAACCGGTTGCCGTAGCCGCTACTTTAACGTTTGGGCTGCCTTTTGGGATAGACAACGGCGGCATGGCTGGTTCGCTGCAAACGGGCGATGGCGAGTTCAACCAAATGTTGCAGATTGACGCCGGTACGGGTTTCAGGCTCGGCAAGGTGGACTTTTATTCCAACCTCTATGCAGGCGTCAACAACCGCACGAACGGATTCTCTGACGAGCTCCGTTTCGGGTTTGAAGCTGGTGCCACTTTTTGGAAAAAACGAATTACGGCCATTGCCCGTTTTCAGGGCATTCAAAGTTTTAAAAATGGCGACCTGCCCGCCGAGCGTTCCAACAGCACCAGCATTTTTGCCAACAATACCGAGTATCTCAGCTTCGCCCCGGAAATAGCCTACAACATCAATGAAAAATGGGGCGTTTCCGCTTCCATTGGAACTGTTTTTTATGGCCGTATCATCTTCGCCAGCCCGTCTTATTCGGTCGGCGTTTTTTATAAATTAACTAAGTGATGGAGGGGGTGGGGGTGGTGAGCGGACCTTGGCAGTCCTTAATCCGTAGTCCTCAGTTTCCAGTCACTAATCAACCTATCACCACAATGAAAATCCTGTCCTACCTCGTCCGTTTTGCAGTGGCCATCATCTTGCTGCAGACCCTTTATTTCAAATTCACCGCAGCACCGGAGAGTGTTTATATTTTTGAAAAAACAGGCCTGGGCGATGCCGGGCGAATCGGAACGGGCATCGTCGAACTGATTGCTGCTGTGCTGCTGTTCGTTCCCCGCACGGCCTGGCTGGGGGCTTTGATAGCCCTGGGACTTATCAGCGGGGCCATATTTTTTCATTTGACCAAACTGGGCATCGAGGTAATGGGCGATGGCGGTACGCTGTTTTATTTGGCCCTGGCCGTGTTGGTGGGGAGTTTGATTGTTTTGCTGTTGGAATGGAAAAACTCGCCGCTGCCCGCTTTGCTGGACCGCAGGACGGCCTAAAAACTGCTGGCACAATTTCGGCTACATTTGCCCAAAATTCCAGCTACATGAAGATTTTCCCATTGCTCATTACATGCCTTGTGGCATTCGGTTGCCAAGGAAATGCCCAGCAAAATCCCACCAACCATCAGCCTGACATCCCTGCCATTGACGCCCGGCTGAAAGACCTGCAATGGGACTTGCGGGAGGTGCTGCGCACCCATTTGGCTTCTACTTTTCCGGTAAAAAACGGTGATGTAGAATACCGAAAATCCTACTCTTTTGACTACAATTGGTCACCCGCTGACAGCACCTTCATGATCGAACTGCCTGAAAAACAATTGGATGTGGAGACCGAGGCCGTGAAAGGCGGCAGCAAGTATTTTATACCCTTCAAAAACGTGGAAGTGGAAGGGGTGCGGATCGTCTTTTCTGCCGATTCGACCCAAACGGGCATTGTTTTGCCCGCCAAAAAAGGCACCTCGTTTACCTATCATCCCTACACCAACGAAGCCGACCAGCCCGTTGACAGCGTATTCATTGGCTGGCTGGACAGAAGGCAAGATTTGACCCTTCGGCGGGCCTATGTGCTGTTCCATCAGTTTTTTAGGAAAATGGGGGAAGAAGAAGGGGTGAAATTGGGAAATTAGAAATTAAGGGTGTTTGACGCTGTTTTTTTGACGCAGAGAGACGCTGATTTTTTATGATTTTTTATGAAAATTTCGCCTCCGGCGACTTGTATCTTCCTGAAAATTTGCGTCAAAATATTATCCTTAATAGCCTTTCATAATAGCGAATATAGGGGTGTTAAGAAAATTTTTCTGATGCCGAACTTACTAATTTTTTGGAGCTGCAGATGCCGTCGCACTTGTCCCGTACCAAAGGTCGGGAAGGCGTCAGCTTTCATAAAAAATCTGCGTCTTTCTGCGTCAAAATATCTGTGTCAAATTTTCCTTAAAACTCCAAATTGGGAACCTGATAATTTCCCAATTTCAATCAATTCCCCAATTTCACACCATAGCCCAGCCTGAAGCTCACCGAGCGGTCAAAAGGCACTTCCAGCCTGAACAAATGGCGGCCAAATTGTGCATGGACGCCCACCCCTACTTGAAAGAGGAGCGCTTTGTCCCGGTAAATTTTTTCCACATAAGTTTCCCCGCTGGAGAAGTGGTAACCCCTTTCAGATTTCCTTTGCGAATACCTGGCGCCAAAAAGGCCATAAGGTGAAAAATGAGCGTTGCGGTTCGGCAGATAAAACCTTGTCTTTAAGCTGATTTCGTGTAGCCGCACTTTTTCAAAGTCATAACCATAGTCACGGGTATAAGCTAAATTTTCATAATCCAGCCCTACCGTCCAGCGGCTGCCAAAACCCCTTTTAAAAGGCCGGATTTCAGCGGCCAACCCTTTGCCCCAGCCTTCATATTCATTGATGAATGCCATCATGGACAAGCTCCCGAATCCCCACACCTGCACATAAGGCACCTGGTGGCGTTTTTCCAAACTGCCGCAACCGTTGTAGTCTTCCACCAGCGATTGAATGGCATAGGCTTCCAGTTTTATTTTTTCTGGGAAAACAAGTTGGGGGCAATCGGCCACCGCCGTTTGCAGCACTTGGCGGTACTCCGGCTGGCCTTCTTTGTCGAAGCACAGCAGTTGCAGCGCATGGCCTTGTTTTTTGATAAAGAGCGGCATTTCCTGGCCGTCCCTCAGTTCGTAGAGGCTGATAGGGCCGGCTACCAGTCGGTAGAGAAAGCGCTGGCCGCCCACCTCTTGCCAGCCGTCCTTGGTTTTTGTGGAAAAACGGACAGGTTGCGATTCAAAGTAATCGCCTTCTTTGAAGCCAAATGCCATTAATTGCGCAGCAGAAAAGTGCTGCACCTCAGCATGGCGGTCCGTTTTAAAATCAATGGAAAGGCTGAGCGACTCATAACTGCCTTCCCGCACAAGGCCGTGCAGCGTGTCGCCGTCTGGGTTTATAATGAAACCCTTTTTAAAAGATTGTGCGTAAAGTGAAACCGAAACAAGGAGGGAGGAGAAAATAGCGGTCAGTTTTAAGAAGTGCATGTTTAGGATTTTAGTAGTGAAAAAAATAAGTAGTAACAACCTCCTTCACGGCAAAGCCAACGGCAGCGTTGGGGTGCAATAAAGATTTTGAGAAAATCTTAACTTTTCCCCCTTCTTGGGATGGGCGGGGCCGAGGTGCAATTTACCCTCCCCACAACAGCTTCAATGCAAAGGGATGTGTTACATTTGCCCGCCCAGGCCGTCACATTTGCCGCACCTCAAGACATTGGACTATTTCAACCTGCAATGATGTACAAACCCTATCGGCTCATTTTCAATCTGTTATGTTTAGTGTTTTTTTCAACCACACTGCTGGGACAAACGCTGACGAAAGAAGAAAAGGCCGCACTGGAAGCATTTGACAAAAAAGACTATTCCGCTGCCCTCAACTACGCCGAAGCCCTACTGGCCAGTGATGGCAAACGGGTGGACGCCCTCTTCATCGGCGGAGAATCAGCCCGCAACATCGGCTCGCTCGAACTGGCCGAAACCTACCTCCAGCAAATTCCCGATTCCACTAAAAAAGGCATCTACGCCGTGACCGACCTCCATTTGGCACAAATCAGGAAGGCCCTCGGCAAGTGTGAGTTGGCCCTGAAAAGTTACCTGAAGTATATCGCCTTGTTTTCACGCCCCGACGATATGTTTATCCAAAAAGCCAACACCGAAATGGACGATTGCGTGCCGCTCGAAAAGAAACCCGTGATGGCCAGCCACGTGGACATCCAGCCATTGGGCAAAAACATCAATACCCCCAATCCTGACCTGGCACCTTTCCGATATGCCGACCGCATGTACTTTACCTCTACCACCAAAGCGGAAAAAAACGCACCTGCCATGGCCCGCATTTTCACGGCCCTGCAAGACCAGCCAGCCTATTTGTTGCCAGAAAACCCCAAAGAAGGCAACACGGAAATTGCGAACAGCACCCTCACCCTGGAGGCCGATCGCATGTACTATACCTTGTGCGAAAAAGACAAATCGGGCAAAACCTCACAGTGCGAAATATGGTACCGGGAGCGCAATTACGATGGTTCCTGGTCTTTTCAAAAAAGGCTGCCTCGCTACATCAACCTGCCAAACTATTCCACAACGCAGCCTTCGTCAGGCTTTGATAGGGCTTTGAAAAAGGAAGTCCTCTTTTTCGCTTCCGACCGCCCCGGCGGCAAGGGCAAGATGGACATTTGGTGCTGCACGGTAGAACGGGACGGCAGTTTTGGCGAGCCATTTAACCTGCCCTGCAATACGCCCGCCGACGAGGTGACGCCCTATTTTTATACCATGACGCAGACGCTGTTTTTTAGTTCCAATGCCTCCGGCGGCAGCGGTGGCTTCGACATCCTGCGCTGCGAAAAGGCCGCTACGGGCGACTGGACTGCCCCGCAAAACATGGGGGCTGCCGTCAACTCGCCTGCCGACGATCTCTATTTCACCTTCCATACCGGCTCGCACCAGGGCTACTTCTCTTCTAACCGTCCCCAAGCTGATACTACCCGGCAGCCCAACGATTTTGACATCTTCCGGGCCCGCTTTTTTGTGGATCTCAACCTGTCTATCCACCATGCCGCCGACAGCACCGCCCTGCCTGGTTGTACCGTGGAGCTGATGGACATGGCCACCGGTCTCGCCGACACCACTTGCGTCCGCATGAAAGGCAACCGGGCTACCCTGGCGATGGACCCCGGCAAGAACTACAAGCTCATCGTGAGCCAGGAAGGCTATTTCCCATTGTTTAAAGAAATCAGCACGGTGCGCATCAACTACGCCGCCGTATTGGAAGAAAATATCCTGATGAAGGCGATGCGGGGGAAGAAGGAGGAGGGGAGCGAGTAAGGTGATGTGGCTTGCCTAAAAAATCGTCGAGGTTTTAAACCCTGTCCCTTATCTATAGAATATCTTTTTGAAAATCAACACATTGAAAGCCCCAGCGGGGCGGAATATTGGTAGAAATTGAAATTAGTGGGGTTTTAAGCTCCAGCGGAGCGGAATATTCCGCTCCGCTGGAGCTTAAAGAAATAGCTTCGGCGTTATCCTACCAATATTTCGCCCCGATGGGGCTATTCTTTGGTTAATATAGTCAGCATTTCAACTCTCCCCGACCTTGTGCCGGAGTTCCGTTTTAACTGCTCCTCCGGCAGAAACTGGCTGACGGTTTTTTATATTTTTTGAAAAACACCAATGCCTGTTTGGTCGCCAAAATCAACTTTCAAATAGTAAATCCCAGGTGACAGGTGCTGTATGTGAAAGGACGGATGTGTCAAGTCCAGGCTTTGTAGCACCGCCCCTGATTGGCTCATCAAGACGGCAGATTTGGCAACAAAACCTGCTGGCAGGTCCAACTGTACCGTTTCATGGGCAGGGTTGGGGAAGACGCCCAACTCAATGGGAACGACTTCTTTGGCAGCATTGATCACTGCCGGCAAATCATATACATATAGCGCCCCGGCATCTTCTGCCGCAATATCCGACCCGTAGGCACCGACCACCGCCGTATTGCCATCTATGGCATTGTACCAACCCATGTAATCAAATTCTGGTGTGTTGTACTTCTCTATTTGCGACCAATTGGTTCCTTCCCGCTGGAAAATGTAGGCCGAACCATCTGTCCCGTTGATATCGAATACTTCGTACAAGGCACCAATGACCGCATAATTTTCGGAGAGGGCGATTCGGCCACCAAAAGACTTGGCTTCTGCTGCATCGTTGGCAAAGAGTTTCTGTTCCAAGGCCCAATTGTCGCCCGTGCGTTTGTAGGCATATACCGCCCCGGCATTGTTGCCCATCTCGTCGTCGTTCAGGGCGCCCACGATGAGGCGGTCTTTGAAAAGGGAACAACTGACGCCAAAACTACCATCCGAAACGGGTGGTTCCAACAAGGCTTGCTGCGCCCAATTGCTGCCATTGCGTTTAAACACAAAAACCTTTTCCCGCTGGTGCGAAGCCACGGCCATATAGTCTTCATGCATAGTGAGCCAGGTTCCAAAACGCCCATTGGGGGCATCCGTCGGCGTCAGCTTGGCCACCTCCGGCCAGGTGCCGTTGCTCAGGCTAAAAACATAAGCCTTGCCCACACCGTTGCTTTTGGCCGGAGCACCCACTACCAGCGTAGTGCCGGAAATGGCAACCCCCCTGCCGAACTGGTCGCCGCCCACCACATCGGAGCCGGAAAGCGTCGCCTCCAGGTTCCAGGCGCTGGCTCCCGTCCGCTTAAAGACATAAGCCCGTCCCTGCTCGCCGGATACACCCGGAGCGCCTACTACTGCATAGTTGCCATCCACCGATACCGAAGCGCCAAAATTGTCGGACGCCACCTGTGCCGGGTTCACCAGGGAGCCGTCTGCTGCCCAATTGTTGCCCGATTTCCGAAAAGCATACACATGGCGGATGCTGCCCCCATTGCCTGGATTGTCGGAAGTGACAATGGTGCCGCCCCCAGCCGAGACTTGTACGCCAAATAAGCCATCAATGCTTGGGTTCGGGGAAGTGATGATGGTCTGCCCTATTGCGTCATTGAACATTTGCAAAACCAAAAGAAAGGAAAGGAGTAATTTCATTTTCATCATAAGGTGCTTGAGTTTAAGTTAAATAAAAAACAATGTTGAATGAATGCCGCAAAGGTAAAATTGTTGTTAAAAAGTGTGAGGGGCGGTAAAAACTTTACCGCAGCATTGCACCTTTCAGCTTGTGGAGAATGATGGCTTATTCTTCCTCGTCATTGGCCTCAATGGCCAGGCCAATTATTTTCTCTACAAAACCCATCATTTCATACCCATATAAAACTTCCTCAAATTTCCTGATAAGAGCCGGGCTACTGTTAAAGATTTCAGGGAAAAGGCGCAGCACTTCCTGGTGGACAAATTTGAGCAAGTTGTCTTCGAGCTCGCTTTGGCGCAGGTTGTAGTAACTCATAGAACGAGCGGACTCCTCCAGAGCTTCAAACTGCTGCGTGATATCTTTCCAACTTTCCAGATCGGCATCATCAATTTTCGCAAGGCGGTTATCCATCAGCCATTCCATGCCATCATTGGCGAAACACTCATCTATATAGCTGCGGAGCACAGGTTCGAGGTCAAAATTTTCTTCCCTGAAGGTATCAAACATCTTGCTGTGCTTCGGGCCAAAGCCTACAATATTGTTCCTCACCGAGTCAAAGTATTTGCCCTCCGGAAGGCCCTTTTCATTGGCATAGTCCCAAAGCCCGGTAAAGGAAATATCTTCCTCATATACCCGGCCTTCAATTTCAATATTCAATTGCAGGGAAATAGCATCTTCGCCCATTTCCCGCAGTTTGGAGTCGTCAATCTGGATTTGAAGGATGTTGTATTGCATGGATGGTTGAATTTTGCAAAATGGGTGTAAAGATGGTACTTCTTGTCTTAGCTACTACTGGGGCCTGCATTTTACAAAGGTAACTTTGCATCCTCCTGCCAATGTTGCTGTTCGCCTTGCCGCAAGTGCCACTCGGTTAAGTAAAAATAATTAATGCGCTACAAATTACTTGTTTATCTCCTGAAAGGAATTACCTTGTAACCTATTCAACATACTTTAATAAAGCATCAACAACAATGGAAACCAAAATGAAAATTTTTACCATAGGGATTCTCTTATGTATGGCTCAGGCCGTCACTGCACAGGCAGGTACCAATGCATTATTAGAAGTGGAAAGCACGAATAAAGGACTTTTGCTTCCCCGGTTAAACGATACCAGCAGCGTAAGCAACCCTTCCTCCGGGCTGATGATTTACAATAACAATACGCAATCTCCCGCCTTTTTTAATGGTACCGCTTGGAATACACTGGCCGTTGCCAATCTAATGCCACCAGTAAACACTGGCGATTCCTTAACTTACACACTGTCCGGTCCTGGCAGTTATTTTATCAATGGCACTTACCCGATGTATGCCTTTTCAGAAGGCGGTTCAGCTGGTTACTTTCCTGGAGGCCCTCCTCCGACACAAACCAATTGGTTTGATTTAGCCTTCACCAAACCGAGAGATATCAACTCTGTACCCTTTTTAAATTCTTTGGCAGGCCATTCGTTAAAAGGACAGATCGAAATAAAGATATACGAATCCGGAGCTTCCACCCCATATTATTCTATAAAGCTTTCCAACTTCTATGTCACCAGCGTATCCTTGGGCACGAGTACTGCTGCTTCCGGTCTATCTGAAAATGTTTCCCTGTCAGGTTTGACACTCGGGTTTAAGGATTGGGTAAATAACATTAGTTTTTCAGTTAATTTAGACACAGGAGCCCTTGGTTCGTATTAACTTGACGGGAGTAAAACCCGAATACGGGGCACGCCTGTTGACAACCCTTTCAAAGACCTGCATCTCTAAATCCCAAACAAGCTCTAAACTGATTAGCAGGTTTAACGGAGACGTTCAGCGGAATCCAATAATCCGCACAATCTTGTGATTCAGACTTCTTACAAATAACTCGGCACCCTATCCTCGCCACTGTCTGCATTCCGTGCTGCTACCAGCGCATCCAATGCTTTTCGAACTTGGCATCATCCTGCCAGTCTTTGAAATCGCCGATGAGGTGAACGTTTGGATTTTGGCGGCTTCATAAAGCATACTTGAAACAAATAGTGACCAAGTTCATAAATATCCCCTGCTCCCCTGCGATTTGAGTAGCTTTGCCAGTAACAATTCCGTGATGGCAAAATGCCTTGCCCCTGCTGAATCATCTCATCTTTTTAAATCTATCTTCAACATGCGATTCATTTTAGTTTCATTGGCTGTGCTGATGCTCGGCACGACCGCCAGCGGGCAGCCCTTTACCGTGGGCACACCCATCAAAGTACTCAATTTTAACGAAATATATGCTACCTACGCCTGGGAAGAAAATACGAGACAAATTATCTCTGAAGGATTTGGGACCCAGACTGATGACATTGTCAAGAACTCCAGCGAAGCAGGTTGGCCCGTCGGTATCGCCAGCCTCGATGCCCGCAGCCGCAATAAAGAACAGATGTACGACTATACCCTGTTCTTCCTGGCCATGATGAACGACCACGTCGCCATCCTGTTCGCCCCACAGGTCGAGAACAGCTTCATGCCGGAAGATATGCGCCCCGCTGACGACATTTTCTTCATCATCAATGTCCATGCTATCGAAGAGGAGTCCACTGAATTCTCTGCACCCATCACTTTAGGCTTTGCCGCACAACTGGACGAAATCACCCAGGACTTCAGGAACGGCTTCGCAAACGTCACCAACCATGCCCTCGAAGAAGACAAGGACAGGATGGTAATTTACTACGGGACGCTGGTGCCATTGGATGGAATGGAAGAGATATATTTCATAGAAGACCTAATGTCAGCATCCATGATCTTCCGTGCAGGGTTTCCGGGGCATACCGACCCTGCTGTTGCCTTGCCAGCTTACCGGGAACTGGTGCGCAAGGTCGAGGCACTGACCCTCACTTGTTGCCCCCTGGCCAAAAACGAGGAGGAAACAACCGGCAACAGCCGCCGCCAAATCTTCCGGGCCTACGATCCCAAAGGCAAACTCGATGTTGCATACCAAAACATGGTCATTGAAGTGATCCTGGAACGAGGCGAAACCTTTGACAACGAAGGCCAGATTTTGGATTACTGGATGCCTGTACTGTATGTTTATGGAATGTAGGTGGTGGCGAGGTTTGTCTGATTTCCACCTTTCCTTTGTCTGAACCGCCGATAAAACAGATTGGCTGAGTGCACGGACAACACGTTCAGCAGAATCCCAAAATCCGTGATTCTGACACCCTTACAAATAGCTCGGCACCCGCTCCTCCCCCTGGCCGCATTCAGGGCTGCTACCAGTGCATTCAATGGCTTTTTGGGCTTGGTATCATCCTGCCAGTCCCTCACGGCTTAGCCCCTGACCCCTAAAGGGGGACCCACGGACGCACAGGTGTCGGAACTTCAAAAAGGATGGAGTTCCGAGAGGTGAATGGATTAGGTTCCCCTTTAGGGGTCAGGGGCTACGCCGTGGCTACACCCTCACAAATAACTCACCACCCTCTCCTCCCCCCTGTCCGCATTCAACGCTGCCACCAGCGCATCCAATGCTTTTTCAAACTTCGCATCATCCTGCCAGTCTTTGAAAATAATAATGAGATACGAGCAATCACTATTAATTTCCAGTTGCAGATTCTTTACCAATTAAGACCACCAAGGCTGCGGAAAAGATAAGCAAGGTTAACCCTATAACGAAAAGAAACCCAGCAGCTATAATAAACTTAAACGCTTTTTGAGCGAGGGCTGAATAATTATTTCCATTGTAGGCAGCTTCACCCCCAGCTATTGAAATAACGACTATTCCAATGCCGCACAGGATAATGGAAAAAAGCATGCTGATCCAAGCCGAAATCAGTAATAATTTAGCTTCAAATATTGCATTTTTAAATTCCAATATCTTCTCGGAAAATGTCAATGACAGTGCAAGTACAGTAGTGACTACCGTTAAAAATTGCTTACACAAGTCTTTTGTTTCCCCATATTCATATTTCAAAAAGTCTTCCCTGGTTTTGTCATGTATTATGGGCATAGATTAGTTATTTAAATTGTTTTAATAATTTTAGCTGCTTTTTATCACAAATAACTCACCACCCGCTCCTCCCCCCTGTCCGCATTCAACGCAGCTACCAGGGCATCCAATGCTTTTTGGGACTTGGCTGCCCTCGTGACGCAGCCCCTGACCCCTAAAGGGGAACCTAAACCATTCAATCTTCGGAACTTCATCCGTTTTTTTTTTTGAAGTTTCGATGACTGTGCGTCAGGCGACACCCTTACAAATAACTCGGCACCCGCTCTTCCCCCCTATCCGCATTGAGCGCAGCTACCAGCGCATCCAATGTTTTTTCAAACTATGCCTAAGCTTGCCAGTACTAAAAATCACCTATGACTCAGCGCTGGATGTTGCTGCGCATGGCGCTGTCCCATTCCTTGTGCACATAGTCGTCAATGGTGATGGGGATGATAGAAATCCTATACTACAATTATTTCTGCCTGAACATCTAATCGGAAAGAATACGCCCGGAAAAACCTGAGATTGGTTTCGTTGTCAATCTCATCAAACCTTGGATGTTTTTTGTTACAAGCAAATGCTTTCTTATGTTTAAAGGCATCAATGGAATGATTATCAATGAAAAATTGAACAGTGGATTCAAGCTGTTCAATGGCATCTGTTATCCAGCTTTGTCGTTGATTTTTCAATTCGACAAAAAATAAATGTTCTGTGGTTGTTAGCATACCATCACATCGCCCTCGTCCTTTATACTCGTTGTCTTTTATCAAACATTTATCAACAGCAGTAAACAGCACCTCTTTTGAATTATCATTTTTTACAGTTGCAATCCAACTTGAATTATCTTGAACATCTGAATATGCCTTCTTACCATCTTGGTCATCGCATAGCCCGAATAGTTGGTCCGTTCGTGGCGTTTCTTGGCAATTTTCGTCAAAAAAGTTGACCTTATTCATAGCTCTTCTTCGATTTCAAGGAGCGAGTCAAACAACTCATTGCCTTGCCTGATGATTTGGTTCAAGTAATTCTTGTCCGTAATGACACCTTCAAAGTTTGCCAACTTCTTGATAGTGCCATTATTTTCATCCAATTGATATACCACCAAGTCATCGGGGGCACACAAGGCGGACAAAGGAATGATGTGGCTCAACCTTTCCATGAGTTGATTCGACGCAGGATGCTCGGCTATCTTTTCTTTTAAATTATGACCCTGAACAGCGATGTTCAAATAGTTGACAATATACGGGCTGTGCGTCGTCATTATCAGCTTGTTCCCTTCGTTCATATTGTTGAACTCTAACAGGCTTTTCAATATCTCCCATTGGGAGGTTGGGAACAGGTTTTGTTCTGGTTCTTCGACGATATTGATGAATGCTGACTTATTAAATTTGGATGCAAGAACAGAAAGTGCAACTCGTCTTTGTTCCTCAGTCAACGATTTATTCTCCCAAATACTGGAAACCCCCTGTTTGAATCGTTCCATTTCATCTCCTGTTAGAGAGTTAGACCTGCCCGATTGTGCTTTTATGGATTTTGCTAAGAACCATGTGACCAAATACATCGGAACTAATGATTGAAAACCACTCGACGCTTCAGAAATATCAAGGCTGTAGTCTTTTCCCTTCAAAAATAGCCTTTCATCCCGCTTGTGATATTCAATTTCAGCATTGTTGATTGGAAGCTGCAAAGGGCCAATCATGTGATTCAAGGCATTTCTATACTCGAATGCAAAATCTTTTAAAGCATTGGAAGTCAAATCAATTGCACCTGAATCTTTAACATGTGCCAAGAAGTTCCTTTCCGCAGGCACATACATTATTTGAGGAAGTGGGTAGCCATTGGTGTTGTTTTCTGTAATTTTTAATCGCTCATGTTCCAAACGAATCCTGAATGCATCGCCCCAATAATCCACAAGCGTCGGGTTATTAACCTCCTTACTAAAATACCCATCCAGTCTGTGGTAAATAAAGTATGTATCTTTTAAGTATTGTCTTTCAAGCTGTTTTGCTTTATAATCTCCCCTCACCAAAGCCTTCTCGAACCACGTAAACATCGAAATCAGCTTCGCCACCGTGCTCTTCCCACTCCCTTGATTCCCAATGAACACCGTTACCTTCTTCACGTCCAGCCAACCATCATCATCCAGGCAGCCTTCCTTGATTGGCCCAAAATTCTTTATCCTAATCTTGCTCATTACTGTTCAATTTGACCGTACTAAATACGGCTGATTACGAATGAATTGCAAAGATAGCCACAGTTCAAAGATTAACACAGCTTACTCAAATTTGAGGTCAGTCGGTACACTCACAAATAACGCACCACCCTCTCTTCCTCCTGTCCGCATTCAGCGCCGCCACCAGCTTGTCAAATGCCTTTTCAATCTTCGCCTCATCCTGCCAGTCTTTGAAGATATGCTTTTGTTGAAATATGTGGCCTTGGAGCATGGAAAATAAGTTGTTTAATGTGGCAGTTTCCGCATGGCTTGGAGAAGGGCCGCTTAGAACGGACTGCCCCAAATCCCTACCTTGCCGGACAATATTAAAAATGAAACAAGCCACCACCCTCCGCCGCCCCTACCTCCTCGCCGCCCTCCTCCTGTTCCTCATAGAGCTGTTCATCGCCCTGTACGTCAGAGACCGCTTCATCCGGCCCTATGTCGGGGATTTCCTGGTGGTCATCCTGATCTATTGTTTTTTGATGAGCTTTTGGCGGGCGGCCCCTCTGAAGGTGGCCTTGTGGGTGCTGGCCTTTTCCTTTGCAGTGGAGGTGGGACAGCATTTTCACTTGGTTGATCGCCTGGGGCTGGGGCAATGCGAAGTGGCCCGCATTGTCATCGGCACTGGTTTCGCTTGGGAAGATTTGCTGGCCTACACGCTGGGCATTGCGGCAGTGTTGGTGGTGGAAGCCCTCACTCGCTCCGCAAACTCTCCACCGGGTTGGCCAGGGCCGCCTTCACGCTTTGGAAGCTGACGGTCAGGAAGGCCACGCCAACGGCCACAGCACCTGCCACGGCAAATATCCACCACTGCACTTCGATGCGGTAGGCGAAGTCGGATAGCCATTTGTCCATAAAATAATAGGCCAGCGGCGAGGCGATGATCAGGGAGAGCAGCACCATTTTCAGGAAGTCTTTCGACAATAGGCCGACCAGCCCGGCGGTGGTGGCCCCCAATACTTTCCGAATGCCGATTTCTTTGGTGCGCTGTTCTGCCACAAAGGAGGCAAGGCCAAACAGGCCCAGACAGGCCACCAAGATGGCGAGCATGGCAAATCCGATGAACACCTTGCCCTGGCGCTGTTCGGCCTCGTACAACTGGCCGTATTGGTTATCCAGGAAGCGGTAGTCGAAGGGCGAATTGGGCAGGAATTTTTCCCAAACTTCTTTTACATGTGAAATGGCCTCCTGGGTGCGCTGGCCGTCCAGTTTTACCGAAAGATAGCCATACAATGTGCTATCCCTTGGGATGAAAAATATCATGGGCAAAATATCCTGGTGCAGGGACTCGAAATTGAAATCCTTCAGCACCCCGACCACATGGGCGTCCCGTCCGCCATATTTGATGCCCTTTCCTACGGCGTCCTCCGCCGATTTCCAGCCAATCCGTTTGGCAGCAGCCTCATTGATGATGAAAGATTCAAAACGGTCGGCACCCTGGTCTTCCCGGTAATTGCGGCCAGCGGCCATTTCCAGTTCGTAGGTAGGGATGAAGCGGTGGTCCACCGTGACGAATTTCAGGTCCACCTGGCTGGGTTCCAGGCTGTCTTGTTCCAATTGCACCGTGGCCGAGCCATAGCTGTCGAGCAGTCGGCTGGAAGGCAGGCGGGTGCTGCGGGTGATGTTTTTGATGCTGGGGCTGGCGAGCATTTCTGTGCGGAAAGCGTCGTATTTGGTGGACAATTCCCCGTAAAAAAACAGGGAAATGATATGGTCTTTGTTTAGGCCGAGGGTTTTGTTCTGCATGTATTGCAATTGGCGGAAAACCACGATGGTGGCGATGATGAGGCCCGCAGAAATGGCAAATTGGCTGATGACCAATGCCTTGCGGATGCCGCCGCCGCTACCCCTGCCCCCCGAACCACCAAAGGAGGGGCTGCCTCCGCCTTTTAAAATATGCAAGGGCTTGAAGGCAGACAGGAATACCGCCGGATAAAGGCCGGCCACCAGGCCTGTCATCAGGGCCACACCCAATAGCGACAAGGGCAACAGCGCCATCATGCCTGACGTGATTTGCAGTTCCTGCCCCAAAACGGAATTGATAAAAGGCATGGAAATTTGCGCCAGCAAAGCCGCCAGCACAGTGGCCACCAAGGCCAACACCACGGACTCTGTGAGGAACTGTCCCGCTATCTCGCCCCGAAAGGCGCCCACTACTTTCCGGACGCCGATTTCCCTGGCCCTGGTGAGCGAACGGGCAGTGGACAGGTTCATGTAGTTGATGCAGCCGATGAACAGCACGAAGAGGGCGATAATGGAAAATACCCACACCCGTTTCATGTCGCCGTTTTCTTCTATTTCCGTGTCCAAATGGCCTTTCAAATGGATGTCGGCCAGGGGCTGCAGGTGGAGGCGGGTTGATTGCGAAGGTTTATTGGCCTTGTTGTCCATCCCTTGTCCCATGTGCTTGTCGAGGAAGGCAGGAAACTGGGCCGTGAGTTGTGCCACCGGATAGTTTTCGGGCAGTAGCAGGTAAGTGGGGAAAGCATTATTTCCCCAATTGGTGCGCAGCGCCTCCTCGCCATACATGGTGGAATCACGCAACGTGGAAAAGGAACCGAGGATGGCCGGGTGCCAATGCGAATTGTAGGGGAAGTTTTTAAAAACACCCGTTACCTTGAAATTAAAGCTGCCGTCGAGCCGCAGCACTTGGTTGAGCGGATCGCTTTCACCAAAGATGGTCTTGGCCGTCGTTTCGCTCAACAACAGGCTGTACGGCTCGTTGAGTGCCGTGGCCGGGTCGCCCTGCACCAGCGGCACATCGAACACCTTGAATAGGTTAGGCTCCGCAAAAAACATGTCCTCTTCCAGGAAGAGCTTGTCGTCCCGGCGGATGGCCCCGGTGTATTGGTAGAGCCTGGTCGCCTCCTCGATGTCGGGAAAATCGTTTTTCAGCAGCGGCGCAAAAGGCGGGGCCAAGGTGCCGAGGTGCAGTTGCATGGAGCCGTCTTTGTTGAAAAACTCCCGACTCACCCGCCAAATCCGGTTGGCGTTTTGGTGGTAGCGGTCGAAGCTCAGTTCGTTCCAGATGTACACCCCAATGAGCAGGCAACAAGCCAGCCCGATGGAGAGCCCAAAGAGGTTGATGAAGCTGAAACCCTTGTTTTTCAGCAGGTTGCGCCAGGCGATTTTTAAGTAATTTTGAAACATGGAGATGGAGTTTATAGGCTGTGCTATTAGGTTTTCACCCAAAATCGGATCAAGTAGTGCAAATAGGGGTTTGGGGCGGAACGCCCCAAATGACCCTCTCCCCCGACGAGCCGCCGGAGGCGGCGAGGAGGGGCAGTACGCTATAATTTTGTCATTTGCACCACTGTTCCGATTTCTCAGAAAAATTTATCAGTGCGATGTATAGCTTTGTAAATAAAGAGTTGGGAATGACGGTTCCTTGCTCTTGCCCCAAAGACCTCCTTTGTTCCGTTGGGCTGCTTGGCAGGTGGTTTTTTGGGCTAAAAACGTTTGAGGTGGTTGTAGTTTTTAAGTGGTGCAGGTACTGCGGGAGGATAATTTATGTTTGATGGCAAAGTTAAATAAGTGGTAGTGGTAGAAATTAACTGATGGAAGGACAAAGGCGACACCTCAAAAGGGCCCCACATTCCGTGGGTCAACCTCAGATTTTGCTGGCCCTTTTGAGGCGTCACCTTAGTCCGGGCCAAAACCTGCGGCAGTTAAAATATTTCACTACCAAAAAGAATTTGGCTCATGCGGTGTTACCTTGAAAGTCCCGCCGAATTCATTGGGCGAACAATGGTACAACGCCGAATAAATTCGGCGGTACTTGGTCGTTTATCCCCAAGAACTTCATGAGCCAAGGTTTTTATTTAACTTTTTGCACCCTAAAATTAAATAAGGGAAATCATAATTAACTTTTCACGCCGGAGCCACAAGTTGCAGGGAGGGGACACTTTTTCGCTTTTATAGATAATCGCATTTGAAATTGATAGTCATCAAAGAGTAAGTAGCTGATTTTCAGCAAAATGACCTCAATGACCAATGACATTCAATGACGTTCATCTATCATAGGCTGCCAAGTTTGCCAAATTATAGTAGCGAAAAAGATTTCACCTCCTTGCTGCGTAGTTTGCTTCAATTTACCTTGACAATTTTCACTGTTTCCTTCCTGCCCCAAAAAGATATTTGACAAAAATATACACCTGCCAATAAATTGTCCAATTCAATTTCAATGGGAATATCACCTTTATATTCGCTAATTTTATTGGAATAAATTAATTGGCCCATTGCATTGAAAAGCTTGATATTCACTGTGGCCGGAAAGAACCATGTATTGGGTGTTGCGGTCAATATATTTCCAGATAATAAGGTCGGGCTAATGGCCAAAGTTGGCTGGGAAAGGCCGCAAAAGTCCAATTTTGAAAAATCCGATAAGGAAAGTTCGCTGATTTCTTCCGTAATATAGCCACTTACTTTTCCATTCTTTATCGGCAAATATTCGGTGAGGCACCAATGAAAATATTGTGGCTCCGATATGGGGGAATGAAGTGCAACAATAAATTCTTGCCCAGTATCAAATCCATCATAATTGGATAAAAAAGTAAACGTTTTTTCTCCTAATGCAGGGCCATATATGGTTTCAATTATTTTGAAATCAATTGTTTCCTCTGTTTTATTTTTCACCACCACACGGACAATGGCTGCTACCCGTGGGCTGCCGTCAAATTGGTTGACAACGGATTCGCAAAAGCTTTCTAACCTGGCGCAATCACAAGCGACGGCATTGAAATACAAACAAAATACAAAGGCAAAAAGGGTAATTATTTTTTTCATAAATGCTTTTAGTTGTTAGACTGCCCAAAGCTGTTGAAAGGTTGGTGAAAAATCGTTTATTCTCCACAATTCCACCATATTTGACTAATAAAAATCAAACCATGCAAACCATCGCCAACTGGTCGGCTTCCGACAAATTTTTTTGGATTCTTTGGGGGATTGATCTCGCCGTGATGCTCTGGTGGTTCTTTTCTGATATGAAACACACCCACCTGCCGATGAATCCCGCTGTTTTGCTGGGCCTGGGATGGATAGCAGTAGCCCTGATACTGCGGCTAATGGGCTATTCACTGGCAGGCTTCATCCTGGCTGGCATCCTGGCAGCCCCGATTGTCCTGATGGGCTTGTTTTTGCTGTTGATTTTCGTGGTCAACCAATTTTTCGGCCCCATCCGTTGGAATTGATTGCGGAAGTATTGCATTGTCCCCCACCTGCCACCAATACCCAGCTATCCAACCAGCTAGCCATTTGACCATCCAACCATCCACCCCTCAAGGCGCCAAGCGCTCAATCTTCCACCCCCCGCTGCCGTCCGCTGAATAGCGGAACCTGTCATGCAACCTGCTTTTTTGTCCCTGCCAAAACTCAAAACTGGTCGGCACGACCCGAAAGCCGCCCCAAAAGGAAGGCAGCGGCACTTCGCCGTGGCTGAACTTGTTTTTCATTTCCTCGAATTTCATCATGAGTGCCTGCCGGGAGGTGATCACGCTGCTTTGGTTGCTCACCCAGGCCCCAATTTGGCTGCCTTTTGGGCGGGTGAGGAAGTATTTTACCGATTCGGTAGAGGAGACTTTTTCGGCGGTGCCGGTGATGAACACCTGGCGCTCCAGATCGTGCCAGGGAAAGTGGAGGGCCACCTTTGGGTTTTGGGCGATTTCACGGGCCTTGCGGCTTTCGTAGTTGGTATAAAAAACGAAACCATGTTCGTCGAACATTTTCAGCAGCACCATGCGCATGGAAGGCTGCCCATCTGGCCCAACGGTGGAGAGGGTAACGGCATTCGGCATCCGGTAACCTGCCTTTTGTACATCGTCAAACCAACGGGAAAACTGTTTCACCGGATCGGCGTCGAGGTCGCTGCGGTGCAGGCCCGCTATCAAAAATTCGTCACGCATATAACTCAAGTCCATAGTGGTGATTTTTTTTGCTAAATAACGATGAAAAAATAACTTTTTACTTCATTTGCTGCCTCCTATATTGTCACCAAATTAATTTCCAATAATGGAATTGCAGGCAATCCTTTCCGAACGGCCATCCAAAGAAAAAATACGCAGCATAGCGGAAAAAATTGGCGGAGATGCCGATCAGTTCGCCGAAATTGTCCAGTTGATGTTGGCCAATAAAACCGTCGTTTCGCAATATGCCGCTTGGCTGTTGGATCATTGTGTAACAAAACGCCCCTTTCTCATCCAGCCACATTTGGCTAGCCTGATAAGCATTTTAAAAAAGCCAAAACTGCAAAAGGGAATTTTCCGTGCGGCAGTAAAAACCCTTTCCCATGCCGACATCCCGGAGAGTTTGCAGGGTCTGGCCCTACAGCATTGCTTCGACCTGCTGCTTGACCCGGCGTCGGAGGCTGCCGTCAAGGTATTTTCCATGCAGGCCGTTTTCAATATTTCCAAAAACGAGCCCGACCTGCTGCGGGAGCTGCAAATGGTCATCGAGGAGGGCATGGAGTACGGTTCGGCAGGCTATCGGTCAAGGGGCAGGCGGATTTTGGGGGAAATAGGAAAGGCGCTAAAAAATGCCCAGTAAGTTTTTTTCACAGCGCTGAACTTTTTAAAAAAAGACAAGGTTCTAAAACCACTTCGCAAACTATTTCCTTTTTCCCCAAAGGATTTTACCTTTGCGACCGCTTTTGAAAAAGTGCAAGAGCCAACAACAAAGGAGAGGTGGCAGAGTGGTTTAATGCGGCGGTCTTGAAAACCGTTGTACCGCAAGGTACCGGGGGTTCGAATCCCTCCCTCTCCGCTCCTTTTCTGGCTTTGGCAGCAAACAAAATCACTTCCTCACCCACACCTTCCAGCCCCATTTCGGCAAATCGAGGCTCATCTTTGGGCCTACTTCGACAGTCCCCCCTTCAAAATAATCCACATAACTTCCTTCGTATCCAGCCATCTCCAGGCTCAGCTTTTGATCTTCACCGCTCAGGTTGATGATGGTGATAACTTTATTCCAATTCTTCTCACGGCTGAAGGCCACGACGTTGTCAGGCTTGTCGTGATTGATTTTTACGACCGGTCCGCCGCCGTCCCCGTTCCAGAGGGCCGGGTTGACGGATTTTAAATAATCCAAATGGGAGTAAAGCGGGAGGAGCGATTTGTCAGACCAGTCAATCACATCTTTTTCAAAAAATTGCAAACGCTTCTTGTTGGCCGCCTCTTGGCCGGAGTAGATGAGCGGCATACCCGGCATGGCAAAAGTCAGCACAGCAAAGGCTTGGTGGCCTTCGCCAAGGCGTTCGTATTCGGTGCCTTGCCAACTGTTTTCGTCGTGGTTGGTGATAAAATTCATCGGGTAGCTGCCCTGCGGGTAGCTGTTTGTGATATTGTTCAATTGCTCAAAAACGGCGCTGGCTTTTTGTTTGCCTTTGGCGATTTCGTTCATCAGATGGTGAAAAGGCCAGCCGTAGTTGGCATTGAAGGCATGGTTCATCAGGTAGAGTTGGTCGGCATTTTCAGCAATCATCCAAATGGGTTTCTCCTGCTCAAGGGTCTGGCGGGTATCTTCCCAAAAGTCGAGCGGCACCTCCCCGGCCACGTCGCAGCGGAATCCGTCAATGTCCATTTCTTTTACCCAAAAGAGCATGGCATCCTTCATGGCCTGGCGCATGGCATAGCTGTCGTAGTTCAGGTCGGCCACGTCCGACCAGTCGTAGGGGGAAACGATGTTGCCCTTGTCGTCCCGGTTGTACCATTCCGGGTGCGATTCTGTCCAAACGGCGTCATGGGAACTGTGGTTGGCCACCCAGTCCAGCACCACCCGTAGGCCAAGGCCGTGGCACATATCCACCAGCCGCCTGAAATCTTCCAAAGTGCCGAATTCCGGGTTTACCGCCTTGTAGTCTTGGATGGAATAATAGCTGCCAAGGGTGCCCTTCCGTTCTTTTACCCCAATGGGTTGTACGGGCATAAACCAAAGGATGTCAATGCCCATTTCACGCAGGCGTGGCAGGTGTTTGGCAAATGCCTGAAAGGTGCCTTCGGGCGTGTATTGGCGCACATTTACTTCGTAAATCGTAGCGGTTTTTGCCCAATCCGGCTCAGGGGTTTCGCTCATTTTCAGCGTGGGCGGAGGGGTTTTGAAATTGGGCTGTTTGAAATAATAATAAATGTCCTGGTTGCCAGTGGCCTTGCCCGTTTTGCTGCCATCGGCATTGCGGAAAACGAAGGTGAGTGCCGTCACATCGCCAGCGGGCGGTATGCCGTAGAGTTCGGAGATTTTGAATTTCAACTGGTAAAGGTTGTCGCCCGTTTTGGCCAGTTTGAGTTTGGGCAAATTGGTGCCCCAGTCGGCCACCACGTTTTTCCAATCGCCGGGGTGTTGGCTTTGGTTGGTGAGGAGGCCCGTGTGGGCATACACGTCGCAATTGCAATTGGCCAGCCCGCCATTGCCCTGCGTGGCATCGAAGCTGAGGGTGACGGTTTCGGTGAAGCCCGGCTTTTCGGGGGACAGGGTGATTTGGGCGTTTATTAAAACAAAAGAAAACAGGTACGACAAGGACAAGGCAAGCTTTTTCATGGCAAAACTGTTTGATTGCGGATTTTAGAAGCTGTTTGAATTTACCTCAATGGGCTAAAAAGGTGTCTTTTCCGCCCTGCGACAAGCAAATTTTTCGGCATTCCCGATAGGAATCGGGAGATGCTATTCCCTCAAAATTTCCCTGTCGCAGAACGAAAAAACCACTCTTTTTTTCTCCATCAGGCAAATTCAAACAGCTTCTTAGGCAATGATAGTGATTTTGCGCATGTTGAAATATGGGATGCTGTTTTTACATTCACCCGAAAAAACAAAACTTAGCTGGCATGGATTTAAAATACAACCCGTTCTACCCAAGTATTGACGACCTGCGCAACAGGGCCATGCGCCGCACCCCAGGTTTCGCCTTTGAATACCTCGACGGCGGCTGCAACGAGGAACACAACCTTCGGAAAAATACGGAGGAAATCAGGGACGTGGAGCTTCGCCCATTTTACCTGAAAAACCATGCAGGTGCTTCTTTGCAAACCGAACTGTTCGGCCATGTTTACGATGCGCCATTTGGCATTGCGCCTATTGGTTTGCAGGGCCTGATATGGCCCAACGCATCGGAAATTTTGGCAAAAGCAGCCCTCCGCCACAACATCCCCTATACCCTCAGCACGGTGGGTACGGCCAGCATAGAGCGGATTGGTGAAATAACGGAAGGAAAAGCGTGGTTTCAATTGTACCATCCGGTAGAAGACTCTCTGCGCAACGACCTAATCAGAAGGGCACAAGTGGCGGGCTACCCCGTGCTGGTCATCCTTTGCGATGTACCTTCTTTTGGATTTAGGGCAAAAGAAATCAGGAATGGCCTGGCCATGCCGCCCCGCATGTCGTTGAAAAATATCCTGCAAATATTGGGCAGCCCTGCCTGGGCCATCAACACCCTACGGGCCGGGCGGCCATCTTTCCAAACGCTGAAACCTTACATCCCCGATGGCATGAACCTGCGCCATTTGGGGCTTTTTATGAACAAAACTTTTTTTGGGCGACTGACGGAGGAAAAAATAAAACCCATCCGTGACCTGTGGAAGGGCCAACTGGTGCTGAAAGGCGTGGCCAGCGAGGAAGACACCGAGGCCGCCATCCGTCTGGGCCTCGACGGCATCATCGTCTCCAACCACGGCGGCAGGCAATTGGACGCCGGGCAGTCCACCATCAAACCCCTGACCGACATTGCCAAAAAGTACAAAGGCCAGCTAAAAATTATGATGGACAGCGGCATCCGCACTGGGCCGGACATTGCCCGCACCTTGGCCAGCGGGGCCGAATTCGCTTTCCTGGGCCGATCTTTCATGTACGGCGTGGCGGCCCTTGGCGAGGAAGGCGGCGATCATGTGATTTCCCTTTTGAAAATACAGCTCAAACAAGTGATGGAACAAGTGGGCTGCGAAAGGGTAGGGGAGTTGGGGCAGCATTTGATTTGATTTGAGCCTGACAATTAATGCAATTTTGAGGCATTGCAAGAAAAGATTAAATTTGCAAGACAAAAATTTTCAAATGACAATTGAAAGAACAGATAAAGAAATTATAATAAAATTGCCTGCATCTGCAAATACAGAAGATGTGCAGCAATTGCTGGATTACCTGAACTATAAAGCGGCGGTCTCGGCGAGCAAAGCAAAACAGGAACAAGTAGATCGATTAGCCAAAGAGGTGAACAAAAACTGGTGGGAAACCAATAAGGACAACTTGCTCAAGCAGTGAAGATTGTTGTAGATACCAATATAATATTTAGCGCTATTCTTAATACAATAGTCCGTGATAGTTAAAGCGTCTAAGCAGCGGCTTTGACGCCGAAATTTCGGATTTGGATAATAGCTGGATGATTTTTTAGCGGGTCTGCGGCTTTCCCAAACACGCAAAAAATTCTTTCCAGCATCAGTTCATTGA
>JBGSKQ010000099.1:0-114026 GCA_041741095.1 Saprospiraceae bacterium
GGATTGCTTCCAAGGCTACTTTTGCCTTGAATTTTGAATTGAAATTGCGCCGTTTGTTCGCCATTTTTTTACAGGTTTAAATGTGAAAATAATTAAATTTCCCATCTTAAACTACTGTCCAAAAATTGGGGACAACCGCACTATTCCAATAACACCCATATAGATTAAATCTCCCATCCCAAGCCCAAATCTGATTTTACCAGTCCAGTTACCAATAGCTATAAGAATATTTAGAATAAACCAAAGAATTAAAAAACTATGATAAATCGATTTGTTAATACTTGATAATAAAAATTCCATGTTCTAATTTTTGTGTAACAATTCAGGTTTTTGATGAATAGAATGTGATCCAATGGGGCCGGCTTGGGGAACTGTAACTGTCCTTGTCATTCCCGCTGGCACCTAACCTGTCTTTCCAATTGAAAAACAGTACTGCTCGTCACGTCACGATAACTATCGGTACTGCTCGTTGACGGGCATTGCAAATTTAGCCCATCCTCCTTTGGCGCACGTGTTCCATCTGCATCGAATTTTCCTGGCACCAGCCATTGCAAAAATACCACAGTTCGAGCAAGACAGAGGCGTAACTGTTTGGGAAGGTGGGGAAGACTTGCGCCAACGAGGGCAAGCAGCATTTTTACCCTAATTATTTCTTCGCCACCATTTGAAACAAAAATCAAATAACAACCGTACTGACAAATCATTACAAATACATTGTTGACCCAATACCAGCCGACATTGCTGTTTGTATCTGCCCATAGCGCAGTTTTTTTTAACATTTAAATCCTCCCAAATATGGCTACTACCAAAAAATCGGCAACCTCCAAGGAAGCCGCCGCCGCCCCTGAAATGACAGGCGCAATTCCCACTGCCGAACGGGCTTTCCCCGGCAGCCAGCAAGACCTTTACCTGTATGCTGCGCTGGGCTGGGAAAACTATAAAAAGCAGCAACCGCTGTTCGAAGAGAAAATCAGCCCTTATTTCACCGCCCAAGTGGCGGACGAACAATTGGCCTTTATTGACTCCGTGAAGGCCAAGCCCGGCAATGTTACCCGCCGCAGCTATGCCGTGCAGGCCCGCATCAGCCTGGAAATGGCGAACGATGCCGTCACCCGCCTGTTTTTGCGGGGAAAATGGCACATCGCCAGGGCTTGGGACAATGCTCAGACGTTGGAGAGCAAATTGCGGGAGGCGGGCAACGAGAATCTGGAGGACGGCCTGCGCTACCATTGGGCCAGCACTTCTTCCCTGATTGATAGCTTTAAACTGTTTTTATCAAATAATGCTACCGACCTGTTGGCCAACAACAATATGCTGGCCTCCTTCCCTTCGGAATTTGCTACGGCAGCCAACGATTTTGAGGGTGCCTGGATGCTTTTTAAACAGAAAAGGGGCGATGCCAAAATCGGGACGGGCGACAAGTCCAGCGACAACGAGAAAATATATGCCGTACTGACCGATATGTGCAAGGCGGGACAACTGCTGTTCAAGAACGATGAGCTGCTGTTGAAGGCCTTCACCGTGAACGATCTGCTGCGCCAAGTCAGGGGCAACAAAGCTTCCGGCCTGCGGGGGGCGATTTTGGACAAAACCAATCAACAGCCTCTTGCCAATGTGCGCATCAGCGCCCCATCCATGCCGGGATACAGTGTACTGACGGACGAAAAGGGCAAATTCGAATTCCTGATCCCTTCCGGGGATTACGAGGTGGAAATCGCTGCCGAAGGCTATGTTTCCAAAACCACTATCCGCACGGTCAAGGTCGGCACACTCAGCAGGTTGAGCGCTACGTTGGCACCCGCCGTGGCTGCTACTGAAAAAGAAGCAACCCCCTACCCTATTGTTGCCCGCCTGCAAGAGGCAGTGGAGGCCCTGCAAGGGCAGGCAAAGGAAAATGGGGTGCTGGTGGAGGGATGAAATGACAAAAGGGCCCGGCGGCGCTCGGTGTTGCTTGATTTGCCAAAACAAAAGGCTCATTGACCATTTTCGACGGCACGGGGCGGCAGGTTTTTTACCAAAAAATATAACTGGAAATCGGCGGGCAGGCACTCCTGGTGGATTTGTCCGCTCACCCGGCTGGCATCTAAACCGCCTATGCTTCCAACTTGGCGGTGAGCTGCGGACGGAGCGGCTCGTAGTGACAAGATGGGGCAGGCAAGCAAAATTTGCCCTTCTCCTCTGATGGAGGGGCGGGAGTGGTGGCGATAGATTTGACAAGTCTTGAAGATTTGTCAAATCTGTTGCAGGGGCCTCCGATTTCGTTTTTGCTGCAAGTCCTTCGCCTGTTGTATTTTTGAAGAAAAATACCGCCATCATTGAAAGGACTGATAAATACGGACAATACTTCCCTTACATCCCTCCTGCTTGTACTGGCGGTTTTGCTTGTCCCCGTCTGCCTGCCTGGCCAATCTAACCCACGAGTCGAATCCCTGACCATCGCCGACGGCCTCTCGCAGGGCATGATTTACGACATCGAGCAGACGGACGACGGCTTCCTCTGGATTGCCACCAAAGACGGGCTGAACCGCTACGATGGCTACCGTTTCGAGGTTTTCACCAACGACCCCTTCAACCCCTTTTCCATTGCCGGCAACGACATCGAACTCCTATTCGAGGATGGCCGGGGCAACCTCTGGCTTGGCATCACCGGGATAGGTGTGGACGTGCTGGAAAAAACCTCGGGCAAATTCCTCCACCTGCCCTTTGCCCGCTTGGGCATGGAAGGAAAAAACTACTGGATTGACGAAACCCCGGACGGCGCCATTTCCCTCACAACGCCTGACAAATCCCTTAAATTTCGTTGGAAAGAACCCCTCGAACTGGCAGAAAACAACGCCGACCTACAAGCCTACACGGACAGCGAACCCGCTCCGGCGCTCCTTCAAAATCCCAACTCCGCCACAGTTGTGAAGGATAGCAAAGGGCGCAGTTACCGAGTCGAGCAGGCCAACAGCAACTTCCGAATTATGGCCGATCCGCAAAACGGGGAGAACGGGAAACCTACCCTCATTTATGACACCGATGGCCGTATTTCCTGCCTAAATATTGACCCGGCGGACAACCTTTGGGTCGGCACCTCCGGCTACGGCTTGCGAAAAATTAAACTGCCCCGACAACCTTTCCACCATTTTCTGAAAGGTACTTCCGTCGGCAGGATTTGTGCCACGGACGGCGTTTACCTTTCCTTCCACGGCGACGCCCGTTTCAATGGCAAATTGGATGAAGCCGCCGACCGGCTCCTCCCGGTTTCCGACTTGCCACCCAATATTTCACAAATGTATCGGGCAAAAAATGGTGCACTGTACGTCGTTGGCGATGATTTTTACCACAACTATTTGCTGGTTATCAAAAATGGCCTGGTCGAAAAAAGGCAAATTGACAGCTTGCTTTCCCATGCGTTTACCAGCATCGTGGAGGATTTGTCCGGCAATATTTTCGCAACGGGCGGCAGCGGCGGCTTGATGCGATACGAAGCAGCCACCGGGAACATCGGGTTCGCAGACCTTTCAAAGCCCTTCGGAAAAAACGTGTCCATATTTGCCCTTCAACTCGATGCCCGACAAAACCTGTGGCTCGGCACCTCCCACGGCTTGGGCCGGATTCAACTGACCGATTTGAAATTCGGCGAAAACCCCATCGAAATCACCACCGACAAATTCCAAACCTACCGGAACGACCCGGCAAAACCCAGCAGCCTTCGCTACAATACGGTGACCAGTTTTTGCCCCGACCCACTCGAACCCGAACGCTGGCTCTGGGTGAGTACCAAAGGTGGCGGCTTGAATTTGTTCGACAAAAACAGTGGCGAATTCCAACATTTTACCAGCCAAAACAGTGATTTGCCCAACGATGTCGTGTACGGAATCCTTCCCGACGACACCGGAAATATCTGGGGCAGCACCAACCGGGGATTGTTTCGGTTGACGGTAGCCTCCCCCCTGCCCCCTCCGAAGGAGGGGGAGTTAGCCGCCTCCCCCTCCTTCGGAGGGGGCAGGGGGGAGGCACGCATTTACCGATTCCGAACTTTCAGGGCGTCCGATGGCTTGCAGGACGACGAATTCAACAGCGCTGCCTTTGCCCGCACCCCGGACGGGCGACTGTTTTTCGGCGGCGTGAACGGGCTGACGGCGTTCTACCCTTCGGAAATCGAAGACCGGCAAACGAATGCCCCGGTTCGGCTCACTGGCTTGAAAATCAATAACACCGCCATACCCCCCCTTGAGGGGGGCAGGGGGGTGAACAGCCCACTCGACCGCCCTTTGCACCGCACCGAAAGCATCCGACTCGACCACGACCAGAACCTCGTGACGCTCGAATTTGCCCTGCTTGATTTTCAAAACCCGAAGGAAAACCGTTTCCGCTACCGCCTCGAAGGCGTTGACCCGGACTGGGTGGAGGCGGGCACCAGCCATGCCGCCAATTATGCCCACCTGCGCCCCGGTCATTACCTGTTCGAGGTGCAGGGCAGTGTGAGCGGCGGCACCTGGAGCGACCCCGCCTCGCTGCGCATCACCGTGCTACCGCCCTGGTGGGCGACTTGGTGGGCGTATGGTATTTACCTATTGGCGCTAGCAGCGGCGGCATGGTGGCTGTTGCGTTTCCGGGCAAAGCGGCAGGCGTTGGAGCGGCAATTGGAACTGGAACACCTGGAGGCCACCCGCCTGAAGGAAATGGACGATTTCAAGGGCCGCTTTTTCACCAATATCACGCATGAATTCCGTACGCCGCTGACGGTGATTTTGGGAATGGCAAGCCTCCCCCAGGCCCCCTCCGAAGGAGGGGGTGATGTCACGCCTCCCCTCTCCTTTGGTGTGGGGTCGGGGGTGAGGCTAAACCTCATCCGCCGCAACGCCGAATCCCTGCTGCGCCTCATCAACCAAATCCTCGACCTCGCCAAATTGGAATCCAACACCCTGAAAATCAACTACGTGCAGGGCGATGTGCTGCCCTACCTGCGCTACGTGTGCGAGAGTTTGCAATCCTACGCCAACTCGAAAAATGTAATGATCCGGGTGGAAAGCGACCCCGATAATTATCGGGGCAAAATCGTCATGGACTACGACCCGGAGCGGCTGCTGCAAATTGTGCATAACCTGCTGTCGAATGCCATCAAGTTTACGCCATCGGGCGGCAGGGTGACGCTACGGGCAGGTTTACTAAACCTCGAAGGTTTAGTAAACCTTGACCTCCAAGTCATTGACACTGGCGCTGGCATCCCTGCGGAGGATTTGCCAAAAATCTTTGACCGATTTTATCAAGCTGAAAACCAAGAACCTATCCCCCTCTCAGGGGGCAGGGGGGTGGCGGGCGGCACGGGCATCGGCCTGAGTTTGACGCAGGAACTGGTGAAGGCAATGGGCGGGGAAATCAGCGTGGAAAGCGAGGTGGGCAAGGGGTCAACGTTTACGGTGCGGCTGCCGATAACGCATGACGCTTTGCCCCAGACTCAGCCCCTGACCCCTAAAGGGGAACCATATCCAGTCAATTCTGCTAGCACCGTCAATGAAATTACCTTGGCACTTCCCGGGTTATCCCGATTGCTATCGGGACCCTTTAGGGGGTCAGGGGGTCTAAGTCACGAGGATAATCCTTCCATCCTTTTGATAGAAGACAACCCCGACGTGGTGGAATACCTCGCCGTCTGCCTGGGTGAAAATTACCAGCTTGACTTCGCCTACAACGGCAGGGCAGGTATCGAAAAAGCCTTGGAAAATATCCCCGACCTCATCATTTCCGACGTGATGATGCCGGAAAAGGACGGCTTCGAGGTTTGCGAAACGCTGAAAAACGACGAGCGCACCAGCCACATCCCCATCATCCTGCTGACCGCCAGGGCGGACGCTGCTTCCCGTATTGCTGGCTTGCGCCGGGGGGCGGATGCTTACCTTTCCAAGCCCTTCCACCGGGAAGAACTGCTGGCACAGTTGCAGGTGTTGACGGAAAAGCAGCGGCGCATTGCCGTCTGGCTTTCCAGAAAGGAGCAGAATGAAAACCCGCAACAACTGCCCGAAGCCATTGCCGAAGAAGACCTCCAGATAGAGGATGCTTTCATCCAAAAAGTGCGGAACATCGTGGCGGAAAACTACGCCGACGAGGGTTTCGGGTTGCCGCAGTTGTGCCAGAAGATAGGCATGAGCCGCTCGCAGTTGTTCCGAAAAATGACGGCGTTGATAGTTACCTCGCCCTCCGATTTCATCCGTTCGTACCGTTTGCAAGAAGCCAAAAAGTTGCTGGAAACAGGCGACCTGAATGTGTCGGAAGTGGCTTGGCAATGCGGCTTTGTGAACCTCGCCCATTTTTCGAAGGTGTATCAGGAGGAGTTTGGCATGGTGCCGAGCGCAACCAACAAGTAACAGATTTTCAAAGGTTTATCCTTCCATCCTTCCCACCTCATGCAACGAATAGCGTAAAGATTTTTGGCACCTGCAACGAGCAGCGTAAAGCTTGAAACCGATAGAGAAAGGCTTCCGGCGGCTTGCCCTGCATCTTGCGGCATTCAATTACCACTCATAAATTCAATCCGATGAAAATTACTTACTTCTTCGCTATGCTGCTTGTGTTGCTTTGCACAACGGGCGGCTTGTTTGCTTTAGATACGAATTGGACGGGCAATGTGAATTCCGACTGGAACAACCCCGGCAATTGGACGGTAGGTGTACCTGGTCCCAACCACAGCGTGGGTATCTCTGATATGCCCAACGACCCCGTTATCAGTACACCGAATGCAGCCGCCCAAAGTATTAACATTGGCAACAACGGAATACTGACCATCACTTCGACAGGCACATTGACCGGTGACATATTTTGGAATAACCCTACGGCGACTGTTGTGAATAACGGAACCCTCACCTTCAACGCACTATTGAACTATAACACCTTCACCAACAACCCCGGCGGGCAATTAATCATCAATACCAATCTTTACAATGCCGCCCCAGGCACTTTCAACAATGCAGGCAACATTGCCATTGGCGCTGGAACTTATCCCTTGCAAAATTTGGGTATGTTCAACAACAATACCGGTGGGCAAATCAATATAGCAGGCGTTTCAGGGAACGGCATCAGCATTCACAACATCTCGGGTATTTTCACCAATGAAGGCAATATCGCTATTGGAACATCACAATCTTCGGGGATTTACAGCATAAGTAACAATGCTACGTTCAACAACGATGCCGGGCAAATCAATATTAAACGCTCCACTCATGCCGGGATTTATAATGATAATGGGACTTTCAACAACCAAGCCGTCATCCTGATTGATTCGACGACGGGTGTGGGTTATAGGGGCATTGATAATTATAACGCTACTTTCAACAACAATACGGGCGGCCAGATAACCATCAACCGTTCTACTGTGCATGGCATCCTCCATCATTCCGGCACCTTCGACAATAGCGGCACCATTACCATTGGAAATATCGCAAGTATCGGTTCTTACGGCATTGAAAGCAGAAGCACCTTCAACAACAATGCCGGTGGGCAAATCCACATTGACGGGGCTTCAACTTCCGGGATTTGGCTCAACAACGTCTCCTTAAACAATGCAGGAACCGTCGTCATCGGCAGTCTTGCCCCTATCAACCTTCTAAAGACCACGAACGCTACGTTCGTCAATGTCACGGGCGGTGTTTTTGGAGGTTCGGGCTACGTCACAGGTCTCAACAATTTCGTCAATAGCGGTGGCACATTATTGCCAGGCTATGACACTACGGGTATTTTGTCATTTAATTCCAGCTCAAGTTTTAGCAGCCTTTCTTTGTCCATTGACGTAAATGGCACAGGCGCTCCTGGTGCAAACTACGACCAGCTTGCAACGAGTATTGCACCGGGGCTTGGAGGCGGGGCGCTCCATGTATCTATCAACTATACCCCTGCCATCGGCGACCGGATAGTTATTCTCACGGCAAGCAGTGAAATATCCGACACCTTCGCTACGGTGACAGGTCTCCCGGCCAATTGGCACCTTGTTTATTATTATGGAGAGGTTGACTTAATATATGGCGCCTTGCAAAGCACCTGGACAGGCGCTGTCAGCACCGATTGGTTCCATGCCGGAAACTGGACGGCGGGGGCGCCACATGCCTTCTGCGAAGCCATCATCCCTGATGTGACCAACGAACCTGTCATTGCTGCTGCGGGGGCAGTCGCCATGTCTGTTACAGTGCAGAGCAGTAGTTCGCTCACCCTTGCTGACGAAGGCACGCTGACGATTATGACCTTGGTCTCGGAAGGCTTGCTCAACGAAGGGACGGTGCAGAACGATGGCGTCATAAACGTTAGTCCCTATACACCAAGTGGCTATACCTATCATGGCAACTATCATGGCATTCTCAACAAAGCCGTCTTCAACAACAACATGGGCGCAGTCATCAACCTTTACAATTCCTTTAATGTATCCTTGCACAATGATTCTCTCGGCACTTTCACCAACTATGGGAGCATCATCGTTGGCACAAACGCTGTCAATAACGAGGGTCCTGGTATTTTAAACTTCGGAACTTTCAATAACAACACGGGCGGGCTTCTCCAAATGGACCGAATGAAGCCGGGTACTGTCGCTTTGGTAAACGGCGGTATATTCAACAATCAGGCAAGCATCCATATTGGTTCGTTGAGTGGGGGCAATCTGGCGGGCGGCGGCATTCAAAACGTCGGTACTTTCAACAACAATACAGGCGGGCTTATCAATATTGACCGAATAGACCTATATCCTATCTTTAACTACGTCAATGGGATATTCCACAATCAGGCAAGCATCAATATCGGCTCATTGAGCGGCGGCAATACGATGGATTATGGCATTTTGAACTTTTTCGCTAATTTCATCAACAGCACAAGCGGACAAATCAATATAGACCGTGTTGACATCGCCATTTATGCTTATGAAGATACGATTGTCAATGCGGGAACATTCACCATCGGTGCATTGACCACGGTGACCAACCTGGTAGATGGTGTGGGCATAGGCACGTTCAGCAACAACACGGGCGGGCTTTTTAAAGCCACGGGCAATATTGCGCCAACACGTTTCTCCCATGCGGGCGGCATTTTAGCGCCGGGTCATTCATTTGGCACCCTGACTTTCACAACAGGCGAGGATTTTAACGCCGGTATTTTGAACATGGAAATCCGTGAATCCGCCGGGGTCATTTCCAAAGACTCCATCCGGGTGAACGGCAATATTGCCCTGACAGGCGGCACGCTCAACATCGTCGCAAACGGCACCCTGCCCGGCGGCCTCCATCAGTTGTTCAGCTTCAACACGAATACCGGGAACACCCATTTCACGACCGTGAATTATCCCCCCACCTGTACAGGCTGCAGTTTATTGTACTTCCCGAACGCCATCTGGTTGAACAATCCTAATACTTGCGCTACCAACCTGACGCTCAACAACCAGACCTTGCCAACAGGCACCTATCGCTCGCAAGGCGATTTGACCGCTACCCTATCCACCGTTCCGAACGGCGGCAACGTGGAGTTCAAATCGGACACGGGCGTATTGCTGCAAGCAGATTTCACCGTGCCGTTGGGCGGGGTTTTCGAGATATTGATAGAGGGATGCCAGTAAGATAACGGCATCGTCCAGTTCCGGTGTCGCACAACGAAAGGCGTAACATTTTTTACCACTTCAAATACGGCACCCGGCACAAAGGACTTTTGGAAAACAAAATACATTCATTTTGCAACTTGATTAGCTTTGTCGGTTCTTTCACCTTCAATTCAAATCAACCAAATGAGAACAATCCTCATCCTCCTCGCCTGTGCATTCGCAAGCGCCCTTTTCTCCCAATCCAACATCCAGCAGAGCCTCAGCGTGAACAGCGATGGGGCTATGCCCGCTGCCAGCGCCCAATTGGATGTGAGCGCCGCCGACAAGGGCATGCTCGTGCCCCGCATGACAACGGCTCAGCGGACGGCGATTGCCTCGCCCGCCACCGGCTTGCTCGTGTTCGATACCAACACAGCCGGGTTTTGGTTTTACAACGGTACAGCCTGGCAAAGCATTGACAGCGGCATGACTGGCACCCCTGCCGTGATTGCAGATGCCGACGGGGATACTAAAATTCAGGTGGAAAAAAGCCCAGACGAAGACATCATTCGCTTCGACCTGGGCGGCACGGAGAACATGCTGCTGCAAAAAAACGCAGGCGGATCGCCCAGGCTTGAACTACCCAATGCACTGAACAACACCTTTGTCGGAACCAGTGCAGGCAATACCAACACCACCGGCAATAACAACGCCGCCTTTGGTTTGAATGCCCTTCAATCCAACACCACTGGTAGCCACAATACTGCCAGTGGGGTGGGTGCGCTTTTTTCCAACACCACTGGCTATTCCAACGTCGCCATAGGCAGGCGGGCTTTGTACAGCAACACCGACCGCTCCAACCTCGTGGCGGTGGGCGATTCTGCCTTGTACAACCAGGGGACGGGGGTTAGCTTCAGTTTTCAGGCAAAATTCAATACTGCCGTCGGAAGTAAAGCCTTATATACAAACACGACCGGCTACGCAAATACAGCTAATGGATACCAAACCCTTTTTTCCAACACGACCGGCTACTTCAACACCGCTAATGGATTCAAAGCGCTTTTTACCAATACGGGCGGTGTCAACAACACCGCCAATGGATACCTTGCGCTTTTTTCTAACACCATGGGCTTCAACAATTCCGCCAATGGTCATGAGGCGCTTTATTCCAACACGACAGGCATCGGCAACACCGCAATGGGACATGGAGCACTTTATTTCAACGCCTCAGGTAATTACAATACAGGCATCGGTTACTTCGCAGGTGCGGCGCCCGGCGACTTCAGCAACGCCACCGCTATCGGCTACAATGCCATAGTGGGCTGTAGCAACTGCATGGTGCTGGGCGGCACAAGCGCCAATGCGGTCAATGTCGGCATTGGCACAACCAACCCCGCCTATCGCCTCGACCTGAATGGCAGGGGGCGGGTGCAACACGGGACAGAAACGGCAGGTTGGTGGTTCAATAAGTCCAACAACGCAGAAGGTGGTTTTGTCGGAATGCAAAGTGACGAGTACGTCGGGCTGTACGGGCAGGATGGCGCAGGTTTCGGGTTGCTCATGAACATCCAGAACGGCAATGTCGGCATCGGCACCACGTCGCCCATCGCCAGATTAGAAGTGTCGAATGGAGCAATTGGCTTGGGCGTCTTTCCCGGCTTGCTCGACACAACGCCCAACAACGACTGGGTCACTTTGGACATGCCTGCTACCCGCAACCTCCGGGTCTGGGACAATTTCTCCGTCTCCGGCAATGTCGGCATTGGTACCAGCAGCCCTACCCACAAGCTTCAAGTCAACGGCGGGCTTCGGGTGAACGAAGCCGTGTCTGTTGGCGACGGGTATCTCTTTCAAGTGGATGCGCTCGGTGTCGCCGGGGGCAGGTTTGAAATCGCAAGCAACGGACAGGCAGGATTCAGGCAGGTATATTCCGATGTAGCATTGAATGTGAGAGCAGAAGCAGCCGATTTTTCGATTTTCAATGCACAAAAAGCAAATGGTGATGACGTTTTGAACGTGCTGAACAATGGAAATGTATTTGCATTTGGCAATTTAACCGTCACCGGTGCCAAAAACTTCCTCACCGACCATCCGCTCGACCCCGCCAACAAAAGCCTCCAGCACGCCTGCGTCGAGAGCAACGAAGTGCTCAACGTTTATTCCGGCACCGTCACCCTCGACGGGCAGGGCAAAGCCTCGGTCGGCCTTCCCGACTATTTCGAGGCGCTCAACAAGGATTTCCGATACTCCCTGACCGCCATCGGCAGTCCCGGCCCCAATCTCTATATCTCGAAAGAAGTATCGGGCAACCACTTTGAAATCGCAGGCGGCGGCGCCGGCGCAAAGGTCTCCTGGCAGGTGACGGGCGTGCGCAACGACCCTTGGTTCCGGGACCACCCCTATCAGGACGTTCAGGAAAAAATGGGCAAGGACAAGGGGCGCTACCACTATCCCGAAGGCTACGGGCAGCCTGCCGAAAAAAGCCTGCACCGGCAGCAGGGCGAGGAAGCGAGCGGTAAATGAAAGCCCTCGTCCTTTCCTCCCATGCTGGTGGAGGAGAATAACCTGGGCTATCTCCAAAAACTACGGCACGTATGATGCGATGGCGGTGGAGGCGATACGGGTGTTGCATAACGAAAATGAAGCCTTGAAAAACAAAGTAGAATCCTTGACATCCCAACTCGACAAAATTACCGCCGCCCTCACGGGCGCTGGCATTGCAGTTGAAAAATAAAAAGGAAAGGGGTGCTGGTGGAGGGATGATAGATGAACCTGGCGGCATCTCGCAGTTTGCCGCCCGGCTACAATTCAAGGCATACAGCCCGTCATCACAATTTCAAAAACGCCGCCCAGCACCACTTCAAAATTCGCCTGCAATTCCACGGAAGTATTTGCCCCAAAAATGACGTTTCCGCCGTTGGGCACAGTGCCGCTGGAGGTGATGTCCATATCGGCCAAATAGGTGCCACTGGAAATGGGGTTTCCGTTCACAGCCAAGGTCGGTGGGCAGGCCCCTCCCGTCACGGTGACGGGCTTTGAATTCGTGCTAAAAACAACACAATCACCCGCAGAAAGGATGCCTGCAAGGGTCAGTCCTACCCACGTAGCTGGATTTACATTATTGGGCGGCGTAGCGCCACTGGACTTATAGGAAGCACCATATACCGTATATGAACCTGCGGCCAGGGAGGTGAAATTTGATGATGCATTGACTGCTGCCACTTGGCCATTTGCATTATTTACGGCTAAATAAGTATATCCATAATTACCCCCCGGGCCTGCACCATTTAGATAAACTTCGCCAGGACCTGAAAATGCGATGGTATTATCCCCATAAGCACTGGCAGAAGCATAGACCATAATCCTGTAAAGCGTACAAGCCGTCAAATCCATTGTTGTGCTAAAGATGCTATTATTGCTTGCGCCGCCGCCCCCAGTGTCCCACGCATTGGAACCAAAAAAGGTAGAACTGCAAGGGCTGTTTACATTAAAGCCTGCCGATGTAAAAACAGAAACAGCCACAAATCCCGGGCTTGTAATATTAAGCGTATAAGTGCCAGTAGCCCCAACTGCTATATCAAAACCCTTATAGGCACGTGTGCCCACTGTCGTGCAAGTGCTGCCGCCTTCGGTACTTGCCAAAGCCCTGGTTACGATGGGATCGGCCCCTGTTATGTTCACCGTATGGCTGGTGATTGCGTTGCCATAAAATTGGCTCAAGCCCAAGTTGAGGGCAGCGTCGCCAGAAGCAGCGGTCACAGCACTGATCGGACAGATATTGCTGGAAGAAGCATTGCAATTGGAGGTGATGCTGAAATTGCTGTTTGAAATATCAAAAAACACCACACAGGTATTGTCGGCGCTTTCCACCTTGATCCTTGCCGTCGTCACATTGGGGACGCCTGCGGGAATGGTGACATTCTCTATGCCGTCGGCAGCCGGGGTATTGGAAGCCAGGGTGTAGGGGTAAGTCAGCCCGCCATCAATGGACAGTTTGATATTGACATTGGTCAAAAAGCTGATGCCGTTCAGGTTCCAGGTCACGTTGGTGGCCGCACCAGCCGTCAAAGTACCACCACCGTTGGGGGCCGTCACCGCTAAGGGGCCTTGTGCGCTCACCGTCACGGCCAGGGCTTGGCAATGGATGCCGCCGCCGTTGGCATTGAAGTCACGGCCAGTCAGGCGGAAATTGAGGGTGCGTGCCACCGAGGGCAGCGGCTCAAAATCGGAAGAATAGCTGTTGGCCGTTACGAGGCTGATATTGGGGAAAGTCCTCGCAGGCGAGGTAGTTGGCGGAAAGCTGCGGAACAGGGGGGCAAGGGGGCTTGCACCAGCCGTGGCACCGATGAAGCCATGCGTTGGCGCATCGTTGCAGAGGTTGTTGTCATTGGAAAAACCGTCTTCGTCATATTGTTCCCAACAGTAGTAAACTTGATCACCGTCGGCATCGGAGCCTGAGCCTGTCAGGGTAAAAGGGGTGCTTTTCGGGATAGTATAGGAACCGCCGCAAGGGTTGGCGTTTACCACAGGGGGCGTATTGCCAGTCGCAGCGGCAGTGTGGCAAGATTCACCTGCGATGTACGCCACGGCAGATTCCAGGCTGTTGATGTGGAAATAGTTGTCGGCCACGCCGCCCGAAGGGATGTTCTGCCCGGCACCGCAGATGCCGTTGTACGACATGATGGTGGTGCCGCTGCCAATTTCGTAGGCTGTGGTGACGCTGAGATTGCCCCCAATACAGGGCGGAGGCGGGTTGGGGTTCACCGTTGGCCCATTGCAACTACCGCCGTTGCCATTGAAGGTGTGCTGCATATTGAACTGGTGGCCGATTTCGTGTCCCGCCAGTCTAACCCAACCGTTTCCTGTATTTGAAAAAGAACCGCTCCAACCTGCCGCCTTGAACGGCCCGGTGCCGGATACCCCTGGAAAGGAGGTGTTTTCACACACAGCGCCCAAGCCAGCCACGCCGCCGCCCGAATGTACCGCTGGCGTCTGATCCTGGTCGTGGAACACATGTCCAATATCGTAGTTGCCAATGGGAAAATTGGCGGCAACGGCCTGGGCGGCCATTTGCGTCCTCGTTAAGCCCGAAGCCGGATCGAAAAGATCAGTATTGTAATTGGTATAAATGACTGGCGTCAGCACATTGAAGCGCACGGCCAATTCCCGGTCGAAAATGACCTGGATAGCGCTCATGGTGGCCGTCACCACAGCAGTGGCCGCAGGCACAGTTGCACCATTGGCATCGTGAAATTCGCCCGTGGTGACAATGGCCATGTCGTAGGTGCGGCGGGTGCTGCCGTTGGAGGTGCTGTTCCTGTTGGATTCGTCTATTTCTGCCGGCTCAAAATACTGTTCTATTTCATCAAAACCGCAGGTCAGATCCGCCAGGTCCGTTTCATCATAAGACACTTCGTGCAATAAGGGATTGTTCAAATCCAGGGGCCGGATCATCATCATGCCCTTTCCCTCCACGATGATGGCCGCAAAAAAGCCGTTGGGCGTCAGCGTGAGCCTGCCCTGCACAATCGGCTTGTCAACCGCTTGGACAGCATATGTTTTAATGGAAGGAAAAGCTTGTGCAAAATCTCCGGATATCATGGGTGATTCCTCGACCCTGAACAACTGCTCGCCACCATCCGGCATGGGCAGGCTGTAAAAAAACGGTGTGGCCCGGCTGAACTCCATCGGTGCCTCCCGCAGCGTGGCCGTCAGGTTGGCCATGTCAAAAGAAACAATCCGAGGGAGGGATTTCTCTTGGGAATAAACTCCTTGAGCAACCAATATCAAGCAAAGTGGGAGTAGGAGGGTGTAAAAAATTTGGAGAGAACCGTGATTGGACCGCCGGGAGGTTGGCCGGATAAGTAGATTTTTCATATTGGGCGATAAGTTTTTGTGGTGAAAAAACCGTGCAGCAGAAGCTTTTCTGCCAACAGCGTTTTTACCCGTTTATGCCCAAAAATAATAAAGCAGGTAAATTTTATGGTCGAATGCCCGGAGGAAGGGACTGTAGTTTTAATACTAAATTTCTCAACAAAAATTTTCCTTTCACTCGTGTATTGCTAGAATACAAAACGAGAAGGCAAATAAATTTCCACGGCGCAGCGCAATGAATTTGTTTGTGCTGCGCCGTGGAAACTCCTTTTTAATTACAGTTTTGCAGTATCACCTCAAAAATACCACCCTGCTCCACCACGAAATTCTGGTTCAGCAGCACGCCCGTGTCCGAGATGAAATTCACCACCGTACCATTGGTGATGGTAGAGTTGTTGGACACCAGTTCGCCTAAGGATTTGTGGTCGCCTGTCGGTACAGGTATGTTGACGATGACCAAGTTGGGGATGCACTCGCCCGTGGCGAAGTTTTCAGTGCTGCAGCCCGTGGCATCGCCAGTGGCGTTGTAGGGCGTTATTTTCACATAAATCGTAGCGCCATAAGGCAAATAGCCGGGCGGATCGTAGCTTGTCACGTTGCCCACGTCCACATTGTTCAAAATATCCGTGCCGCCGGGTGTTGTGCCAACCGTCAGTCGGTACCCGGTCGGGCTGCCGGAGGCGGCTGTCCAGTTCAGCACGGTGTTGGCCGCCACGTTGGTAGCGCCGTTCAGGGGGCTGCTCAGGTTGGTGCAGGCGGGTGGAGGTGTGATTGCCTGGAATACCAATTCGACAAACTCCAGCGTCCCTGCGTCGGTGGCTGTGTTATCGCATACCTCCAGCGTCCAGATGCCATTGGGGTTGATGCCCGTATTGAAGTCTGCAAAATCGCCTTCCGGTATAAAAGAACCGATAAAAGGTGAGGCACCCGCCGTGACGGACGTGGCAGCGCCCATGCTGAAATTGGTAAAATTGGCGCAAGCAGGATCGGTGGGGTCGCCATAGTTGTCGCCGCTGCTCCCATTGCCGGTTGACAATTCAATAGTGGTATTGTCAGGTGAAATGAGCCTGATGTCTAGGTCGGCGTCCCAAGTATGGGCCGCAATAAATTTCACATTGGACAAGACTACGTTCGTACCAAGCAGCGTACCAGGCGCCCCTGTCACGTTGATGGGGAAACGGTTGGCAGGGGTGCAGGAACCGTCGAGTATTACCAAACCCAACTGGCAGGCACTTGGATTGGGCAAGGCGATGATGGTGGTGAAGCTTTGCTCCGCACAGGCAGTGGCATCGCCGTCGGCGTTGTAGGGGGTTATTTTAACATAAACGGGAATGCCAAAGGGGAAATCGCCCGGCGGGTTGAAGGTGGTCACGTTGCCCACATCGAAGTTGTTCAATATCTCGCCGCCGCCCGGCGTCGTGCCGACCGTTAATTTGTAGCCCGTCGGGCCGCCAGTGGCCGCCGCCCAAGTCAAGGGGGCCGTCAAGGCCACGTTGGTGGCACCGTTAGCCGGGCTGGTCAAATTGGTACAGGAAGGCGGTACCAACAGCGACTCGAACACCAATTCAACAAATTCAAGGGTTCCATCGTCGAATTGTTCATCATCACAAACTTCTAATGTCCAAACGCCATTGGGATTGGCACCCGTATTGAAAGTGGCAAAATTGCCTTCGGGTATAAAAGAACCGACGAAAGGCGCCACACCAATAGTGATGGACGTGGCAGCGCCCATGCTGAAGTTGGTCACACTCGTACAGGTGGCATCCGCCGGGTTTCCATAGTTATCGCCACTGCTGCCATTGTCGGTTGACAATTCCACGGTGGTGTTGTCTGGTGAAATGAGCCTGATGTCCAGGTCGGCATCCCAGGTATGTGCTATGGTCAGTTTCACGTTCGTGAGGGTCACGTTCGTGCCAAGCTGTGTACCGGCCACGCCCGTCACGTTGATGGGGAAACGGTTGGCCACTGTGCAGCTATTGTCGGCAATGGGCAAGCCAAGCTGGCAAGCGGAGGGGTTGGACAGCACGGTGTTGGTCATAAAGCTTTCTTCCGTGCAGCCGATGGCATCACCGTTGGCGTTGTAGGGGGTTATTTTTACAAAAATGGTGGCACTGGTCGGGAAGTCGCCGGGCGGGTCGAAAGTAGTGACATTGCCCACGTCCACATTGTTCATGATCTGGCCGCCACCTGCCGTGGTGCCCACGGTCAGCCTGTAGCCCGTAGGGCTGTTGCTTGCCGCGGCCCAGGTGAGGGTGGCAGTGGGCAAAACACCAGTAGCGCCGCTCACGGGACTGGTGAGGCTGGTACAGGATGGAAAAAGGGTAGATCCCAAGGTGGCGGTATATAAACCACGACCATGCGAGGCAGCGGCGACCATGTTGTCGGCAGCGCGGTACTGCAACATGTCCATCCTCGTATTGGCCAGGCCCACGTTGGTGGGGTCCCAGTCGGTGGCGCCAGCGTTGATGTTGTCGGTTGACCAAACGCCCAGTTCCGTGGCGATAAGCGCCTGATCGGTGTTGTTGGGGTTGAACATGCCCCAGCGAACGGGCATATCCGGCAGGTTGCCCTCGAAGCTCGTCCAAGTGCCAGTATTGCCTGCAATGATCAGTTCGTAAATGCTGTTGACCCCAAAATTGGAGCGGCATACCATGAGGCGGTTGGAGTTGGTGGGGTCAATGTCAATGGAAGAAACATAAGCGGCTGTAGGCCCCGTAAAAGTCGTGACAGTGGGGGCACCAGTATGGGCATTCTCCACCCGGTACACATTGCCAGCGTCGTCGCCCATCCACACCCGGTTGGCATTGGCAGGATCGCAGGTGACGGTAGAGACCTGCCCGGCAAAACCTGCATTGACTACAGCGGAGGTATTCCCTGCCGTGCTGGGGTCGTCCCAGCGGAAATAAAAGCCGGCATCGTGCGCGGCGTACAACCTGTTGTTGATATTGTCATAGTCGCCGGGGTTGATGAAGCGGCCGCTATTGTTGAAGAAGCGGGTAGTAACGGAACCGCCGCCGTTGGTGCTCACCCAGTAGTTGTTGCGCACATAGGCTGATATTTGGATCAGGGAATTGTTCTGATCAATATGGCAAAAACCACCGTCGCCACCCGTGAACTCTGTGGTGTTGCCCAGGCCTGCCGCCGTGAATTTCTGCGTACCGTTGTCCTGGGCACCTGCCAGAAAGTAGTTGCTGCCAGTGGATGGGTGCATGGCGCAGGCGTAAAACTGGGTTACATTGTAGCCCGTATTTTTTGAATTAAAAGTTGGCAAGGCCGCCGTAGCATTGGCCGTATGGAAAATGCCGCCGTCCGTGCCCCAGATGGCACTTGTGCTGCTGCCATTTACAAAGACAATTGCATGGTGGTCGGCATGGACAAAGTCCTGGCCCGTGCAGTTTGCCCCCGTCCAGCTTGTAACCTGTGTCCAGTTGTTGCCGCCGTCGCTGGAGCGCAGGGCGTCCACGCCGCCTACATACACCTTTTGGGCATCGTTGGGGTCAACGGCCATGATCAGGTCGTACCAGGCCTGCCCGCGGGTGAACTCAGTTTCGGGAGTTCCGTTGTCGCAAAATCCAGGCACGGCCAGCGAAGTCCACGAAGCCCCCGCAGTAGTAGAGCGAAAAAAGAAATCGGCGCTATTGCTGCCGCTGCCTTGGCACACGGCATACACGCGGTTGGCGTCGCTGGGTGCTGTGGCCAGTTCTATCCGCTCATAAGTGCCAGTGGCCGGGGTAATTTCCGTCCAGTTGCCAAGCGCCCCCACGTTGGCACCGTGGGTGGTGGCATCTGATTTGAAAATATTGCCGGTGGAAAAAATGCCGAGGCTGGCATAAACGTCGCCGTCGGCACCCAACTCCAAGTCAGAAGCGCTGTTGTTAGCACCAGCGCCCACACTCGATCCAAGTACCTGTGCCCAGGAAGTGCCACCGTCGGTCGAGCGCCTCACGCCACTGCGGGTAGCCGCGTACAGGTTGCCGGAATTGTCAATGAGCAAGTCCTGTACATAATGAAAACTGGCGTTATTGGTAGCGGCGATCTGGGCCCAGGTGGTACCGCCATTGGTGGTTTTCCAAATACCCAGGCCACGCACAGCGTCCAGGTTGAAGTAGCCCTCGCCCGTTCCAAAATAAATGATGCTCGAATTGGCCGGATCCTGCTTGATGGAGGAAATGGCCATGTTGTCGAAAAAGTCATTCACCTTGACCCAGGTCGGCGAGGCGTTGTTGAAATTGGTGGTTTTCCAAAGGCCGCCCGCAACGCCGCCAGCCCAAACGGTGTTGCCCGTGCCATCGGAGGCGTCCACCAAGATGGCGCGTGTGCGTCCCCCAACGTTGTTGGGGCCCCGCTCCGTCCAGGCGATGCCGGGAATGGCCGTTTCGGCCATCTGTTGTAGTTTTTCTTTCGCAAAATTCCGGGCTACTATCAGGCGCTCGCTCGGGATGGTGTTCAGCTTGGGGTCGTGCGTCATGTTGAACTCGTGCAGGTAGCGCTCCAGGTTGGCGGCCTTTTTGGCCTCTGGGTTTTCTTCTTCTTCAAAATCCATTTCGTGATCTCCGTCGTCGCGTTCCTCCGTTTTTCTATCGTCTTTTTCCCTTGTGTGTTGTTCATTTTGGGCAAAAAGAAGGTTGGAAAAAAAAGCAAAACACAGGGCAATCAGCCATGCCCGGGCAGGGAAGTCGAATAGGGTGTCCATATTTCAGTTGGTTATTTGATGAATGAAATAATAATTACCAAAAAATTTTAGGCAAAAAAGTAAAGTGCCATTTCCATGATGATAAGCATCTGCAACAGCCTCTAAGAATGGGATTTCAGCAAGAAAAGGATGAATTGGCTGGCTTGAGTGCCTTATTAAGTTACCGTGCGCCAAATTTAGAAGAAAGAAAAAAAGAAAGGGTGCCACAGAGCCTATAATTTGTTGAGAAACCAAAAATAAATGTTGGATCAGATAATTTTCACCAGGCGGATCATCATTTTCAGCCCCGTCCACAGCCCTTGGCCCTTGCTCATGGTGTCGGGCGTATAGACCACGCTGATGGGGGCTTCGTGCCAAGTGGCTTTCAGCAGTTTGATATAGCGGATGATTTCGATACAAAACTCAAAGCCATTCCTGTTGATGGCCGCGTTCCGGGCGAACTCGGCGCGGAATGCTTTCATGCCCGATTGGCTGTCGTTGACCCAAAGCCCGGTAAGCAGGTAGGTGACGAGATTTCCCACGGCGTTGTAGGCTTGCCTGGTGAGCGGTATGTCGTTGTTGTTGCCAAAAAACCGGCTGCCGATCACCACGTCCACTTTCTTTTCCAGCAGCGCCCCTACCAGCGCGTTGATGTCGTCGGGCAGGTGCTGGTGGTCGCCGTCAATGGTAACGATAATCTCCGCTCCCCGTGCCAACGCGTATTCGATGCCTGTACGGGTAGCTGCCCCAGCGCCGAGGTTCACCCAGTGGCGCAGCACCGTGGCACCGAAAGATCGGGCCACCTCTCCCGTATTGTCCGCACTGCCGTCATCCACCACTACCACGTTCCGGTAGTTGAGCAACTGTAGGTGGCGGAGCACGCCGCCGATGCGCGTGGCCTCGTCCTTTGCAGGGATGACTATGTACAGATGTTCTATGTTCATGGCAAAAAACGGACAGTAAATATAGTGCTTCCTACTTTATTTTATTTTAAAAATAGCATACGAACCCATTTCCCTTACATCACCAAAAACCCCATATTTATACTGCACCTCGCCGTTGGATGTTTCCTGTAGCACGCGGTTGGTGGCCATCAGTTCTATCTCAGGGTTTTGGTACAACAAAAGCAAGAATTTTTTGTAGCGCTCCACCAGTGACTGCTCCGGCGTGCGGTCGCCCGATGGGGTATTGAAATCCACCATCAGATAGCGGAAGCCGGAGGCTTTCAGCAGGGCGGTCACTTGCACCTTGGTTTGGTATTTTGAAATGATCTGGTTGAACAGATCCAATTGGTTGTCCTTGAAAATGCGCTTGTCGTTGGCACGGATGAAAAAATTGAACCGCGTGCCCACGCTGTAGATCAGCGATTTATCTTCCGCATTGATGCTGCGCAGGGCATTCCCCAGGCCGGGGTAATAGGCATCGTACACCTTCTCTTCCGTGAAATCGCCGGTCAGGTACTGTACGTATGCCGGGTCGTATATGCGCTTGCCCGCATTTTTGTCGTTGGCCAAAATACTGAGGTTCAAATTGGAAAAGCGGTGTACAAAGCCAATCAGCAGGTACAGTCCCACCACGCCCAGGAAAGCATACTTTCCTACCTGCCCGGCCAGCCCCCCTACCCTACCCTGCGCCAACATGGTGCTGAACACAAAAGCCGTGAGCAAGGGAATGGCCAGCAGCCCGTACCACACGATGCCCGCCGACAGCATCAGCCAAAAGAACAAATAGGCATACGTGAAATAGAGCAGGCTTTTTTGCGGCAAGGCCAAATGGCGGAAACGCCAGGCCCCTATGTAAAAAAACACGGCAAACAACAATAGTAAAAACGGATAGGTCACCGCATCGGCATTGCCGGAAAACTGCAACAGCACTGGCTCGATGGCATTTTGATAAATACCGAAGAAGATTTGATAAAAATGGGCGCAAACAACGCCCACAGGAGCTTCCCCGAAAGATGTGCTGGCCAAATATTGGCCCACGTCGGCAGGTTTCACCAAGCTCAAAACTTTGCCGGAAATATAACCGTTAGCCGTGGAAATGACCACGAGGAAAAAGCACGAAAGCACGACCACTACAGGCGGCAACCAAGCCTTCCATCCCTTTTTCCCGCCACTCGTCAGGCCCAGCAGCACGGCAATCGGCACGAAGATGAGCAACAAAACACCCGTGTCGAGGATGGGCAAATAGACGTTGCTGTTCATCGTGAGGTCGTAGGGCAGGCTCAGGTAGCGGACGGGCAGAATTTCGTAGCCCAAGTACCGCTGTATTTCCACGCGCACGGCATTGCTATCGTCAGGGGCTACAGCAGCGATGGGGTTTGGGTTGGTTCCATAGAGGAAATAAGCGGCCAGGGCAGTCGCCACCAGTACGGCGGCAGCAGCCCAGTCAAGCCATTTTGGCGTATGGAGTGTATGGTCAGTTGCCATGGCCGCTCAGGTTTTTTTCTAAAATAGGAAGGCTGATGTCGGGTGAAGCTGCCTTTCCGTTCATCAGGGCCGTGGGGGAAAGGCTGCGCGTTTCGGCGAAGTTTTTCACCACCCAGGGCACAAAAGTGAGTAGGGCAAACGCGCCATATACAACGCTCAGTTTTAGGCTTTTTTGGAAATGAGAACTGTTAGCCAAAAAGCTGCCCGCAAACAACAGCAGTGCCGCCGCCAATATGCCCCATTGCAGCAGGCCCGCCCCCAGGTGGAACTGGCGCAGGCCGCCGAAGTCGTCGAGTTTTACCAAAAAAACCAAAAAAAGGCTGGCCAGGAACATGGCCCAAAAACCCCGCCTGCCGTGATAGGCGTACCAGAGCGCAATGAGCAGCGCAAAGGCAAAATAGGTAGTGGTCAGTTTGATGCCCAGGGCAAAGCCGGACATCAGGCCCATCCAGGCTATTTCGGGGGGAAAGGGCAGTTTTTTAAAAATGGCCGTCTTGCCATTATCGGCTGCCGTTTTCGCAGTTTCATTTTTTCCAAAACCACTGCCCACGTAGTCCAGCAAAACCAGCAGGATGCAGAGGCTGACGAAGAGCAGGCCGAGGTCTATTTTCAGCTCGGCAGATGACTGCACGGTGACGGCGGGCGTGATGGAAAAGGCCAGTATGGCCAGCAGCGAATAATTGGCATCCAGCTTCAGCCACCTGCGGCACAGGGCGTACAGCGCGAAGGCGGCCAGTATGCCCCCCAGGTTGGACAGGGCCAGGCTGACCTCCGTCGAGTTGAACAGCACATAGCCCAAAGACATCAGGATGGACCAATTGTAGGGCTGAAAACCCTCCACCAGCCCGTGCTGCCCACCGATGAGCGAGGGCAGGTTGGCATAGACCGTGAGCGAGTCGAAGCCCGCTGGCATTGGCACGTTGACCGCCGTAAAATTGATGCCCATCAGCAACACCAGCAAGAAAAAACTGCCAGCGCCCACCCAACTCAATCCGCTATCTGTGGCGAGGGGCTGCCAAAGGCTTTTTTTCAAAAAAAACAGGGCTTTTTTCCTGCCAAAAAACAGCAATACGGCCAAGCAGGGATACAGCAGAAAGCCATGCAGCAGGCCTATGGCACCCAACAGGAAACTGAACAGCACCAAGCCCATGATGCCGGTGGCGATGGCGATCATGGTGCCTTCCAGGCCATCTATTTTTAAGTTTAAAAAATCGTTGATGAAACTGCCCAGCACATACGTGGCCAAGGCGAGGGAGTAAACGGCCAAGGCCGTGCCGCCCACTTGGCCCAGCACGTGGATGGCGCGCATTGCATTGAAGCCACCGCCCGGCACCAAGGCATTGAAGGCCGCCCCAACCGTAACAAGCGACACGACCATCATCAAAAGGAAAACTGCCAGGCCATTGAAGAGGTGCGCCCGCTGTTTGATGCGGCCATATTTTAGCACCAGCCAAGTGGAGCCGGCCCCGATGGCGAGCAGCGCCAGGGCCATTCCGCTGTACTGAAAATGGACAAAGGAGAGGTAGTAGCTGGGATGTTTTTGCCAGTAATCCAAAAAAATAAACAGCACCCAGCCAAGCAGGAAGAGGATTGTCAATATCCGGGGGAATATTCGCATGGATTGGGTATTGGATTTTGTTTTGCCAAGCTTTGGAAGAAAATTCCAAGCCAAACACCTATTGGAATTTACAATTTCAAAAAAAACAACATTTGGCCGCTCTTTGCCGTACACTTGTGCCGGGCCGGATGATTGGTGTGTTTGCGTGTTTTTGTGTTTATGTGTTTTCGGGGCACAGCAAACACATACGCACAAAAACACCTCCCTTCACAGATTTTTCAAAGCAGCAGAAATTTTTGCCGAAGAACTTTTAGCTGGTCCAACGCATTTTTCCATCCGTTTTTATGACCAATGTACCTGTCATCGTCCTCAATTGGAAAGGCATCGGCGATACGCTGGAATGCGTGGATTCGTTGATGCGGCAAAGCTATCCAAATTTCACAATTTGGCTGGTGGACAATGGCTCCGGCGCAGCGGAAGCGCAGTTGCTGCAAGAACATTTTGGCCACAATCCAAAGGTAAAGTTGATATTGAACCCCGAAAACTTAGGCTTTACCCGCGGCAACAATGCTGTTTTGAGGGAAATATTGGCCCTGCCCAAGCCGCCCGAATACGTGGCCTTGCTCAACAACGACACGACCGTAGAGCCAGATTGGCTGCAAAACCTGATCCGCTGCGCCGATGAGACCGGGGCGGGCATGGTGGCCAGCAAAATGGTGAACTACTTCGACCGCCGCTTTATGGACAATGCCGGCCACCGGATGCTGAACACCGCCGAAATCATCCCCATCGGCCATACCGAGCCTGTCGGGCAGTTTGACAAAAGGTTTGAAAACATGGGGAGCTGCGCCGGGGCCACGCTCTACTTGGTGCCCATGCTGCAGCACATCGGCATTTTCGACGAGTACTTTGACACGGGCTACGAAGACGCCGAACTGGGCGCAAGGGCAGTGGTGCTGGGCTACAAAAGCGTCTTTGAGCCAAGTGCAGTCGTTTACCACAAAATCAGCCAGTCGGTGGGCAAAATCATGAACTACGAGTACCTGGTGAAAATCCAGTTGAACATTTTTTACAGCTTTTTCAAACTCATGCCCTGCCCTGCCCTACTGCTCAACCTGCCCTCGCTCGTGTTCAAATATGGCGCTGTGCTGCTGATTGACGTGCTGTTTTTCAGGTGGCGTTTTTTGAAAATGATGTGCGACGCCATCTACCGCACGCTCTTTCAGGAAATGGGGCGCATTCGCCAGGCTAGGCGGGCTTTTTTCCAAAAACACCGCCCCGTGAGCAGCGGGCCTATTTTGAAAAAAATGGAGTTTTTTCTTTGGTTCGACATCAAGCGCTTTGTCAAATACGTGTTGCTGCGCAAGCCGACTACCTTTGAGAAACATTGATCCTTTTACCCAATCCCGCATAAAAAAGCAGCAACAGCCCCACCAGCACCAAGCCCTCCAACGGCTGCACTACATGGAAGGTCACTTCAGGATGCACAATCGTCCAAAAACCCACCTGCGGCACTTTGATCAGCGACCACAGCGCCCTGGGGTCATCGGCGGGGGCGTTGACGTACAACCAGTCCATTTGAATGGCAGCAAAAGCAAAAAGCAGCAGCAGCGCCAAAGCCCGAAAGGCGGGCGAACGCCAAAATTCCCAACGGAACGACTTTGCAAAAAGGGGCTGCACGGCGCGTACGAGCAAGAGGCCATACACACTGCCTATAAGGTTGATAATCACATCGTTGAAGTCGTAATAGTTCGTGCGGTCGGGAGATAGGTAGAAGTATTGCCAAGCCTCGTCGGCGGCCCCCAGGAGGGTACACCAGAGCACCGTTTCGCCGTAGCGTTTCACCAAAGGGAACAGCAGGATGGCCATGGACGCGTATTGTACAAAATGCACCACCTCGATATTGATGACGATGAGCAGTTTGAAGCAAAGGAATGAGAAAAAAACCGTGGCGGCCAAATAGCCAAAGATGAGCTGGCGCAGGGCGGGGTTCCCCTTCGTGTTTTTTACCAAAGGAAAAACATACAACAACAGGCCCAGCAGGCTGGCGGCCAGGATGGTCAGGTTGTAGTCGTCGCGCGTCATGTGCCCGTCGAAGACCCAGGCCACCACCTTGCCGACCTGTTCATGCGGCAGGACTACGAGCAAGTAAAAGGCAATGCAAATGGGTACATTCCAACGGGGGTTTTTGTGTAAAAATGTGAGGAGGTTTTGTAGCATGGTGGCGAATGGTTGACTTTCTTTTGGTAGTGTTATTTTCTAACTGACGTAGATATTTTCGGGAGGCGGGGTTATAAACCCCGTTGTTTGGAACAGCGGGGTTTATAACCCCGCCTCCCGAAGCAAGGCTGCAAGGTCAACCATGTTCAGCTTTCCACCAGCTAAAAAATAATTATCTCTCTATAAAAAGGACAAAAAAGCCCTGGCACTTTCTTCCCAACTGAACCGCGCAGCTTGCTGCAAGGACAACTGCCGCATTTTTTCCAATCGGTTTTCGTCAAGGGCTATTTCCAATAGTTTTTTTGAAAAATCTTCGATGCGCATGGGGTCAAAATAGGCGGCAGCGCTGCCGCCCACCTCTGGCAGGCTCGACGAATTGGAGAGCAGCACTGGCGCCCCGCAAGCCATTGCCTCCAGCACGGGCAATCCAAAACCTTCATACAACGACGGATAGATGAACAGGCGCGCCATGCTGTACAGCACAGGCAGTTCGTCCCGCTCGGTATAGCCCGTCAGCACGATGTCCCCGCGGTAGGGCGATGCTTCCAGGGCGGCAAAAAATCCTTTGTTTTTCCAGCCTGCCTTGCCCACCAACACCAACTGCATGGCGGGGCCGTTACGGCGGAAATTTTCATAGGCCCGGAGCAAGGAATGCAGGTTTTTGCGCGGCTCCAAGGTGCCAACAAACAGCAAATAAGGCTGCAGGATGCCATATTTTCGTAAAACAGCCTCGTCCTTTTTATGCTTGAAAATAGCTTCCACCCCAGGCCGCACGATGCCAATTTTGCCAATGGCAGCGGGGTAGTTTTTTTCGATGTCCTGCTTGGTATAATTAGAATTGGCGATGATGCTGTCCGCCCTTTTGAAAATGCCAGGCAAAGTTAATTTGTGGACAAAGCTGCTCGCCAGGGAATGGTATTCGGGAAAAAGGACGGGCGTCAGGTCGTGGATGACCGTTACGCGCCGCACGCCTTTGGGTAGGTTGAAAGGGCCAAAGTGGGCCGGCTCCACCACCACATCCACTTTTTCTTCAGCCAGCCGGCGCGGGATGGCCGTCAGGGCGCGCCAATACTGGTGTCCGGGAATGGCCGGGTTGATGGGCACAATGATTTCTTTGGCATTTTTAAAGTCCCCGCTGGGCGAGGGGCGCACGAGCAGGTACTCATTTTTGCCATCCAGCCGCATGAGCGCGGTCAGCAGCCCGCGCAGATACACGTGGACGCCCGCATATTGCAGGTCGAGGGCATCGGCTAATATGGCTATCCGCATGTGCTGATCATTGGTCATTGACGGTCATTAGTCATTGATATTCAATAAGTTGCTGGTAGAGCTGTATGTATTCTATCACAGTATCTTTTAGTTCAAACTTGCGGACGGGGCGGTGCTGCCACTCCCCTACCCTCGCCTTTTCGAGGGCATCCGCCAGGGCTTTTGGCGACAGGTTTTCCATTTCGATGAATTGGCCCGACACCACTTCTTTCAACGCCGCCCTGCCCGAAGAAACGATTGGCACGCCCAAGGCAACACATTCTGCTGCCGCAAAGCAAAAACCCTCGCTGTACGACGGGATGACCGCACCGTCAGAGGCCAGCAGTTCCGCTTTCAACTGCTCAAAAGTCAAGTGGTGCAGCACGGACACATGGCTTTCCAGCCCTTTTTCTTTGATGTCTTTTAAAATAATATTCAAAAAAGCGGGCGGGTCTTTTGGCAGGATCAGCTTTAGTCGGCTATCGGGGTGATTTTTGTAAAACAACCTGGCCGCAGCCAGCAATACGTCAAGTCCCTTCGACATGCCCAGCCTCCCAAAATAGGTGTAGGTAAAATGGGCCTTGTGGCCTTGTGGTGCAGGGTCCTTTTTTATTGTAAAATCCTGATAATCAATTCCGTTGTAGATGGTTTTTACCCGACTGGCAAGGACGCCCGCCCGGAGGAGCTTTTCCGAGGTGCTTTTTGAAACGCCCACAAAACAGTTGAATTTCAGGCGCACCAGCATCTGCTCAAAAAGGTAGTGCAGGCGCTTGGCCAACCAGCCCATGTACGGCAGTTGGAACCACAAATCGGCCCATACCTCGTGGAAGGTGACGACGATTTTTTTGCGGAGCAAACGGGCGGCCAAGTAAGCCGGTAGCGCCGCGTTGTAGGAGGTCGTATGCACAAGGTCGCAATGCCGGGCATGTTTCAGCACCGGGAACAGGGCAAATAGCGTGAAAAAATAGCGGTTCAGGAAGTTGTAGCGGTGGATGCAGATATTGCCGAGGGTTTCGATGGAAGGGTCGCTTTTGGAAAGCCGTGTGGTGATAATGCTTACTTGGTAGCCTTGCAGCGACAGGTTTTCAGCCAGGCTTTTGAAAAGTTTTTCAACGCCGCCGATGTTCGGGTAATAGTTTTCCAACACAAAGAGCACATGAGGGCGGCGATCATTTTTTTGCTGTCTCATCCTTGACCTTTTTCTCCGTGTTTTGCTCGTTCATGGCTATTTTCCGCACCAGTTCGGTAATCTGCCGCTCCATGCGGTCAATCGTGGTGGAGAGGTAAAAAACGAGCAGGAACAGCCAGCCCAGTGCTACGAAGATGACAGCGTTGATGTTGCTTTTGAAGCCCAGCAGGTTGGCGATTTTGAAGGAAATGGGATTCGGGATGACGGCCAGGGTGCTGATGGTGGCCCAAAAGACCACCCAAATGAGCGTGGAAGTCAGCCCCCTTTTGTTTTTCCTGAACTGGAGGAAGGTCCTGGCAATGTAAAAGATGCCGATGACCGGCACCAACCACTGGTAAATCTCTAGTTGCATAGGTATTGATATACGGCATCCTTGCGCCCGTAGTTTCCAAAAGCATCATTGGCAAGCCTCCCTTTTTTCTCATGGTAAAACGACCTGCAATGATAATACTTTCTTTAGCGGCTTTGTCAGCCTGAGGCTTAGTTTCTAAGCTTCCCCCTCTCCTGCCCTCTTTTAATTTTTTCTTCCAGCATTTGGTTTTTTTGAGAATGGGTTTACTTTTGCGTGATTATTTAATTATACGCTTATGTAATTATTTAATTCTTTAAGCAAATAAGTGTTTAATTATACGCTTCAACACTCATAGAATTAAACACTCACACACTCATAGAATTATTTAATTACACGCTTACATAATTATTTAAGTGTTTAATTAAACGCTCATACCCTTATATAAGTATTTAAGTGTTTAATTAAATTTTTACAACATATTCATTATCAATTACTTAACAAACATAAACTATGGCCATCGTAGCAGTAGCAAACCTAAAAGGTGGGGTAGGGAAGAGCACCATTTCCCAAAACCTCGCCGTATGCCTGAAGCAAAAAGGGAAGTCGGTCTGCATCGTTGACACAGACACGGAACAAAAGTCAACAGCAGAGTGGGGGGATCGCCGGGCACAAAATTCGCTGGACGAGATCCCTGTTTTTTTGGTGGATGAAAACACTTTGGCAGCGCGCACCAGCGAAGTGGCCGATGCCTTTGAATTCGTCATCGTGGACGGTTCGCCGGCCCTCAGCGAGATAACCACCAAGATTGTCCTCATCGCCGACCTGGTGGTAGTGCCGGTGATGCCAAGCGGGAATGATTTCGGAGCGCTTCAAAAATTCCTCGTGCGCTACAACGACACCAGGGCCATCCAGAAACGGCGGGGCATCGAGACAGCGGGCATGGGCGTGGTGTTGAACGTCTATGACGGCAAGATGATCGTCAACCGCACCATCCATCAGGCCATCGAACAACTGGGCGTGAAGCTGTTTGAGGGGAAAATGGGCAACCGCGTAGCCTACCGCGAGGCCAACCTCACAGGCTACGGCGTCTGCGAGTTGCAGGACAAAAAAGCAGCCGCCGAGGTGGAAGTCATCACCGATGAAATTTTGGCACTTCTTTAATTATTTAATTATTTAAGCGTTTAATTAAATAATTATACGCTCACAAAAAAAATAGAAAACATGGCAAAGAAAAACTTCGACAACTTTTTGACCACGGTGGCCAAACCGCCCAAGCTCTCGCCGGACGAGATAGAGGAAATGACCAGGGAAGTACACGAAAAAACGCCGAGCAGCAAAACGGCAGATAAAGTTGCCGCTCCAAATACCGGCAATGAAGCTGCGGCAGGGCAGGGTAGGAGGGGGCGCAAGCCAAAACCCCCGGAAGAGGAGCGGATGATCCGCGTATCCGTTGACTTGCCGGAAAGCGTGATCATTGACCTCAAGGCGCGGGTGATACGCGAAAAAACAGATATGAAGAGTTTCGTGAGGAAGCTGGTGGAAAAGGAACTAAAAAAATGAGGCCGCAAAAAAATTTATATGAAACAACGACAACAACATGAAAGCCTTTTGTTGTTGTTTTATTATTTTACTTCTCTTTTATGCTTTTAACCTTTTGCATTACCTTGAAAAACAGCGTGTTATGCTTTTAAGTATAACCATTTTAGGAAAAAATATAACCACTTTAGGACTTTCGTATAACCATTTTAGGAAAAAATATAACCACTTTAGGAGGAAAATTCAAAAATGGCGCGTAGTTTTGGGCGATCGGGCTTGATTTTTTTAAAATTAGCGCATCGTTTTAACATCAACTATAACCAAAATAGGAGGCATTCTTTTTAACCGCTGAATGTTCTCCCTAAGCAAAACGGGCATGGCTTCACCAACGATCAAACGCCGGGCGGCACGGCACAATACGGGCATTAAACTCATCCGGAAATCCAACAGCCTTATCGAGGCGCGCTACAATTTCAGCATTTGGGAGGCCCGCCTCTTCAGCAAAGTCCTCACCCTTATTTCACTGGAAGACTCTGATTTTCATGTATTTAGGGTTTTCCTGAAAGACATTATCAACGACTTTATGCTCCAAAAGGACAACGCGTCCTACGAGCTCTTCAGGAAGGCGGCCGAAGACCTGATGAGCAAAAAATTCTATGTACCATACGAAGTGGAGGGCGCTGTCCGCGAGAAAAAATACCCCATCATCATCATGGCCGACTACATGAAGGAAGCCACTACGGCGCAGGCAAGGAGGGCCAACGAATACCTGGACATCTCCATCCACCCCGAAATGAAGTCCCTGTTGCTCGAACTGCGCGAACGTTTTACGAGCTACGACCTGCGCAACATCATCAAGTTCCGCAGTACCTACGCGCTGCGCATCTACGAGCACCTCAAACAGTACGAACGCATCGGTAAACGCACCCTTGAAATTGACTACATGCGCCGGATCTTTGAATTGACGACCGAATATCCCTTGTTTGGCAACTTTTACCAGAAGGTTGTGCAGCCTGCCCAGCGCGATATCAACCTTTTTACCGACCTAACTATAACCAAAATAGGAAAGATAAAACAGGGCAAAAAAGTAGTTGCCCTTCAGTTTGAATTTGAGCCGAAATCAAAAGACCGCATCAAGGAAATCAGGAAAGATTGGGAGCCTGAACAGCCAACGTTTTCCCTCAGATTCGGCATGGGCGATGGCCCTGAAGAGGGTAGGGTAGAGGACAACTTGGAGGAACCGATCACCACCGAAAAAGATAGACTTTTCCAGCTTTTTCAGATAGAGGTGGTAGAGGGCTTCGGCGTGACCCCCAGCAGCTTTATCAACTTGTTGGAAGGGCGTACGGAAGAAGAAGTGCAACGGGCTATCCGCGTGACGCGGCGCGCCAAGCTGAACAACATGGTGAAGACCAGCCTGGCAGGCTATTTTGTCCATGCCCTCAAAAACGGCTATGCCGACGAAAAAGAGGTCATGGCGAAACGCAAGGAAAAGGAGCTGGAATGGAAGGCCAAATCAGAAGCACTACGCGTAGAATTGGCCGAACTGCAAAATGAACAGTCCGCACTTGTCAACCAGCGCATTAAGGAAATAACCAGCAAAGATGCCACCGTCACCGACCGCGCCATCGAATCCATCCGGCTGAACAACCTGGCAAAGGTTTTTGTAGAAAAAAAGGAGGCAAAGCTGGGGCGGCCACTGGATGTGGAAGATTTCAGGCAGGACAAATTGTTGAGGGACATGGTTAAAAGGACCATTTTCGATATGTACAAAGACCAGTTTGAGGAAATTTTGGGAGAATTTGAACCAAAAATCAAGCAAATTGAATCACAGTTGAAGCAAAAAATATAGTGTTGCCTAGGCCGATCTTTAAGCCGCTTGAAAGCGTTTTTTGCACAAAATTGGTAGGGTAGGGGAGTGGAATTTTTTGAAAGTACTACACCCTGTTTGCCTAAAAAGTGGGGCTAAACTGTTTTCCCCTTCAACAAAAACTCAGGCTGAGCCGATGGCTCAGCCTCCCACTTGCTTTTTTTCCCAAAATAAAATAAGGCTCCCAGCATCAACAGGCTGCCGCCAATGGCCAGCAGGTAGCTCGCCCCGCCAAAAAACTCCAACCAAGTAAGCGCAGCCTGTCCCATATCTTTCCACAGCAGCACGGCCACCGAGCATAGGTAGCCGAAGGCGTCTGCCACATAAATGAGGAAGCCCGCATTGCTCTTGTAACGAAATGCTGCGATCATCCTGTCGAACAAGATGCAGTTGAAAGGCACATAGGCAATGTACAAGCCCAGCCCAACCAGCACCATCCACAGCGCCCCGTTCATGGCATGGGCGTGGAAGAGCAGCGTACTGGTCCCGATCAGCAGCGCCCCGCCGAGCACCAGCCAAAAATAAACTTGCAAAGCCCTTGCATTGTCTTTGATAAACATCGTGCTGCCCATCATGGCCAATACAAAAACTGCGATAGGGATTTCCGATATGGTGAAAATGTAGGGCGCGCCACCAAAACCCAGTGCCGACCAGATTTCGGCAGCGAAATTGTCGCGCACGTCGCGATAGGCCGTGAGCAGCATGTAAAAAGCGATGAGCAGCACCAGCCCAGGCGCAAAACGGCGGAACAGGGCCTTGCGCTCGGCCCCGCTCATGGGCGTTCGCTCCGTGCGCAGTGCGATGTCCTCGACAGTGGGCGGCGGTATTTGTTCCAACAAAAAAGCAAAGGCCAGCAAGGGCAGCACAAATAGCATCCCCGTGACCGCAGGCATCCAAAATTCGCTGACGCCCATGTTCAGCATCAGCCATAGGCCCACCGATTTCACCGCCCCGGAGGAGACGATGAAACTGGCGCTCAGTCCCGCCCCCAAAATCTCCGAGGTACGCCGCCCCTCCAAATAGCTGAACACGATGCCCCAGATCATGCCCAAAGGCAGGCCATTGAAAAACAGCAGGAACACGTTCCACGGCGGCGGGACCAGGGCAAATAGCACCAGTGCCAATTCCGCCAGCAATATCAGCCCAACTAGCAGAATTGCCCGCCCCGCCTGCTTCATCTCTGATATGACCTTGATGCCCCAAAACTTGGACACCGCATATCCCAGCACCTGCAAAATGACGAGGGCGCTCTTGTAGGCCAGTTCATTGCCCCAAAAGCCCACGTCGCCGAAAGTGGCCACCGTGAAGGGCTTGCGGAAGGCGTACATGCAGAAGTAGGCCCCAAAGGCAGCGGTGGTGGCATACAGGGAAAACAGGATAGGGCCGGCCCCGGCAAGGCGGTGTTTGAGCATGACGGATTTTTCGGCCAAGCTATCGGCGGGGCATGTGGAGGGGGTTAAACGGGGGTTATGTTTGGGTTAAGGATTATCGCTTGCAAAGCTTGTTTTAACTCTCCATTACCTTTATGTAAAAGGCTTTGTACCCGAATGGCTTCGCTTAATTTCGGCTGTTAAATCGCTTTATAATATGGAACTAATACATCCCGCTCACGAAATCCTCCACCTTTTCCGCCAACATGGCCACATCGAGTATGGTGAGCGTTGCACTCAGCTTTCCCACGCCGTGCAGGCAGGTTTGATTGCGAAGAAAAAAGGCTACAACGACGAGCTTATCCTGGCCGCCTTTCTCCACGATATCGGCCATTTATACCCGCTGGAATTTGGCCAAACTGCCTTTCAAACAATGGGCAGTTTCGGCATGGAAGCCCACGACCGCTGGGGCGAGGAGTGCCTGTGCAAATGGGGATTTTCGGATCGCATTATCGCCACCGTAAAAAACCATGTAGCCGCCAAACGCTACCTCTGCCTGGCCGATGCCCACTATTACGGCCAACTCTCGGAGGCCAGCAAGGAAACGCTGCGCTACCAGGGCGGCCCGATGACGGAAGAGGAGGCAAGGGCTTTTGAAAAAGACCCTTTTTTCGATGATTCTATCTTAATCAGGCTTGTGGACGACGAGGCAAAGGCGGTGGATTTTGAAGTGACGGAGGGGCACTATGGGTATTTTAGGGAATTACTCGACCGCATCGCCTAAGGCCTTTGCATTGGTAAAATAAGTTGTGTAGCTTTGTTAACTCCAAACAAACAGCCAACTTACTATGAGTTTACGTTTTGATCAAAACGGATTTTTGGAACCCTATACTTCGATTCCTGTTGAATATTCCTTATTTGAAAAGACGTTTTTTTCAAATTTTGAAAACTCTGCAACAAGAGGCAAAATTCTTGAACAGTATTTGAAATACAATGAAGATTTCAAGCGTGAAGTTCTACCAGGCTTCAAACAGTGGGTAAATGGCAGTTTTGTAACAAAAAAGTTAAACCCAAGAGACTTGGATATCGTTACGTTTATTCCACATGAGCTTTACGAACAGCGAAAAAAGTTGATCGAGGCAAAATTTACAATGGAAGGAGCTATAAAGCATTACGGTTGCATTGATGCCCGTACCTTAAAAACTTACCTCGAAGAACACCGATTACGATTTTTGACCGACAGCGACATTGTCTATTGGTTGAATAATTTTACCAAAACAACAATGAACAAAGCGAAAAAAAGAAATCGAAAAGGTTTTATAGAATTAAATTTTTGAGTTATGGCACATCATGAAGAGGTCAGTCCTAACATTCGAATAGCCGATATTTTGGAACAATTGGAAGAGTTGAATAAAATGATTGCCTTTCATAAAAACAACTCTCCTGATGATTCGATGCTTAAGCAATACCAATATATGCAGAAACAGTTTATGGAAGAATTGACTGTTTTATTGAAAAAGTACAACGTTCAGATTTCGCAAACTAGGCAAATTGCAGGAAAGACGGATAAAACTAAGATAGGGGTAAATCCTAAGAAAATGGCGACCCCTGCCAGCCAATCTTCATCTAAAAGCTAATCATTTAAAATTCATTTTCTACGATAAAGCCTGCCCGATAATACACCGGGCAGGCTTGCTCATTTGGTTTTTAAGGCTTGTTATTTTATCAACCACATATCAGCGTTGATATCGTCGTTGCCATATTGACGGGAAACAGCCTCGTTGTAATTCGTCTCGTTCGTCGTGCGCTCAGAGGCTGGGTACTGGAAGCGCTTGGGGATGCGGCCACCATTGCCCGTGCCAATGCCAGTGTCGAAGGCGGGAACCCCCGTGCGGCGCCAGTTGTAGAATGCTTCCCAACCACTGTTTTGGAAGAAGGCAAGGTATTTTTGCAACAAGATTTGCTCCAGGCCCCCGGCATTGTTGCCTTTGTAGGCTACTTCCGTTTGTGCCAAATAATCGGCCACATCGGTGATGCCGTAGAAATTCATGCAGGCAGTGATGCCCTTCACGTACCACTCACCCGCATCGCCCGAAACCCAACCGCGGTTGATGGCCTCGGCGATGTTGAAGCACAATTCGGGATAGCCTATCTGGATGCAAGGCTCTGGCCCGGCAAAGGTGCTGTAATAGCGTGCCTGGTTGATGGCGCTGTATTCGCCGTTGCCCATTTTGGCGGTCATATCGTCGAGGCTCTCGCCTGCGGGGGCGCCCACGTAGGCTTCAAAGTCGCTGGGCGTATAGCCCTGATCCAGGAGCGCCGGGGCCGGGTCGGCCACGATGAAGGTGCGTGGATCTTTCAGCGAAGTTAGCTTGCCCAGGTAGGTGTTGCTGTGGTTGTAGCGGTTGGCGTCGAAACCCTTGTTGCCAGGATTGAGTGGGTAAAAATTCGCCGTGCTGTTGTACTGGAACTGCATGTTGTCGTGCGGCCCTTCCATGATGGGGTATTTACTTGGGTTGCTCAGCACATCGTTGAAACGGCCTTTTACGTTCAGGTCACTGTCATCGGCGTGTTTGCTCAGGTGGATGAGTATCCGCAATTTATAAGTGTTTACCACTTTTTGCCATTTGGACAAATCGTTGCCCAGATAAAAATCGCCCTGCAAGCTGTTGTCGTTTTTGCCAATCAGTGTGGCCATCATATCATTGGCTTCTTCCAGCAGGGTCAGCGATTGCTTGAAAACCTCTTTTTGCCCATCATAGCTTGGTGTCGAGTTTTCCAGCCCCAGCAAGGATTCCGTCATCGGCACATCTCCGAATTTCATGCTCATGCGGATTTGGAAATAAGCCTTAAAAAATTTGGCCATAGCAGCATAGGCATTCGTTTCTGAACCGGCCAGTTTGGTGGCTTCCTCTTCCATCAGCTTCACGTTGTTCAAGGTATAAAAGTCAAAATCGCTGGTCGTCCAGTTGTATTCGTTCGTGCCGTAATAGTTGTAGTTGCAGCAGTGGAACTGGCAGTAGCGCATCACGATATTGCCGTTCCAACTGTCGTCGAACATATCGTACAGCACGCCCTGGAAAATGAGCGAAGGCGGTGCCGAGGTAGGCTGGTTTGGGTTGATCTGTAGTTCCTCATAGCTTTTTTCACAGGCCGTGGTGCCCAATACGAGGAAGGTGATGATGGTTAGATATTTTATGAATTTCATAATTGATGGTCATTGGCCATTAGTCATTTGTCATTAATCATTGAACGTGAGGCTCAATGGCTAATGACCAATGACTAATGACGGATTTAGAATATAAAATTCAAATTGATCCCAAACCTCCGTAGGGTAGGGGACTGCAAGTCGGAATAGCCCTGTACGCTGCCGGGTTCGGTGGTGCCGGTGAATTGCTCCACGTCCACATTTTTCTTTTCGGCAAAATAAAGCAGGTTGCGGCCCACCAATGAGATGCTCGCTCCGTGGATGAAATTGCCCTTGAACTTCTCGGCTGGGAAGGTATAGGTCAGCGTCACTTCGCGCAGCTTGGCGAAGGTGCGGCTCATCAGGTTGGCCTCTTCGTTGGCGTAGTAGCGGCTGATCCAGTCCTGTAAGTAGGTAGGCGTTGTGTTTGGCGCAAATTCCATTTCGTCGTAGTTGGTAATGTTGCCGTCCACGTCGTACTCTGGGGCCACGCCATTGGAGATGACCACGCCTTCGCCCACCCAGGTTTGGTTGCCGAGGTAATCCTGATAGCGTGCGTCGCCCATGCCCTGGCCGTTGGCGTCTTTGATATTGTTTAAAACAGTCTCTTCGTGGCGGCCACCGCGGAAGGTCTGGCGCTGGATGTAGTTGATGAGGGTACCGCCCACCCAGCCGTCGAACTGGAAGCCGAGGCCAAAGTTTTTGTAAGTCAGTTGGTTGTAAATGCCCCAGGTCCAGTCGGGGTTGGTATAGCCGAGGAAACGGTTGACCGGGTTGCGGAAGGGGCGGCCCCCTGCGTCGTTGATGAGCTGGCCGTCCGGCGTTTTTACAAACTCGCCTGCGTAATAGGCATCAATGCGGTCGCCAACTTCGAGGAACTGGCCAAGCTTATCCACACCTGGGTAAATTTCATCCAGTGTTTCGCGCCAGGTGCTCCAGTTTACGGAAGTGTTCCACCCAAAATTCTTTCCTTTTACGATGGTAGCGTTGGCCACGATTTCCAAACCTTTTTTGCGGGTGGTGATGCCGTTTTCAACTGCCGAGCCATAACCGGAAGCTTCGGACAAGGGCAGGTTGAAGATTTTCGGGCCGTCGGTCGTGTTGAAGTAGGTCACGTCAAAACCCAGGCGGTTGTGAAAGAAGCGGACGTCCAAACCAGTTTCAAAGGCCGTGGAAGAGCTGGGCTCCAGGTTCGGGTTCACGATGGTCGTTGGCGAGTAGGCCGACGGCTGGTTGTTGTAGGGGAAACCGATTTCGTAGTTGCTGGCGTTCACGTAGCTGGGGCCTTCGTAGGGGGTGTAATAGTCGCCACCATAGTCGAGCACATCGCGGCCAGCCAGCAGGTAGGCCGGGCCGATGGTGGAACGGGTTAGGCCGCTGCCCACCACAGCAAAGCTGCCCCGCACTTTCAGGAAGGTCATAAAATCGGGCAATTTCACCATTTCCGAAATCTGGGCGCTCAAAGATGCGGACGGATAGAAGTAACCATTGTTGGAAACAGGCAGCGTAGAGTTTTTGTCCCAACGGCCAGTGAGCGCAAGGGTCAGGTAGCGGTTGTAGGTGATGTCGGCAAAGCCGTAGGCGCTCAGCACCCGCATGTCGGCGCTGTAGTTGAACACCTGGCGGGGGTTGAGGGAGTTGTTCAGGTTGTACCAGCCCGGCACGTTGAGGTAGTCGGTCGTTGCGAAGCTGGAATTGAAGGAAAATGTACGGATGTTGCCGCCCAAAGAAGCGTTCACGTTCCAACTGCTGCCCAGATCCTGGTCAAGCGAAAGCATGAGGTCGGTGTTGTTTTCAAACAGGTTGCGGCGGTCTTCGCGGTAGTCGCCCTTGGCCTGCTCACGGCCATACACGGTGCCGGAGTAGGGGAATTTTTCATCCCTGAACAGGTCGTAGCTTGTCACCTGGGTGCGGCCCAATAGCTTCAAGTTGTCGGTAAAGCTGTAAGTGAGCGAGGTGTAGCCATACACGTCCGTTTTGTGGTGGCCGCGCAGCCATTCCTCAGCCATGAACCAGGGATTGTTGTAGCGGGTATAGTCGGCATAGATCTGCTGGATGCCCTCCTTGCCCGGCTGCCAATAGTTTTTCATATCGTCAATGTCCCAGTCGGCACCGCCCCAGATGATGATGTTGTAGATCATGGAGTTGGGGCCATAGACCACATCGGGAAAGTTGTCGGTAAACTGGCGGTTGTAGTTGACGGCGCTTTCAAAGCGGAGTTTTTTGTTGAAATTGTAGCCCGCCGTCATGTTGAAATTGCCCGTGTTCAATTGTGAATTTGGCACAATGCCCTGCTGGTAGGTATAAGTACCGGAAAAGCGCACGTCGAAGTTTTCGCCGCCTGCCGACACGGCCAGGTTGGTCGTTTGCAACAGGCCGGGGCGGAGGAAGCGCTCCAGGTTGTTCTCGCCCCTGGCCGTCCAGGGTGTCGGTTTGATGTTGCCAGTATAGGTAGCGCCATTGGCCAGGGTCGTCGTGTATTCCTGGTCGGGCGTGTATTCGCCGTCGTATTGCGGTATCAATTGCCCCTCGAATTTTGGCCCCCAAATATCATAGTCCGAGTCGTAGAGGCCGCCGCCCTTGCCGTCGGCGAAGGCATAGCGGCCGTGGTCGCCGGGGCCGTATTCGTATTGCACTTTAGGGATGGTCAAAAAGCCGGACTCGATCATCGTGGAGTTGTTCAGTTCCACCTGAAAACCCCTGCGCCCGGCAGTGCCCCGTTTGGTGGTAATCTGGATGGCGCCGTACTGGCCACGGGAGCCGTAGAGTGCAGAGGCGTTGGGGCCTTTCAGCACCGTGATGGTCTCGATGTCGTCCGGGTTGATGTTCCAGGTGTCCGACTGGATGGGTATGCCGTCCACCACATAAAGGGGTTTGTCGCCGCGGAGCAGCACCGATGGGCCGCCCAGGAGTTCGGCGGAAGAGCCGACGGTGAGGCCGGCCACCTTGCCCGTCAGGGAGTTGATGGGGTTTGGCTCACGGGCTTTTACAAGGGAAGCGCCATCCACATCCTGTACGGAATAACCGACCCTGGCCTTTTCCTTTTCGATGCCCAGGGCGGTGACGACGATTTCAGAGAGTTGCTGCGCATTTTCGAGCAGCATGATATTTACCACATTCGTATTGGTCACTGCGACCAACTGGCCTTCATAGCCAATGTAGGATACTTCGAGTTCCTGGCTGCCATCCGGCATCCTGATTTCAAACTTGCCGTCCGCTTCGCTGATAGTACCAACATTTGTACCTTTCACCATAATAGTAGCGCCGGGAACGGGTTCATTGGTCTTGGAATCCCTGACAGTTCCGGTAATGGTTTTTTGGGCAAACAGACCAGGAAGCGAGCAGAAAAATGTCAACAACATGACGCCTGCCCATTTCCAAGCCTGTTGGCTTGTAACGAGTGAGTTTCGTTTCATAATTTAGTGAAGTTTAATTAAACAATACCTTTTAGGCCGATCCAATTGCAGTTGGGTCGGCCTTTTTTCGCCGCAAAGATTGGAGCAAGGAATGCAGTGTAGTTGGCAGGAAGTATTTAAGTTAGCATGAAGTTTTTGTAAAAAACCACGGCAGTAAAGCGCCTGTAAATACAATTTTATATTAACAATCGCATTATAGGCTCCCTCTGAATTTTTTGGGCAAGGTGCCCAATATCAGCGCATAAGATTGCCTGATATATTTTTCCAAATCGTCTTTATATAATAGCCCAATATCCGTACACATAATCCATTTATTGCGGGCCATATATGGCGCAGGAATAAAACCTTCCCGCTCCTGCAAATCGGCAAAATCCTCGTCGCTGCACTTGAAAGAGCAAGTAACAGGCACATGATCCTGCCCCAGCCAAAGAAAGGATTTGCCACCAATGTTGTAGGTCAGGTGGTCTTCTATTTTGATAATGGCCGTAGCGCCCGGCAGTGCTTCACAAAAAGCGATAAGGGTGTCGAGTGTCATAATGTATTAATTGGCTGTTGAAAAAGTGCCATGATATACTTTTTCAACAGCCATATATGAGGACTATTTTTCGAAAATATATTGGCGTAGCGTATGAATTTATAGTAAATTCTCTTGCGCCATTTTTACATGCAATTATTTCGCCCGCACCCGGTTGTTCCTGGGGTTGTGTTCCAGTTCCACCAGGCCCAGTTCTTCGAGCAGCGGCGGCACGTACATGCCGAAGCGGCCACGGAAGCCTTTTTTTAGGCCATACCATCCGCCGAGGGGGTTCTCCGGGGAGCGGCCCCATGCCTCCACCGTGCCGGGTTTTGCTTCCTTTTGCTCGTCGGCGGCGCCGAGGTCCATCCAGTCGCCGTGGGCTTTCAGCATGGCCACGGTGTCTTCGATGCAGCGCTGGTCGTAGTGCAAAATCGTGGAGCCAACCTTGCAGACGATGATGCTTTTTTCATTGTCCCGCCACATTTGGTACTCGGCGGTGCCGGGGGCTGTTTTGAGTTGCCAAGGGTTTTCTTTTGTTCCTTTTTCCATGAGTCTTGATAATTAACGATGAACTATGAATGATGAACGGGGTTTAGAATATCATTTATCGTTCATCATGATTTTCTCTGCTTCCATTTTTAGGTCGGCGGCAAATTGCTCGAACGACGCATCGAAGGACGGAATTTTGTTGGCAAACAGCGGAAACATAGGCCCGCCAATTTTCTCCGTCATCGAAAATTTAACCTTTCCGTTGCCATCGGGCGTGAGGGTGTAGGTGCGTTTGCCCATTGTATCGCCCCATACGAGCGTCTTTTCCGGGTCAAGTTTTTTCACTTTCAATTTAAAAGTGCGGTTCGGGTCGAGCGTACTTTTCAGGCGGATTTTTTCGCCTTCGGCAATGTCACCTTCTATGCTGACGATGGTCGAATTCCAGCGTTTGAAGTCGGCAGCATTGGTGAGCAAGGCCCAAACAATGGCGGCATCGGCTTGGATGGTATTGCTGACCGAGGTCGTGCGGCTGAAGGTTTTCTTTTCGGTGACGGCCTTGCCGTTCTGTGCGGAAGTAATGCTTGCAGTTGCCATAAGGAAGAGGATTGATAAGTTTTTCATTGTTGGTGAATGATTTTATCCTCTGACTTTTCTGGCCGGAAAAACGATAGGGGATTGGGGGATTTTTTTTGAAAAAATTCAAATCAACTATTTCGACATCAGTTGCGTACCTTGAAAAACTTATTTTTACTTCGTTCCTTTGTTTAAATAAAAAATGAATTTCGATGATTGCGACTACTGCTTTTGATGAAATAGTGAATTTCATAGCCAGTGAAAACCCCAAGCGAGTACTTGACTTCAAGGCATCGGAAGCAACGAGACAGCGGGTGTTCAGCCTGATTGAAAAGTCAAAAACCAACAAACTTGATGAGAAAGAGCAAGCAGAACTTGACCATTATCTGACCTTGGAACACCTGATGCGGCTTGCCAAGATTCGGGCGTATCAAATGCTCCAAACATGAGCAAATATATTTCAACCAAAAACCGACAGTTTGTAAGGGAAAGGGCTTCTTATTGCTGCGAATACTGCTTGGTTCCAGAGCTTTTTTCCTTTATCGGCTACGAAATTGACCACATTATTTCCCGAAAACACGGCGGTAAAAACGAAATTGAAAACCTTGCTTGGTCTTGTGCATTCTGCAATTACAGGAAAGGCACCGATTTAGGGACCATCCTTTTTCCAAAAAAAGTGCTGGTTAGGTTTTTTAACCCAAGAACCGACAAATGGCATGATCACTTTGATTTATCCAGTGCCATTATTGTCCCAAAAACAGCAATCGGCGAAGGCACCATCAAGATTTTTCAATTCAACCATATTGATCGATTGCTCGAACGAGAGACTTTGTTGACTGTTGGCCTATTTCCTCCCCCGCCTGGTCTGTTCAAAAACTAATGCCCTAATTATTCCTCCTCCAAATACTTCTCCATTACCCCCCGGTTGTGTTCCAAATGGTGCAGTTGCAGTGCCGCCGCCCCCGACTCGAAGGGGTCGAGCGCCTGCACGATTTTTAGGCGCAGGTTGAACAGTTCCTCCTTCGTCTTTTCGGCAGAGAGCCGGGCCATGTCAATTTTGACAAGCTCCTCCTGTGCATGTTGTTTTGGGTTGAAGATGCCGTTCAACTCCGTGCATTGGTGGCAAATACCCTCCTTGTTGATGAGGGCGCAGCGGTGCTCGAAAATGTCCATCATCTTTTGCCGGCCAACATGCAGGTAGTACTTCGCCATTGCCTCAGAAATGCCCATGATTTCGGCGACTTCCCGCACCTTGAACCCGCAGACTTCTTTCAATAAAATGGCCACTTGTTGCTCCAGCGGCAGCGACTTGGAAATGCAGGTAAAGCAAAAGGAGATATGCTCCCGGATTTCAAAATTGCCCTGCGGCGAACTGTGCCGGATTTGCATCGCTTCCGCAAAAAATGCCTGGTTGCGCAGCGCCGCTTCCTTGGCGATATCGGTCACGTTTTCCACCCAGCGTTTTTTGCCTTTTAAATGGTCCTTGGCGAGGTTGCTGGCAATGGCAAAGAGCCAGGTTTTCAGGCTGGAATGGCCTTGGAAGGATTGGATATTATGGTGCGCCTTGAGCCAGGTGTCCTGTACGATGTCTTCCGTATCTGACACGCTGGCGGTCATCCGCAGGATGTACGCCCTTAGCTGCGGGCGGATGCGCTCAAATTCTTCGGTGAGTTGGTGTTGCATGGTGTTTTTAAAAAAAATCTCACTCCTGCCCAGCCCGCTCTTTCCCTTTCTCCGACAATGCCCCGAACTGGCGCTTGAAATTTTTGATGAAATCAATTTTGCGGAAACGGAGGGCGCTCCAGTCCTCGTCAATGGCCACCATTCGGACGCCTTCTAGGCCATAATCTCCCATCGCCGCCCAACCATTATCCCGGTTGAACTCGCACTTGTACTTTTTGGAAGTCCCCTTTGGGTATGCCATCCAAAAGACGGCGTCACCCTTCAGTTTCGGGCCAATGAGGTGAACGGCGGCATCCACTTCCGATTGCTTGGTAGCAAAGACAAGGGCAAATTCCACTTCGTCGCTTTCGCCCACTTCAAATTTCGTGTTGGTCATCGGTTTTATGGAACGCAAGCTGTCCGCAAACGAGTCCGGGGCATTCAGCAAGTGTACAGTGGGCTGTTCTTTGTAGTTGAGTTTTTTGAAAATAGCGTCCATATCAGCAAGTTTTGATGAAAAAATAGCCGCTAAAAGTACTGGTTGTTTTCCGCGTTATGATTGGACTTTTGCTTAAAAATATTGGGTTGGCCAGCATACCTTGCTAAATCAGCGACAGCAATTCCTCCAAAGCATCGAATACATGTGTTGGCTTGGCCGTCCACAATTGCTCCGCCGTCTGCGCCCCCGTCGTGATGCCCGCCACCAGTCCGCAGCCAGCGTTCAGGCCCTCTTCGATGTCCACAATAGAGTCGCCAATTTTTGCCACAGATGAAGCATCGGCAATGCCACATTTTTCCATCGCCAAAAAAATCATGTCAGGTTGGGGCCGGCTGCGGCTTACCTCGCTGGCCGTCACCGTTGCATCAATGAAAGGGTTTTCAACCCAACCCATTTGGCGCAAAAGGCCATCGGCCACCTGCCTGGAATAGCCCGTGTTGAGTACGACCTTGATGCCTTTGGCCTGCAGTTGTTGAAAAACGCTTTCTGCGCCCGGCATAGGCTTGGCCGTGTTTTGTGCATAAGCCTCCGTCAACAGTGCTTTGAAATCCTCAAAAGCCAGCGGGGCCAGTTCTTCCGCCTTTAATGGCCCGGCCACCTCGTTCAGCACATCGGTAATGGCCTGCAATTTTTCCTTCCCGGCGGCCAGGAACAACACCTTTTCGAGTGGCACTGGATAGCCAGACCTTTCCACTGCCCTTTGTACCGTTTTGTAAACAAGGTTGTCTTCGTCAATGGTAGTGCCGGCCATGTCGAATACGGCGAGTTTGAGCTTAGTCATTAGTCATTGATTGTCATTTGTCATTGGGTTAAGTGAGGGTAAAAAAGGAATGCCCAAAGCTATGCGCCCCATGTAAACGCTGTTTTATTTTTAGGTAAAACCCTCGTGGCGGCCAGTTTTGGAAAGACATGCCCGCTAATTTTACCTCACAAATGGCCCCAGTAACGGCGAAGCCAATAACAAATGACAATCAATGACAAATGACAATTAAAGAATACGACATCGCCATCGTCGGCTCCGGCATCGTGGGCATGGCGACCGCCTACACGGCGGCGAAACAGGGCCTGAAAGTGGCCATTTTCGAACGGCATCCCAGGGCCATCGGTGCCACCATCCGCAACTTCGGCATGGTGTGGCCCATCGGCCAGCCACTGGACACCTTCGACCGGGCCATGCGCGGCCGGGACACTTGGATCGAACTGTCGAGGAAGGCCGGTTTCTGGGCGGCCAAAACCGGAGCATTCTGCCTTGCCTACCACGACGATGAAATGGATGTGCTGGAGGAATTTGTCGAAACACGCCGCAACAGCGGCTACCAGATCGGCCTCATCGCGCCGGAAGAGACCCTGGCCAAAAGCAAGGTCATCAACCCACATGGACTGAAGGGGGCGCTCTGGAGCGCCACAGAAGTGAACGTGGATCCACGGGAAGCGACGCAGGCCATCCACCAATATTTGCGGGAGGAAATGGGCGTTGACTTTTTTTACAATACAGCTATCACGCAGGTTGATTCGCCCTGGCTCAGCAGCGGCGAGCAGTCCTGGAAGGCCGAGCGCATTTATGTTTGCAGCGGGGCTGATTTTGAAACGCTTTATCCGGAGATTTTTGCGGAAAGCGGCATCACCAAGTGCAAACTGCAAATGATGCGCACCACCCACCAGCCCGATGGCTGGAACCTCGGCCCGACGCTATGTGCTGGCCTCACCTTGCAGTTTTACAGCGCTTTTGCCCATTGCCAAAGCTTGGATGTGGTGAAAAAACGCTTCGCCGACGAACTGCCGGAATACAACCAATGGGGCATCCACGTGCTGGTGTCGCAGACCAGTTTTGGCGAAATCACTATCGGCGACAGCCACGAGTACGGCCTCGACCTCAGCCCTTTCGACCGCAGCGATGTCAACCAGTTGATATTGGATTATTTGAAAACTTTTGCCTCCTTTCCCCGCATGGAAATTGCGGAGACCTGGAACGGCATTTACCCAAAACTGGAAGGCCGGACGGAGTTCATCGCCGAGCCAGCCGAAGGCGTCACCATCGTGAATGGCCTGGGCGGATCGGGCATGACCCTTTCGTTCGGGCTGGCAGAAGAACTGCTGGGGGCAGGGGTGAAAGTGGGGGCATAAATTTACTTTTGCCCTTTCTCAAATCATCAACAATGAACCACATCAACCGCCGCACTTTCCTCGAATTTTTGGGCATCGGCACTGCCTCCGTACTGGCCGGGAGCTGCCTGCCAAAGAGCAAAATTAACAGCACTGCTTTTTCCCTGAAAGCCATTCCGCCCTCGGCTGCCGACCAACTGCAACTAGCGGCCGGGCTGCGTTACGAGGTGCTAGTAAAATGGGGCGACCCCATCGCCGCCAATGCCCATTTTGGCTTCAACAACGACTACCTGGCCTTTTTGCCTTTTGATAAAAACAAGCCCGACGACGGCCTGCTGTGGGTGAACCACGAGTACGTTGACCCCATGTTCGTGTCGGGTTATTTTGAAAAAACCAACGACAACAAAACTAAAGCCCAGGTGGAAAAGGAAATGCGGGAAGTGGGCGGCAGCATCTTGCATTTGAAAAAGGCAAAAGGCCAGTGGCAGGTACAGAAAAACGATGCCTACAACCGCCGCCTGGACGGTTTTACCAACATCCCTTTCAACTGGCCGGAACCCATTGCCGGGAGCCGTTCGGGCATCGGCACACTGGGCAATTGCGCGGGCGGGGTGACGCCCTGGGGCAGCATTCTCACCTGCGAAGAAAATTACGACCTGTTCTATGGCGAACGGGACTTTGCCACTGGCCAGCGCAATACCGTCAAAGGCGAGTACGGATGGCACAAGTATTACGATTATCCGCCCGAACACTACGGCTGGGTGGTGGAGGTAAACCCCAAAACAGGCGAAGCGAGAAAGCACGTTGCCCTTGGCCGTTGCGCCCACGAATGCGCTACGGTGAAGGAACTGCCCGATGGCCGCATCGTGGTCTATACGGGCGACGATGCCAACGACCAGTGTTTGTACAAATTCATTTCCTCCAAGCCCGGCTCGTTGTCTGAAGGCACTTTGTACGTGGCCAATACCCAGCAGGGCAAGTGGGTTTCTTTGAAATATGGAGAGCAGCCCGTTTTGCAGCAGCATTTTAAAAACCAAACGGAAGTACTCGTGCGTCTGCGGGAAGCTGCCAAACTGGTCGGCGGCACCCCGCTCGACCGCCCCGAGGACATAGAGATCAACCCCGCCAACGGCGACGTGCTGGTGACGCTGACGAACAACCTTCCCAAGGGCAATTTTGTAGGCTCCATTTTAAAAATAACGGAAAAGGGCGGTCGGCACGATGCCCTGGAATTTGCATCGGCAGCTTTCCTGACCGGCGGCGAGGAAACTGGTTTTGCCTCGCCCGACAACATGGCCTTCGACTCTGCGGGGAACCTCTGGTTTACCTCCGACATTTCCGGCTCGGCCACCAACAACCCGGCAGTGCCGGAATACCTGCCTTTCAAAAACAACAGCTTGTTCGTCGTGCCGGTGGATGGGCCGCAGGCTGGCGAGGTGATCAGGGTGGCCAATGCGCCCGTCAATGCAGAGTTTACCGGGCCCTTTTTTGCGCCCGATGGCAAAACGCTGTTCCTCAGTGTGCAGCACCCCGGCGAGTATTCGGAAAGTGAGGACAGGCCCAAAAGCCATTGGCCGGAGGGAGGCGATGCCATGCCGAGGCCAGCGGTGGTAGCTATTTATGGTTTTTAAATCAACCCTATCAACTTTTTATCAAGCCCCAAAAAAAAGCCATGCCCTGCGGCACAGCCTTTCCTGATAGTCATTTACTCTCACTAATCGTATGAAGTATAAAAAGTTCGATGCGGCAAAGGTGGCACAGCAAAGTAAATGCAAGGTGAAACAGGTTTTAAGTTTGGGGCAAGTTTTGGTTGCCGCCATTTTTAGCGGCCACAGGCGCTGGGGCTATGCTTTTTGTTTACTAAACATAAGGTAGATTATAAGCCTAAAAATACTATCAGGCTGGAGCCAAATTTTGCTTTGCTATATTTGCAGCCTTGAAGGGTTTTAAATTTTGGCAAAACCCTTTGAAAATCAAGCTGTAAGACAAAGCATGGCCAAACCGAACACTGTTATCTTAGTTGAAAACATCCCCATCCGTTTTTACACGGAAAAGGAGGAGGATTTTATATCGCTGACGGACATTGCAAAAAAGTTCAACGAGCGGACCGACCAGGTCATCCTGAACTGGCTGCGCACCCGCAACACGGTAGAGTTCCTGGGCGCTTGGGAGATGCTGTACAACCAGGATTTTAATTCCCTCAATTTTGAGGGGATTAGAAACCAGACCGGTTCGGCTGCTTTTGTATTGACCGTGACCGATTGGGTAGAAACCACTGGGGCCATTGGCATACGGGCGAAGGCGGGCCGCTACGGCGGCACTTTTGCCCACAAGGACATTGCCTTCGAGTTCCTGTCATACCTAAGTCCTACTTTCAAACTGTACGTTTTCAGGGAATTCCAGCGGCTCAAGAACGAGGAAGCAGCCCAGACGAAAGAGCTACAGGGGTGGAATTTGAAACGTGCCCTGTCCAAGGTCAACTACCTCATCCATACCGATGCCGTGAAGGAGCGCCTCATCCCGCCGAGGGTGGCGGGCACCAAAACCGAGGGCCTTTACTATGCCTCCGAAGCCGACCTGCTCAACCTGGCCATGTTCGGCATGACGGCCAAGGAGTGGCGAATCAACAACCCCGAAGCCAAAGGTAATATCCGCGACAACGCCTCGGCGGAGCAACTGCTGGTGCTGGCCAACCTTGAAAACCTGAACGCCGAATTCATCCGGCAGGGCTTCGACAAGGAGCAAAGGCTGGAACGCCTGAACGAAATCGCCATTTACCAAATGCAATTGCTGGTCAGCGTACCGGGAGTAAAAGAACTGGGAGCTGGAAATTGAAAACCCAAACAGCAACCTGTAAGGCCAATTAGCGTTTAGCCCACCATGATCAACAGATTTTTAAAACCCATATTGGAATCCCTGCCGGAAAACAACCGAATGGAGCGGATATGGGTATTGGCAAAAACGGATTTTCTCAAAAGGTACTACGGCTCTTTTTTGGGCGTGGTGTGGGCCTTGCTCAACCCTTTGTTCCATTTGACTATTTACTATGCCGTTTTCACCCTTGTTTTCAATAGCAAACAGGAAAACTTTGCCCTGTTCCTGTTCCTTGGCCTGGTGCTGGAACTGTTTTTTGCCGAAACCTGCACCAACGGCCTGAATATCATCCGGGGCAAGCGGCACGTGCTGGAAAACATCAAGATCAATTGGCTGGACGTTTATTACGCCGCTACCCTTAGTACCTTTTTTGCCTTCCTTTTCAATTTCTCCATCTATTTCCTGATCAGCCTTTTCATGGACGTGGTCATCAGCCCCGAAGCCTTGTTCGTGGTGCCGCTGCTCATCCTGAATTTGGTCGTAGTGGGTTTTGCCATTCAGGTGCTGTTGTCCACCATCCAGGTTTACCTGCGCGACATCGTTCACCTGTGGGACATGATAAAACTGATGATACTTTGGTTGGGCGGCGTTTTTTATCCCATAGACCCAAGCCCAGGCTCCGACACGGCCATACTGGCCTACCTCACGCCTATCGCCGGTGTCATTTACAACGCCCGGCAGGTGCTCATGTACGGCAAGCCCGTTGACTGGGGCCTGATGGCCTTTGACTGGGCTTACGCCTTGATTCTACTGACTATCGCATTATTAGTTTTTTCTAAATTTGTGCGGAAAGCACTGGAAAAAATTTAATCCTCCCAAGATGAACAACATTGCCATACGGCTGAGCAATATCGGCAAAACCTTCACGGTACACGAGAAAAACACCGATTCCATCCGGGAGAGTTTTTTCAATTTTTTCCAGTCCAACCACAGGCGGAAAATAGCGGCGCTGACAGGTGTCAGCCTGGAAATTGAAAAAGGCGAGTTTTTCGGCATCATCGGCCGCAACGGCAGCGGCAAGTCCACCCTGCTCAAAATCATCATGGAGGCCATCCTGCCCGACAAGGGCGGCAAGGTGGAAGTGGACGGGCGCATCATCCGCCTGGCCTTGGGCATGGGCTTCGACCCAGAACTGTCGGCCCGGGACAATGTTTACCTGAATGCCTCGCTGCTGGGCCTGAGCTTCCGCCAAATCGGCAAGCGCTTCGATGAAATCATCGAGTTTGCCGAGTTGGAAAATTTCGTGGATACAAAAGTCAAATTTTATTCCTCTGGCATGTACAGCAGGCTTGCCTTTTCGATTGCCGTATGGGCCGAGGCAGATATTTTCCTGATGGACGAATTTTTCGGCGGGGTCGGCGACAGCCGCTTCCGGGAAAAATCGGAAAAAGTCTTTGAGGAATCGCTGGTGAAAGGGCGCACCATCGTACACGTAGGCCATAATTTGGAACTGATAAAACAACACTGCAACCGGGTTTTGCTGCTCGATTACGGCCACCCCGTGGGCATCGGAAAACCGGATGAAATGATTGCAGAATACCAAAAACTGATGCAGCACCCATGAGCAAAAAGGTAATTTTTATACTCGGCATGCACCGCAGCGGTACCTCCGCACTGGCGGGTACCGTCCAACTCTGCGGCATCCCCGGCGGCGAGCGGCTGATGCAGCCTTCCTTCGACAACGAGCGGGGCTTTTTTGAAAACCAGGATGCCGTTGACATCAACGAAGCCATCCTGCAACAGTTGGGCCTCTCCTGGGACAGCCCCTTCAACCAGCCTGAACATTGGGCGCAGGACAGCCAGATGCAGCGCCACAAATCGGCCATCCGCCACTTCGTCGCCACCGAAATGCTGGGCAGCGGCGTTTTTTACATAAAAGATCCAAGGCTGTGCTATACGCTGCCCTTGTGGCAGGCGGTGTTGGCTGAAATGGGCATACAATCCCAATACCTCATCACCGTCCGGCAGCCCGAAGAAGTGTACCAATCCTTAAAAAACCGCAACGACATCGGCAGGAACCACGCCCTGGCGCTGTGGCTCAACCATGTTTTACTGGCCGAAAGGAACACGAGGAACTTTCCCCGTTTGTTCGTCCAATACGACGAACTGCTGGAGAGGCCCGTTCAGCAGGTGGAAAGCATCCTGCAGGCGTTCCACCTGAAAGCCGAAAACTGGGAAGCCAGCAGAACACAGATCAAGGAGTTTATTGATAAAAAACTCAAGCACCAGGATGCTGGCCGTGCAAATACCGAAAGCAGCGACTTGCCTTATTTCACTGCCGTTTCCACTTATCTGAAAACGCTGTCGCAATCGCCTGATGATCAGGCAGTTTTGCGTAAAATGGACGAGGTGGCGGAGCAGTTTCTGTTCAACCAGGGCTTTTTTGCCCCCGATAAAAAGCAAGAGTTTTATGCCACCCTGAAAATAGAATCCACTGGGCAGAGCCGGATGATCGCCCCGCTGAAGATCCCGGTTTTTGAAGGGCTTTCCGAGCTGGTTTTCCCGCTGGGCCATATCAAGGCCACCATTGAAAAAGCGCTGGTTTTCCCCTCCAATGCCCTAAGCCATGTCACCCTCCATTTTGTCCGGGTCAAATACGCAGATGGCAGTTCTGATACTTTAAAACCAACTGAAAACCAGGCAATTATAGAGCACGGCAACCATTATTTTTTTGGTGGAACAAACTCCCTGACCATCGAGCCGGATGCTGCCAGGAAGCCCAGGGAAATCGTGCTGGGCATGCGCTACGAAAAGCTCGGCAAGGCTGCCCTGCAAAGCATGGCGCAAATCAATACCGACATCAAGGAATGGTTTTACGGGCAGATGGAAGAGCAGGAGGAGGGTTTTGGCCAGCGCCTGGAAAAGTTGTCGGAGCTTGTAAAATCAAAGGACGCCCTGCTGGATCAGGCATCGCAACAGTCAGAGGAATTGCGGGCGGCCTTTATTTCTTACCGCAACGGCAAGGAGCAAGAAATACAGGAACTGGATTCCAAGCTGCAAGCCGCTGCTGCCGAACTAGAAACTGCCGCCACCGAACTGCAAGCCAAGGACAGCAGCATTTCCCAACTCAACCAAGCCGCCGCCGTCCTCCACCAAAAGGCAGAAGGACTAGCTAGTGAGGTCAGTATTTTAAGCAGTGAAAAAGAGCATTTGACCCAAAAAATAAACGGCCTGCACCAGGAGATTGACAGCCTAAACCAGGCAGTCGGCAACCTGAATCTGGAAAAGGCCGGCCTGGCGCAGCAGGTAAGCCGTTTGACCCAAAACATAGAAACCAACAAACTGGAAATAACGGGCTACAAAAATGCCCTGAAAAAGAAAGACGACCTGATCTGGGAGACCTACTCCCGCAGCCAGCATTTTGAAAAAGACTACCGCCAGTCGCTGCGCACGCTGGATGACATCAAGACTTCCTTCAGCTACCGCCTGGGCTGGGTGCTGACCGCCCCGCTGCGCTTTTTTTATGATTTATTGAGCAAAAAACCCATCAACGAAACACCGATCTGGCTGGCCTGGCAGTTCGTGCTGGCTGGCCTGAGGATGCCCGGCAGGATGCTGTCGAACATCAACGCCCAAAACATCGGTACGCTGCAGAAGGCGCTGAAAAACGAAAGCCCCCGCGAGATAGTGGGCAATTTGGTAAAACTGCTGAACGGCGTGCCGCGTGGCAAGGGAGCATGGATAGAAGAAAAACCCGTGCCGCCTGCTGCCCCTGCCTTGCCAGTCACTGCTGTATTGCCAGCCACTGAAAAACAAAACGGACAGGCTGCCCAGCCCAGCGAAGCGCCCACCGTGCTGAATAATGCCAAACAAGTGGTGCTGTTTGCCTCGCCCTACCTACCCGATTTCGACGGATCGAGCGGGGGCAAGCGCGCTACCCGGATGCTGGGGCTGCTGGCCGAAGAATTCGAGGTGTACGCATTTACCCTGGGCAACAAGCCTGAAAAGCACATCCAAAAACTGGAGTCGCTGGGCGTCAGGGTCTTCCGGGGCAACGACTTTCAAGAGGTGAAACGCCTGGTGCCAAAGGTGGACACGCTTATTTTTTCCTTTTTCTATACTTATTTCGATTGTGGCAAATTCCTGGGCCTGTACCCCAATGCCCGCACCATCATTGACTCGGTGGACGTACACTGGGTGCGTCACGAGCGTTCTCGTGGCCTTTGGCCCGACCTCACGGACGACATTATCCAAAAGAAAAAAGCCCTGGAAATAGAGATCTATCAAAAAGCGGACATCGTATGGGCGGTGACGGAACAGGACAAACAGGCCATCTTGCAGGAAGTGCCAGGGGCCGACGTGCGCATCGTTTCCAACGTACACAGCCCTGTCGTGACGGCTTACAAAGACCCTGGCAACAACGACCTGCTCTTCATGGGCGGCTTTGCCCATTACCCCAACATCATTGCGGTGAAAAAGCTGGCGCTCGATATTTTTCCAAAAATAAAACAGGAAGTGGGCAGTGCCAGGCTGGTCATCGCTGGCTCGCAGGCCCCGCAGGAGGTGATGGATCTGGGAAAATTGCCCGGCGTGGAGTTCCTGGGTTTTATCGAAGAAAACAGCATCGGCGATTTGTATAAAAATGCCTTCCTCGCCTTGGCACCCTTGCAGGCGGGCGCTGGCATCAAGGGTAAAATTTGCGAAGCCATTTCGTACCGGGTGCCGGTCGTGACAAATTCCATCGGCAACGAGGGCATCGAACTGGCCAATGAAAAAAGCGGCCTTGTCTCCGACAGCGACGAGGAATTGGTAAAAATGACCATAACGGCGTTGAACAGGGGATACGATTTGGGGAAAATGACCCAAGCGGCCCAGGGCAAGTTGTATGATCTGGTGGGGCCAAAAACCGTGAAAAAGAACATGCTCGAAAGCATCGCAGGACCGGAGGTTTCCATTTGCATCGTCACCTGGAACAAACAAAAACTGTTGCAGCGCTGCATCGAGTCCATCGAAAACAACACGCAGGGAATCAAGTACCGCATCCTCGTCTATTCCAATGGCTGTACCGACGGCACCCGCCCATACCTCGAGGCCGCCGCCAAGCTGAACCCCAATATTGTCCCCATCCTCTCCGATACCAACGACGTGTTCGTCATCCCCAACAACCGCATGGTGCAACTGTTCCCCGCCAACGACGTGGTGTTGCTGAACAACGACACCTACGTGACCGACGGCTGGTTGACGGCACTGCGCGACGCTGCATACAGCTCGCCCGAAATCGGTATTACCGGCGCTAAAATCCTGTACCCCGACGGCAAATTGCAGGAGTTCGGCTCCGAACTATATTCCGACGGCACGGGCCGCAACATCGGCAAATGGGACGACCCTGGTAAGGAGGAGTACAATGCGCCGATGTATGCAGGCTATGTTTCCGGCTGCGCCTTTTATGTAAAACGGGCCACGGTGGACCAAATCGGCTTCTTCGACGAGGACTTCCACCCCTGCTACTGCGAAGACAGCGACTACTGCTACACGGCCTGGGAACATGGCATCGCCACGCTCGTGACGCCCGACTGCGTGATCTACCACGACGAGGGCGGCACCTCCGGCACGGATACCAGCAAGGGCTTCAAGGCTTACCAAAAGGTGAACTTTGAGAAGTTTTTGAAAAAACACGGGGGGAGGCTGGACGAGATTTCTTCGAAGATCAAGTTGAAGAATTTGGCGGCTGCAACAGGCAATTCTTATAGCCATTTTGAATTATAGAAAACGATGCCCAGCATGGACCAAAAACTACTTTTACAATGTCCGCCACGAAATCGGGCAGTTTTTATTCAGCTATTTTTCATTGCGGTTGCCTCAATGCTGGCGATAATAGCAAACCCTGGGTTTTACCGCAGCGACGAATTAAATATTACAAGCCATATTCAACGGAATGGCATCCAGGATTATTTAAGCTCCTATCTGACCCTGGAGCCGCACCAGGAATTTGCCTTTAACGTGCGCCCAGTGGCGTATTTGGTGGAAGGGCTTGTCTCGCTGCTGTTGCCAGATTATCCGTTTTTGGTGCATTTGGCAGATGTGCTGATGCATTGGCTGGTTGCCGTGTTGTTGTTCCTCGCCATTGTGCAGTTTTGCGGGCGGCGACAATTGGCATGGCTGAGTTCTATTTTGTTTATAATAAGCCCGCTGGCGGTATTTTCTGTTGGTTGGACAGGTGCCTTAATGGATCGGCTCTATCTGCTCTTTGGCTTGCTGGCATTCCTGGCAGCACATGCTTACATCACTGGGCGGCGCGGCTATGCGGCACTCGCAGTCGTGATTTTTTCTTCTGTTTTGGCGATGTTGTCCAAAGAAACGGCCTTGGTGTTGTCGGCAGCACTGGCGGTTTATTGGTTTTTTCCAATACAAAACATGAACCGCAGGCGCCTTTGGGCAGCCTTTTTAGCGTGGTCGTTGCCGGTGCTGCTCCTAGTGCTATATCGGTTGCCGTACCTGATAGAAGGCTTTAAGGGCAATATTAATTCTGCATATGCACCTAGTTTTCTGAATGCGCCAATAGCACTGTTCGGTTATTTTCTCTTTCCCTTTTTGCCCTTTGTGGAGGAGGCGAGTTTTTCCTTGTTCCAGCCGATGTTTTACACGGCTTTGGCAGTGGCTTGCAACTTGATTTTGTTGTATCTGATTGTGCGCGCTTTTTCAGTCAGGACTTTGCTGGCATATCTGATCGGATATTCCCTTTTTTTGATCCCTGTCCTCACCTTGCCGATCACGCACATGTTCGCCCACTATTTATATGGCTCCGGGGTAGCTTTCAGTATTGCGCTGGCGGCATTGCTGTTGGCGGCACAAGATCGGCTTCACTTACTTTTACCGGCCCTGCTCATTGCCATCGCTAGCTTGCATACTTTGGTGATCCAGCGATATTTTTACAGGCATGGCTTGTGCATGCATACCATGCTTACGTCACTTAATGTGGCTTATGTTGACGATAATATGCCCAAGCACATGAGCATCCTGGCGATGCCTGGTTCGCAAGTGCAATCGCTGAGCTACTATACAGAGGGGCGGAAATATCCGACCGAGTTTACCATATTGGATTGGGATAAGCGCCAGGAATGGACCGATTACGTGTTTAATTGTGATTGCATATTGCATAAACGCCCCGGAATACTGCTGGAAGTTAAAGAATGGGGGCCCGTCTCTACTATCGTAAACAATGTTGCCAACCGGCAGTCCGACGGCAACGGGGCGTTTTGGATAAAGGTAGAAAAACTGGACGAGCTTGGTAGGCTGGAAGTGCTGCTCGACGGTCAGCCAGCATTGCAAACCAAAGTGCGGCCAGGGCTGATCACCGCTAAATTCCCGCCGGAACAATATGCTCAGGAAGGCAAATATCAGTTGGAAATCCGGCAGTTGGAAAGCGGGAAAACGCTTCGGGTGGGTACCTTTGTTGTGGAGCCACTTTCTGCAATTGATAAAAATTAATTCAAAACAATAATGAAAAAAACTTTGCCAATCTTAGACCTATTCAACTGCCCGGAGCAAAACAGCGCTGTTTTTGCGCGGCTGATCCTGTTATCCATTCTAATCTGCCTCGTGCTGATTGCTAACCCTGGCTTTTATAGCCATGATGAACTGGAGAAGGTGGACCACATCCTGCGCTATGGGTTTGCAGATTATTTTAAAGACTACGTGACGCTGAAGCCAGGCGAGGGTTTTGCATTTGCGGTGCGCCCGGTGGCGTATTTCGTCGAGGGTGTTGTTTCGCTTTTCTTCCATAAGTATCCCTACATGATCCATTTGGTTGATGTGCTGATGCACGGCGCAGCGGCATGTTTGCTGTTTGTAGCGGCGTTTCGCCTAAGCGGTAACCGCAAACTGGCCTGGGCGGGTGCCCTCATCTTCCTGGCTAACCCTTTGGTTTCGTTTTCAGTGGGCTGGTCGGGCGCATTGATGGACCGCCTCTATATCCTTTTCGGATTGGTTGCTTTTATTGCAGCGCACAATTACATCTCAAGGCAAGGCGGCGTGAAATCCTTATTGGCGGTTTTTACGGCATCCATACTAGCCATGCTTTCAAAAGAAACTGCGCTTATCCTGCCCTTGACCCTATTGGCCTATCTGCTGTTTTCTTTTGAAAGCATAAAAAGCAAACGGCTGTGGACTGCATTTGCAGTGTGGGTTGTGCCGGTATTGTTGTTTATGCTCTACCGCTTGCCAGCCTTGGTCGGTTCATTTACCGTGAAATCGGCGTCGCCCTATTCGGCGTCCCTGGCCAATGCGCCAGAAGGTATTTTCGTTTATTTCATTTATCCATTCCTGCCTTTTCTGACGGAGTCCCACAATTGGGCCTTGCAATCACCTGCCTTTATCGGTATAGCATTGGTAGGGCACCTGGCCTTGTTGGCCGTTTTGTGGCTTGCATTTTCCTTTAGGGCAGTGCTGGCTTACCTGTTCGGCTACGTGCTTTTCCTGGTGCCAATTTTATTGATCCCTGGCACTGGCTCTCATTATCTATATGGTTCTGGCATTGCATTCAGCATAGCTATCGGGGCGTTGCTGGCCTTGAAACAAGGACATGCCCAAAGGGCACTTTTGACGGCGATCCCTATTGGGTTGTTGGTCATTGCTTTTTTGCACACCCTGCTGAACCAGCAATATTTTTATAGGACCGGCCTGTGCATGGATAGCATTGAAAACACTGTGGAAAGCGCCTATTTGGCCGATGGAAAGCCGGACACCATGTCAGTGGTGATCAATCCCGACGCGCCGGGACATGTGTTGGCCCGTTTTCTACACAACAAGGAAATGATAGGCTCCTATTTCCCGGTTAAGTTCCAGGTGGTGAATTGGGATCAGCGACAGGAAATACAATATGGCTATATTTTCAATTGCGATTGTTTGGTACACAAACTGGAGCCATTCAAGTTGGCGGTCAAAAATTGGGGGCCGCAGTCAACGCCGCTCAACGCTATTCCCAACCAACAGCCCGATGGTTCCGGGGCCTTGTGGATTGAAGTTGAGGACACTAAAGATGTTGGGGAATTGCAAGTGATGATCGGTGGCCAAGCTGCAACGCTGACCTCCATACAGCCGAAAGTGATCACCGCAGCGTTTTCCCCGGAACTGTTTGCCCAGCCAGGCGAAAAAGAGCTTGCCATCAAAAAGGTTGCTACCGGGCAAATATTCCCAATAGGGAGGTTCGTCGTCGAGCCTGCAAAATAAAGGCGATAGTGTGCAACCCGACTGAAATCAACAAGGGGTGTAAAAAAATGGCAATTGATGTATTTCAATAATTTTTCACAAAATGGCGAAGCTGGTTTCGATTTCGGCCTCCACGAAGCGGCCCTGGGCAGGCTAAATGCCAATGGTTCGCTGGAGGGGAAAGACCCTTTTGACGGCAGCCCCTGCTACTTTGCAAACAACAGCGGCAGCCTCCGTGAGGGCTTGCATTCCTCGTCCAGCCGCTCCGTCGAAAGGCAGCGGAGCATGGTGAAAGGGCTTTCGCAATACCTGTTCGGCAGCCCGGACAAGACCCTGCTGCAATGTTGCGACCTGATCAACCAGCAGGGCATGAAGCTATACACTGCCGAGGCTAATTCTGCCATTTTTGATTTTTTGAAAAAAAATATCCGCCCCTCCCAGTTCTTTTTCAGCGAATATTTTGGTTCAAAATACCGCTCTGGCGAACTGGTGGACGGTGTTGCCCACCAGGATTTGCAGCAGCTTTCCTTTCCCGACCATTTTTTCGACGTAGTGATGACGGCGGAAGTCATGGAGCACGTGCCGGATGCCCTGGCGGCAGAGCGGGAAATCATCCGTGTTTTGAAACCGGGCGGCGGCTACATTTTTACCGTGCCGTACATGGCCAATACCAAGTATGACGACGTGCGGGCGGTGATGGAAAATGGGCAGGTAAAACACTTGGAAGAACCGCAGTACCACGGCGATCCCATGAGGCCAAAGGAGGGCATCCTGGTGTTCAGGATTTTCAGTGAGGGCGGCCTGATGTCGAGGTTTGCGGAACTGGGGGCCGATTTTAACACTTACCACATTTTTGACGAAGCTTCCGGCATCATCAGCGTGGACTCTTTTGTGCATGTTGTTATTAAAAACTGTCAATCCAAAGCGGCAAATGGGGCCATGCCAATGCCTGAAAAGGCCCCTATTTTTATCCCAAAAATCAACAAGGACAGGGAATACCGTTCATTCATTTTTACCCATATACCCAAGTGCGGCGGCACTAGTTTCAGGGAGTATATTTACCACACGGCCCTGGACAACGGTATCGAAAAAGAAAAAATACACGTGCCAGGCTATGGCGGCTTGTCCAACCAGAAGAACATTTCGCAACTGACGAAACTGGAGCTGGACGCTTACCGCCGCTCGCAAAAAATGGTGTTGGCGGCACATTGCAAGTTCGGCGTACACGAGGAGTTCAAGCTGAACATGGCCGATCCATTTTACTATATCCTGCTGAGGGAGCCGGTTGGGCGTTTTATTTCGCACTATAATTTTTTCCACCGCCGCTTGGGCTACCGAAACCTGAAAGGCATCCACCTGAACGATCTGGACAAGGCCACCCTGCAAGACATGCTGGAGCGGATGGCCAATATCCAGCTAACGCACTTGATCAATGGAGTCAATTTTTTTAAAAGCAGGCAATCGGTTTTGAAAAAATTGGCGGGGTATGGCAAGCGATGTGCCCGCGCTTTTTCTTTTGGGAAACTCTTCGTGCCCAGGCCCGTTGGTATCAAGGCCGACCCCGCTTGGCTTGACGAGGCAGCGCGGCTGTTGGAGGAGGTCTATGGCGCATTTGGGGTATTGGAAAAAATGGAATTGTCGCTGCAATTGCTCCAGGCAAGCGCCCCTTCCTGGTTACAATTTACTGATACGCCCTTTCCAGAAAAAAACGAAGGCTCAAAAATAGAAGGAGACGACCCAATACGGGAAGACATCATTGAGGCCATCAAACAATACAACCGTTTTGACATCATGCTGCACGAAATGGCCAGCAGGATGTTGGACGAAAAATGCAAAACCACCATTCAATATGAACCTTAGCGAATTGGCAGAAAAATACCCAGAGGTCAAGCACCTGATGGAAAAAGTAGAGCGTTACGAGAAGAACGACTGCTTCCCGCCCGGCCATTTTTATTCGCCCGTGTTCTCTATTGAAGACCTCCAGGCGAGGGAAGACAAAATCTGGAAAGGTATCGATATAAGGGAAGTGCCCGGCGTGGATCTCAATGACGAAGGCCAGGTGGCCTTGGTCCAGCAATTGGAGGCTTATTATGAGGAAATGCCCTTTAGCAAAGACATCGAAGGGCTGCGCTATTCTTTTGAAAATAATTTCTATTCCTATACCGATGGGATCATCCTCTACTCCATGATGCGGCATTTCAAGCCCAGGAAAATTGTGGAAGTAGGATCGGGCCATTCGTCTGCCCTGATGCTCGATACCAAGGAATATTTCAACATGGACACCGAGCTGGTGTTCATCGAACCATATCCCGACAGGCTGCACTCTTTGCTGCGGGAGACGGACAGGGATAGTTGCAGCGTGATCATCAGCGCTGTGCAGGAAGTGGATCCGGCTTTCTTTTCGGCGCTCGATGCGGGCGACATCTTGTTCATTGACTCATCTCACGTGGTGAAAACGGGCAGCGATTTGCACTACCTGATCTTCGAGGTGATACCCTCGCTTAAAAAAGGCGTCATTATTCATTTCCACGATATTTTTTATCCATTTGAATACCCTAAAAAATGGGTGTTCCAGGGGCGGAATTGGAACGAAGATTATTTTTTGCGGGCATTTCTGATGTACAACACGGGCTTTAGGATTGCCTTCTTTGCACATTTCCTGCACGTACACCACAGGCATGTTTTTAAAAATATGCCCCTGTGCTACAAGAATGGGGGTGGTAATATTTGGCTGGAAAAAATTGTTTAAAACATTATGATCATATCCCTGCACATGCCTAAGACGGGAGGGACGAGTTTCCTGGAATTGCTGAGCGGGCATTTTAAAGGTGCTTTTATGAAAGATTATGGCGATAGGCCCATGAGCATGCCTGTCGGGGAGCGAATTTTGAAGGCGAAAAAAGCGAGGGTAAAAAATAGTATTTACGGACAGTTTTTGCTCCGGTATCAAGGAATACAGTGCATTCACGGTCATTTTTTACCGTACAAGTATCAATGTTTTTTAAAAGAGCAGGATGTCGCATTCGTCACTTGGCTCAGGGATCCTTTCGAACGGTTTACTTCTCATTACCATTATTGGCGCAGAACCTATAGCAAGCAGGCGGTCAATCCGTTTCATATAAAAATGGTGGAGGAAAATTGGTCGTTTGACGACTTCTGCTTTTCACCGCATTTTCAGAATTTTTACGCCAGCTTTCTTTGGAACTTCCCTATCGAAAACTTCGATTTCATCGGCATTAGCGAATATTACGAATCGGAGATAACTTGGTTCGCCAATCATTTTTTAAAAGAAAATTTAATAGAGATTGCCCATAGAAATGTGAATCCCGAAAAGAAAAACATGGTGTCGCCAGATGAAAGATGGCTGGAAAAATTCAAGAAATTTCATGCCTTGGATTATGCCATTTATGAATACGCACTGCGAAAAAGATTGGAAAGATGTAATGCCGAACGTCTTCCATCTGCATAACCATTCAGTTTGAGATGAAGCGCAACGCACAAATCAATCCTAAAAATATTGGTCTGAACTGCTTGATTTCCCTCATGGCCATCTTGTTGACATTACTGTTGGGTGAGGTGCTGGTTCGGATATTTTCGCCACAACAATTGACCCTACAGAACAACAAAATCTGGATGCCAGATTCTCAATTAGGTTGGAAAAAAGCGCCCTTTGTAAATGAATTCATCAATACAGGCGAACAGACCGTTTCGATTGTGACCGATTCGTTGGGATATAGAATAAACAAGAATCCAGTTACAGGCAAGGAGTGCCAACAGGTTATCTTATTCCTCGGAGATTCCTTCCTCGAATCGCTTCAAGTTGAAAACGAAGACACCTACCCAGAACTGTTGTGCAAAAAATTGAATAAAAAGCGGACGCCCGGATATTGCGCCGTGAATACTGGGGTTGGAGGCTGGGAACCCTCGCAATATTACTTGCAAGCAAAATTGGAATTGGAAAGAAAGCATTACAACCTCGTCGTTGTTGGCATATTCCTGGGCAATGATTTCATCCAAAAGTTCGACACCATCATTCCGCCTCGCCAGCCCATCAGAAAACACAGCCTGCGGCTGCCCAAATCGCTTGAAAAAAGAGAGTTGCAAACAGCGCTTTGGAAGCCCGTTAAAAACTACTTGTCTGCCCGTTCGCACCTGTTCGTGCTGCTCAAAAAAAGCGTGGAATATTATGCTGCCAAAGAGACGGGCGGACAATATATTGAACCCCAATTTCTCAAGGCAAACGATAAGGCGGGATTTTGGGAAGTGACATTGAATGCCTGCAAACACTTACAAGAACTGGCAAATAGAAAAAAAACGCCACTTGTTTTTTGCTTTTTGCCCACCACCTATCAAGTGGATGAACGCCTATTTTTTAATTATCTAAAGGCGGCAGGCGTGGACAAAGCATCGGTAGATCTTGAACTGCCAAATAGGATTTTTGGAAAGATGTTGGCTGAAGGCGGTATGAGGGTCGCCGATCCGCTGCCCTTTTTTCGTGAACAAGGAAAAAAAGGGACGCTATTCGGCAAAATCGATAGGCATTTTAACGAACTGGGACATTTTTCTGTTGCCGAATTTATCTATCCCTTGGTTGACTCTATCCTTCAGGATTAGCCTTACATAAATCTCCGCAAACGAAAAAAGCTTCCTGCGAATGTGCAAGTGGCTTTTTTCAAAACCAGTTTGTGATGGCTATTAGCTCATAGATAACCAGCTAGCTCCATCCCTTTTTCAAGCTTGGTTTTGATTTTTTCAATCAATTCAGGGCTTATTTCGTCTTGGTAATTCCTGCGGCTGCCTTTGTTAATAAATTGTATGTTTTTTTCATTGAACACTTTTTTTCTTACAGGTGAATAAAATGCACCCCTAATCTCATTTTGTATTTCGTATTGCTCTAATTTCTTCATGTTTTCAAATGAAGATAGCACACAGCTTTTTTCGATATTTTCAGAAGTAAACCCAAGTTCTAATTTTGAATTCAGATCAGAAATAACCCCAACTGTATCTTCAATTAAATCCTCATACCTGATTAAATAAACCGGGATTTCTTTATTGATATCCAACCAGGAGACTACGTTGTGATTCCAACCCCCTGCATATTCACTTGGACTGTTGGGATCCATGCCTTTTTCATCTGCGTAGTTGATAAAAATTTGTATTATTTGATCCCTGCCTTCAGGAGTGGCAAAAACTTCCATCCCTTCCAAAATATAGTGGTCTATCCTGGACATCAGCGTATTCAAAGGGTTTCTTACGATATAGATACAAACGCTAATGTGCTCGCTAAACGGAAGGCCTTCATGGTAGGGGAAATGGCTTTTCACAAAAAATTTTTTTCCAGTTTTCAGCTTTTCCTGGATTTTATCGTCCTGCAACCTTGTCGTCAAATAAAAAAAATTGACATCAGCCGATTGCTTCAGTACTCCATAAGTGCATGTGTACATCAGAAACCTAAACCAAGTGGCTCCCGACTTTGGGTATGAGCATACGTAGTATATTGGTTTATCTTTTCTAAAATCCATAGAATGGCTAAAAAAGAAGCGCCAACCAACATCTTCTGCTGATTGGCGCTTTTATGTGAAATCTAACAAATGGTAGATTAATATTAGTTGTTTATGAGCACCATTTTCTTGGTGTCAATGATTTTGCCGTCAACAACGAGTGTATAGACATAATCACCAGGAGCCAATTCCCTTGCTTTGATGTTCAGAGCCCCAACGCCTTCGGCTTTTGGCAGGTCAACTTTGCGCATCACTGCACCTTGTACATTGGAAATCTGGATGTATGCCGTTGTGAAGTTTTTCGGCAAGCTGTATTCAATGGAAGTGTTTACGCTGAAAGGATTTGGCGCATTTTGCTTCAAGTAAGAACCGTTGGCACCTTCCAAGGTAATATTGGTCACGCTGCCCGGCGTAGTGCCGTTATTGGTCAACATGGCTTCGATTTTGTCAAGCCTTGCTTCCAAATCTTCGATTTTGCGGTCACGCTCATTGATCATTTCCTGTTGTTCTTTGATGGCATTGATCAACATATAGGTAACGGCAGTACCCTGATAAGTAAGGAGTGTTTCAGGCAATTTTGTGCTGGTGTCGTCGCCTTCAATTTTAACCTTTACCTCCTCAACAGTGTAAGGAGCGATCTTTTGCATTTCCTGTGCAATAATACCAACATATTCTTTATCGCTCGGATAACCAGTTTCGGGTTTGTACTGGAAGAATACAGGCTTGATTTGGAGGACTTGCTGTAGGCCATCGGTGAAAGGATGCACATTGGTTTTGATACGTGCATCGGAAGGAGTCGCCCAAGAGCCGCCGCCCGGTTTGGAGGCATCGCCCGTGATGAGGTTCAACTCATGGGTGAGGGCGCCCATTGCACCGGCCGTGTTCATCCTGATCTGACCTAAGTTGTTTACCCGTAAACGCTCTGTGCCGAGCACTGTTGTTGTGTTGGCAGTGGTCAAAAAAGCCACAGTGGTAGCTGCATATTGTCCACCTGAACCACCACCAAAGAGTACTTGGTTGTTGTTGAGGTCCGATTGTGCATTGAAATAAGCAAAATGCACGTTTGGATCTGAGTAGTGCCTCATTAGGAAGTTTGACTGTTTGTTGTTCGGGTAGGTGCCATTGTTGGTAAACATGCACCCGCCGCCTAACACTTCCAGTTGCCTAGCCGGCGTAGATGTGCCAATGCCCACTTTACCATCAGCGATGACCTTTAACTGGGCAAAGGAGGACATACTGAAAAAACCGAGAACCAAAGTGGTGAGAAGAGTAAATCTTACGGTCTTCATGTTGTGTAGGTTTAAAAATGATGAATTTGGTGAATTTTAAATATCAATCAAGAAGGGATGCACTCACAAAGTTAGTAAAAACTGGTATTCAATGCCCGTTTTTGCCAAAAACTTCTGGAATGTGTTAATTTTTCCAATCGGCGCAGTCCCAACCCAAGAGTTGCTCTACTTCGTTGATGTTGTTTTTGAACAACATGTTCAAATATTCGCGCTCTTCCGGCGAAATTTTTCTGTGATAAGTGCTGGTAAAGGTTTTTTGTTCAACTATTGAGTGGTTTGCGCCGACCCCAAGGAATTCAAAAACCTTTTCAATCCAAGTTACTTGGTTTTGCAGGTAGTCTTCGTATTTGATAAACAGCACTTGCTGCTTTGGAAAATACCTGAAAACCCTGCGTACCTGTTGTGCGTACATGCCCCTGTCAATGTAAGAATAAATCCTGTGTTGGAATGGCAGCGCCTCTTTTGAACGCTCACTTTCATTTATCGTGCAATAAAGAAAATCAGCAGTTTCCTGCTTTCTTTCTGTCTCCATGTTCCAATGCGAAAACGCCCTTTCCACGGGGTTTCGAAGTATTGCGATGAGCTTCATATTGGGGTTGTATTCCCAAATACGCCTCATGCTTGGCTCCCAATACAAATAGATGGGGGACGCCTCGCCGTAACATTTGGCCTTGGATTGCCAATCAAATTGGCTTTCCAACATCCCGTAATCCACTGGTGATTGGGCGAATATTTCCTCGTTGTCAAAAAAGTGGACTTCCTTTTGCCTGGCCACCCCAATTTCTGGGTGTTGGCGCAGGTAGTGATCCAAAGAACTGGTGCCAGCTTTTTGAGCACCTATTATTAGGAAGTTTATCTTTTTATAAGTCAAACCTAACTAAATAACTGGGTAGTTGAAAAACATCGGCTTTTCCGCAGGAAAGCCGATGTCTTTGTATATCCTTAAGGCTGAATATTCAGCAATGCCGAAACAGGCACTGTCAGTAACGCACCCGTTGCAACATCTAAGGTAAGGCCTTTGCCTGTAAACCCAATTGGTACGTTCACATTAAATCCGGTCGGTATTACCACGTTCTGGCATTCGAGCGGCACGATGCCGTCGCTCCAGTTGTCGGCGTCGTCCCAAGTAGAGCCGTTGCCGGTACCGTTCCAAGTGTTCGTAGCCGCTTCGGCTGAGCCGCTGCAGTCGTCGTCTATAGCGTTGCAAATCTCCGCTGCGCCAGGGTTGATGGCAGCGTTGCCATCGTTGCAGTCGGTGTTGTTGGTGGAATAACCGACCGGGGCGGTGGAACTGCACAGCATGGCGGTGGTGGCGGAGCCGAAGCCGTCCATGTCGCTGTCCACATAGTAGAGCTGTGGCGAGTTGACGGTGTTGTCGCTGTCGTTGCAGTCGGTATTGTTCGTAGAATACCCGGCCGGGGCAGTGGAACTGCACAGCATGGCCGTGGTGGCGGAGCCGAAGCCGTCCATATCGTTGTCCACGTAGTAGAGCTGTGGCGAGTTGACGGTGTTGTCGTTGTCGTTGCAGTCGGTATTGTTCGTAGAATAACCAACCGGGGCGGTGGAACTGCACAGCATGGCCGTAGTGGTAGAGCCAAAACCGTCCATGTCGTTGTCCACATAATATAATTGCGGGGTGTTGACGGTGTTGTCGCTGTCGTTGCAGTCGGTGTTGTTGGTGGAATAACCAACCGGGGCGGTGGAACTGCACAGCATGGCCGTAGTGGTGGAGCCGAAGCCGTCCATGTCGTTGTCCACATAGTAGGGCTGCGGCGAGTTGACGGTGTTGTCGTTGTCGTTGCAGTCGGTGTTGTTCGTGGAGTAACCGACCGGGGCAGTGGAACTGCACAGCATGGCCGTGGTGGCGGAGCCAAAACCGTCCATGTCGTTGTCCACATAGTAGAGCTGCAGCGAGTTGACGGTGTTGTCGTTGTCGTTGCAGTCAGTGTTGTTGGTGGAATAACCAACCGGGGCAGTGGAACTGCAAAGCATGGCCGTGGTGGTAGAGCCGAAGCCGTCCATGTCGTTGTCCACATAGTAGAGCTGCAGCGAATGGACGGTGATGTCGTTATCGTCGCAGTCGGTGTTGTCGGCCACATAGCCCATCGGGGCGGTGCATGCCACGGCGGTGACGGCATTGTTGCCATAGGTGTCGCCGTCGCTGTCTTGGTAGTAGGTAATGCCATTAACGTTCACGCTTGCCTGTGCTGTTCCAATACAGCTATTTGCATTAGTTGCAGTTACTGTATAGGTAGTATTAGAATTTGGCTTGGCATAAACCGTTGCCAAGTTCTGGTTGGTGTACAGAACGGTGGCTGCCATATCCTGGTAGAGGCCGGCACTTGGTGACCACAGGAAGGAAGACGTAGGTCTTTCAAAAGTATAAACTCGGCCTGTACTTGGCTCAACATTCAAGTTTGTGGTAAATGTTGAGGTTAGCGCATTTGGAGCTGCCCCAGTACCGTCCAGCATTTTGTAGTTGCTGGAGGAAGTAATGATTCCGACAGAAGCGCCACCCGCATTTACAGCAGCAGCATCATCACGATAGATGAATTCAACCTTATTAGAACCTTCATACAGTTTTACTTGGAAGGAGATTACTGCTGCGCCGGCTTGCCAGTTCCATTCCCAGTCCAGCCATTCAAAGGTAAAAACCCGGTTAGGTGCGGAACCTGTGGTAAGATAACTTGCAGCACCTGGCGCATCAAAACCATCCAAGTCATCCCAAAGCGGAGCAAGGAGCGGCAACATGACTGCTGGTGCCGTGCTAACGTTGGTTCGCTGTTCCGCAGCTGTTGCCGTTCCAGCGCTGGCATTAAAGCTAAGCCAACCATTGGAAGAAGCAATTACATCTGTAAAGGTTGTCCCTTCGAAAGTAAAGCTGAAGCCAATCGGAATGGCACTTGATACTACGTCATCGTCCTCAATTACATCTACTGCTGTTCCACCAGACAAAGCTGTAAACGTGCCGGACAAGCCTGAAAAATCGTAAAGGTTGGCGCTAGCATTTTGCATAACGGCTAATGCCTGTACATCTCCACAGTTGATAGTAGCTGAGGCTGGGCTGATTGTGACAGATGGGCTAAGCGAAGCCGTTATCATCGAAGTTGCTGTGTTTGTACAGCTATTGGCATCGGTGCCCGTAACAGTATAAAGCGTAGAAGTAGAGGGCGAAGCGGTTACGGATGTGCCAGTAGTCCCAGACAGGCCCGGAGAAGGTGACCAAGTGTAGCTAACAGCACCACTTGCCGTAAGTGTCACTGGGGTACCAGAAGGTGTGCAGAAAGTAGCAGAAGTTGGTGACACCGCTACCGTTGGCAGGGCATTCACCACCAAAGTTGCCGTGTTGCTGGTAACTGGGCTGCCACAAGTTGAGGTAACTATAACATCATAAATGTCGGCATCGGCGCCTGTTAGGCTCGAAATCATCAAATTCGCTGTGGTGGCACCGCTGATATTTCCACCATTCATCAAGTTGACACTGTTCTTTCTCCACTGGTAGGTGAGGCCGGGGCCTGTTGCCACCACTGCAAAATTGGCAGTACCATTCATACAGCCATTGACATTTGAGGGGTGGGTCGTAATGCCCGCACCTGTCACAACTGTCACTGGTACGTTGTTGGAGGTAACTGTACATCCAGCATTTGTGGTCACTACCACTGAATAGGTAGTAGATGCCGTTACGGCAGTTGCTACTGGGTTGGCGATATTGGTAGCCGACAAAAAGGTTGCTGGAGACCAAGCATAAGAAGTTATGCTTGCACCCCCCGCATAGCCACTGTTGTAAGTACCGATGGTCTGTGGTGTTCCGGCGCTTGACTGTATCCAGTCTGCCCCAGTATTGGAATCAACTGAAGCAGACCTTATGGTGCCTGCAATGCCACTTGCACTAGGTGCAAAGCCTGACCAATCACTTGCCGTAACACCCGTAGCCGCATTGAAATCATAGCCGGAGTTTAAACCAACCGCATCAACAATAGTAGAGCCATTTTTAAGAACAATACCCACTAAACCGCCAGAAGACCATGAATCACTAGTACCGCCCGTATTGAAATAACGGTTAGGAATATCATCAGTGCCAGTTCCCAAGCATACAATGGCAAATGAGTTAGCAGGAATAATGGTACCTGACGGGAAAGCGAATCCTGCATGTGATGCAGTAGTTGCATTATCGGCAAAGTCTTGCAAAATCCAACCACTGATGTCAACCGAGTTAGAAGAGGTGTTGGTTATCTCGACCAAATCTGCCCCCGTTGCATAAGCAGGATAGCTAACTGTTTGACCAGTACCAGTCCTAAACAACGTAACTTCAGAGATTTTGATGGTGCCTGGCAAACCTGCAACTGTCACATTCAACTGGCTATTGTCTCCAGAGCATACTTCAGATGGTGTTGCAGTTGCTATCACGCTGGTAGGAACTGGATTGACTGTTACGTTGTGGGCAACCGTGCTCACGCACATGGAGCCACCCGTTTGCGAAGCAGTCAACGTGTAGTTGGTAGAGGTACTAGGATTGAAGGTATAGCCTGCTCCTGGTGTACCTGATACGCCGCTCAAGGGAGCCCATGTGTAGGTATCGTAATCACCAACAGTGGAAGTAACAGTCACCAACGAAGAAGGTGTGCCCTGGCAAATGGTGCTGCTGGCAGCACTTAACGTAAGCGCAGGTGGTGTTGAAACGGTAGCTGTTACAGCCGTGCGAGTACCTTCGCATGCTCCAACGCCATTAAAAATGAACTGAGGACGTACAGTGTAGGTTAAGAGGTTCGTGGTTACATCTGCACAAATAGTCGCTGCACTTGTTGCTGCAGAAACATGCACTTTGATAGAGGAATTGTACGAGGTATTGTCAGCACGGCATGTACGTGACATTGTTGCAGTACTTCCGCTGTTGCCATGGCAAAACTCAAGAATGATATTGCTGGTTCCGTCCCATACAAACGGCGAGCTAAATACCAAGGTATTCACACCTACCACAGGCATCAAAGACGCATTGGTATATATCGTGGAGAATCCTGCATTGTTATCGAATACGGTCAGGTTGGTGGTAGTTGTATGCCCAATTTTAACCGATAAATCAATCATCGGTAGTGTACCTGCACTCGTAATATTCAATGCTACGGAATTTATCGGACCAGCAAACAGACCAGAAGCACTTAACTCAGCCGCTGTTATCAAGTGTTGCGTGTGGGTGTTACTCCAAAGCGAATAAAACGGGTTGGAATATGTTGCACTTGTTGTTGCCCCCGCACCTTGAGTTATATTGGAACCCGGTACAGGTGTGACAGCCGCAGCATAGTAATTTGTGGTAGAGTTGATAACAGGAGTGATAAATGATGTGCCAACACCTAAAGAAGCGCCACCAGTAGATGCCTCATACCAACTTACTTCATCGCCAGGGTTAGCAGTAGCACCCAGCGTCACTGTTCCAATGCCGCAACGACTGCCGGGAGTTGTGCTTACCAATTGGGCGTTGGTATATGAAATAGGTCCAACGACGTTAGAGTAACCAACCAACGAACCGAATGAACATTCTACCTTCAACCGGAAATAGTTGTATCCAGAAAGGAAGGTGCCAGTAGCTGAAAATGGGTTCGTGGCACCAGATATATCCACGATATTACTTACAAAGTTGTCGTTCGACCGTTGCCATTGGTAGCTAATACCCAGGCCGGTCGAGAAGCCTGTGGCTGCGAGGTCTGTGGAGTTGGAGTTGCCACAGGCACTGCTTTCAGGGTAGGAACTAGTGATGGTGCCGCCAGAAGCTGCTGAGCAGGTCGGCGTTTCAACCACCTCTATATCGTCAATGTGGACAGTAGAAGTAGTACCTGCCACGGGGCCATTTGCCCTTATCAGGATATAGTAGTCGCCTGTAGTTGAAGGTACAAACGTAAGCGTAGCCGTTTGTGCGGCTGTGTTGTTGATGTTCGCCAGTGTGGCAATGGTCGTACCTCCTGATGTTGAGATGTTAGCATTGTACTGTGTCTCCAAGGACAGGGTTGGATTGGTAGTGGTGTTACCGTATTTGAACATCACGTCGTAGGAAGTTCCTCCAGTCAAGGACAACGCCCTTGTGACAAAATAACTGTTGGTAGTGAGAGTAGTGCTGGAGGCAATTCGAGCCGTTTGACCCGACATGCCCGAAGGAGTAGTCGGCGCACTGCCCAAAGACCAGTTATTGCCCACTCCTGTGCCCAGCACGGTCAAGCAAATCGTTGAGCTGTTGAGGTTTTCCGTGTAGGGTACAGTCGTCGCCAAGCAAAGTGTACTGTTGTTGCCTGTCAGGTTTGTGCTGTAGCACATAGTGGCGCTATCATAAGCCCTCACCCTCATGTAATAGGTAGTCTGTGGAGAAAGTCCCGTGACAGTATAGGTGGTTCCCGCACCAGCGTTGTTCGCATACTGTATGAAATCGGTGAAGGCCGAATTGGTGGCCACATCAACTTCATAAGTAACACCTGGGGTGGATGAAGCCGTCCAACTAATGTCAAGTGTTGTCTGTGACCTTGCCGTATTGACAAATGAAGTTGGTGCTCCAATAGCCGGAGTGTTGCAAGTGGTAACAGTACCGAACAAAGGAGAAGTAGTCAAATAAATTGGACCACCGCCACAACCGATATTGTTGAAGGAATATACATAGTAGTCGTAGCCTTGATTGGCGGTAAGGCCAGTTTGGTTGAAGGTCGTGGCAGAACCGACCGCAACCACTGTTCCTGTTCCCAATGCACCACCCACTGAATATTGTGTTGTGTTAACAGGTGGTGTTTCAGTGCCTCCAGTCAAATAACGAACAACCAAATACGCATCAGCTACTGGCGAAGCTGCCGTAAAATTGACGGTCAAGGTTGTCGCACCAACAGATACAAAGTTCAAGGAAGTCGGCTGTGCAGTAGGCACTACACAAGGCGTAAGGTCGCCATAAGCAAAATAGCCCGTAAAGTCCGCCGTAGGAATAGGGGAACCGTTCGGGTTCGTCTTTAATGTGTTGACAGGTGTGCCCGCCGCATATAGCGTACCCGTTACGATACCATTATATGCGCCTGCTAGATTTGGTGCCTGGAGGATTTGATTAGTTGCACCAATGTTCACATCGCCCAACTGCACGTGTACGTTCGTCAAGTTGGCCGTAGTATTTGGTATGATTGACCAGGTAGTGTTGGAAAGATTGGTGACACCCGACCCTGCCGTACCTGAATTGGTACCAAATGCCTCACCAGTAAAGATGGTACCTGCAGCGGTAGTTTGAGGGTTTAACCAAATTGGGAAATACTTACCCCCCTTACCAAGGGGCCACAGATGGGTATTTGTAAAGGAGTTGGTGGAAGTGGCCACGGTGCCAAAAGTCCTGAGGAACGGGCCTTCAATATAGGTTTCATCCCCAAAAACACTGGAAGCTGACAGGGTGCCGACAGCCGTAATAGTGCCAAGGCGGAGGTTGTTGGTAGCGCTGGTGTAGATGATGCCCTTTGTCATCAACAACGTGCCTGACATGGTAAGCGGTACTGCCAGTGTGACCCCACCGTTGTTGTTTACAGTGATAGATGTGAAATTAGCTGTTACAGTAGTCGTGGAGTTGTTAAAAGTCCCCGTGCCGCCTATGGTTTGTGGCGTGTTGCCGACAACGCCAGCGTTTGCTGAAAAATCGGAAAAGGTTACAGTGGATGATGCTACCATCGTACCATTGTTGGTGATGTCGCCACTGATAAAATGGGTTGACCCGGTACGGTACTCAGTTCCACTGTTGATGACCAAGTTGCCAATCGGCAAGTTACCAGAAGTGGAAATGTGTCGGTTGGTACCTGCACCTATTGTTGCATTGTTGGTCAAAGTACCAGCAATCTTAAAGGAGTTGGTATTGGCTAAGTTGATAAGGTAACCGTTGGTGTGGCCACCGTTGTTGGTTTGGGTGCCATTCCCAAAAGTCAGGTTCCAGGCACTTCCCGAACTTGGCGCAAAGCCTGAGGCTGAGGATGGGAATACCTTGAAAGCTGCATTGGTAGTGGTGGTAGAAGCAGGAGGGTCAACAACGATAAAAGTACCGCCCGTCAATTGAAGGTGGCTTAAGTTATTACAAAAAAAGTCAGCGATATGAGTGGCCACGCTCTCTAGGGCAACCCCGTTATTCCCATCTACAATGATAGTACCGCCTGATTGTTTGAAAACGCCTGTGGAGGTGTCAAGTGTTCTGAATGAACCATTGACAGTCAAGGTGCCTCCTTGCATGTCGAATGTACCTGCGCCTATGGCAAATATTGCATCTGCACGTGGGGTACAGGCGTCAACTGTCAGATCACCGCTCGTCATGGTGAGTACGCCGCTAGGGCCAATGTTTACACCCTTGGCAACGAGGCCTGCGCTGTTGATGGTAACCGAATGTATGATATAAACGTTGTCCGAACAGGTTGGAACTGTTCCTTTAGACCAGGTAGCCGCTGAGTTCCAGTTGCCATTGGCAATGGAGATATTGGGAAAATCAGCATTGTTCAAGCCCAAATAGAGGGCACCCCCAGTTAAGTCTGCCAAGGCTGTTCCGCCCGTAAAGTTTCTTTGACCACCAGGAGTCGTGCTACCTGCCTGGTTGGTGCCAGCAACAGCACTTGCCATAACCAAACGGGGATAAACCGGAGGCGCAGGGCCAAAAATATTCGGTGCCACCACGGCGAACTCGATGGAGGCACACGCAAGCGTACCAGCAAGGATAGAGGCTGACCAATTTTCGTTCGTTCGCTGTTCCACAGTATAGGCTGGGTTTGCATCTGCAATTGATACACCCGTAAAGCCGGCGGCCTCCGTGTAAGTTACACCCAAGATACCTGCTCCAGTTGGAGTCGTCCTCTCAAACCAAGCACTCCGGTTTTGCCCAAGTGAGTTGATAAAGGGATACCTTGATGTTACAGTAGTAGGGTCAGCACCTGCAGTAATGGCCGAGCCTGTAGAAGCAGTAGCTTGTCCTCGGCCAAACGTGCCGGACAAAATACCACCACTTCCTACCGTAAGCGTTCCTGTTGCAGTCGCAATACCACACGAGAGCCAGTTGCCCGTGATGGCCACACGTCCTGCGGTAAATGCGGTCGTTCCTGATACCATGATTCCGTTCACGCCCCAAGTAATGCTGGGGTAAGTGGTTGAAGTGTTATTAAAGGTCAATCCTGTGATGGTGCTGTTCGTAAATGTTCCTGCACCGCTTACAGTTTGAGGGGCCGTACCCGTCAACTGCAAGACAGCACTTGTCTTGGAAAGGTCAATGGTGCCGTCATTGGTGATATTTCCCCTGGCTATCAATGTTTTGCCTGTCGTAGGGGCGAAGAACACGTTGAAAACGCCAGTGGCAGAAACACTGATATTGCCATTTACCGTGAATGATGTAGGGGTTGTAGTGTATTGCAAAGTACCATCAACGGTCAGGTTGTTGATTGCCAAACTGGCAGCATTGATGGAGACCGTATGGCCTGCTGTAATCGTAGCATTATCCACTGCAGAAGGAGCTACGCCACCAACCCATGTTGCACCTACGTTCCAATCGCCAGTAGCGGCAGAGACGAAGTTACCGGGTATTGATGAAACAAGTGACACCTCATCAATAGCTGCCGGAGGCGGGGCGATAGTTGAACCGTCAGATTTCCAACTGAAAACCAATCTATAAGTTGAACCTGGAACACCAGCAAAAATGATGGTTTCAGCATTGTAGGCAGCTGAGTTAAGTTTGTACATTCCGCTAACTGCGCCAGGACCAGATACCTGGAAGGTGGAACTAATAGCTGTGTTGGCTACTGGTGTTATGCCGCTGGCAAGTCCCCAGAACACTTTCATATTGTCCCAGTCGGACGTTGTAGTTCCTTCACCCCCCACTTTCCACTTGAACAGTAGGGTGACTTTGGATTCCCCTGCAGGAATAGTCACGTCGTAGTACAAGTGCTGAATAGTGGAGAGTTGTGAGTACGACCAATCCATGATACCAGATGGAGTAGAAGAGGTGTAGGCCGAATTGATACCCGCGCTAACTCCAGATCCAGTGCCTACTATCCAACTATCAACTGTTGAGTTGACGACCGTCCAGTTATTGGCAGCAGGTGTTCCGCCGCTCTCAAACCCCCCGTTGCCAGCAGGGTCAATCAACACGGTTTGTGCGTCAGAAGTATTTAGACAAAAACTCAAGCCCAGCAAGGCCAGGATGGAGCGGAAAGCAAGTTTCCCTAAGAAGGAGGCAGGCAAATTGCAGCCCCTTGTCAAATGGGTGTGTTTAAAATATCTCATATTGTATAATGTAAAATTTTAAAATTAAAAAATGATAGCTCTGTGCCCTTAGGCAGCAGGGATGGCGAGTGTAGCAGTAAAAATCTTCTGTTTGACAAAATTTGCTGGTAGGAATATGCAGGTGCTGTGGGAGATATCAAATCTCCCTCTGGTAGTTGAGTGCTGTGCCATAGGTGGTAGTGCTTAATGTGTTTGCTCCTCTACCCTTATCCTATTTTAATAGCAAAAATGACTAAACAGGACGTGGGGGCAGTGGAAAATCAAAAGATCGTGCAAATGTTAAAAAAAGTTTTTACTTTTTCTCTTATCACAAAATTTTAATTGGTTCAACATGATTAAAAAAAGATTAAAAAATTAAAAAAAGGTTAAAAATCTTGCTCTTTAAAAGAGTATTTTATAGCAAGATACAGCCTTTGCCCCTTTGCTGCTGCCTCTGCATATTGTTAGGTTTTATGCTTTCCGCCGCCTCCTTTTCGGTATTTTTTTTGCTATGACTATAAACGTCCTATGAGAATTTTCTGCATTTTCGCTGCAACACCGCAAACCCTTCTCGTTAGCTCCCATTTAAAATAACCTTTTTGGTATGAACACCCATAGCATAGCTTTAAGCACATGGCTTTTCGTATTGGCCATTGTTTGCCCTAAGTGGACGATGGCACAGTCACCCGTCATACTCGGACAGGGCAATAACGGTGGCATGTCCGTTACGTCGAGCGGTACGGGCGGCGACAAAACTTTTGACGGGGAGGGCTTCCTGCCCAACGAAATCGCTGCTTCCCGCTTCCTGGCGCAGGCTACCCTTGGGGCCGACCTGGAGACCATCCTCGCCGTTTCGCAAATGAGCTTCCCGGAGTGGCTGGATTCCCAGTTCGTCCAGCCCAAGCTGATGGATGTGCTGCAATACACCCAAGACCTCACCGCCGAGGCGATTGACTCTACCTTTGCCATGGGCGATGACCCCAATAACATCCAACCGCAGATGTGGTATTGGCACTCGGCCTGGTGGCAGTACATCATGACTTCGCCCGATGTGCTGCGGGCACGGGTGGGTTTGGCACTGAGCGAAATTTTTGTCGTGTCCGAAGTGCCGGAACTGGGCGAAGTGCCGCTGGCGCTCGCCGGCTATTACGATATGCTGTTGGACAATAGCTTCGGCAACTTCAGGGATCTGCTGGAGGATGTGACCTACCACCCGGCGATGGGCGTTTACCTCACCCACCTCAACAACCCCAAATCGGATACTGCGCTCAACCGCTTTCCAGATGAAAACTATGCACGGGAGGTGATGCAGCTTTTCACTATCGGCCTTTACAAACTCAATACCGACGGCACACGCCAGCTTGATAGCCTCAACAACCCCATTCCCACTTATCAAAATGCCGACATTCAGGAGTTTGCCAAAATTTTTACCGGACTGACCTGGGGCGATGCTTTTGGTTTTGGCCAAAACCCCCAAAGCGAGCTGAGTTTTATCCAGCCCATGAAAATGAAAAACGCCTGGCACGAACCTGGCGAAAAGCACCTGCTCAACGGCCTCGTAGTACCGAACCGAAACCCCGTCAACGGCAACGCCGACATCCAGGACGCCCTCGACAACCTCTTCAACCACCCGAACGTGGGGCCTTTCATCGGCCGCCAGCTCATCCAGCGCCTGATCACTTCCAACCCCTCGCACGATTACATCGGTAGGGTGGCCGCCGCCTTCAACGACAACGGGCAGGGCGTGAGGGGCGACATGAAGGCTGTCATCCGCGCCATTTTGCTCGACCCCGAAGCGCGTGATTGCGCCCTGGCATACGACCCTTACCGCGGGATGCTCCGCGAGCCAATCACGCGCTGGACGCACCTTTCCCGCGCTTTCAATGCCTTCAGCCAAAGGGGCATTTACCGCAACGACATGGACGAATTTTACCTAAATGCCTTCCAGCGGCCATTGGGTTCGCCCAGTGTTTTCAATTTCTTTTCGCCTGATTATGTGCCCATCGGCCCCATTGACAGCGCTGGGCTGGTGGCGCCTGAGTTTCAAATTACCAATTCCGTCACCATTGTTGGCTACGCCAACCGGATGCACGACTGGGTGATGGAAGACAACCAGGTGATGGAATACCGGGACATCTTCAGTGGCGAGTACAACAACGACAAATACGTCAACCTGAACCTGGACGATGAACTGCAACTGGACGAAATTACAGATGTGGATGAACTGCTGGAGCGTCTCAACCTCATCCTTTTTCATGGACAAATGACCTGGGACACCCGCGACCGCATCAAGGAGGCGCTGCTGCTAGTGCCACAGGACGACTGGGAAATCCGCATCAGGATGGCCATTTTCCTGTCCATGATTTCACCCGATTATTTGATTTTTAGATAAAAACCGGCTAACGATATGAAAAAAATCTCACGGCGTACTTTCCTCCGCCAAGCTGGCTGTGCGGGCATGGGCTCGGCCACTTTTCTTTCGTCTTTCAACAACCTGTCGCTGATCAACAAGCTGATCGGCACCTCGCTCACACCGCCCAGCGATTACAAGGCGCTGGTGTGCATCCTGCTGGCCGGGGGCAACGACTCGTACAACATGTTGGTGCCACGAGGCACGAACGAGTACAATGAATACGCTGCTACACGCGCCGATCTGGCCTTGCCGCAGGCGAGCCTTTTGCCCTTGAACGCCAACACCAATACGGGAAAGACCTTTGGCGCACACCCCAGCATGGGCGGGGTGCAGCAAATGTTCGAGGCGGGCAACCTGGCATATATTGCCAATGTAGGCACCTTGATAGAACCCATTCCCAACGCCACTGCCTTTTTCAACGGTTCGGTACAAAGCCCGCTGGGCCTGTATTCCCACTCCGACCAGATACAGCAGTGGCAAACCTCAATTCCTCAAAGCCGGGAGGCCATCGGCTGGGGCGGGCGCATGGCGGATATTTTAAAAAGCCAAAACACCAACCAGAACGTTTCAATGAACATCTCCCTGTCCGGCAGGAATGTCTGGCAGTCGGGCAACACAGTCATGGAATACTCCATCAGCAACCAGGGCGACGGTGTGGAGGGTATCGTGCCAGTGGTGCCGACCTGGTATTCCAATAGCGGCTACCTGAACCGACTGCGCGATGATGCTATCGAAAGCATGGCCACGGAGATTTATTCGAATGTGTTCCAAAGCACGCTCGGCCAACTGACTTCCCAGACCCTCGATACCTTCGAGGCGTTCCGCGATGCAGTCAGCACGGTGCAGTTAAACACGGTTTTTTCACCACACTATCTTTCTGAAAATATGCGCATGGCCACCCGCGTCATCGCGGCCAGGGAGGCACTGGGCATGAACCGCCAAACTTTCTTCATGACCTTTGGCGGCTGGGATCACCACAGCGAGGTTATCCAAAACCAGGAATACATGCTCATGGTGTTGAGCAATGCCATCAGCGAGTTGTTCAGCGGCCTGCAGGAAATAGGCATGGAGGACAAGGTGACCCTTTTCACCATCTCCGATTTCGCCCGCACCCTGACGAGCAACGGCAACGGCTCCGACCACGCTTGGGCCGGCAATACCATCGTTGCGGGCGGGGCTGTGAATGGAAAAGATATTTATGGCTCGTTCCCGGATTTGTATTTGGACAACAACCCATTGATGGTCAGCCCCCGCGGGAATTTGATCCCTACCACTTCTACCGATGAATATTTTGCGGAATTGGCACTGTGGTTTGGCGTTTCGCCCAACGACCTGCACCTGATATTGCCCAATATCGGGCAGTTCTACGATGTCAATTCTGGTGTGAACCCCTTGGGCTTTTTATAAAAACGAACATTCATTGCCCAAATACCAAAACCATTTACCAACAGAAAAAAAGAAGCGTATATGAAAATATATATACCATTCAAATCGGCCATATTTACGCTATATTTTACCATATTATCTTTATTATTTAGTGGCCAATTATTGGCGCAGTCCTGCATTGGCGAGCAGGGAAAAATTGGCTGGATGTTGTATGAAAATCTGCTTGGCGGCGATATCCAGCTTATGTACCACAGCCCAAAATTTCCGCAATCTCCCGATTATATTGAAGACCTGAATAACCTGGCTACCTTGACCGGGAATTACAATGATTACTATGGTTCCATGATCAGGGGTTTTATAAAAGCACCGGAAACTGGCAATTATATTTTCAATATAACTGGCGACGATTATTGCGCTTTTTATTTTAGTACCGATACAATTAAGGAAAATTCCATCCAACGCGGCACGGTGCCTGGTTGGAGCGGCGTCACGGAGCATGATAAATATCCCGAACAGACTTCGGATACCATTGCCCTGGTCGCCAATGCTTACTATTATTTTGAACTGCACGAACGCGAAGGCGGCGGCGGCGACCACGTACAATTGTACTGGAAAACACCTTCCACCATCAACAGCCCCGATTGGGTATTGGTGTCTGGAAATTTTGTGTACGAGGATCTTTGCAGCCCTATTTGCCCAAAAGCCGGTACAGCTTGCAACGACAATAATCCGCAAACAACCAAAGACCAGTGGGACGGCAACTGTGGCTGTTCCGGCACCCCCACTACCCTACCCTTTACTTGTATTGGCGAGCGCGGTAGCCTTCTGGCGCTTTATTACGACAACATCAACGGCAGCTATGTCTCCAGCATGTACAATGCCTCAAATTACCCACTCTCGCCCGACCGTGCAGAAATATTGACCACCCTCAGCGGGCCGCTGACCGACAATTTTGAGCGCTTCGGTACGCGCATACGCGGCTATTTGCGGGCGCCCGCCACTGGAAAATATATTTTCAACGTGACCGGCGACAACGAAGTGCGCCTCATGCTCAGTGCAAATGAAACCACTACCACAGCCGACGATATTGCCCACAACGACGGCTATTCCGACGACTTCGGCCACTATGATACCCCGCAGCAAACCTCCGATTCTATTGACCTCGTGGCGGGCCAGTTTTATTCCATCGAAGTGGTTCACAAAGAGCAGACAGGCGGTGATGATTTTTATGTTTTTTGGAAAACGCCCCTGGCCAGGGACACCAACTGGCACATCATAGACGGCACTTATTTGTACCGCTACAAATGCGAACTTGCCTGCGTCCCCGCTGGTACGCCCTGCGACGACGGTGATGCCGATACTTTTAATGATGTATATGATGGTAGTTGCAACTGTGCAGGTACGCCTTGTGCCGATCCGCAGTGTTCCAATGCGCTCAACTACACGCCTTATGAGCCTTGCGACGAAAAAACAGATCGATATTCCACCAACCCCAATTCTTCCTGGCTTTCTTGCCAACCCAGCCAAAGCCCCAACCCCGAACGTGGCCTCAGCCATTGGGTTCAATATGACTTTGGCGCTATCTACGCGCTGGACAATGCGGATATTTGGAACTACAATGCGGCTGGCAACTCGGCACAAGGTTTCAACGAAGTGGCGATTGACTACTCGCTCGACGGCATACACTGGTCGGAACTTGGCACTTTCAATTGGGCACAGGCCAGCGGTACTTCTGCTTATGAAGGATTCAACATGGCAGACTTTGCGGGCATCAGCGCACAGTACGTGCTAATCACGGCCCTGAGCAATTTCGACGGCTCCGGCTGCGTGGGCTTGAGCGAGGTCGCCTTTGGTGCCAATACCTGCCCCAACGCCGGCACGGCCTGCGACGACGGCAATGCCAATACCATCAACGACACCTACAATGCCTACTGCTATTGCATCGGTACGCCTGTGCCAGATAACGAATGCGACTCCGTGACGATGATACGCAATGAAAGGCCCGTCGCCAGCGGTTTTTACAATGCAGAACTGACCATTACCTCTTCTGGCTTCATCAAGGTGGGCAGCAACGTGACCTACGTGGCGGGCGAATCCATTACCCTGGAGCCTGGCTTCGAGGTGGAATTTGGCGCTGAGTTTCTGGCTTACATTGCGCCCTGCGATCCCGTTTCGCCAGTGATGTTGAAAAAACAGGAAAAGGAACAGCGGAAAGCAGAGAAAAAGGCGGAAAAAGAAGCGGCCAAGGAGCGCCAGCGCATTGAAAGGCAGATGGCGGAAAAATACCCTGCCGACGAGTTGTGGATGCGAATTTCACCCAACCCAGCCAGCGCTGCCGCTACCCTGACCTACAATTTGCCCCTGTCCGCCAAAGTAAAAATGGGCGTTTTTGACCCAAGGGGAAGGCTCGTTGCCTGGATTTTGACAGGCCAAATGCAAGAGGAAGGTCTTTATGAAAAAACGATAGCCGCACATTCGCTGGCTAGTGGCACTTATACGGTCAGCCTCTTTACAGGCCAGGGAAAAGTGAGCGAAAGGCTGATTGTAGTGGACGGCAGGTAGCACAGCCGATACCTATCGGCTTTAGGATGTCCTGTGCGCCGTCTTTTAAGGCGGCGTTAATAAACCACATTTCATTTAACAATGTGTCCGTGACTATTGGGCGGCGTAAACGCTGCCCCTACTGGCAAGCCTGTATCAACACTTCAAAAACGGCCCCCAGGTTCACTGTAAAATCATGATCCAACAATATGCCTGAATCGGAAGCGAATACCACCGTATTGCTGTTGGGCACTGTAGAAGTATGCGATGTCAAATCGCCCGACGAGGAGTAGGTGCCCGAAGGGATAGCAGGATTATTGGCAATAAGCAAATTGGGCGTGCAATTGCTGGTGGTAAAACTTTCCTCCATGCAGCCCACCGCATTTCCATTGCCGTTGTAGGGCGTAATTTTTACATAAATATTGGAACTGGTTGGGAAATCGCCAGGCGGGTTGTAGCTCGTCATGTTCCCCACGTCAAAGTTGTTTAATATCTGCGTACCGCCGGAGGTAGTGCCAACGGTGAGGCGGTATCCAGTAGGGCTGCCAGTGGCGGCTGACCAGTTCAGGCCAGCGGTAATGGCCACGTTGGTGGCCCCGTTTGCCGGGCTTGTCAGGCTGGTACAATTGGGCACCGGTGCCGAAACAGTGGTAAAGCTCTCCTCCGTGCAGCCCGTGGCGGGGCCGTTGGCATTGTAGCCAATCACGGTGATGTAAATGGTAGTGCCAAAAGGCAGGTTGCCGGGCGGGTCAAAAGTGACCACGTTGCCCACGTCCTGGTTGACGATATCGGTGCCGCCGGGCGTCGTGCCAACCATCAATAGGTAGGCGGTGGGGTTGCCGGCGGCGGGTTCCCAATTGATGGGCGAAGTGACGGGCACATTGATGTCGCCATTGGCCGGGTCAACGATATTGGTGCATTGCACAAAACCAAAGCCGTCGTTAGGATTTGCCAGGATCGGGTTCCCTGCCAGGGCTGTTGCCGCAAAAAATAAAAAAATTGCCACGAATAAAGGCGGAATGTTTTTGTATTGATGTCCCATACTGTGTGGTTATTTGCTTAAAAAAGATGGATGCGAATTAGAAGTCTTGAAGGAGCGGAAGGTTCGTTTTTTTTTGTAACTTTAACAAGGTAGCTCCAAAGGTAGCATGTAAAATTAATTTCTCCCACACTTTTGGCTGGACAAATAGGAAGCAAAATAAAGAAGCGGTTGATGAGGTATTACACTCTATCCCACCCTTGCACTGAATGTAGGTGGTTCGATGGGCTTAGCTTGCTGTTGCCAAAAATTAAAGCGCTTCGCCAAATGGGCTAATATTTAAAATCCAACACCTTTCCACTGACCTTTCACTGTTTGATTTTCGTAAGCTTCTCTTTGATTTTTGTTGAACAGATATTGGGCTTCGCCTTTTCTTTGTGGCTTGATTTTCATAAAATACGCAAGCCAATGTTTTTTCAAAAAGCAACAAAACGAACCACGATGGCGGCAGTTGCGTCCGCATTACTGCTATTCGCCAACCTTGCCTCCGGCCAAACCGCCGACACCACCAAGTCCACCCTCAATTTCAGCGGCACCATCAATGCCAACAACAACGGCTTCTCCCTCGTGCCGACCTTTTCCCTTGGCAAGCCTGCCGTGCAGACGGGCTTCAACATCAGCGGCAACAAAGGGCGGCTCAGCTTCCACCCGCAGTTTTGGTATTCCATGTTGGACTACAAGCCGTGGTCTTTCATCTTCATTTGGCGGTACAAATTGGTGAAAAAAGAGAAGTTCGAGCTTGTCGTGGGTACGCACGCCCCGGCCATTAACTTCAAATCGGACAACGTGACCGAAAACGGCGTGGATAAGGACGTCATCAAGGCGAGGCGCTTTTATCCGGCGGTGGAAATCATCCCTGTTTACAAGCTTAAAAAGGATATTTCCCTCAGTATCTACTACCTGTTCGGCAAGGGCATCGAGAAGGAGGTTTCGAGCAAGAACCACTTCGTGTCCCTCCGTTCCGATTTCAACAATATACCGCTCACGAAGCAGGTTTACCTTCGGTTTAACCCCCAGGTCTATTATTTGAAAATTGACGACGACGATGGCATTTACGCTGCTGCGGGCTTGACCTTGGCGCACCGAAAGTGGCCGCTATTCGTTGGCTATATGATGAACAAGGCGCTGAAATCCGAGATTAATGTCAGTGATTTTGAATGGAACGTGGGGGTGACGTATGCGTTTGGGAAGAATTTTGTGGAGCAATAGAAGTGATTGAGTTTAGAAGGTTTAGTGGGTTTAGGAGGTTTAGTTTTGCCCCATTCTAAACCCACTAAACTTTCTAAACCTTTTAAACCTCATCATCATGGAAAAAATCGAATCAATAGAAGAATTCTACCAACGCCGCTTTGGCTGGATTCCCGATAATATCAAAAAAGAAATGGGGCATTTCAACGTGTTTGCCCATGTGCCCGTGGACATTACCAAGTCGAATCCGCTGCCCTATAAGCGGCGGGATTTTTATAAAATCATGTTGGTAATCGGGAATATAGATATGCAATATGCCGACAAAATAATTACCGTAAAAAAGCAGGCGCTGTTCTTTTCAAACCCACAGATTCCCTATCAGTGCAGCCGATTGGAGCAGATAAATGACGGTGTTTATTGCATATTTAACCAGGATTTTTTCCATAATTTCAGCGATATTAAACAGTATTCGGTTTTTCAACCGATTGGCGAGCATGTGTTTGAACTGACGGACGAGCAGGTGCCACAAATCCAGCGCATATATGACCGGATGTTCGAGGAAATTAACTCCGATTATATCCATAAATATGATGTGCTACGCAATTTGGTGTTCGAGCTATTGCATTTTGCCATGAAGATGCAGCCCTCCACGAACTTCAACAAGCAGCAGGTGAATGCAGCGCAGCGCATTTCCACCCTGTTTCTGGAATTGTTGGAGCGGCAGTTCCCCATTGAAGAAAACCACCCGAAGGTCAGCCTGCGCTCCCCCTCCGATTTTGCGCAGCAGCTCAACGTCCATGTGAACCACCTGAACCGGGCGGTGAAGGAAACGACCGAGAAAACCACTTCCCAAATCATTGCGGAGCGAATACTACAAGAGGCCAAAATCATGCTGAAGCACAGCCAATGGAACGTGTCGGAAATCGCCTTCGCCCTCGGTTTTACGGAGGTGACGCATTTCAATAATTTCTTTAAAAAACAGCTGGGGACAAGCCCGTTGAAGTTTAGGAATGGGTAAATACCTACTCGATTGGTCTCAATCGGAACAACCATTTGATTTTCGTAACCTATTGTTTGATTATGGTTAAAATACTGGGTATAAAGTGTTTGATTTTTGCAGTGTTGAATTAGAATTTCATCACCATAAAAAATCCAGCATTATGAATAATCCAGCTAAAAAAAGCCGCCGGAATTTCTTCAAAACTGGCGCTACCCTCGGCGCTTCTATAGTGGCCGCACCAGCTTTCAGCAACTTTTCCATTTCGGAAAAACAAGCCCCAAAAGGGAACAACGGCCTGCCCAATTTCACCAAACGGCGCACACTGGGAAGCGGAAAGCACAGCCTCGAAGTATCGGCCCTGGGCCTCGGCTGCATGGGCATGAGTTACCATCGCAGCTTTGTGCCAGACCGCAACCAAATGATTGCCCTGCTTCGCAAGGCGGTGGAAATGGGCGTCACCTTGTTCGATACCGCCGAGGTTTACGGCCCGTTTGTCAATGAAGAATTGGTCGGGGAAGCGTTGGTGCCCCTGCGCAAGGACGTGCTCATCAGCAGCAAGTTCGGGTTCAATATCGAAAACGGGCAAATGGCGGGACTGAACAGCAAGCCCGACCATATCCGCAGCGTTGTGGAGCAATCCCTGAAGCGGTTGCGCACCGACCATATTGACCTGTTGTATCAACACCGGGTTGACCCCAACGTGCCCATCGAAGACGTGGCCGGGACGGTGAAAAACCTCATTGCCGAAGGCAAAGTCAGAAGATTTGGCCTGAGTGAAGCCAATAGCGAAAACATCCGAAAAGCCCATGCCGTGCAGCCCGTGACGGCGTTGCAAAGCGAATACTCGCTAATGTGGCGAAAGCCTGAAGAGGACGTGTTCAAGGTCTGCGAGGAACTGGGCATCGGCTTCGTACCGTACAGCCCGCTTTGCAGGGGCTACCTGTCTGGTCTTATCAATGAGCGGACGAAGTTCATCGCTGCCAACGACAATCGGGCGACGCTGCCCCGCTACACGCCAGAGGCAATCGTAGCAAACTGGAAAATGATTGACGTACTGACCGAGTTCGGGAACCATCGTGGCTACACCGCCGCACAGGTGGCATTGGCCTTTTTGATGGCGCAAAAACCGTGGATTGTCCCAATTCCCGGCACGACCAAACAGGCACATTTGCAGGAAAACCTTTGGTCGGCGGATATTGAATTCACGGCGGACGAATTGAAAGAATTGACGGAAGCCGTCTCCAAAATCACGGTGGTGGGCGACCGCTATACCGGGCAGTCGGCGCAGCAGGTGCGGAACTAAAATCTCAATGTAAAAAACACGGAGGCACGAAGACACAGAGGGCCACTATACTATTCCTGTTTCTCTGTGTCTTTGTGCCTCCGTGTTTAAAAAAAAGTACCATGAAGAATCGCAAACTGGGCAGCCTCGAAGTCTCCGAAATCGGACTCGGTTGCATGGGCATGAGCTTCGGCTACGGCCCTCCGGCGGACAAGCAGGAGATGATTAAACTCATGCACGCCGCCGTGGAGCAGGGCGTCACTTTCTTTGATACGGCTGAAGTTTACGGGCCATTCACCAACGAAGAGCTCGTAGGGGAAGCCCTTGCGGCTTCCCACGCCCAAGGGCAGGTGGTAATTGCCACCAAATTCGGCTTCAATTTCGTGGACGGTAAAATGGCGGGCGTGAACAGCCGCCCCGATAATATCCGCAAAGTGGCCGAAGCCTCGCTCCAACGCCTACAGGTGGACGTGCTCGACCTCTTTTACCAGCATCGAGTTGACCCCAATGTGCCCATCGAAGACGTGGCTGGAACGGTGCGGGACCTCATTGCCGAAGGCAAAGTGAAACATTTTGGCCTATCGGAAGCTGGCGCAAGCACCATCCGCCGGGCACACGCCGTGCAGCCCGTGGCTGCTTTGCAAAGCGAATACTCGCTCTGGACGAGGCAGCACGAACAGGAAATCATCCCGACGATTGAGGAATTGGGCATCGGCTTGGTGGCATTCAGTCCACTGGGCAAGGGCTTTTTGGCAGGAAAAATTGACGAGCAAACCAAATTTGCCGAAGGCGATATTCGAAACATCCTGCCCCGCTACACGGAGGAGGCCCGTGCCGCCAACAAGGCGTTACTGGATTTGGTGAACCAATTTGCGGCGCAAAAAAACGCTACGCCCGCACAGGTCGCCCTGGCTTGGGTGCTGGCGCAAAAACCGTGGATTGTGCCCATTCCCGGCACCACGAAACTGCACCGATTGACGGAGAACAACGGCGCTGCGGCGATTGAAATGACGGCTGCGGAATTGCAGGAAATGGCAACAGCTTCAGCGGAAATCGAGGTGATGGGCACGAGATATACGGCGGAGATGGAGGCGAGTACGGGGTTGTGAGGCGTCCTTAACCTGGCGGGTGAACGCCGAATGATGCCACGGCTTTTCGGTAGGCGACCAACTTTGGCCGATTGAGTTGCAGTTCATCAACCGTTACCCTGCCAATGGCGCTGATACCGAGTATCAATGTCAAATCTTCGCTCCATGCGAAATGCTCATTCCAATCCAGCAGCCGTGGATTGAAGATGTTCACCCAAGTGGCTGATACGGCATCGAAAACGCTTAACTTGTTGGATTTAAGTCTGTTGCAAAGGAAGCAAGCATAGGCGAGGTTAACCAGCGCATCGGTGCCACCGAGCGGTTCGGGGATGATATGGTCAAGCGTGAAATAATTGGGCGAGAAGGTATCCAAGCTTTTGCAATACTCACAGCATTGCTTGGCCCTTACGGCCACTTGCTGACGGGTATCGGGAAGGCTCGAAAACTTAGGCATTGGAGGCGGCTGGGCTATTTAGGTTGAATTGCGCAGCAAGCACTTCGATGTTTACCTGACGGATGGCAGCCAAAGCAGCAAGGGATTTCACCCTTTCCAAATAATACCCTTCATACTCGGCAGCCAAGGCGAGGGATTCCGTTTCTTCTTCATTGTTCAATTGTCCGTTTTCAAGCTTCCAGTCCAAGTATTGCAAGCGTTCCCATTTCTCTATTGAGAATTTTTGGTTGATTTTTTCAACCAGACTTGCTTCCTTGGCAGGCAATATTTTCTGCCCCTTCCGTTTTGCCCGCAAAAGGGATAGTTCCCGGAAAAGCTGCTCAAACGCCCCCATGTCCAATTTGGCCGCATTGGCCACAAAATCTGAAATCGTCATCTGTATTCTTTTTTTGGCTCGCTTACAAAGATGAACCTTATTTGGGAATTTCAGAGGAGTGGAATTGTTTTTTTGAAAATGACCGGGGCGAATACTCGGGGTTATTAGTCCCCTTGTAATTTATTCGCTAACTAAACATATACACCAACCTCGCCGCCAAAGTCCAGTCCAAGCCATTGACCGAGATGGGCAGCGATGCCTTGAGGTTCAGCCCAAGGCGTTTTGACAATTGGTAGGAAGTTGCGGCTTGCAAGTGCCATTGGTCTCGGTCGCCATAGATGACTTGGTCGCTGACGTCCGTTTTCTCGATGTCTTTGACTTTGTAGCCGAGCAACCTCGTATAGGCCGTGCCGATGCTCAGGTTCAGGTCGTAGTAGCTGTCCCGTTGGAACACGCCAATCAGCCAATCAATATGGATGGGGATTTCGAGGTGGTTCAGCCGCACGGGGCCGTATTCAAGGGGCGGGTAATATTCCGGGATGATGTACTCGCCATTCTGGCTATACAGCAGTTCGACGCCCAATTGTGCATGTTTGGACAGCCTCGCCGTGCCGATCAGTCCGGTGTTCAGTCCAAAATAGTCGGTCACGCCGTCGCCTTCCAGTTCCGAAAAGTTCAGGCCAGCGACCACGCCCGCATGAAAGCGGGAATCTTGGGCAAACAGGTGAAAACTGGAAAGGACGAGCAAGAGCAACAGGGCAAAACGGGCAGCATTGTTTTTCATCGTGCGGGTTGGATTTGGTTGAGAATGCGGATAGAACCGCTGTGGGTGGGGGATATTTCTGCCGATTTGGAATTTAACCATCAACCCCTCAAAAATGGCGCAATGCTCGCCCAAACCGCCTGCCAGTTTTCCAAGAAAACCGTATGCGTGGTATTGGGTATGATGCAGATTTGATGCCTCGGAATCATGCGAGCCGCATTGACGACGTGCTCGACCGAATTGCCTTGGTCACGGTCACCAGCCAGCACCAGCACCGGGCATTTGATATTGCCCAATAAATCCTTGCCAACCGTTAAATGGTTATAACAATTACCAATTTGGGCAACCATTTCTTCCAATCTTTGGGGTTCAGGCATAAGTTCTAATTGCTGTTCCCAATAGGCTTTGTCCATTTCGACGGCTTGCTTTGCGGTAAAATTAAACTCCCTCAATCCGGGATATAATTCCCCTGCACCCATCACCACCATTTTCTTTATCCTATTCGGAAACATGGCCCCCAATTTATAGGCGGTATAACCGCCATCACTGAACCCAAGCACCATCACGCTGTCCGTTGTTACGGCATTGATGACCGCCATTGCGTCATTTGCCCGTTGTTCGAGCGTGAGCGGTTCGGTGCCCAAGTTGGATTTGCCATGTCCCCGTGTGGAAATGGCGATGACTTGAAAACCCTGCTGTAAACTATCAATAAATGCTGCGAATTCGACGGTTGAACCAAACAAGCCGCCGTGCAACAGCACGATGGGCCGTCCTTTGCCATATACTTCATAATATATTTTGGCGTCGTTTGCCTGCACATAATGGCCTGCTTTTTCATTGGCACCATAAGGGATTAAATTAACGTTATTGGGTGGCTGAAATGCCCGTATTAATTGGGTGTTTGGCGTGGCTGAATTAATATCTTCGGGAATAATTTTTAAATCTTTGAAATAACCAACAGTGCCAATATCCACATACAGGGCGATGCTGCCGTGCTTGGATTTGGACAGCATTTTGTCCACCACGATGCTGGAATACTTTGCATCGTTGATGAACATCTCCGCCCTTTCGCCCGCCACTTCGATGCGCATGGTAATCCATTCGTTGATGTTGACGGGGGCGGCGGCCTCGTACTTGCCATTGGCTATGTTCCGCAGAGTCTGGAACTTATGGTCGGGATAGGCAAAATACTGCACCGTCCGGTTCCTGGCCAATTGGTTTTCCGACCTGCCCACCCTGGGCCGCAGATAAATGCTCTCAAATGCCTTGTCGTGCTCGTCTGCCCGGAAAGCAACGCCGATGAAGCCCTGCGAACCCTGAAATGGCGAGGGGTCTTGCAACTGGCTGTACATTTTCACCTCGAAGGTGCCGTCTTCAAAATCAAGGTTGGTCAGTTTGGCATAATGCGGCTCGTCAACGGTAGCCTCCAACCTGTTGGGGTCGAACGGTATGGCATTTAAGTCCCGCTCTATTTTCAGGACTTTTTCGCCTTGAAAATCAACGATGGAACCTGTTACGTTTTTCAGTTCAAAAGTCTGGTCGCCGAGGCTCAGTTTTTGCCCAAAAGCGGCATTAACGCAAAGCGCCAGCACGAAAACCAAGGTGTTTTTCATTGTCTTTTTATTGGTGAAATTCAGGCGCAAAGTTGCAGCGGGTAGAGGGATTAGACCCTTAAACTATCTTAAGAAATCCGCTCAATGCCCCGCCAAATCCTTCCTGATTTTGCTCAAAAACTCCGGCGTGATGCCAAGGTAGGAAGCGATTTGCGTATTGGGCAGGCGGTTTGCCAAGTGCGGGTATTGTTCCAAAAAATGCAGGTAGCGCTGCTGGGCGGTGGAGCTGATGTTTTGCAGCACCCGGTTTTGCAATTCCACGAATTTATTCTCGATGATGACCTTGAAAATGCAGTCGAGCTTTGGGATATTGGGGGTTAAAAAATCCAGGCGTTGCAGTTCAAATTGCTGCTTACTCACCGCTGACCATCCCCATCCCGCCGCCTCAACCATATTTTCTCTAATTCTATGACCAAAAATGTGGCAAGGCCCAACCCAACACAGAGCAATAGTTCTTCTTTTTGCAATGACACCACCTGGAAAAACCCTTCGAGGGACGGCAAGTAAACGACTATAAGCTGTAAGGCGATAGTGAACATCACAAGGCCCAGCAATACCGGATTGGTGAACAAGCCCATGGTGAACAGCGACTCCTGCGAGGAACGGGAAGCCAGTGCCTGACCTATCTGCATAAAAGCCAGCGAGGTGAAGAAAATTGTCTGCCAGCGCCTGTCGCTGGCATTGGCGGGGTCGTAGTATAATAGCCCGGCGCCAAGCGCCACAAGCCCGATAAACAGGCCTACCCACACAACGTGGATGCCCATGCCACCACTGAAAATACCTTCCTGTGGGGAACGGGGCGGTTTCTTCATGGTGCCCTTTTCTGCTGGCTCCAGACCAAGGCCCAGGCCGAGCAGCCCATCGGTGAGGAGGTTCAGCCAAAGCAACTGGAGCGGGAGCAATGCAACGGGAATGCCGGCCAAAGGCGCCAAGAGCATCACCACCACTTTACCGATATTGCCTGCAATGGAGAACTTGACAAAACGGCGGATATTGTCGTAGATGGAACGCCCCTCCTCCACGGCAGCCACGATGGTGGCGAAATTATCGTCGAGCAGAACCATGTCAGCCGCTTCCTTCGACACGTCGGTGCCGGTGACGCCCATGGCGATGCCAATATCCGATTTGCGAAGGGCGGGCGAATCGTTGACACCATCCCCAGTCATGGCCACCACCTGCCCCTGTGCCTGCAAGGCCTCCACGATGAGCAGTTTGTGTTCTGGCGTCACCCGTGCATAGACGGAAACCTCCCGCACCACGGCAGCCAGTTCTTCCGGTGTCATTTGGTTGAGGTCGTTCCCGGTCTTTACCCGGAAATTGTCGGTGATGCCGAGGTCGTGGGCGATGAACCGGGCCGTGAGGGGGTGGTCGCCGGTAATCATAACTGGCCGGATACCTGCGGTTTTGCAGGTGGCCACCGCTTTTTTCACTTCGTGCCGGGGTGGGTCTATCATGCCCGTAAGGCCGATGAAAACCAGGTCAGTTTCCTGGGGCGTGGTATCGTCCTGCCAGCGAAGGGCCATGCCCAAGACCCTCATGCCATTTTTGGCCATTTTTTCATTGGCGGCCTCAATGCGTTGGAGCCAGTGCTCGTCCATTCCTATGGCCGCACCATTGAGCCAGATGCGGTTGCAAAGGGGCAGTAGCCCATCCACGGCCCCTTTCGTAAAGGCCACAAAACGGCTGGGGGAGTTCGCCAGCGCCCGGACTGACGGCGGCAAGACCGCTGGTGATTTGGAAAGTTGGTGAACTGTCGTCATCCGTTTCCTGACGGCGTCAAAGGGCAGCTCACCGACCCTTGGCATGGCGGTTTCGAGTTCGCTTTTTTGAAGGTGAACCAGTGAGGCAGCCACCAGCAATGCCCCTTCGGTGGGGTCGCCAAGGGGCAGGTATCGGCCAGTTTCCGGGTCGGGCTGGAGAGAGGCATCGTTGCACAAGGCACCGGCGGCCATGGTCAGCCCGATTTCCACGGGTTGGGTCTCCAGGAACTCGCTGGTGAGGTTCGGCACGATTGGTTCCGAGTTGTCCAAATCCTGTAGGGCCAGGTGCTGCCCTGCCACGTCAATGATGGTCACGGTCATGCGGTTTTCCGTGAGGGTGCCGGTCTTGTCAGAACAGATGGTGGTCACCGAACCCAAGGTCTCCACGGCGGGCAATTTGCGAATGAGGGCACGGCGGCGGAACATGCGTTGGGCACCCAACGCCAAGGTGACCGTGACCACGGCTGGCAAGCCTTCGGGCACCACGGCTACTGCGACGGAAACAGCGGTAAGGAACATTTCATCGAGAGCCTCGCCCTTCAGCAGTCCAATTAGCGTGACCAACCCGGCCACCACGACGCCCCCGACCGCTAATTGAATGCCCACTTTTTCGAGCCGCTGCTGGAGCGGGGTCATCCCGGTCTTCACGGTTTGCAGCAGTGTGGCTATCTTGCCCAACTCCGTCGCCATGCCTGTGCCTACGACCACTGCCGTGCCCCTGCCATACGTCACCACCGTGCCGAGGTAGGCCATGTTGCGGCGGTCGCCGAGCGGTACGTTTGCCTCCGGCAATACCGTATGCTGCTTTTCCACCGGCTCCGACTCGCCCGTAAGAGCTGCCTCCTGGATGCGCAGGTTCACGCTCTCCACGATGCGCAAATCCGCAGGGACAGCATTGCCTTCCTCCAACATCAGCACATCGCCGGGCACCAGTTCCTTGGCCGACAACTCCTGTAACTTTCCATTGCGGCGCACCCGTACCAAAGGAACCGACAAGCGTTTGAGGGCAGCCATCGCCCGTTCCGCCCGGTACTCCTGCACGAACCCAAGCAGTGCAAAAAGCACGACGATAGATGCAATGGCCACCGTTTCGGTGACCTTGCCCAAAAGGCCCGAAATGACGGCAGCCGCAATGAGTATCAGCACCATTGTATTGGTGAATTGGGAAACCAGCAACTTTATCGGTGAAGTGCCTCCCCTTTCCTGCAACTCGTTCGGCCCATATTGTGCTTTGCGGGCCAATGCGTCCGCCGTGCCCAACCCTTCCGCCAGGGTGGTTTTTAGCGTCGGCTCCAGTGCCGATACCTCTATCACATGCCAATCTTGCTCGTTCATGCCAGTGCATTTTGTTCTTTGCAAACTGCCTGTTTAGCCATGCATGGTAAATGGCTGTTTGCAGTGCAAAAAAAGGAAAATTGTGCAAATTTGTAAATAGGGTAATGGGGGAGTAATAAATGTCATCCAGTTAGGGTAAAAAAATTCCCGGCAGTATCCATCATGCCGGGATTAAGCGACTTATTTATTAGGACGGCAATATCTAAGGTGACGCGCTACTTGGCTATGGCTATTCTTTCAGCTTTGCTTCAGGTGCAGCATAGTTAACGATTGCGGGCCTGCCATCCCGCCAAATCCTTCCTGATTTTGCTCAAAAACTCCGGCGTGATGCCCAAATAGGAAGCGATTTGGGTATTGGGCAGTCGGTTGGACAGGTGCGGGTATTGCTCCAAAAAATGCAGGTAGCGCTGCTGGGCGGTGGAACTGATGTTTTGCAAAACCCGGTTTTGCAGTTCGATAAATTTGTTCTCGATGATGACCTTGAAGATGCGGTCGAGTTTGGGGATATTGGTGTACAGAAAATACAAGTCCTGCTGCTCGATTTGGAGGATTTCCGCCGGCTCAATGGCCTCGATGCAGAACCCGCTCGGCTTGCCCGCATGGAAGCTGCCGATGTCGGCAATCCAATCGCCCTCGGCAGCGAATTGGACGTTGTGCTCCGTGCCTTTTTCGTCAATGGCGTACATTCGGAAGCAGCCTTTTACCACGAAGAAATAGTGCTTGCAGGTGAAGCCTTCCTGCAAAATCATTTGCCGCCGCTTGACTTTTCGCTGGCTGGCCCGGCTGGCAATCATTTCCTGTTCCCCGGTTGTCAGCGGCAGGTATTGCTGGAAATGGGCGATGATGAGTGGGTGCAAGGCGTTCATATTGCGAAGGTAGCAAACGGAATGGTGGGAACGAGGTACACAGTGGCGGTGGAGACGGCGACATGGTTTAGTTTGATTTTCGTAACCTCCCGTTTCTTTTCCGTAATTATCTCCCAAAAAAATGGGTGTTTCTTTGCACCAAACCCTTGAACCCATTTCCACAGACCTCAACCATCCCCATCATGGCAAACTTCACACTCAACATCAACGGCAAACAACAAACGGTGGACGTTGACCCCGCCACGCCCATGCTCTGGCTGCTGCGTGACCACCTCAACCTCGTCGGCACGAAGTACGGCTGCGGGTGGCCCAGTGCGGCGCCTGCACCATCCACCTCGGCGACGTGGCCATGCGCTCCTGCATGTTGCCTGTTTCGCAGGTCGGCAACTATGCCGTCACCAGCACACAATGCCCAAGGAATGGTTCAACCCTGCTGTCCAATGCCTTCAAGTTCACCCACGCCGGGGGCAGCGTCAGGGGCGTTTTGAGATTGGAAACCAGGCACCTTCAATTGGAGGTCAGCGACACGGGCACGGGCATCCATCCCAATGACCTTCCCCATATTTTCGAGCGCTACTTTCAGACCAACCAGTACGATGCGCCTGCCATGGGCGGCACGGGCATCGGCCTCGCCGTTTGCCAAGATTACGCCCATCTTTTCGGTGGAAAAATAGCGGTGGAAAGCGCCTTGGGCAAGGGTACGACCTTCCGGGTGGAATTTCCAGTGGCGGTGCTTGATGCCAAAATCGAAGCGGAGGAACTGGAAAACGACAATGCCCAACAGGGTTTTTCTCCTGAAAACGAAAGCGCAGCCCTCCCGTTGGCGGCAGCCAAAACGGATGTCTCACCCCTGAAACCCACCCTGCTCGTTGTGGAGGACAACCCAGATTTGCAGGACTATTTTCAGTTGATTTTGAAAGAAAAATACCAAGTCCTCATCGCTGGAAACGGGCAGGAGGCGTTGGCAGTCATTCAGTCTGGCAGTCCACAGTCCGCAGTCCGGGTAAAGCTAACGCACAGACTGCAAGACTGAAGACTGTGGACTTAATTGTAAGCGACCTCATGATGCCTGTCATGGACGGCTACCAGCTCCTCGAAAAGCTGAAATCAGATGACGCCACCCGCCACATCCCCGTCATCATGCTCACCGCAAGGGCAGCGGCAAAAGATAGGCTCAAAGCCCTCCGCATTGGCGTGGACGACTACCTGACCAAGCCTTTTGAAGAGGAAGAACTGCTGGTGCGGATTGAAAATCTGCTGAAAAACAAAGCTGCCCGGAAAATGGCAGTGCCCGACGAAACCGTTGAAGAAAAAGCTGAGGTCGTCCTACCTGGTGCCGACCAGGCTTGGCTGGAAAATTTTGAAAAACACGTCCGGGGAAACCTTGCAAGCGATTTACTCACTATCCCTCAGATTGCCCACCGTTTTGCCATGAGTGAATCCACACTGCTCCGCCAGTTGAAGCGGCTGGCAGGGCTTACCCCCATCCAGTATTTGCAAGAAATGCGGCTTGACCAGGCCCGTCATTTGCTGGAAAACCGCCGGTTTGATTCCATCTCAAAAGTAGCCGTCGAGGTCGGATACAGCGACGCCCGCTCTTTTTCCCGGAGTTTCAGCAAGCGCTTCGGAAAATCGCCCTCTGAGTATTTAAACGATTGATTTTCAATAGTTTTATTCCCTCCTGACGGATTTCGCCACTTTTCTTTTCCTTTCATTTTGACGGATAATGCTACCAAGTTGACGGAATTAACCCATATCCGCCGCTCACCTTTGTCCGTCCCCACAAAGAGACAATCCTGTATCTCCTTCAAAAAAATTCAAACATGAAAACTCATTCTTCCACTTCCCGCTTTTTCCGGCAATTGCTCGCCGCCTGCCTTGCACTGACCTGCTCCGGCAGCTTGCAGGCGCAAAAAGCCGAAGCGCCCAACGCCTCGGTCACCGTGCCGATTGACCTGCCAGCCATCACGGCTGCACTCATCGATGCCCCGCACGAAGGCTCGGCGAAAGCCAAGTCCAAACTACTGACCCTCGCCCTGCCCATGCCCGACGGGGGCGAGCGGGCTTTTATCGTAGAAGAAAATGACGTGATTTCTGGCGAGTTCGCCAAGGAATTTCCCGAACTAAAAACTTACTCCATGCGGGCGGCGGACGACCCGACCGTGCATGGCAGGCTGACCGTTTCGCCAGCCGGGGTGCGTTCTTCCGTTTTTGCAAAAGAGGGGTGGGTTGAAATCTCCCCGGTGGACGTGAACGACCCGGTGCTGCACAAAATACGCTTGTTGAAAGACGGGAGCGAAAGTTTCAGGTGCGGCGCTTCGGGTGAGGTGGTTTCCGTGAATATGCAGGAAAACATGATGATGGCGACCACCCCCTGGTCGAACGGCGCCACAAAAAGGACGCTCCGCATGGCTATCGTGGCGACTTTTCATTACTACGAAGCCAATGGTTCCAGCATCAGCGCAACGCAGGCGGCGCTGGCGGCGGTGGTCAATAACCTGTCCGCCATTTACGAGCGGGAATTGGCAATGACGTTTACCATCAGCCCGCCACCATTTATTTATACCAACACGAACGCACCCTATCCCTTTTTCGCATTCCCCGAAAATCAACGGACTGTCCGCTCAGGGCAGGCGGTCGGCGTGAAATTTCCCGACCCTTCCAAATATGACGTCGGGCACGTTTTCCATGGCGGCACCTATAACATTCAGAACTGGGGCGGCGGCGGCGCTTGTACTTCCTGTTTGTGCGATGACGCCGAAACGCCTGGATACTCGCCGGGGCGCAGGAAAGGGGAAGGGTTCTCCATGCTCGTAGGGAACGACCCTCCCCAGGAATTGACCATTTTAGCCCATGAAATCGGGCACATGTTCGGGATGCCGCATACCTGGAGCGGCTTCTGTTCCCAACCAGGCGGCAATCAGTTGGGCGACGCCTACGAGATTGGCTCCGGCGTCACCATTTTGAGCTACAACAATGTTTGTTACCAGCAAAACTCGAACGTCGGCGGCGGCTATCCGGTTGCCAACAACTATTTCCACCACGCCAGTCTCAACGGTGCGGTGACCTACGTTTCCGACAAACCGACCTGCGGCGTGTTAAGCCCCTCCGGCAACACGCCCCCGGTGGTGGACGCCACGCCTTGCGCCGCCGTTTACAATTTGCCAAAAGGAACCCCTTTCCGGCTGACCGCCTCCGGCACGGATGCCAACAGCGACCCCATTTACTACTGTTGGGAACAGTACGACAAAGCCACCTTGAGCAACGGCGCTCAGGGCAAATTGGGCGCACAGGCAGCGTCCCACACGCTGACGCCTTTGTTCCGAAGCTATCCGCCCACGACCGACCCCAGCCGCACTTTTCCGCACATGAGTTTAGTGGCGGCGAACAACTACGCTTCCAATTTCGAGCCGCTGCCCACCGTCGCCCGGACGATAAAATTCCGCCTGACCGGGCGGGATTTCAGGGCAGGGGCAGGCGGCATTCACTACGACACCTTGAACGTGGCGGTCAGTGCGCAGGGTCCGTTCAAGGTGACTGCTCCAACGAATACGAGCCTCACGCTGGCGGCAGGCGCTTCGACCACCGTTACCTGGGACCTGAATGGGTTCAGCTATTCCGGCGCTTTGAACATCAAAATGTCCACTGACGGCGGTTTGACCTTTCCTTATACGCTCGTCACTTCCACACCCAACGACGGCTCGCAGTCGGTGACCATCCCTTCGACGGCGCCCGGCACGACCACCGCCAAAATCTTGGTGGAAAGCGCCCAGTACGCTTGCTTTTCCTTTTTCGATGTGTCAGACAATAACTTCACGATTACCAACGCAGGGTGCACCCCGGCGGCGCACAACCTCTGCAACGTGTCGCCCGTGACGGCGGCGTCGGGCAATTCAGCGCTGAATTTGAACTCGCCGACGGTGATTTACGGGCAGCCTGTGACCTCCATTTCGATGACGACGAGCGGGACGGCTCAAACAGGGGTGAACCAGACAGCGCCCATCGGCAACTCCACCGCTTGCACGGCGCTGAACTACAACCGGGCATTTACCAGCAAAAAATTCATGGTGGATAAAGCGGGGGTCTATAAGTTCGACATCACAGGTTTTAGCAACGAAATGTTCTCGATTTATACCGCCCCATTCACCAGCGGAACCCCCTGCGCCAATTTTATTGGGTCGAATTCACATGCGGCGCCCGGCGGCGGCGCTGGTTTTGGCGTTCCTTTGGAAATGACCCTGAATGCCTGCACGGAATACGAAATCGTGCTTTGGACGGGCAGCGCAACCACCAAAACCATCACTATTACCCCCGCTTCCGGCGGCAATTTTTACCTCGACAGCACCCCGCCCGCCGGCTACACCCAAACCTACATCGCCGTCAACCCCGCCACCAGCGTCATTGTGGCGTTGAGCGGCACCGCCAATTTCACCAGCTTGGGCGAAGGCAGCTTCCTTATGTATGGCGGACATTACGTCAATTCGGGCAACCCCGCCACCTGGGTCGGGCAGTCCTTGTCGGCGGTGCTGGCGGCAAACTGCGTGACGTTCAGCAACAACAGCAGACCCCTGACCGTGCAGCCCGGTGCCAGCACCCCGCCCAGCCTCGCTATCAGCGGCAACCCCTCCGCCAACGAGGGCAACAGCGTCAATGGCAACTTCACTTTCACCGTCGCCCGTTCGGGCAATTTAGCCAACCAGTCCACTGCCAACTGGGCAGTGACCGGCTCCGCCCCCAATCCAGCCAACGCTGCGGACTTCCCCGGCGGCGCTTTTCCCAGCGGCACGGTCACCTTCCCGGCGGGGTCCGCCTCGCAAACCATCACCGTTTCCGCCCAGGCAGATGCCAGCGACGAGCCAAATGAAAACTTTACCGTCACCCTATCCGCCCCTGCCAATGCCACCATCGGCACGGCGGCAGCGAGCGGCAGCATCCTCGACGACGACCCCCTCACCAGCGCCTGCTCCGGCTCCTACGGAGCGGCGGCGCACACGGGCGGCACTTGCGCCGCCCCCGACCAGGGCATTGGACAGGTAACCTTTGCGGGCATTAACCAGGGTTCCAACTGCGCCACCTCGCTGCCAGCCGGTTACACCGATTACACCGGCTCCGGCGGCGCCACCGTGAGCAAGGGCTGCGCCTACTCCTTGCAAGTGCTCGTCGGCAACATGAAACCGGGCGACCAGGTGCATGCTTATTTTGACTGGAACGCCGACGGCGATTTCAGCGACGCGGGCGAAGACATTACCCTGACGGGCAGCGGCATTATTTTTTCCAAAAACGTTACCGTACCGGGCAATGCCGCCATGGGTTCTACCCGGATGCGGGTGCGGGTGTTCGCAGCGGGCGTCACGCCTGCGCCCACCGGCTCGGTGGTAAAAGGCGAGGCAGAAGACTATTGCGTGAGCATCGGTGCAACGGGCGTCAGCATCAGTTCGAGCGCCGCCTCGAAGGATGAGGGCAACAGCGGAACCACCGCTTTCACGTTCAGCGTCAGCCGTTCATGCCCTTCCACGGTCGCTACTACCCTGAACTGGCAGGTGACGGGCAGCGGCACGAACCCCGCCGCCGCTGCCGACTTTCCGGGGGGTGTTTTCCCCGGCGGCTCGATTACTTTTCCGGCAGGTTCTACTTCCTCGCAAACACTCACGGTGAACGTAAACGGCGACACCAACGGCGAGCCGGATGAGCAATTTACCGTCACCCTGTCGCCCCAGGACAATGCCTCCATTGATATTGGCAGCGCCACCGGCACCATCAAAAACGACGACGGCATCAACGTCTGGGTTTCAGGCAGCCCCAGCCTGAACGAGGGCAACAGCGGCACGACGGCATTCACTTTTACGGTGAACCGAAATATGTTCAACGGCACGGCGACGACGGTGAATTGGGCGGTGACGGGCACCAGCTCGAACCCCGCTAGCGCCAGCGATTTCAACAACAGCGTTTTGCCGAGCGGCACGGTGACTTTCCCTGCCAGCAGCGGCTTGGCGCAAAGCATCAGCGTGAACGTGAAAGGCGACACCGGTGTGGAGCAAAACGAAGGTTTCACCGTCACCCTGAGCAGCCCGACCAATGGAACCGTCACGACGGCAACGGCGAGCGGAACCATCCTGAACGACGACGCCGGGACTCCGCCGACCATTGCCATCAGCGGCAGCCCCTCGCTCAACGAAGGCAACGCCGGCAATACGGCTTTCACCTTCACCGCCACCCGTTCGGGCAGCACGACCAATGCTTCGAGCGCTTCGTGGGCAGTGACGGGCAGCGGCACTAACTCTGCCAATGCCACCGATTTTGCAGGCGGAACATTGCCTTCGGGCACGGTCACCTTCCCGGCAGGTTCATCCGCTACGCAAAGCATCACCGTGAACGTGAACGGCGACGCAACCATCGAACAGGACGAAACCTTCACCGTCAACCTCTCAAACCCGACCAACGCCACCATCACCACGGCGACGGCGGACGGAACCATCCTCGGCGACGACGGCTACTGCACGGCGGGGACGGTCGGCGGCAATACATTTGAGAATATTTCCGACGTCGTGTTCAACACCATCAACAACCACTCGACCGGTCAGACGGGCTACGAAAATTTCACCACCATTCCCACGACGGTGACGCAGGGTGCGACCTACGGTTTCACGGCGACTATCGCAGGTGGGGGAGCGGATGAAGAAATCATCGTGTGGATTGACTACAACCAAGACTTTGATTTTGCCGACCCCGGCGAGGAGGTTTTCAATTCGGCTATCGGCACGGGTCCATTCAACAGCAATATCACCATTCCTGGGGGCGCCACGACGGGCGCTACGAGGATGCGGGTCAGGTTGAATGATACGGGCAATGTGCCTATGAACAGCACACCCTGCGGCAACTCCCTATTTGGGCAGGTCGAAGATTACACCATCAACGTCATTGCGAGTGTGCCGAGCCTCGCCATCAGTGGCAGCCCTTCGTTGACCGAGGGCAACGCAGGCACGAAGTCTTTCAATTTCACCGTCACCCGCACGGGCAATTTGACGAATGCCTCCAGCGTCACGGCGACAGCGAGCGGTTCCGGCGGCAATCCAGCCGTTGCCGCTGACTTTGTGGGGGGCATTTTCCTGAATGGCACCGTTAATTTTTCGGCAGGTTCTGCCACGCAGACCGTCACCGTGGACGTGACCGGCGACCTCACAGTCGAGCCGAACGAAGGTTTCACCGTCACCTTGTCTGCCCCTACGAATGCCACCATCGGCACGGCGGCGGCGAGCGGCACCATCCAAAACGACGACGTGGCGGGAACGCCTGACATCGCCATCCAACCCGGTCCGACCGTAAACGAAGGCAATGCAGGCACGACGGCTTTTAATTTCACGGTGGTCAGAACGGGCAGCACAACCAACCAGACGACGGTGCAATGGCACGTCAAGCCCGTAGTTGGCAACAGCGCCAATGCAGGGGATTTTGTCGGAGGCGCTTTCCCAAGCGGGACGGTGACCTTCCCGGCAGGCTCTGCGGCAAACCAGACAGTCACGGTCAACGTGGCGGGCGATACGGAAATCGAGGCAACTGAACTCTTTAACGTTGACTTGTCCAACGCCGTCAATGGCAACATAACCACCATATCTGGGACGGCTTCCATCACCAACGACGACACCCCCGGCAGCGGTTGCTCGGCGCAATATTCGTCCGTTGGCACGGTGGACGGCTGCCAGACGACCGGGCAGTTCATCAGCAACGTCAGTTTCAACACCATCAGCAACGCCTCGACCTGCGCCAATTCCGGCAATGCGGGTTATACCAATTACACCGGCGTCAGTACCTCCGTCAACCGCAGCGCTACTTACCCCATCACGGTGGCGCTGGGCGTCAGCACCTTTACTTTTGAGGAGGTGAAAGTGTGGTTCGACTGGAATGCGGACGCTGATTTTGCGGACGCCGGGGAGGAGTTTGAGCTGTCGGCAGGCTCAGGTAATTTTACGGGAAACATCGCCGTGCCGGTTGGCGCTGCGTTGGGTGCTGCCCGCATGAGGGTGCGGCTCACGCTTTACACAGCGCCCACGCATTCCGGCATTCAATTCATCTCTGAAACGGAGGATTACTGCATCACCGTCCTCGCCGCTTGCACGTCGCCGACGGTGAATGCCCCGACCGTGACGCAGCCGACCTGCTCGGTGGCAACGGGCAGCATCGTGGTGAACACGGGCGGCGGTACGCTCGATTACAGCATCAACAACGGCGCAAGCTGGCAGGCTTCCGCCACCTTCAACAACCTGCCTCCCGGCAATTACAACATCAAAGTCAGGCAACAGGCAAGCCCCGTTTGCACGACGGCTTATGCCAGCAACCCCGTCGTACTGACAGCGGCATCGGGCTGTGGTACGGCGCTCGAATTCAACCCCGGCGCTCCAACAGATTACGTCGTTTGCGGCAATATCCTGACCTCGTGTTACACCAAAGAAGCCTGGGTGAACATGGTGCCTGCCAACGGGCAGAACAACAATATCATTTCCGGCGGGGCTGCTGCTCCTCATGCCTTTTGGGTGCCTTCCGGACCAGGGTATAAAGTTTCAGCCGGGCACAATGGGAACTACACCTACGTGCAAGACCCGAACCCCATCCCGACCGGCTGGCAGCATTACGCCGTTACCTACAATTCCACGACACAGGTGATGCAATTGTTTAAAAATGGTGTGCAGGTGGACGAGGCGTTCAACGTCCCTGCGGCAACAGGCAGCAACCTGGTGCAAATAGGTGCTTTCGATACCGGGAGTGGCTTCGATGGCTTGATAGACGAAGTGCGCATCTGGAACTTCGCACGTGCCGGGTCTGACATCTTTTACGATAAGGACGTGAAACTGAGCGGCAAGGAAGCAGGCTTGGTTGCCTACTACGACTTCGAGCAGGGCGCTCCGAACGGCAGCAATGCGGGCTTGACCACTTTATACGACAAGGCACTGCCCGCCAACAATGGCACATTGACCAACTTCGCCCTGACGGGCACAAGCTCCAATTGGTCGCAACCGGGAGCGCCCGTTTCGAGCGATGCAATTAGCGCACTCGCTATTTATAGTGTGGATGTGCCAAAAGCCATCTCCAATGTGGGAACGCCCACCGTTACCTCTACGCTGGATTTTCCAAATGCAGGGACGATTTCGGATATCGAAGTGGTCAATCTCGACATTGACCATACTTACATCGGTGATTTAAGGGTTAAACTGAAAAGCCCTTCTGGCACCGAGCGGATTTTGCTGAGCCAGATTTGCGGCAACTTTGTCAACATCCTGCTCGATTTGGACGACGAAAGCGCTAATGCTTACCCCCCCACTCCCTGCCCGCCCAACGGCGGCAATTACCAGCCCAACCAGACGCTCGCCGCCTTCGACGGCGAAAACGCACAGGGCACTTGGACGCTAACCATCGAGGATTTGGCGGACGCTGACGGCGGTACTTTGCAAAACTGGGGCTTGAGCATTGATTACACCTCCTGCGCCACACCTGTCATCAATGCGCCCACCGTCACCCAGACCTCCTGCTCCGTTTCCACCGGCAGCATTGTCGTGAACGCCGCTTGCAGCGGCACTTTGGAATACAGCGTGAACAACGGCTCGACCTGGCAGTCGTCTGCCACCTTCGCCAACTTGGTGCCTGGCTCGTACAACGTCAAAGTGCGCCTGCTCGACAGCCCGTTCTGCACGGCAAGCTACGCCAGCAACCCCGTCGTAATTGACCCCGTGCCTGCACCGCCAACGCTCAACAGCGTGATGTCCACGCAGCCTACCTGCACCACCCCGACGGGCAGCATCGTGGTGGATGCCGTTGGCGGCATCGTGCAGACGAGCACCCCGCCAACTGCTTTGGAGTACAGCAAGGACAACGGCTCGACCTGGCAAACGTCGAACACCTTCAGCGGCTTGGCAGCAGGCAGTTACACCATCAAGGTGCGCCTGCAAGACAGCCCCGCCTGCTCGACGACCTACGCCTCCAACCCCATCGTGCTGGTCGCTGCCACGAACTGCAACCCCGCCAAATCGCTTGACTTCGACGGCACGAACGACTACGTCGCCCTGCCCGCCAACCTGACGGCTTCGCTGACGAATTTCACCTTCGAGGCTTGGGTGTATTGGGACGGGTCAAATAACTGGCAACAGATTTTTGACTTCGGCAACAGCACCACCGTTTACATGCAGCTCACGCCAAGCTCCGGCGGCAACGCCAATAAACCGGCGTTTGCCATCAACAACGGCGGCGGGGAGCAGGTGATTAATTCCTCCGTCAGCGCCATTCCCAATCAATGGCAGCACTACGCCGTCGTGCTGGATGATGCAGCAAATACGGGCGTTTTGTACATAGACGGCGTTCAGGTTGGCAGCAATACTGCCATCACTTTGACGCCTGCTGCCTTGGGCAATCTGGCGAACACCTGGCTGGGGCGCTCGCAATTCGGTGGCGACCCCTATTTCAACGGCAAAATGGACGACGTGCGGATTTGGAATTTTGCCAAAACCTCGCAGCAAGTGCAGTGCGAAATGGACGAAACGCTGGTCGGCAACGAGCCGGGCTTGGTGGCTCACTACCACTTCGACCAGGGCTTCGCCGACGGCGGCAATGCCGGCGTGGATGCACTGAACGATTTGAGCGCCAACGGCAACGACGGCACCTTGACCAACTTCGCCCTGGACGGCGCAGGCTCTAACTGGTCGGCAGCGAGCGGCAGCGGCAAGGTGCTTGATTTTGCCACAAACGACTACGTGACGGGAATGAACGCCTCGTTGCCCCTCGGCAATGCGGTGAGAACGATTGAGTTGTGGATGAAATCGTCTCCCGCCAGTTCAGGTTGGGAAGCGATGTTTGATTATGGCACTTTCGTGAGCGGTCAACGGGCTTCGCTTTACATCAATGGTTCCACCAACGCACTGCACTTTTCCGCATTGAACACCGACGTGACTGGCGGCGCCAGCATCAGGGACGGCAATTGGCACCATTGTGCTGCCTCTTTCAATGGCACGGCGCTCACGCTTTACGTGGACGGAAACCAGGTGGCTTCACAAGCCATCGCTATCAACACCGTAGGCACTACTTTCGAAATGGGCAGACAGATTGGCGCCAATGGAGATTTCTACGACGGCAAGCTCGACGAAGTCCGGGTCTGGAACACCGCCCGGACGCAAGACCAAATCCGGGCTTTTAAAAACGTGCAACTCTCCGGCGCTGAAACAGGTCTGGTCGCCTACTACTCCTTCAATCAGGGCATCGCAGGCGGCACGAACACCGGGTTGACCACCTTGGAAGACCGCTCGCCCACCAACGCCGATGGCACACTGACGAACTTTGCCCTGACGGGCAGCACCTCTAACTGGGCTGGCCCCGGCGCACTGACGGACGCACCCGGACTTGGCTGTTGCCCAACGGCTTGGCACGTTAGCGGCGTCATCACCAGCGGTACATACCAGGCGACGACGGATTTGACTTCCGACGGCACGATACCCGCCGGTGCGAACGTGACTTTCAAAGCGGCGACGAGCATTGTTTTACAACCCAATTTCCAGGAAACTTTGGGTGCTGTTTTTACGACGCTGATGCAGGCTTGTACACCGTAACAGATTACTTTGAATTGCCTTTATACTGAACGGTAGATGGCGAATGACAGATAATTCGCTGTAAATCAACGAATTAGGGAGGTGACATCTTTTTGCCTGCTACGCAGTTAGGTTTTGGCAGTTATTTAAAAGGCAAAAAGGTGTCATCTCATAGGATGGAGGCGAGCCCTGGGTTGTGAGGATGAAATGGTGAGAATTACCAGGCTTTATTGTTGGAATTAAAAAGTCCTTATTGTAGTTTAAATTTTTTCTCAAGCTGATAAGAATGGCCATTTACTGAAATATCCACCGTGATGCGCCATTCTGAATGATTTAACTTTTTTCCTTCAATTTTTCCCGTTTGAACCTGCTGCATCAAATATCCCCCAACGAAGCCTGAATAGCCTCCTGCAAATGCGTTCGTTGCGGTTAATTCTTCCTCCTCGAAGTTAAATTCAACCAAATCTTCCTCCTCGAACACAATCCAGTTACCTTGCCACCGTCGGACCAGGGACACGTTGATTCATCTACATAACGGAGGTATTGAAAGACAATTTTCCCGCTGTCCACTTCAGAAATCTGGACTGTCCGGCTGGAACTGCTGAAACGGGCCAAGGAAAATCCCGTCGGCGAGAAGAATGATTACGATGCTGCCCGCTATGCCGGGGTGCTGGAACTGGTTCGTGACAAATCGGGCTGGGGCAAAACGCCTGTGGTCGCTGGGGTTTCTCGTGGGGTTGCCGCCTATTTCTGCCACACCAGCTACGCAGCGCACGTCCTCGATTTGACGATGGAAAACGGCAAGCCCGTGGTGTAGAAGGTCACCTCCACCACAGACTGCGGCATCGTGGTGAACCCCGACGCTGCCGCCAATATGACCGAGGACGCCGTGACGGACGGCATCGGCAATGCGCTCTACGGCGAAATGACCTTCAAGGCGGGCGCTCCCGAAAAGACGAACTTCGACAAATACCGCCTCATCCGCATGACCGAAGCGCCCAAGGCGATTGACGTCCATTTCGTGAAAAACGAAATCGCCCCAACGGGCATGGGCGAGTCGCCTTTCCCGCCCTGCCCCCGTCAACCCCGCCCTTGCGCAAGGAAGCCAAACTTCAGCCCCCGTCAGCCCAAACCCTGCGCATGTTTCGTGAATCGGGGCGTATGTATCCCCAGACGGAGCAAATGTTTCATCAATCCTTGCGCATGTTTGCCTGGTTTTAGCGCAAGTAAGTCGATTCGTTGCACAAGTTATCCCGGCCCTGACGAAAGGAAGGTTAGTCATTGGGCACGGAAGGTCAATCGTTGTAAATTTTAGCTGCTACCCCAATAAGTATGGGCGAGCCGCCCTTCCCGCCCATATTCGGGGCGTTGTCCAAGACAACGGGGAAGCGGGTGTATTTGCGGGGTGGCAGGCGGTGCTGTGCTAATCAAGCCTACACCTGCGTCTCGTAATAATGCTCCGCCAGCCCAAAGCGGCGCTCCGGTGCACGGCTTTCGAGGTCGTGGAAATGGGTGGGGCGCATGCCCGTAAAATCGAGATAGTCACGCACAAGGTGCTGATAATCATAGTAGTTGCAATCAAAAGCGATGCTTTGCCAGTCCTTGGCGGGTTGGAGGTTTTTCTCCCGAAAGGCCCAGTCGAAGCGGGCAAGCCTTGTAAAGACCTTCGGGCTGACGCCCGTGCGCTCCCTGAACTTCCGCTCGAACTGCTTGGGGCTGAGGTAGGCCGCCCTCGCCAGCTTGTCTAGTGAAGCAGCGGGATTGCCAAGTAGCCATTGGCACACGTCGTCTATGGGATGTGTCGTTTTTTTCGCCTTGCGAACGAGCGATGCGACAAAGCCGTTCGCTACCCGCACGATTTCAGCATAGTCGGCAGCAAGGAAAAACGCCTCGTTTACGAAGTGGATTTCTTTTGAAAAAACGGCGTCAGCCTCTAGGTAGCAGTCGTTGATTTCATGGCCGGGCATGCCCGTGAGGCGGAAGAGTCCGCTCGGCTGAAACAGGATTTGCACCACCATGAAATTGCCATGCACGAAGCGGTTGGTCACCGAGAGCGCCTGCCCGACGAGCGCCACTGGCATATTGGCGGCACTGCCATTGCGCTGCGTGAAGTCCACCCGCTCCCGGTCGTGCGGGTAAAAGGCGAGGCAATGCTCTGGCCGGGGTGTGTAGGGCTTGAACGGCGGTGGGTCGTGGCTGTCGAACTTCAGGTGCACGATGCGGTAACAACGGACGAAGGCCCGCAGCGAAGGTTGTGGAAGGAAGTCTTTCAGCATCATAGCCTACCGTTGTTGATGGCATTTTCACCGGAGCCCGTACTTGGCTGCAATGGCCTGTCGCTCCTCAAAAGCCGTTGGGGCATAGACCAGCCCGAACTTATCGTTGAGCATGTCGTGCTCCTTTTGCAGTTTCTCGGAATCAGGTTGGTAGCCGTTTTCGGGCGTAAGTTCGTGAAAAATCCTTTCCAAAAACTCCTCAAATGGTTGGTTGAAGTACATATCAATGAAACGGAGCGGCTGCTCGGAGGCATTCCAAAACGTATGGCGAAGGTTGCGGGGCCTGAAATGCCAGCCACCTGCGGGCACTTGCACCTCCTGCCCTTCCACCATGACGCTGGCCGTGCCTTCCAGCACGTACATCAGTTCGTCCAATTCTTTGTGAAAATGGGGCGGCGGCCCCATGATTTTTGGCGCCACGGCGCACTCCACGCAGGAATACACTCCACCCGTTTTGTGTGAGCGCACCCAAACCCTAATGTCCATATTGCCCTTGTGCGAAAGCGGTGCTTCGGGCGGTAACAGAAAGGGTTCGAGCGGGGTGTGAAAAGTGGTGGTCGGGGAAGTGGCATTGGCCAAGTTCGGCAGGATGCCAATAGCAGCGAACAGCCCTGCGGACTGCATAAAATCTCTTCTTTCCATGTGACGAGGATTTGGTTTGAAAAGCTGCAAAGCTCGCCGATGAAGAAGGGTGATTACTGGTAAAAAATGGACATTTTTAAGTTAAGAGGCAATATGCCAGCCGCCCTTCCCTACCATCTTCGGGGCACTGGCCAATGCGTTGTACAAGGCGACGGGGAAACAGGTGTATCGGCAGCCGTTTTTGGGGGAGCAGCAGATGTTGGGGAGATTTTAAAACCAAAAATGGTAATTTTGGCCTTATAATTTGCCTATTTCCATGAAAGAAATCCGTGAAATAATCCGCTCATACGACGAGCTGCAAAAAGAAGGCAAACGCTCGGCGCTCGCCACGGTGGTACATGTGGAAGGCTCGTCGTACCGCCGCCCAGGTGCCCGGATGCTCATCGCCGAAGATGGCCGCCTGACGGGTGCCATCAGTGGTGGCTGCCTGGAGGGCGACGCCATGCGAAAGGCGCTCCGGGTCATCAACGAACAGCGCAGTTCCCTCGTCACCTTACGACACCATGGACGAGGACGACGCCACGCTCGGTATCGGCCTGGGCTGCAACGGCATCATCCAAGTGCTCATCGAGCCTATCCTCACCGATGATCCAGGCTCCCCCATTGCATTACTGAAAAAATCAAATTCCCTTCGCCAGCACAATGTAGTGGCCACTTTTTTTTCGTTGAAAAACCGCCGGGAAACACAGCCCGGCACCCGCCTTTTTTTGGGTGAAAACGGTGAAACTATAGGCGACTGCCCACTGCCCGGACTTGAGGGCCGCTGGGCAGAAGACGCCCAAGCAGTGCTGAAATCCCGAGAGAGCCGCTGGGTGGACTACCCTACCCCAAACGGCTGGATGACCATTTTTTACGAACATGTGCCGCCTGCCGTCACCCTCGTCATCGTTGGCGCTGGCAACGACGTGCTGCCGCTGGTGGAAATGGCCGGCATCCTCGGCTGGGATGCGAAAGTGGTGGACGGTCGGGCTACCCATGCCCGTCCGGAGCGCTTTGCCAGTGCTTGCCAAGTGCTCTTGGCCAAGCCGGAACAGGTTCTCCAGCAAATGCAATTGGATGGCCGCACCCTCTTCGCCCTGATGACGCACAACTACAACTACGACAAGGCCATGCTTCATGAACTCTGCTCCAAAAACGCCAGCTACATCGCCATGCTGGGGCCGAAGAAAAAACTGGTCCGGATGCTGGAAGAATTCGAGGCAGAGGGCCGGCCCTTGTCAAAGGAGCAACTCGCCACGGTCTTCAGCCCCGCCGGGCTTGACATCGGGGCGGAAACCTCGGAGGAAATCGCCCTGTCCATCCTGGCCGAAATGAAGGCTTTTTTGGGCAAAAAACAGGGCTTGTTTTTGCGTGAAAAATTGGCACCGATACATGCTTAGAAACTGTTTTAAAACCCCTGACGAGGCAGAAAATGTCAGATTTTGAGCGGCAGACGAAGGGAAATTTTCAAGGGATAGTGGCTCCTATCGCTTGAAAATTTGCCACAGTATGCCGCCGAAAGATGGCGTTTTATGGCCGTCGAGGGGTATTAAAACAGTTTCTTAGTTCAATGGAAATCTAGGCCAAGTCACATTTAATTGTTTGTTTTATAGCAATTTATTAGCTTTATATTGGCTCGCAATTAAAATCGAATGCTTATTTTGCGCCACCCGGCAAATTCCATAAAATCTTCTTTTAGCTTTTAAAACTTCTCACAACAATGGCATCTTTCACATTGAACATCAACGGTAAAAAAATGCAGGTTGACGTTGACCCGTCCACGCCCATGCTCTGGGTGCTGCGGGACCACCTCAACCTCGTCGGCACCAAGTATGGCTGCGGCATCGCCCAGTGCGGGTCTTGCACCATCCACGTCGGCGACGTGGCCATGCGCTCCTGCAACATGCCCGTGTCGCAGGTCGGCAACCAGAAAATAACCACCATCGAGGGCCTCTCGGAACACGGCGACCACCCCGTCCAAAAAGCTTGGCTGGAACACGATGTGGCCCAGTGCGGCTACTGCCAGGCAGGCCAAATCATGAACGCCGCCGCCTTGCTCAAAGCAAACCCGCACCCTTCCGATCCTGAAATCGAAGGGGCGATGAACGGCAATATTTGCCGCTGCGCAACTTATACCCGCATCAAGGCAGCTATCAAAACGGCAGCAAATTCTTAAACCGTCATTTTGCCATTAGTCATTGGACATTAGTTTACGATGCGCCAATGACCAATGCTCACAATGACCAATGACTATTAAAATGACAATTATAAAAACAACATACGGTCGCCGTTCCTTCATCAAATCCACGGCACTGGCCGGGGGCGGCATGATGCTCGGCTTTAGCTGGCTGGCTGGCTGCAAACCATCGGGCAGTGAGGCGCTGACCATGCCCAAGGAATGGTACAACATCAACGGCTTTTTGAAAATAGGGGAAAACGGCGTCGTCACCATTCTATCGCCCAACCCTGAAATTGGCCAAAATGTGAAAACCTCCATGCCCATGATCGTGGCGGAGGAACTCGACTGCGACTGGAAAAACGTCATCGTGGAGCAGGCTCCACTGAACACAGAGGTGTTTACCCGCCAATTGGCCGGTGGCAGCCAATCCATCCGCCAAGGCTGGCGAGGTCTGCGTATGGCAGGTGCCACCGCCCGGCAAATGCTGCGGGAAGCTGCGGCCCAGGCATGGCAGGTACCTGTGGACGAAATCACAACCGTAGCGGGCGTTTTGAAACATGAAAAAAGCGGCAAAACGGCGGGCTACGGCGAAATGGCCTCGACTGCCGCCACCGTCGCCGTGCCGAAGGAGGTGAAGCTGAAAGACGTGAAGGATTTTAAGATCATCCGCACGCCCCGAAAGAATGTGGATGGCCTGAAAATCGTAACCGGGCAGCCGCTCTTCGGCCTCGACTACCGCCGGGACGGGATGCTCATCGCCATGATTGCCCACCCGCCCGCCTTTGGCATGAAACTGAAATCGGTGGACGACTCGGCGGCACGTGCAATGCCCGGCGTTAGGGACGTTTTTACCATCAATACCTACAACGAAGGATATGCCATGCAATGGTGCGACACCAGTGCTTTCCCTGAATTGGTTGTTGTGGTCGGTAACTCGACCTGGGAAACTATGCAGGCGAAAAAGGCGCTGAAAATCGAGTGGGAGGCAGCACCGGAGAAAAATGTCATGGTGGCTGGATTTTCAGGTGATAGCAATGCCGTTAAAATTCCTGCCGGACTGGAAAATACGGCCGACCATTTCACCAAAATGGGCGAGGTCGGCGCTAAACTGGCCAAGGAGGTACGCAAGGACGGCGACCCAGAGGCGGCATTCAAAACAGCAGCGCAGGTCATTGAGCGCAACTACACCGCCCCCTTCCTGGCGCACAATACGATGGAGCCGATGAACTTCTTCGCCCACGTCACCGCCGACAAAGCCGAACTCGTAGGCCCCATCCAGACGCCAGAGTTCATGGAAAAATCCGTGTCGGCACGGCTCGGCCTGCCATTGGAAAAAATAGACATCCAGATGACCCGTATGGGCGGTGGCTTTGGCCGCAGGCTCTACGGCCATTTTCTGGTGGAAGCGGCAGTCATTTCCCAAAAAATGAACGCACCTATCAAGCTGGTTTATACACGTGAAGACGACATGACCTTTGGCAATTACCGGCCTGCCTACCATGTCTATTACCGGGCGGCTTTGGATGAAAACAAGAACCTCATCGCCTTCCATGTGCGGGCGGGCGGCATCCCCGAAAGTCCGCTGGCGGCCAACCGTTTCCCGGCTGGTGCCGTGGACAATTACTTGGCGGAAGAATGGGCGATGGAGTCCAACATCAGTGTCGGTGCATGGCGGGCACCCAGGTCGAATTTCATCGCTGGGGCAGAGTCTTCCTTCCTCGACGAGCTGGCCGAGGCGATGGGCAAAGACCCTATCGAGCTGCGCCTGGAACTGCTGAAAAAAGCGAAGGAAACTCCTGTCGGAAAAGACAACGACTACGAAGCTGACCGCTATGCCGGGGTGTTGGAACTGGTGCGTGACAAATCCAACTGGAGCAATCCACCCGCAGGCGTCCACCGGGGCGTATCGGCTTATTTTTGCCACAACAGCTACGTGGCGCAAGTCATAGACATGGTGGTGGAGGATGGCAAACCCGTCATCCAGAAAGTCCACTGCGCCGTGGACTGCGGCATCGTGGTCAACCCCATCGCCGCCGCCAACCTCGCCGAAGGCGGCATCGTGGACGGCATCGGCCACGGGCTGTACAGCACCATGACTTTCAAGGACGGCACACCGGAGCAGAGCAATTTTGACAAATACCGTCTCATCCGCCACTCAGAGGCACCGAAGGCGATTGACGTACACTTCGTGCAAAACGACATAGACCCGACGGGCCTCGGCGAGCCGCTGAACCCGCCCATCATCGGGGCACTGGCCAATGCGCTCTACCGGGCTACGGGCAAGCGGCATTACCACCAGCCTTTCATGGGGGATAGGGCGATGCTGGGGTGAGGGGAGCAATAGCAGTAACAGTAGCAGTTTGTACGACTGCTACTGTTACTATTATCTATTCTTCTTTTTCTTCTTTTTTCCCTACGTCCGTTCCCTTCATCTGCCCGGAGGGGCTTGGCATTAGGTTAGAGCAGTCTTGGATGTAGGCGTCGAAATCGCAGCCCAATTCCACTTCAAAATTTGAGATGATTAAAATGCCGGTATCAGAGACAAAATCTGCCACTTTCACATCGGCATTGGTGACGGTCATTTGCCCTTGGGAGAAATAGGTGCCGGAAAAATCCGTCCCTGTCAGCGTCAGGGCCGAGCCAGTGCATACCTGTCCGGCCGTAACAGTTTGCCCCGTGCGGTTGCCGAGTTTGTCGTACTCGTAGGCGATGGTGGTGCCATCGGGGTAGGCGACTTGGGCTAGGCGGTTGAGGGGGTCGTAGAGGTGGGTGATGGTTTGGGCGGTGGCGCTGAAACTGCAAACCCAAAAGAGGGATAGTAGTATATTTTTCATTTTATATCATTAAAATGAATTTTGTTTTTTTGATTTAAGATATAAGATAGACGATATCAGATTTTAGATTTAATTTGATCCTTTCAATAGTCCGTGATAGTTAAAGCGTCTAAGCAGCGGCTTTGACGCCGAAATTTCGGATTTGGATAATAGCTGGATGATTTTTTAGCGGGTCTGCGGCTTTCCCAAACACGCAAAAAATTCTTTCCAGCATCAGTTCATTGA
>JBGSKQ010000100.1:0-19864 GCA_041741095.1 Saprospiraceae bacterium
ATCTGGAAGATAGAATTATGCTAATTTGCAGGATTGAAAATTATCGGGGCGTAGCGGGTTGCAGAAAAGATGACAGGTAGGTGGAATGGACAACTTTTTATGAAAAAATGAAAATTTGACTTTTTTCACAACCTGCGTTGGCTGCCATGAAAAAAAGAAAAACTCAAAAATGAATAAAAGCCTAATTTTAGTAAGTCTGTTTATTGGTTTTCCAATTATTTTGTTGTCTCAAGGATACACAAAGACTGATTCTATTTTAATAAAACAGGTTAAAGCAACAAATGGAATTTGTAAAGAGATAAAAAATCTTACTACTGAAATTTCTGATTTAGGAGATAAACTTTCAAAGAGTGATAGTATCGTTTTAAACTCAGCAATTGAAAACATTAATGAAAACTATGATTCTATTACAAATAAATTCACAGCGGTAGTTGGGGAGCAAAAAACAGAAGAGGAAGAAAAGGGATTTAATTTTTATGATTTTATTTCAGGCGCATTACCTGAAATGTTAGGAGCTTTAATTGGAGCTTATGCAGCAATTTGGATATTTTTTAGCCAGACAAAAAAAGAGAAGAAAAAGGAAAGAGACAGAGAAGAAAAGGAACTAAATGAGAAAAATAGTTATTTGGGTTCGTTATTACAATCTTCAATCAATTTAGCAAAAAAACAGAATTCGGGAATAAAAGAATTTTATGAAGAAATTGATTCTAACCCATTAGATATACCTTTAGTAGCAATACATCCTAAACAAGATTTAGAAAGGCTTTCAAAGGTAATTGACAATGAAGATTATTATCATGCTTTTCTAAATAAACATGGCAGCAACCTTGAGAACATTAAATTATATAGAAGAATAGCAGGGGCTGTAGATTACTTAAATAGTCAAATCAATCAAATGTTTGAGGTACAAGACAAAGGACAAAAATTTGACCACGAAAGGAAAATTAAATATAAAGAATTATTTGACCGAGCAAGAGATTACTCAGCAGAATTGGGAAAACAATATCAACAATCAAATCCACCTTTACATAAATTTATTGGTGATGTACTGTTAAAATATTACAATGGACTAAATAATTCGTTTGACCTTAAATATCATCAAGACAATTTGGTAACACCATTAAAAGAAGGATATGTTAAACATTTCATCAATATTCCTGAAGTGAGACAAATTACCAATGATTTAAAGAATGCAACATTAATTTATTCAGAAATTATTACTCAAAATGAAAACCATTCGAATTCATTTAAAGAGTTTCATACTCAAATAGAAAAAGTGGTCAATTTTTTAGAAGACAAAGGAGGTGATTTAACAAAAGATTTTAAAAAAGCAGAGAACACGACAGCCAACAAAGCATAAAATGTTCATGAAGGCTATGCGCCCTCATGCCATTTATACAGACCGTTGCCTGCCATTAGAAAAAATGCAATACGAAATGCAACATATTAAACCAAAGTATTCCAAATCAGAAATAGTTGAATTTAATGATTACCATCAATTCATGGACGCCTCAGTTGAATTGCTGAAACAAACAATTGAATTATTGTGGATATTAATTGGGATCGGATACTGTGAGGAAAACGGAGAACCTAAAGAGATTTCAAAAGAAGACGCTGTCGTTGGAGGTAATATAAATAGATATATTAAGTTGAATACTTCGTTTCTACAGAATATTTGCGAAGGGAAGATTGAAATTGCTTCAATTCTATCAAGATGTATTGGAGAAACATATGTCAATGTAAAATACCTTTTGGCAAATTCTGAAGAAAGGGTAATCAAAAATTACGTTAAATATTCTCTGATTACAGAAAAAGAGCTCTGGAATACGATTAAAGAAAACGTTGCAAAAAGAGGAGGTGAAACTGAACACATTGAATTTAGAATGAATGAATCAATAAAGAAAAGTTTTGATAAATCAGATTTTGAATTAGATGAAGTTAGTAGAAGTTCTAAATGGAAAAGTATTTCAAAGAGAGCGGATGAAGTTGCTGGCGAAGAATTTTATTCAATTTTCTACGGAATTTCAAGCCATTCAATACATGGTAACTGGCAAGATATACTAACTTATCATTTGACAAATTCTGAAAACGGATTTAAACTAAATCTCAAATGGAATGGACCGCAACCACAATTGATAGATGCATCAGTCTTGATGAATTTAGACCTAATTGAGTTGCTTGCAGAAAAATTTGCAGATGAAGACATTAAGAAAGTGAAAGAACAATTGTTGAGTTATCAAGTGAGTTTAATTGAATCACACGAAGAATATTTAAAGAAAAAATGAAAACGGCAGGCAAAAAAGTGTAGCGGCACGTTAGCTACACAGACCGTTATCTACAATCTGAATACCGTCAACTTAAAAATTTTTAGAAAAAGATGAACGAGCCAAGTCCTGAAGCACTCAAAGAATTAAAAAAGCAATGGGAACAAATGCAGGCTATTCGTAAATCACGAAGAACACAAGAAGAAATAATCAAGGAACTTGGATCTTTAATTTGTGATTTTCAAAAAGACTCATTCTTGCCTTATTTGACCCAGATGACAATACACATAGACCAAAGGGAGACTTCAGAAGTATTTAAAAACTTGATGTCACCTATGAAACAATTTGTGTATTTAACGGATTTGTTTTTTTCAGTTGAGAAAGGAGGAAGTAAAGTAGGTTTTTCAGAAGATGAATGGGAAAAAATAACTTATTTGTTGAATGAAATTGAAATGACCTATTTCGGTGATATTGGATTTTATGATGAAAATATAAAAGATAGTCCTAATCTTGATAAAGTTTCGGTTTCATTGCAAACTTTTCTAAATTATTTCGGCAACGCTCAACTTTCATATGATGAGCAGACTCTAGAAAGATTACAGAGAAACTGTGGAGCATTTGACGAAGAAGTTAAAGAACTTCTTGGTTTTTCAGTAACAGAATCAATAACATTTTGCAATCACATTAAAAACCTAATAAACAAAAAGCTCACTGATTGCAATTACTATTTTTTGAATAAAGAAGAATGGCCAAAATTAACTGATAAATTCATCAAAAGAGGAGTTTTTGATCCAAAGGAATGGATAAATGAACCTGAACTAGAGTTAATGAGAGAGTTTATGTATAAGCCAGGTTTTATTTTTATTCAAAACATAGATGATGTTTATGAAATTAATTTACCAACTGATGTTATCAAAAATTTAATTAATTTTTTGACATACGATGAAAATCAAAAGAAAGGGGAATTAGTATACTATGCGGACAATAATCCTTTTTTTGACACGCCATTAATAAAGCTTAATGAAACAGAATTTTTATGTCCTCAATACAAATTCTTAATTGAGAGTTTTTATAATAGAATTAATTTAAAATTATCAGAAATAAAAAAAGAAAAATACACTCAATTTAAGAACCTAATGCTTGAAAAAAAGGTAGAAGAAGTTTTTAGAAAGTTATTTGGAAAAGAAGCTCTAATATTTGATTCATACTATGTAGATAAAAAAAGGTCTGAACAAGACTTACTGATTGTCTTTAAAGGTTTTTTCTTCATTGTAGAAATTAAAGATACTCTTTTCAGAACACCAATGCGTGACCCAATAAAAGCATTTGATAAGATAAAATCTGATTTCAAAAAATCAATTCAATATGGATATGAACAATGTGTCAGAGTTGAAAATAAATTCGAGGAAGGAAAACCTTTTGAAATTTTTGATAACAAAACTAACAAAAGTGTATTCCAAATAAAACCAAACAGAGTTAAAGACTATTTTTCCATAGTTGTTACTCAATTCAAATATGGTAATATTCAAACGAATCTTGAAAATCTTTTAATAAAAAAGGAAGATACAATGTATCCTTGGTCTATATGCATTGATGATTTAGAAGCTTTTGTACTTGCCTTAAAAAAATTAAAGAAAGGAAAGGCAAAAACACAATTCATAAATTACTTGAAATATAGAGAAGCTTATAATGAGCACTTAATATGCGGAGATGAATTAGAATTGTGTGGTTTTTTTATCAACTCGCCTAAAGATTTTGAGAAGGTCTCGACCATTGAGGAAACTTTTAATGCTGACCCAAGAATGTCTGAATTGTTTGATGCAGAATATTACAACGGATTAGGTTTTAAGAATGAGATTGACATAAATATTAAACGACATAGAAAAGTTCGTAAATACCAGAAAAAATGGGAATTTGATATAGTTTGTGGAAAAGACTTTATTGACAAATAAAAAGCCAGCAGGTAATACCAACTACAACGACTATAACGGCTAAACGCCGCTACATCGTGTAGCTACACGTTATATAGCATTTCAACACATCCAATGACAACAAAGAAAAACTCGAAGAATACGACCTGTTTGACCAAGCGATCACCAGGCACGGCATGTTAGCATTTATCCGAGACTACGAAGTTGTTGGCTACCTACAAAGATAGTCCCTTCCTCCCCCACCACTCTCAAAATCTTTCAGCATACAAACCACGCACCCGCCCTTTCCCCATCGAAAATCGGCACAGGCTATCGGGCGATTGTACTTTTTATTTGGGTAGGCTTGGTCTTGTCGCTGATTTTGGCATCGAGGCAGTGTTCCAAATTTCCGATTTTGGGCTATCTTTGTTTTGATAGGCTTGAACGGCCATCTTCAATGTTCATATGGGGCATACAAAGCATGGCCATTCATTCTGCCGAACAGCCAGTTCGCAAATCAAATGCACGGCAGCAAGCTAAGCGATGGCGGTAATAAAATCGACAAATTAACAATATGAACGAAGACCAAAAATTAGAATTTCAAGAATTACGAGATGAGTTTGCATTACTTAATCAAATGATTGCTACAACGATGAATTTTTCCGTAGCAGGCTGCATCCTTATTTTTAGTTTTGTTTTCCCGAAAATAGAAACAGAAAACTCAATCCTCCTATTTTGGCTGCCACTTTTGATTATTTATCCATCATGTTTGTTAATTGCTTCAAGAATTCAAGCCATGCACAAAATCGGTGCTTACATAATAGTCTTTTTCGAATCAAACTCTGACTTGAAATGGGAAACAAGACTAATGAAATTTAGACATAAGCAAAATCTTCGATTCCGGAGAACATTATTTTGGATTTTTCTTGCATTGATTATTTTTGATATTGCAATTTTCTCTTTCAAAGGATATCATCGAATTATTGATATCCTGTTCTATGGTATTAGCCTGTTTTTATTTTGGTTAGTTTATCGGATATTGAATAAAGGTTGGAAAGAGACTTTCATTGAAAAATGGAATGACATAAAATCTCAGGAAGTCACTAATAATTAGTGGTTATGAAAGAAGAACAAAAAATATTAAAGGATTTAGTTTGCATCGTATCATTATTATATTAACCATTTGGCGTAGGCCCTACGAACTTCCCAATAACCTTCGGCCTCTTACCCCAATGAAAAAATCACAGTCAAGCAAGTTTTGAGCGCATCCGTTAGCCCCGAACCTGCTTCGGTACTTGCAGAGCTTTAACTTCATCTGGCAGTTTATAGAAATCTTACATTGAAGCATCACTGGCCGCTCCCTAAGCCTATGCACCTAATCAAACTGCCCTGCCCATCGCATTCCATGCCTTTCTCCCATCAATCTGCGGATTACTTTTCCATGAAATGGGAAAACAAAGTTGAACTTTTGTCTTTGTTGATTCGATCCTTGGAAAACTTAATTGAATCCTTGTCTTACTTTTTTCGATCCTTGGAAAAGAAAGTTCGTTCCACGTCTTACTATATTCGTTCCACGTCTTACTATATTCAATCCTTGTCTTACTATATTCAATCCTTGTCTTACTTTTTTCAATCCTAAACGTTTTGGAACGTTTATAGAAAGACAAGGATTGAAAAAAGTAATCGTAGGAACGCTTATAGAAAGACACGGATTGCTGTTTTTACTGCATGATTGGCACTTTGAAGCCCATTTTACCTTTGATCATGTCCCTGTCGTGCTCCTGCCGTTTTGTAAACGGCACTTCGATGCTTTTGCAACAAAGTTTGATTTCCTATTTATTACAAAAGCTGTATCGGGGCAAGCTGCAAACCATTTTTTAAGGAGGAAGCCAGGGCTGTTGTGCAATGGCGAAGAAGCGTTGCTCGAAAATCTGTAAGAGCAGGGGTGTATTTTTAGGGAAGACCGCTGCCAACCATCGTTTAGACCATTAAAACAGCGATTGGCAGCGGTCTGTCAGTCCAAACAGGAAGGAAGGAAAACGGCCTTATAAGTCGGCTTTCCCAACCTACTCTCAATCCCACAACGTCCCATCCAATCCCAGCACCGTTCCGAGCCACAAGCCGATGATAAATACTATCAGGCTCAACACATAGCCCGCTACCATGACCCAACCGCCTTGCTGGCGCATGGGCCGTAGAAAGGCGTAAAACGCACCGCCCGCTGCCCCAGCCAATGGAACGATGATAAAGGGCCTGACCATCCAGTATTTTGGCCAAGATGGGTCTGGATTGTTGATGGGAAGCAGAAAGAGGGCTATCAATGCCAAGGCAATGCCTGCGCCTATCAGCATGGGTTTGGCAAAAGAAGAAAAGTGAAAAGGGGATGCGATCAAATTGTGTTTTTCTACCATGATGATTTTAGTTTTATCGTTTAAAAAGAACTTTGAAATGCAAAGTATGTTCAAATTTTTGGGATGCGCAAGTGGAAGTTGAAAAAAAATGCAAGCGGAGGGAAAGGCGGGGGTAAGGAAGGAATTTCCCGCTAAGTGCGGAAAGGTCTCGCTAAGTGCGCTATGTATGACTTTGCGGGAGCTTGGCGCATTTAACAGGAAAGAGGGACAGCGGGGGTAAGGAAGGTAGCTCCCGCTAAGTGCGGAAAGGTCTCGCTGAGTGCGCTATGTATGACTTTGCGGGAGCTGTGCGCATTTGGCGGGAAATAGGATAACATATTTATGGTTCTTCGTGACTTCTTGTGGGTAAATTGAAATGGTGCATCTATCATCTTGTAACCTGCCATTTTAATGGCAGGAACTAACAAACGCCTCCAACCCACATCTAACTTCTTTACAGAACATCAGCATTTACTGTACTGATGGGCATTTTTGATGTGGATGTTCTGAAAAGAAGATAGATGAATGTTATGGTGCTGTATCAAGCCCCTCGTTAAAATCGAAGATTCACGCAAGTAAACGAGGGGTTACAAGATGGTAGATGTTTACCTATACGAAGTCACGAAGAACCAGCATTTCATGTTCAATATGCCCATGGAAAGATTTGGCTACCTGACCGGAAGAAGCCTCACTACCTTCAAACGTGACTTTAAAAGGGCTTTCAACATGACTCCCCAGCGGTGGTTGACCCAAAAACGCTTGCAATTGGCCCACTACCACTTTGTCGAAAAGAACATGAAGCCGACCGATGTTTGCTACGAGGTAGGTTTTGAAAACCTTTCGCATTTCTCCTTTGCATTTAAAAAGCATTTTGGTTACACGCCTACTGAATTGTTGGAGCAAAGAACCCGTATATGACTCGATAATTGTTGCAACGTGCAGCTAAATGAGCCTCATTTTTTGCCTACCTGCCGACCAATCGAAAAAAGCAGCGCCTGTTGGGCAGACCAGACAATCTCCGAGGCTGTCTTTGTTTTTGCTGTTAGTTATTGGCTGTTGGCAATTGGCAAGTACTATCAAAAATAAACTGCCAAAAGCCAACAACTAATGTTTTGAGAATATTTTCTTCATGCAGCCTTTTGTCATTTATACAATTGATTGTCAATGTTTTAGCCTATGACAAAATGACCAATGACAAATGACTCAATACACTAACAGCCAACTATCATTTTCTCATCACTAAACAATTTGCTATGAAATCTATCTTAACCACAACCTCATTTTTACTTGTCCTTTTTTCCCAACAAATCCGGGCTTGTTCCTGCGCCTTTTTTTACGACAACTTTTGCCAGTCCGTCACCGACTGGAACGGCAATATCTGGACAGACTTCCATATTTATTATGTGAAAGTGATGTCGCAGGAAGGCACGGGTATCAAAGTCCGTGTCTTGAACACCTATTATGGAGAGGCCCTCAATGGGGAGGAAATTTTCATCACCAGCGGCCAGGGCTTTGATTGCCGGGTGGAGACGGCTGGATTTGTCGAAGGCAAAGAACACATCTTTGCCGCTTGGAAAGACAGCGGCGGCTATGGCCTCAGCATTTGCGGCCTCACCTTCCTCAATGTGGTGGACGGCATGGTGGTAGGCAATGTCGCACCGGGCATCAACGAAGTCCCTTTGTCGGAATTTGGCGAATTGGAAAACTGTGGATTTCAAGTCAACCCTGCCCATACCCTGCCGGATTTACAGGCTACTGTTGCGGTATATCCCACCCTCGCACGGGAGGAAGTAAGGCTCTTGCCAGAGAATTGGAATGGCGTCCATTCGTTGAAACTGCTGGTTTTTGATGCTTATGGTAAAATGGTTTACCAAAGCACCCAAGCACAAATCGGCATGGGCAACAGCCTGGTGGTGGACACGCAAGGCTGGGCTTCAGGCGTCTATTTTTTCAAAATGAATTACTTGGGCAGGCAAGAGACGGTGCGGGTTGTGAAGGCGGGTGAGGGCTGATAAGCCCATATTTTACAACACTATAATTAACTTGAGTTCGGAGATTTTTAAGCCGCAGAGCGGCGATAATGTTTGTAGAATGCAATAAAACAATACATTTCAGCCCGCCTAAGGCGGGCGATGATTAGTTGCCGCCCCGCTGGGGCTGAACACAAATTGGTGCATTTTGCTACAAACATTGCCGCCGCTCTGCGGCTATATCATTGATTTACAAAGGGTTAATCTCCGAACTCACGTTATAATTAACAAAAAACATAGGGAGCCGGACTAGTCCATCCGGCTTCTTTTTTTTAGGGAAAAATTTTACTTCTATATCTATTATTTAGTATCATCCAAACAATCCCCACCTCTTCATTGCCCGCCCCTGTGCTCCATAGCACACTCCCTGCCTCCATGCCAAAAGGAAACAAAGTTTCATTTAGCATGTCATCCCCTTCCTCCACGTGGATTTTCCCTTTTAAATGTTAACACTTTGACCTTCTTTGCCAAACACATTTCATTTTGGCATCATATTAGTATTATTTTTTATACAACAAAATTACAGAGGGAAAAGTAAACCGATAAAATCCTTCTCCACCGATTCCCTCTTAAAGTATGCATCCCAACCGCCGATTCACCCTCCGCTGCCTCAGCAGTGGCAGGGCTACACAACATTTTTTTTTAATTAACTAATTTTTAATCCAATTCATGAATCGAGCGAATTGTTACCAACCACAGTTTGCATGGCACTGGAATGCGTTTATCGTACTCCTCCTCGCCATCCCGCTTATCAAAAGCGGTTTTACCAACCACACTTCTGAAGCACGGCAAGCAATAAAGGGCAATGCCCCGCTTGTCGAGAGCATGATGGTCTGCAACGACCCTGAACCCATTACACGCTGGAACCGCCTCACATCGGCCCAGCGCTCTGCACTGAACGACAACGATCCCATGACGAATGTAGCAGGTTTTCACACTGGTTTTTGCAACGGCATGGGCAACCCGATCACAGTTGACATTTCGGTAGCGGGGGCTCCGAATACTGCCAACCCAAATGCAATCAACAACCGTTTCCCGAACCGCTGGGGCTTGACCAGCTTCAACAATGCCCGTGAAGCGGGCGGCAATTCCGGCACGATGTACTGCTTTAATTTTAGCGAGCCAGTGCCGATGATTGTCAATTCCGAAGAGCACAAGTTTTTCCATGATGGCGAACATGTGCGGGTTTCATTCGAACATACTGGCGTACCAGTGCCCGTTGTTGGCACTTTGCACAATGCTTTTGGCCCTTCCACCTGGTCTGGCACGGTGACGGGCAGCGGCACTTCTGAAGTGCATTTTGCTGCCAACCAAAAACGGACGGTCGGCCTTTGGTGGGAGGCCAGTTCCAACGGCAACGACGTGACGCAGGTCTGCGTGGAATATTACAAACAAGGCCCCGGCCAGGGCTTTTATGGACGTGAGCCTTTCACATTGTTTATGTGCAACTCCGACCGCTGCCTTGCCGACGACCCTTTCGCAGTGGCGGATCCATCTAACACAGACCCTATTCCGGGCGACGACGATGTGGACAATTTGACATTGACCAAAGAAATAGCATGTGTACGCCCGGCGGCCAGCGGAATTGCTGGCAATACGGACGTGACCTTTTTGCTGACTTTGACCAACAGTGGCAATGTAAACGTGGACAACCTGCAACTGGAAGACGACCTTGGCGACCATGTGCCGGACGCTGCATTGGCAGCTTTTGTCAGTGCCAATATTTTGCCCGGCATGAACACTCCGCCTGTGCTGAACCCTTCATTTGAAGGCGAAAACTCCATTAGGCTGTTTGATGGCACTTCTGGCATGTTGGCACCAAACCAAAGCCTGGAGGTAGAATTGGTGGTAGAACTTGACCCCAACCAACTGCTCCAGTACGATACCCTCACCAACCAGTCATTTGCCTATGGCACCGACCCATCTGGCAGCCATGTATCCGCTGCTTCCGATGCACCTACCGGCGCACCAGGCAATACAGGCGGCAGCGTGGATGGCACTTTATTGTACATCCCCTCCATCAACGTGGCCAAAACGGCACTCAACTACGAAACTTCCCCAGCCTGCAATGCAGCTGGCGATATTGAATTGACTTTGCAATTAAATATACAGAATACTGGAAACACTTTACTTGACAGGATTGCCCTGCAAGAGGCATTGACGGCACAATTGGGCGCTGCTTTTGGCAGCATCGTCAGCGCACCATCCATTACAGCTTCTACGGCCACGGCAAATCCAGTGCTCAATGCAGGCTTCAACGGCAATGCGCAAACGGGCATTTTTAATGGCACAAGTGGGCTTTTGGCACAAAACCAAACCCTAACAGTCTCCTTGAGATTGAGATTGAATCCCAATGCAGTAGGTGCCATTTTACCCGCTTTGAACCAAGTCAATATTTCGGCCAGGGGCTTGTTCCCCAATCAAACAGCCATGCCAGGCTGCGACAGTGGCAATCTATTGGCCATCAATGTTTCAGATGCGGGCACAACGCCTGAAAGCCAAAACCCCGGTGCCCCAGGCGATACGGGTGGCAGCAATGATGCGCTGGTTTTGAACCTTCCAGGCATTGGCGTTTCAAAACAAATCATCAGCTATACTCCTGCACTGAGCATGATAGCCGGCAATTTGGATGCTCGTTTCAGGATAGTAGTGAAAAACACAGGCAACGTCAACCTGAGCAACCTGGCCCTGACGGACAACCTGATGGCCCAGCTCGGCAGCGCCTTTGTCAATGTGGTTTTGGCTCCGTCCATTGTTAGTTCCAATGCGACCGTGAACCCTGTTTTGGGTGCTTTCCCGAACAACATTTTCAACGGAGCATCTGGCCTATTGCAGCCCAACCAAACTATTATGGTTGATTTTGTGGCTGAATTGAACCCCGATGCAATGGCTGCCCCACTGCCGCTGATAAACCAAGCCATTGCATCAGCAAGCGGCGTTGGCCCAGCAGGTGTGAGCATCACCGTCAGCGACAACTCAGACGCCGGCGACGACCCAGAAGGAATCAATGTTGGCGTACCCGGCAACACTGGCTGCGACGATGACCCGTTGGTGGTCAACCTGCCCGCATTGCGCATTGCCAAAAACATTGCTGGGGTTGATTTTGCTACCAGCCACACATCTGGCAATTTTGACGTCATCACCGAAGTGGTGGTGCAGAATACTGGAAACGTTGACCTGAGCAACCTGCATTTGATAGAAAACCTCGGTGCGCCGAGCCAATTGGGCAGCGCCTTTGTGGCGGTGGTTGAAACTCCGCACATCGTACCTGTCGGCGCTCATGGCACACTGACCAATGCGGCCACCAACCCAGGTGTGAACAACGCCTACAATGGCAACGGCGACCTGCTCACTGGCGGCGGCCTCTTGCGCCCAGGACAGGTTTTCGTGGTGCAATTCCGTTACGAAGTAAACCCAGACGCTCCAGGCGCTCCAGCCTTTTTGAAAAACCAAATAGACGGTTCGGCTCAGGGCTTGGGCATTGCTGGCGTCACAGTCACAGTGAACGACCTGTCTGATGCAGGCTATCAACCACAAAGCAACAATACAGGCTGGCCGGGCGACACCGGTGGTTCCAACGACCCAACGCCATTGACCAACTGTTTCAACCTGCTCAATAACTCGATTACCTGCAACAACAACGTGCAGATTTCGCTGAACCAGGATTGTATTGCTTCCATTACGCCATCCATGATTTTGGAAGGCGAACCTGCGATGTGCGTAAACGATGACCTGCTGCCCCTCGGCGTTTATTATCAAATCATGACCGTCACGACCCTCGGAGGCTTTTTGATCCCCGATTTGGTGCCTTCAACGCCCAATGTTTACGAAGTGGACGGCTCTTATGCTGGCCAAACGATTATCGTGAAAGTAATTGACGTGATTTACAACAACCCATGCTGGGGCTATGCCACCTTGGAAGACAAACTCGGCCCTATCTTCGACTGTTCGCAGCCCATGCAGGTCAACTGCAATGTTGATTTCAACAGCATCCCGGCTCCGATCGCCATTGACAACTGTGATCCTAACCCAGTCGTAACTTTCCTGGGGCAAACTGTGGTGGACAACAACATTTGCAACGATGGGATTTACCGTGTTTTGAGGACATATACAGCACACGACAACAGGGGCAATTATTCCTTGACCAACTGTGTGCAGGAAGTGCAATTGGTGCGCCCACCGATGGATTTCCCAGACGATATTACCTGGACCTGTAGCCAGTTTGGCGCATTCCCGGATATTACAGATGCAGCCATTTTGAACCCAGCCGTGGTTGACACCGATCCGCAGGCAAGCGGCATCAATGCCAGCCCGACCCTGCCAAACCAGGTGCTTGACAACACAGGCTCTGGTGTGGTAAACAACATGGGCGGCGTTTGCAACTACGTCATCACCTGGGAAGACGACACTGTGGCCACTTGTGGCAATACGCTGAAAATCGTGCGTACCTGGTCGGTGATTGACTGGTGTACCAGCACGGTGATAACCATTGGTGCCAATGGAGAAGACAACGTGCAGGTCATCAAAGTCATGGACGTGACGCCGCCGACCATCAGCATGGCGCCTTTCACCATCAATGCCACGCATCCGGGCACCCACCCGCAACCCTGCCGTTCGCAAGGGTTTTTGCCACCGCCTACCGTATCGGACGGATGTGGTGCAGTGACTATCCAGATCATCACCCCTATTGGTGAAGCTGTTTATATAAACGGCAACCCGGCATTGGGTGGATTTGTACCGCCGCCAGGTTTGCCATTGGGTGTCCATACCGTTGTTTACAAGGCTTATGATGCCTGCGGCAACGAAACGTCGTTAAACGTGACAGTGACTGTGGTTGACGACATCACGCCAACTGCCGCCTGCGACGAGTTTACCGATGTCAGCTTGACTTCTACTGGCATTGCAACGGTGTTTGCCGCCACTTTCGACGACGGCAGCAACGACAACTGCTGCATTGACCACTTCGAAGTGCGCCGCATGACCGACCCTTGCAGCGACAACCACAACGATTTGCTTTTCGGTCCTTCCGTAGTGTTCTGCTGCTCCGATGTGGGCGCTGGCCCGCAGCAAGTGGTCTTCAGGGTATTTGACTGCCACGGCAACTACAATGACTGCATGGTGCAGGTGACTGTTTACGACAAAATTGCACCCGTTGCTTTGAGTTGCCCTACGCCAAACGTGCGCATCACTTGCGATGTGTTTGCTGAAGATTTTGAAACGCAATTGGCTGGACTGCCTACCCAGACTGCCAAAAACGAATTCCTGAATCAGTTCGGCACGGCCACTTTTTATGACAACTGCTCATTCATAGTGACCAAAGGATTCAGCATGAACATTGACCAGTGCCTGGAAGGCGTGATGACCAGAACCTGGATAGCTACCGATCCAGGAGGATTATTTTCAACTTCCTGCACCCAAAACATCTTTGTGGATCACGTGTCCGATTGGGTAGTTGAATTTGCACCCGATGTGACCATCAACTGTGGTGATGTGTTGCCCAATTTTGTTGCTCCGCAAATCTTCTACGATGAATGTGAAATGATTGCCACTTCCTGGTGGGACGACACCTACACCACGGTGCCAGGTGCCTGTTTCAAAGTGGTTCGTACCTGGAAAATCATCAACTGGTGCGTGGTGGGAACAGATGTAAACCAGGAAGTCATTGAAACACCTGAAAATGCCCTTAACCTCGCCTTCCCACTCTGCGACCTCGATGGCGACGGCGATTGCGACAACCGTACCTTCAGGGATAGCTGGAATGCTGCCAGTAAACCCGGTGCGCAACATGCAAATCAAAGCACCAACCCCGATACAGACCTGGACAGCGACCCTTGGGATGGTTTTATTACCTATCAACAGGTAATCAAAGTCATGGACGCTACCGATCCGGTGTTTGTAGCGGGTTGCCCCTCCATCACGGTTGGTATTTTCGACACAATATGCGCAACGACCATCGTGCTTGACACACCTGGCGTAACCGATTGCAGCCCAGTTATCAATATCGTTGCAAATGGCGATTTGGGTGCTGGTTTTGGGCCCTTTACCAATGTAGGCCCAGGTGTTTATGATGTGGTTTTCACCGCAACGGACAACTGCAACAACCAGACGACCTGTGCTTCCACGATTACCGTGGTGGACAGCTTGCCGCCTAGCATCAAATGTGAAGGTATCATACTTGTGATCACCGATTCCATGAACCCCGTTGTGGATTTGAATGTACATCTTTTGGATGCGGGAAGCGCAGATAATTGTTCCGACATTACCTTCTCCTTCTCGCCCAACGACCCGACTGATACAGTGATGACTTTTGACTGCACTGATATTCCTTTTGACACGGTGGAAGTCTATGTGACAGACACCACTGGCAACCAGGATTACTGTTCAGTTGAAATTGAAGTACAGGACAACAACAACAGTTGCGGCGACGACCCACTGTGGGTGCATTTGGGCGGTACGCTTGGCACCGAAGACAATGAAGGCGTGGAAGACGTAGAAGTGCTTTTGAGCGGCCAGAGCAATGCCAGCATGATGTCCAGCAACTCAGGTGATTTCATGTTCAACAATATCCCGCTTGGCAACGACGTGACCGTAACACCAGTGAAAGACGACAACCACCTGAACGGGGTGACCACTTACGACCTCGTGCTCATCAGCAAGCACATCCTCGGCGTTTCATCGCTGGGTTCGCCGTACAAGCTGATAGCCGCCGATGCGAACAAGTCCGGCACTGTAACGACCTTCGACTTGGTGGAAATCAGGAAATTGATCCTTTTGATAAATCCTGAATTCCCCAACAATACCTCCTGGCGCTTTATTGACAAGAATTACGTGTTCCCGAACCCGGCCAATCCATTTATGCAGTCTTTCCCGGAGGCCATCAACGTGAACGACATTCCGGCTGACGTGCTGGATGCCCAGTTCGTGGCGGTGAAAATCGGCGACGTAAACAACAGCGCAGATGTCAATCTGGCTGCCGGCAACGAGGATCGCACTGTGAACGGTTCGCTCGTATTCGCTACCGATGAAGTGGAAATGAAGGCAGGTGAAACCTACACCATTGCTTTCAACAGCCCTGAATTCGAGGCGCAAGGCTTCCAGTTTACCTTGAATTTTGATAAAAACGCACTTGAATTTGTAGAAGTGGCACCTGCACTGGCGGGCCAGGAAAACTTCGGTTTTGCCCTGCTGAACGAAGGCGTCATCACTACCAGTTGGAACGGCAGCACGAAGCCAGGCGAGGACGAAGCAGTCATGCAGCTTGTCTTCAAGGCCAAGCAAACAGTGAAACTGAGCCAGGCCATCCAGTTGAACAGCCGCTTCACGCAGGCCGAAGCCTACGACCAAGACGGCAACCTGATGGACGTGCAAATGGTTTTCAACAACAACAGCGCCGCAACGGCTGGCTTTGAGTTGTACCAAAACGTGCCGAACCCCTTCAGCGAGTACACGGCCATTGGTTTCAACCTGCCCGAATCCTCCACGGCGGAATTGACCATCACGGATGTTTCTGGAAAAATGGTGAAAACCGTAGCCGGGCATTTCGCCAAAGGTTACAACGAAATCCGCCTCAGCCGCCAGGAATTGCCAGCCACTGGCATCCTATACTACCGCCTCGACACACCGTCAGGCTCTGCTACCAAGATGATGCTTTTCATGCATTGATATGTTGAGTAAAAACAGTCCCGGCTTAAGGGCCGGGGCTGTTTTTAACCTATCGGGTTAAAAACAGCAATGAATTCGATTTCGGTTATTTTAAAATAGGTTGGTGGTGGGAAGGCCACCGATTGCTTTACTTCAATCTTTAACATTTCGTTCTCGAATCATTCCTTTTTACCATGAAGATAGGATGGAAGCCCCCGTGCCAAGAATGGTGCGGGGTTTTTTATTGTCATTGCCGAAGGCAATCCGCAACGTCACATTTGTCATTGCCAAAGGCAATCCCGAAGAATCGGGACAGGCTCCGCAACGTCACGGCGGGACGTCCCTCATTACACTACGGGTCGCCTGCGGCGATGACAAAGTGCGTCGGGACTTTGAAACAAGGGCGGTGCGAGGATAAAATGCGTCAGGACATTTAAACAGGCAATGGATTTAACAACACAAAAAAAGCCCTCACGGACGATTCCATGAGGGCTTTTTTTTATGATAAAACGCTGAAAATCAACCCGCTTTAAACTTCTTTACCGCAGCGGTCAGCCTTGGCACCACGTCGAACAGGTCGCCTACCACGCCATAGTCGGCAGCCTTGAAAAAGGGTGCTTCCGGGTCTTTATTGATGACCACGATGGTTTTGGATTGGTTCACCCCGGCCAGGTGTTGGATGGCGCCCGAAATGCCGAGGGCAATGTACAGGTTGGGGCGGATAGCCACGCCCGTTTGCCCAACGTGCTCGTGGTGGGGACGCCAATCGGCATCGGCCACAGGGCGTGAACAAGCGGTGGTGGCACCCATTGCCTGCGCCAATTCTTCTACGATACCCCAGTTTTCGGGGCCTTTCATGCCACGCCCGGCAGAGACGACAATTTCAGCTTCGGGCAGCGGCACAATGCCTTCCTGGCGCTTCACTTCCAGGACTTTCACCTTGGACGCTGGTACGTTCAGGCTCAGTTCTTCCATCGCTACATCGTTGCCCGATTTGGCCGGGCGCACTTCATTGCTGGCGAGGGAAACGATTTTTATATCGGAAGTAATGTCATAGGTAGCAGTGGCCTTGCCGGAATAAACGCCTTTTTTCACCTTAAAACCACCGTTGGTATCAGGAAGGCTTTTTACGGCGGAAACAGAACCTGCGTTCAGTTTGGCTGCCAACCTGCCGATGAGCGATTTGCCGGTGGAGTTATGGCACAGCACGATCACTGTTGCGCCCAGATTTTCGGCAGCCTGCGCAATGACGGAGGCATAGACCTGGCTGTCGAAGCTGTTGAGGCTGGCGTCGGCTACATTGTAAACCTTGGCGGCACCGTATTGGCCCAATTGGCCGCCGTTTTCTACATTGCCCAAAGTTAATGCAAGGCACTGTGTACCAAGGGATTGAGCCGTTTTAAAACCATAAGTCACCGCCTCGAAAGCGGCTTTTTTGAATTGGCCATTGGTGGCTTCTGCAAATACTAAAACCATATTTTGAGAATGATGAATGATGAACGATGAATGATGAACCCGTTTATAGTTCATCGTTCATCATTCATCGTTAAATTAAATAACTTTTGCTTCTTCGTGCAACAGACGGACGAGTTCGTCCATATCGTCGGGATCCACGAGTTTGACACCGCCTTTTTCATTGGGCAGGTCGAAATGGATGGGAGCTGCATAATCAGGAAAGGCGACAGGGTTCACCACTTTAAAGGGTTTGCTTTTCGCCTTCATAATGCCCATCATGTTGGGTATGCGCTGTTCGGCCATGCCTTTGGCGGCACTGAGGGCAAAGGGAGTTTCCACCTCCACGATTTCCACGCCACCTTCTATTTCACGCTGCATGGTGGCCGTGTTGCCGTTCATGTCCAGTTTATTGGCAAAGGAAATAAAGGGCAAATCGAGGAATTCGGCGATCATAGCACCTACCTCAGAACCGTTGTAGTCAATGCTTTCCTTGCCAGTGAAAACGATATCGAAGTTTTCGTTTTTGGCATACTCGGCGATTTGCTTCGCAATGAACAGAGAGCTTTTCGGTTCGGCGTTGATACGCACGGCATCCGTGGCACCGATGGCCAGTCCCTTGCGGATGGTCTGGTCGTTGGAGGCATCGCCGACGTTGATGAGGGTGACCGTGCCGCCGTTTTTCTCCACCAATTCTATGGCACGGACGAGGGCATACCACTCGTCGTAAGGGTTCATGATGAAGGTGACGCCCGCTTCGTTGAATTTAGTGCCGTCGCTGTTGAAGGAAATCTTTGCCGTCGTGTCAGGCGTTTTACTGACGCAAACAAGAAGTTTCATATAAAATGGTTGTGGTTAGCGGTTGAGGGTTTTAGTTCAGAGTTTATGGGAAATCTTTTTTCATTCTCTCATTACTTTGAAGGGGCGCAAATATAGCATTATAAGGACTAAAGGGAAATTTGGTTGCGAATTTCCGCCGCTTTTTGCGCAAGGCTTTTGGGGCTTGAAATAAAGCTTTGCGGGGAGCGTTTTCAGGGCGGATTTGTTTTTCAAAAATTAGTGCATGAAAAAATTATTGATCGTTGTTTTGATAATGGCAGGAGCCTTGGCGGCACAGGCCCAGGCAGGTAAAATTTCTTCCGAAAACCTGTCTGTGCTGAAGGAATATGAGGACACGCTGGGCCTTTGCGGTTTTTTAGTCATTACGGATTCGTTGCCGGAAGAGCGTTTTGCTTCCTGCAAAAAAATGATCACCACCCTGGTGAAGGCCCTCAAAACTGAAAACTCTTTCAACTATCCTTTCGAGCGGCTGAAAACGGTCTCTATCCTTTACCCACCAGACAGTACCTTCCGCATTTTTACCTGGCAACTTTATGTGGACGTGGAAGATTACCGCTACTATGGGGCCATACAGTTCAACACGCCCGAACTGAAACTCATCCCGCTCATAGACCGATCTGCCGAGACGGAGGCCGTGGAATTCGACATTTTGCAACCCGATAAATGGTATGGTTCGCTTTACTATAATATCCGCCAATTCGACACGCCCGCTGGCAGGAAATACCTTTTGTTTGGCTTCGATGGCTATAGTTTTTTCAACAAAAGAAAACTGGTGGACGTGCTGAACGTGCAAGGCGGCAAGGCCACTTTTGGTGCCCCGGTTTTTGTGCAAATGGATTCCATCACGGGCATTGAAACAGTGCGCAACCGCCTAATGCAGGAGTATTCCGCCGAGGCATCTTTTCGCTTGAATTATGATGAAACCTGGGGCTTGATCATCTATGACCACCTGACGGCCCTGTCCGGTGGCGCTGGCCAGGGCATGGCAATGGTACCGGACGGCACCTATGAGGGCTATCAACTCCAAAAAGATGGCCGCTGGCATTGGGTGGACAAAATCTGGACACAAACAATGGACGAGGCGCCCCGCCCAGAACCTGTGCTGGACGGCAGGAAAGATGTGTTTGGAAAGGATAAAAAAGGAAAGGGATAAGTTAATGATGAACGATGAATGATGAACGATGAACTTGCAAGGCATTGATTAACAGTTTTTTGTAAATCGTTGTGGTCTATGTTATTTTTCCAATTTCGCTAAATACTCTGTAAACTAAATTTCTTTATTTTCCGACATGCGGACGGGTGGGGGTTTGGGGGTGAAAATTGCTATCGCAATTTTC
>JBGSKQ010000101.1:0-67516 GCA_041741095.1 Saprospiraceae bacterium
TCTGGAAGATAGAATTATGCTAATTTGCAGGATTGAAAATTATCGGGGCGTAGCGGGTTGCAGAAAAGATGACAGGTAGGTGGAATGGACAACTTTTTATGAAAAAATGAAAATTTGACTTTTTTCACAACCTGCGTTGGAAAGGCCGCATTGCTGGATGTCGTCGAGCAGCCGTTTGGTGCCCATGCCCTTTTCGCCGATGAGGTTGACGGACTGCCGCTGCCGGAACAGCACCCGTATTACATTCTCTGTAAACTCTGGCCGCAGTGCATGGTTGAAACTCACCCTCGAAAGGTCGGGCACAGGGATGGCATTGGGCATGGCCGTTTTCCAAGCAATAGGGGTGCTTTGGTAAAAGCCTTTATTTTCAAGGTTTTCGAGCAGCAACAGCAATTGGTGGTTGACCTGGTTGAAGCTCATCCTCGCATTGTCGAAACTGATGAGGCCGGCTTCCTCCTCCCGTTGCGTTTTGGTGTACAGGGCGGATATTTGGAGTACATCCTTTTGAAGGGGTTTGTACTGTTGTTGCCCGTCGAGGAAATCTTCCAGCATCGTCAAAACTTTGCCAATTTCTGCCTCGCCGATGTATTGCCTGGATTGTGTGAGTAGGTGTTGAACGTCCATAGTTGTGTTGGTTTTGGGTCAAATATAATATTTTAAAAACAGATTTCAGAAATCAATAAAGTCCGATCATAACTCCCACAACATCAGGTTGATATGAAATACTGTGTGAAGCCAAGTTTTCCCGACCATTCGGGAAAACTTGGCGGCATGGGTAAAAAATACCAATTACCATTCTTCCCAAACTATCTCCCACTGGCCGCTGTCATATACTTTGCTACACTCCAGGGGCATTCGGAAACCGCCCATTTGACAAACTTCCTTGCAGTTAGCATCGTAAATATATTCGATCCCATCGTAAGCGGCTGCCCCATCGGATACCCAGAAATGATCCTGGCCCTGCACGTTCATTTTATGGATGGTGAAGTTAGTCGCTTTGGCACTCAAAGCCTTGGCTTTTTCGGCAACGCAAGCAGGCAATTGTTCTTTTGCAAGTATGCCCAGTTGGAAAGTGGCGATCCTTGGCTCGCTCTTACGGAGCAGGCTGTCGGTACTTAAAATATTATGTTCGCCTAAAAGTGTAGTGTCTGTCATATCGCCCGAAGGCATAAACACAATTCCGAAGCCTTTTCCAGCAAATTTTCCGCCTTTCCAATTCATCACCGTGCCGCCATAATCCCATCCAAAACCTGAAATCTCGAATGGGCCACCGTTTTGTTTTTCAACTTCTTCCAAAGTGGAGCCAATGGCGAGACCACCATCTGTTTTCCAGTCTGCACCAGGACCTGGCATATCGCCACTAAGGATACGGATAAATTCAGGTCGCTTGGAATTGCCACCCGGCCCCCAATAGATGTAGGCTGTCCGGCGGGGATTATTTGGAAAAAGAACCACCCCTTCATCCATATAACCTTCGGCAAGATAAATACTATCCACTTTAGCGCTATCTCCATAAGCTGCCAACACAGCTTCCTTGGAGCAGACATCCCTTGTTATCAGGCCCACCCGTTCACCCGGTACAATGATGGAATCAAACTTTTTCTCCGTATTTTCATTCGGCTTGGCTTTTTCCTTACAGCCAAAAAAAGCCAATGTCACAAAGGCGGCGAGGCAATAAAAGAGTTGCCTTAGATTGCAGGTTGCTTTCAAATGATTTATTTTGTTCATAGTCAAAAATTTAAGTAATAAATTGAGACACAAATAACCGGAGAAATCCTAATTCCTGGGTGAAGAAAGCTGTACAACTCAAAAAAAATTATCAAAAATCTAAGCGCATGTTTGGGATTGGGTCACTTCATATCTCAATTGCCAAGTCTCTCATTTTGCATTTAAAATGCTAAAGCCAAATAATACCCATGCTCATATTTCTTCCCCATTCGGCATTTTTTCTGCAATGAAATATAATTACACTCGAACCGTACTCCAGTAATGCAACAACACGTTAACTCCTACGTAAACCTTTTGTCATTCCGTTTGTAAAGCGTTTTTTCAACATAAAATCAACCCCGTGAAAAAACTCCATCTCTCCCCGCCGCCATTGGCGCACCTGACGGGCCAGCATGAGGCCCGGCAATTGATGGCAGCCCTATTGCGCATCCTCGGCCCGCACAGGCTACAACTTGCTATGGACATCGTGGCGGAGAGTTTCGACAAGGCCGCCCAACATCCTTATTTCCGGCTGCCTACCCATCCGATGAGTTACCTGTTGTCTATTGTAAAACAGAAAGCACTGGATGCCGTGCGCCTGCAAAACATTGGAACAAAACTGTCGAGGGAGGTGAACCTGGCAGTAGAAATGGGCAAACCGCTGGCGGATGTTTTCGATGAAATATGCGACGAAAAAACATTGGACGACAACCGTTTGGCGCTGGTATTCGCCTGCTGCCACCCTTCACTGCCGTTGCGGTTGCGGATGGCCTTGTTGCTCCAAACGAATTTCACTTTTACAGAAAAAGACATCCAACACTTCCGCCACTCCGAGGATCTGACCTTGCTAAAAGAACTCGAAACAGCGCCCGAATTGCTTGTGCAGCACGGGATACAATGCCCCATTTTGCCACCGGGACAAATTCCAGCAAGGCTGTCTGTAGTGCAGGAAACGGCGCTGGCGCTGTTCATGGAAGGTTTTGAGCACAGCGAGCGCACCATTTTCGCCCGGCGGTCATTTTGCGATACCGCCTTTCAAATAGGAAGCTTGCTGCTATCGCACCCGGCCACGGAAACGCCTTCCACCTATGCTACCATGACGACCCTGTGCCTGCTGGCCGCCCGCTTCGACCCCAAACGGGGAAGGTCGCCGTCCTTTTTGTTGTTGAGCGAAAAAAACCGGGCAAAATGGGATCCGCAGCTCATTGATCAGGGCGTGGCTTATTTCGAAAAAGCTGGCGAACCCGCCCAGGCCGACGGTCAGCACCTGCTGGCCCGTGTGCTGATGGAACACACCCTGGCACCGCACCCCCGCTTCACGAATTGGGAGCGCATCCAGGAGCATTTGCAAGAATTGTTGGAACTGCATCCCACCTACCAATACCATTTGTTCTTTGCTTATGCTTTGGCGAAAAACGGCCAAGCCGATCAGGCCATCCAGCACTTGTACGCCGTTCCCGGCTTCGCCGATCACCTGCCCGAAGACTGGCTCACCAATGCCCTTCTGGGCGAATTTTTCCGCCAAGCCAAAAACCTGCGGGAGTGCGCCCGCTACTATCAGGTAGCCCAGCAGAAAGCGCCCACGATGGGCCTGAAAAAAATGATTTACCGGAAAATGCTGGCGCTGACGAGTACGAAGAAGGGGGGGAAGAAGAAGGGGAAGTGGTAAATTACTGCTATTACAGCACCTGTTTAATCCGCATTACAACCTGTGTCCAAGCTTCATCCCGATCGCTCCATTTTTCTACAGGGACGCCTTTTTCGGGCAAGGCATTCAGTTTGCCAAAAGGCGCAGTTTCCCACATACATGGACGAATGATGACTGGGATGACCGTAGCCTCTCCCCTGTCATGCCGCTCCATTGCTTCTTTCATTTCAATATCCCAGATATAATCGGTGTTTATCAAATCTGCGCTAATGAGCAAAACGATAATATCGGCAGATGCCAATTCCCGTTTGATGGCTTTGTCCCATTCTTCGCCGGGCTGAATATGGCTGTCATCCCAGGTTTCCAATAATTCTTGCCTGCGAAATAAGGATAGTTGTTTTTTAAATTCCTCCAAATGCGACTTATCCGACTTGGAATAGGAGATAAACATTTTCTTTATCTTCCTAACAGATGGCTCATGGCTGACTGCAATTGGCACCGCAACGTTTGGATTTGTTTCCATTCCACGCAAAAATTCCAAGGCAGCATACGCTACTTGACTTTGTTTTTGGGAAAATTCCCTGTAATCAATAATGCCGAGGTTATACTTTTTAGAAGCATCATTGAAACTGGCGAGCAAAACACTTGCATCTGGCACTTTCGTGACCAATAGTTCCAGTGCCTCTTTCGTTCGGGCCTCCTGGATGAGTTTTTTGATGGCTTCGTTCATGTTTTTAAAATTGGTTGAAAAGGTTCAAGTGTGCTTTTCATCAATATTCATTTCAACAAATCAAGGGCTGCGGCGATGATTCTATTTTTCATCCTATTGAATTCATTGGCATCAATGAGGTTTAGCAAAAACTGATGATTGGCATCCTTATACTGACCCAAAAGTAAGCTCGAATCTTTATATTCTAACATAAGCAGTAAAGCTTCTTCTATTTCCCCTTCTGCCAGTAATTTTTTTGGATTTTGTATGTGCTTCGCAAACACACCATCCAATAGCCCCGCCACCGAGACATCCTCATAGCTTAAGTCTTCATATTAGATTCTGTAATTAATTTCAAAGCTAATTCAGACCACCTCACCAAATTGGGTTTTAAAAGCTATTAAAAATTCTTCCTCACCACCTCCACCATACTTTTCTTCACCTTCGCCCAGGTGAGTTTTTTATCAAAAACAAAAGGCGTTTCCGTCAACTCCGCATCCTCGAAATAGGTCAGGCTACGGATGACATGGAAGCTGGTGGAATTGTTAAACATTTGGTTATACCAGTCCAATATTTGTTGGGGAGAAAATTCCTCAAACAAATAATACATATCGTAAAAGCCCTTTTTACTGCCCCGCTTCGTCACGGCATCCAGTTTCATAGGGGCGATGTCCCGTCTGTCCGCAAGTCGAACTCCATCCACTTCAAGGAGCGGAAAAGCGAAAGGATAACGGAAATGTACAAAATCAACCTTGATACCCTCTATGACGGAGATGCAAATGATGTTGGTCACGGTCAAGGGCTGCACTTGATAGGATTGACGCAAAGTTTCGATAGTAGCTTCCGCATCAAATGGCTGATGGGTGAACAAGTCAAGGTCAATGGATTTCCGATGCCCCATTTGCAACGCCAATGACGTGCCACCTACCAGAAAATGCCCGGCAAGTACGGGTTCCGCCGTAAGCGCCTTCAATAATCCCAGTGTCCCGGGTTCGACTGTGTGTAATTGTAGCATCGGAAATTGGTGAGTTGTTCATCAAAATAGGCGGCGCAGAAATGAAGGGCGTAGCGGTCGAGATAGCGCAAATTCAAGGCTACCTCCCGAATAGTTTCCTTGCCGTAAAGCGTTTTTATAAGCTGCCAATCAGACAACATCCCGTGCGAGAGCACCCGGTCAATGACATATACCTTGCTGTCCTCCAGTGATAGTTTTGTCCGGTCAACGTCCCAGAACAGGTAGCCACTGAAATCGGCTTGGCTGATGTTTTGTTGATGCTTCATTTGCGCTGTAATTTGATGTGGCAAATTTAGCGTTTTTCCCGTACCCTTTTCACCGCCCCCTCCATCCCCGCAAACACTTCTCCCCAGCCGTCGTCCCGTGGCTCGAAGGCGCTGATGGGCTTGGAGGGCAGGCCCTGTATTTTCCCGAAGGGCAATTTCGTCCAGGCACAGGTCTTGATTTGGATGGGAACGACGATTTTGGTGCCCGCCTCGTGCCCTTCCAGCGCCTCTTTCAATTCCACGGAATAGCAAAAATCCGATGCAATAAAATTACTGCTCACCAAGCAAATCACAATCTCCGCCTCCGCCAATTTCTCAAAAATCTCCTTGCGCCACTCCATGCCCGCCTCGATGCGGCCATCCTGCCAAAGCTCGATTTCCTCCATGCGGGCGAGGTAGGCCAGGGCGGTCACGAGTTCGTCCTTGTACTCAGCGTCCTTGTGCGAGTAGCTGACGAAGACCTTCACCGGCGCATGGCGACGGGGCTGGCGGCGCTCCGGTGCTTCGAGGCCGTTGAGCATTTCCCCGACGTTGAACTTGCGGCGCAGCTTGCCCACGGGGTAGTCGGCCAGGCCCATTTCCTCGTAGCCCACAAGTTCGGCGTATTCGATGAAAATATCGTCGTGGCCGGGCACGGGCACCAGTTCCGTCACCGTCAGTTTCTCGAAGCTGTCGTGGATATCGTGCAGGGTCTTGCGGATGAAATTGAAGAAATTGCGGCGGCTGTCCCGGTCGGGGCCGTTGACCCAGATGTAGAGGCGCTTCTCATCCCGGTCGGCCTTCACCACGGCCTTGCTCTTGAAGATGGGGTCTTCGAGCGCCGTGCCCGTGCGCCACTGCTCGCCCTCCACGATGCGGGTATGCAACTGCACCATGAAGCGGGGCAGCACCGAGGCGGGTAAAAAGTCGTACTGAAGCACAAAGCGCAGGGCCGTGTCGTAGCCGAAGTCGGGCACAGGCTGCTCCTCCACCGTGAGCAGGTCGGGCACGATGAACACCTCCTCGGCAATGCGGTAGCACAGCTCGAACTCTTGCATGATTTTCACGATGTAGAGGAACTTGTTCCGGGGGTATTTGAAGCCCTCGTGGGCGTAGGTCGGGTCATTAAGGATGGCGTCGAGGTCGGAGAGGTCGAGGCGGCCCTTCTTCCCGGCCACCAGCTTGGAATTGATGATGCGATAGACCGCATTGGTGAGCCAGAGCGGGTTGATGACCTGCGTGTCGTGCAGTTCCAGGTTGCGGAAGGCCAGCACGATGCCGAGGTCGTGGAGGAACTGCAACAGCACGTTTTGTGCCGTCTCGTCCGTCACCTCCTTCTCATGGCAGAGGGCGTAGTAGTCCTCGTAAGTGATATAATCCTTGCCCATCGTGTCGAGCGCCTCCTTCACCTCGAACCAGGATTTGGCGAAGGGCGTCCGGCGCATTTCGAGGGCGTGGATTTGCTTTTCGAGTTCCTGCACCAGTAGGTCAATGCCATCGCCCGTCTTGCAGGACACCCGCACGAAGCCCACGATATTCGGGTATTTATTCTGCAAAAACGCCCGGTTCACGTCGAAGCTTGGATTCTCGTCTATCTTGTTCAGCACCACCAGCACGGGCGAGTCGCCGCCGAAGCTCTCGATATGCTTGAGCCAGTAGTCCTCCTTGCCCTCCCGCCTTGCATCCAGTACGAGGAGGTAGATGGAGCGCTTGGAATAGAAAAAAGTGTGCGTGCCGTGCATGATTTCCTGGCCGCCGAAGTCCCAGAACTTGACGTGGATGTTTTCGCCTTCAATTTCGATGTCTTTGGGGTGGATATTGATGCCGTGGGTTTGGGGTTCGCCTGCGTCGAATTCCTTTTTGAGGATTTGTTTGAGCAGGGAAGTTTTGCCGGAGAGGCCGTCGCCGACGAGGAGGGTTTTTAGTTGGTTGAGGGGTTCTTCAACAAGGTTGATTTTAATAATAATTGATTCTGTATCAGCATCAATTGCATTAATTATTATTGAAAAAACGAACGATTCAGATGCGCCGTTTTTTTCATGGTGTAAATCTTCAATTCTCCAATTATCATAATTGCCATGTAATTTTAGAAGCTGCTCCTCAACATATTCAAATTCAAATGATTTTGGCGCATCAAAATACTGAAAATACTTTTCATTCGCTTCATCAAATAATTCAAACAAAATTTCCAAAGAAATACCTTCAGAATAAGTATTTGATTCAAAAAAAGCCAAAACAGCTTTCTCACCACGTTTAAGTATCTCAGGTGGCGGAGTAGAAATGTAATTACCACCCAAAAATATTCCTTCTTCTATATTGGCTTTTTCCTTAATTTTTACAAAATAAATATTCCTTATGAGTAGAAATAATTCTTTTGGAAGTAGCTGAATATTATTTCCTTCAACGTTTAAGTAGTTTAGTTTGCGCAAATAGGTAAGTGGAATTAGATTGCTAATAAAATTTCCAGACAAGTCTAACTTTTCTAACTTAGCTATTTTCCTTAAACTTCTTATTGAACCAATTTTATTATCGCTTGCGGTAAGTATTCTGAGATTTTGAAGGATTCCTATTCTATGTGGTATCTGAATTATTCCATTTTTCTTCCTTGAAGGATTTTTATCCTTTTCATTTGTTATTCCATAAGGATTTCGCCCCAAATTCAAATTCTCCAACCAAACACACTCAAACACCTCCTCCGGCACCTCCGTTAGTCCGAGGTTTCCGAGGTCGAGGAAAGGGGAGCGGGTGCGCTTGTTTTCGGCGATGAGTTCGAGGGCTTTTTTGTGACCGTCTGTCATGATTTTAATGATAAATGATGAATGATGAATGGGGGCTACCAATCTTCTCCCGGAATCCAGAAATCAATTAAAGAGGCCCTGCCCACATGGAAGCAATATTTCTCTGCCAGTACTTCCAGTCCAGTGGAGCGTTCGATTTCAACGTAGGGATATTGCACATTGGCCTTCCTGATGACCGCCCAAACTCGTAGGGTTTCATCCACCATGACAAAGCTCAATATCCAATCGTAGCGCTTCCATCGTGAAATGTTTTCACCGTATTCCTTCATGGCTTCCTCGTGGGTCGGATACCATTCGTCATGATAGTGACTGAACTGCGAAATGTGGATCTCGATGGCCTCGCCTTCTATCCGCACCAAAAAATCCTTTACAGGAGAATGCCGCTCCATTGCCTTTCTGATAATATTTGCCTCCTCAGTAGTAATAGCGGTCGGGATGATTTTACGAATGACGACTTTGCCCTCATACGGCAATTCAGTGACTTCAAAACCGTCTGGCACCTCGTCAATCAAATCTATGTCATCCTCTTTTTTTGTGATATAGTAGCGGTAGCCACCTTTTTTGGTAGCTGTTTTTTTGAAATAATGCTTGTCACCTTGCCGATTGGTGTAAGTGAATGCCATTGGATTCAGGTTATGATTGGCAAAGTTGAACAAATGGAAGTAAATAAGAAATAGTTTTACTGCCGAGTTCAAGGAAAGTGAAGCGGCTGCGCACAAAGCCATTTCCAATGCCCAAAAAAAATCCCCCTCCCACCAATCCCACGCAAGGGGTTTCAAATTACCTTTGGCCCCTGCCGGACAATGCTTGCCTTGCCCTGCATTTTCACTTTTTAAAACAACAAAATGCTTATGAAAAACCTGTTTTACACCCTGTTTTGTATCCTTTCATTGGCCGCCTGCCAAAACAGCGGTACGCCCGATGGCCAAGCTGCCCAAACCGACACCACTGCCGTAGTGGAAGAAACGCCCGTGGCCGCTACTTCCTGCTATATCAGCACGTTGGGCCAAGACACTACCTGGGTGCAATTGACCATCACCGCCGATGGCGCTGTGAGCGGCACTTATGATTGGGTTCCTTTTGAAAAAGACTCGGCCCGTGGTACCCTCTCCGGCAAAAAGGAGGGCGATCTGCTGAAATTGACCTACGACTACATGATCGAAGGCTCGCAGCAACAAGAGGAAAAGGTGATGAAAATGACTGGCGACCAACTCGCAGATGGCGAAGGTGAGCTGGTGGAGGGCGAAGGCGGCATGCTGAAGCTGAAAGACCCCGCCAGCGTCGCTTTCAAGCCGATGACGAAGGTGGATTGCAAATAATTCAAGGGCTTTTTTTTAATAGCAAATAGCAAGGGCTGACAAGCTGTACAATTTGTCAGCCCTTTTTTATAATCCGCACTAATTAACGTAAATATTGTCTTTTTATATTTTACACTAATAGGTTTTCCCGATATTCGGGACAGGTAGTGCGAATGGCATAAATATGAGCGTATTTGCCCCTCCTCGCCGCCTTTGGCGGCTCGTTGGGGAAAGGGACTTCTGGGGCGTTCCGCCCCAAACCCCTGTTTTTAATAATGCCAACTTATTTAATTCACAGAGTAATTAGTGTAAATATACCTTACCTATCACTGCCCATTATTCTCTGCCTTCACAGTCTTTTTGCGCTTGTTTTTCTTAACTCCTTTTTCGTTTTCCTTCCTTGTATCGTCCATAATTTTATCAATGAGGGAATTGACCGGCACAGTCATAAAGGATGATGCATAATCGGACATGGCATAGGGGACAATGAGCTCTCCGTTGTTGATCAGTGCGCCGCAGGAATACACGACGTTTGGCACATAGCCTTCCCGCTCCATCTCATTGGGCATCAGCAGCGGATAGGTGAGGCGGCCGATTTCCTTGGAGGGGTCGTCCAAATCGAGCAGGCAGGCACCGAGCGAGTAGCGCCGCATGGGGCCTACGCCGTGGGTGAGCATCAGCCATCCCTTGTCGGTCTCAATGGGCGAGCCGCAGTTGCCTATCTGCACCAGTTCCCAGGGGTGTTTTGGGCGTTGGAACAAAATGGGATGCTCCCAGATGGTTATCTTTTCTGAAGTCATCAGGTAACTGTTCACCCCGTCAATGCGGGAAAACATGACGAATTTCCCTTTTATGCGGCGGGGGAAGAGGGCGAGGTTCTTGTTCTGGGCACCGTGGCCGTGCAGGGGCCTAATTTTGAAATTGTAAAAATCCCTGGTTTGAATAAGTTTGGGCATAATGGTGGTGCCGTTGTAGGCGCAATAGGTGGCAAAATATAACACCTGCCCATCGTCGTCGGTGAATTTCACAAAACGGGCGTCTTCTATGCCCCTGCTTTCAAAATCGCTGATAGGGAAAATGACCCTTTCCGACAGGTCGGTATCCATCGAAAAATGGAGGTCGTGGTGCGAATCGCCCAGCCAGATCAGCTTTTCCACATCGTCAACATAAGGCGAGCCATCGGGCAAGGTTTTCAGCACTGCCGTCCTGGCCTGCATCAGTTCTGTATAATTGAAGCGCTCTGGCAGGCGTTTCATCACATCTTGGTAAATGTGCTTCGGAAGCTCCATCTCCTCCAGTTTTGAAACAAAGCTGCTTTTTTTGTACAAAAAATCCTTGACCACATCGGTCACTTCCACCCGGCGGGCGGCTGGCATCAGGTACAGGTCGTTGTTGGCATCAATCACCACATATCGGAATACAATGGAAGAAATATGCCCCTCGCCCGTGGCCCGCAGGCTCACGATGACCCGTTTTTGCCCTTCCTCCAGGCCCGATTGTTCTGGCGCTTCCACGATGGAGGGATTGAAAAACGCAGCCGCCTCGATGGAGTATTCATTGGTAAAATAGGCCCCGATCAGCAACTGCATTTCCTGCGAAATCCGTTTTTCGCCCAACAGTTTTTTCACCGCCCATTGCACCCGTTTGTAGTTGGATTGGTAAATGGAAGTGATGCTCCGGTGGCGCATGGCAAAATCCCGCAGAATCTGGTTGAGCAGGTCATCCACTACTTCTTCGCCCAGGGCCAGGATGGATTTTACGAGGTTTAGGGTGCGCTCTTCCGACAAGACAAAAAAGCGGGCGATCACCCTTTTGGAGTCAGCATTCAGGTTTAAGTTTTTGCGTTTGATGGGTATCCGCATATTTCTTGAATTTCGTTTGGAGAAAATGGGCCGTGGGGTTGGTGTTCATACCTATTGGCTATTGTCCGTTGGCTGAGCACCAATATCTAATGTTTTGAGATTCTTTTATTCATAGCTTTTTATCATTTACATAGATGATTGTCCATATTCTAGCCAATGACAAAATGACCAACAACTCAATTCATTAATAGCCAACAGCTAAGGGCTTCCAAATAAAAATGGCGGGGCCGTCACCCTCCCCGCCATTTATTGTTCTATTTCATTACGCCATTGCCATTTTGTTGATTTTTTCAACAGCAAGGTCGTTCAACGTTTCGTCTGCCCCCTTTTCTTCATCCAATGTTTCGGACAGGAGGTTGGCGACTTCCGATTCGCCGAGCATCTTGGCATAGGAGCAGGCTGTGCCATAGCCGGCGATTTCGTAGTGCTCCACCCGCTGGGCAGCGCCAATAATGGCCGCATCCCTCACTTCCGGTTCGGCATCTTCTTTTAGCATGTCTTCGCCTTCGGTAATCAAGCCGGCCATTGCTTTGCATTTGTGGCCATCCGGCTCGATGTCCAGCAATTCGGCTACTTTTTCAAGGCGCTTTTTTTGGTTTTTAGTTTCCCCCAAATGGTCCTCAATGGCTTTTTTCAGCTTTGAATTATTGGCCGCCTTTACCATTTTGGGCAATGCGTCCACCAATTGGGTTTCAGCAGAATAAAGGTCCTTAATTTCATGCTCCAATAAGTCTCTCAGATTTTTCATGATACATTTTTTTTAAGTTAGAAATTGAAATTAGAAAATAGGTTGGTTCAAAACATTTGGCCAATGGGTTATCCTACTATTTCGCCACCGTTGATGTGGATGACTTGTCCGGTAATATAGCTGGCATCCTCAGAAGCCAGGAAGACATAAGCGGGGGCTACTTCCGAGGGCTGCCCTACCCTGCCCATCGGCGTGTCCTTTCCAAAAGTAGCGACCTCTTTTTTGTCAAAAGTGGCCGGTATCAAGGGCGTCCAGATGGGGCCTGGGGCTACGGCATTTACCCGTATCCCTTTTTTTGCCAAATTGTTGGCCAAGGCACGGGTCAGCCCCAGGATGGCGGCTTTGGTGGAGGAGTAGTCCACCAAATGGTCGCTGCCCCTGAAGGCGGTCACGGAAGTCGTGTTTACGATGCAGCCGCCTTTGGGCAGATGCTCCAGCGCAGCCTGGGTGCAATAAAAAAAGCCAAACACGTTGGTCTCAAAAGTTTTTAGGAAATCCGCAGTCTTAATATCGGTCACTTCCTCTTTGGGGAATTGAACGGCAGCATTGTTGACCAAAATGTCGAGCTGCCCATATTTATCCACGGTTTTTTGGATAGCCGTTTTGCAGAATTGTTCTTTGCGGATGTCGCCTTTTAACAGCAAGCAACCTGAACCTTCTTTCTCCACAAGCTTTTGTGTGTCCTCGGCATCTGTTTTTTCACTCAAATAGATAATGGCCACCATGGCGCCTTCCCTGGCGAAATGAACTGCAACGGCCCTTCCAATTCCACTGTCGCCGCCCGTGATTACTGCCACTTTGCCCTTCAACTTTTCGCTGCCTTTATAGAATTTTCTGATGAATTCGGGTTTGGGGTGCATTTTATGCTCCTGGCCCGGCTGCTCACGCTGTTCTTGTGGCGGTGTTTCTTTTTGATGACCCATTGTGCAATAGTTTTTTAAGATAAATAAAGGACAAGTGCGGCCAATGTTCAGCTTTAGTTCATGCTGTTGGGGTTTTATGCGACATTAATCATTAACCGCTCTTGCCGCAGCGGAGCTTCACACTTGACGTAGCGGAGCTTGTCCCGATTATTCGGGATTGCCTGCGGCGATGATAAGGGGAGTCGGAACTTTGCGACAATGGTCCCTTGTCATTGCCGCAGGCAAACTGCAACGTCAAAAAGGCAAGCCGCTTTGTCGTTGCCGTAGGCAATCCTGAATAACGGGACAAGCTCTGCAACATCACGCCGGGCTTCCCTCATTACTTGGCAGTTTGCCTGCGGCAATGACAAGGGGCGTCGGGACTTTCCAAAAGGGCGCTTTTGTTAATTACCATTTGTTGCCTTAGTAGCTTTTTTGTCATTGCCGAAGGCAAAACTACAACGTCAAAAGGGCAAGCCGCTTTGTCGTTGCCGCAGGCAAAAAACCATCATCTATTGGCAGATTCTTTATTTGCCGATCACCTCCATAGCTGCCCTTTCCCAACTCCTCAGCTCGTGGCTATGGAAAAAATTTTCTTCTTCCGGCAGGTATTTAAAGCTTGGGATTTCAAGCGAAACGGCGGCGGCCATCACTTTGGGATGGATGTAGTAGCAACGGCAAACGGAAGGGGTGTTGCCCAATTCTTGCGCTACTTTTTTCACCAATACTGCGTCCAGCTTACGCCGAGGATGAGCCTCGATTTCCTGCCTGGTTTCATCATAAAAATAAACGGCCAGGGCGGTGGCCGTCCAGGTGCGGAAGTCCTTGCTGGAAAAATTTTCGCCCGCCATTGCTTTGATGAAATCATTGACTTCCTCGCTGTCCACGGGCCAGCGTTTGCCGTCCTCATCGTAGTAGCAAAACACTTCGTGGCCGGGCAGTTCGGAGCATTGTTTCACCAGTTTCACCAAGCGCTTGTCGTGCAGTTCGTAGCGGTTGGGCTTTTTGCTTTTTCCAATGAACTCGAATGCCATCCCGTTTTCTTCAAATAGCAAATGTTTGCGCCGCAGGGTGGTGAGGCCGATGGTGCCGTTTTGGTGTTTATAGGCTTCGTTGCCGATTCGGATCCCGCTGTCGTCGAGTAAGGCCACGATGAGGGCCAACACTTTTTCACGGTTCCATTTCCGCTGGCGGAGATAGCCCGCTATGGTTTCCCGAATGACAGGCAGGCGCTCGCCAAAATCCACCATTTTGTCGAACTTATAATTTTGTCGGTAGGCGACGAATTTCGAGTGGTAGAGGTACTGTTTCCGGCCTTTGGCGTCACGGCCCGTAGCTTGTAGGTAGCCATTTTCCAAAGGCGAAATCCACACTTTTTCCCATTGGGGCGGGATGACCAGTTCTTCAATGCGGAGCAGCACGGCTGGGTCTGTGACACGGCTGCCGTCGGGATGCAGATAAATAAAGCCTTTTCCCCTGCGCTTGCGAGCTATTCCTGGCGTTTCATCTTTTACAAAAACCAGTTCTTTGCGGAGTTTTTTATCGAGGACAGGCTCCATGTTGATGTTCGTTTTTGCGTTTTGAAACCCCCTAAAACAACATCACTCATGACGGCATAAAGCTGTACATGAGCAATGTTGATAGGGTAATGAGATAAAAACCCCGTTAAGACCTGTCGGTCTTATCTTTTTTACCTGTGCGGGACTGGTTCATGTCATCATCGTCCTCCATTGGAGAACGCCGTGGGTTTGACTGTTCCTGTTCCTGCTGTTGCCTGCGGCGCTTTTCTTGTTCAGTTTCCTGATCACGCCTTGGGTTGTTTTTTTCGTTAGGCATAATTTTTAAAATTTTATGGTTAGAAAATGAAAAGTTTCAGGGGTAAAACGAGGATATACATCACTTGTTCAAAGTGGGTTTGGCGAAATTTTATGCAACATTTCGTTCTTTTTTTACCTCGTTTCCCTCTAAAGTAAAATCATATACAAAATGTGCTTCTGATTCGAGCAAGCCGGGCAGCTCTTCCACTTTTTTTGAAACAGGTGATTTGTTGACGGCTATGGGAGCATGTTCTGACAGAAGAGGCTCCAGCTTGTTTTCTGAGTAAACGGCAGTATTGGGAGGAATTTTCATGATGCAAGTTTTTGGTTAAAAGTCCTTCCCAATCGGGCCTAAACCCGATCGGGGAAAGGAATATATTCAAATGATTTTGTCAAAATCCAAAGGCGACGCCCGCCGTGGCGGTAATGCCCCGGTTGGAACCGTCAGCATTTTCAGCCACGTCAAGGATGCCATAAGTGTAGCCGATGTCGAGGTTGAACCAAGTGCCCTCCATGATGCGTGCATTCAACCCTGCACCAGCCGTGAGGCCCAGGTCAAAGGTGTTGTAGGCATCGCCCATGTCCACTTCCACATCGCCAGATTTGGAGTCGGCGTCCAATAAAATACCCAATGATGGCCCGGCAAAAATCTTCGGCCTGAAATTGTCTTCGTTGTCACGGAAGAAGAAATAACCTTTCAACGGCACTCGGATATAAGTAAGGTTTATTTTCGACTCAGCACCACGGTTGTCGGTCTTTACCCCCTCCCTTGAATACAGGACGGCTGCGCCGATGCCCCAGTTGTTCACGCTGCTGTAGGTAAGCTGGCCGCCTGCAACAAGGCCTGGTTTGAATTTTACGTCCACGCCATTTCCAATATCTGAAATCCGTGAAAAGTTTGCGCCGATGACCGGCCCGAAAGAAAGGGTTTCCTGTGCGGAAATGGCGGCTGCGCCAAAACACAGTATTAAAGCTGCAAATACGTTTTTCATGTTCTTACAATTTATTTTTGATTAGATGAAAAAGGGTTGGAAATAATTGATAAAGGCTAACAAAAGTTAATAAATAATACAGGGGAATTATCATCTCTTATCAACCTTTATAAACTCTTATCAACCCTAAATATTTACGGTCAAAATGACTTCGTTTTTCAATGAATTCAGCAATTCTTCCATGCCGACCGGCACAGAAATAACCAAGGTCAAATAGCTGTTATTTTGAAGCAATGACTTGTAATACCGCAATTCATCGTCCACCCTATATACAACATCGTAGGAGTCGTCGCCAATATGGTGCGATAATTCTTTGACTATTGTATAATCGCCTTTCAAATTGTCGCCCAGGAAAAAATATATATCCTCCGGCGTCCAATTCATCACATTATAGGAGCCAAAAGCTTCCACGTACATATCTTCATTTTTAGAAAAAATATGTACGCCATCCCCATTGTCCGACTCGAACTTTTTGGAGAATAAATCTTCAGGATATTCCATGCAAAAATTGAAGCGGCTGTTGCAGTATTGGCTGTCGGTGGTTTTTTTGGTAGAAGTAAATCCAATCACCAGCGGCAAAGCCATCAAGATGAACAAATCAACTAATGGTTTCATGATCTACTTTTTAATTAAAAAAATATAGGGTGAAAAAAGCCCGGAGCGGGCTGCGCTCCGGTTACTGCATATTCACCCGAAAGGCTTGCAGGCCAAAGGGCCTACAGCCCATTATGACTTCCATTTGGAATAATACTTTCAAATAGGTAGTTTTTCTCAGTGATATTTGCTTTTCTTGTTCGTTTAAAATTCCCGTCTGTATTCATAAAATATACCTTCGTCTTCACCTGCTCTTTCCCGTTGGGCCTGGTCACTTTTCGTTTGGTAATGATGTCCAGGCGGGCATCGCCATTCACATCCTGTATCCAGCTATCTTGCTGAATGCACCTAATATCCTTGCATTGGTAATAGGCCAATGTCTTTATTTTTCTTAATTGCCCATTGTCCAAATCGTACAGTGCGAGTTGGTTTTGATACCGTTCGCCCGGCAGCCGCAGCACGTACAGCTCCTCCCCATCGCCCCTCAAACTCAGCACGGCATGGGGTTGCCCATCCTGAAAATGGGTCAAATCTGCAATATCGGCGGGCATTATATCTTTAAAGGTGCTGTTGATCGGGCTGCCCTTAAAAAAATATGCATCGCTGGGCGTGGGATCCGAACTTGCGAATACATGTAAGTTGCCGATATTTTCGTCCCTGAAAAGGCCGATAAAATTGGCTTCTTCTTCCGTCAAATTCGCATAGGAAACAGGTGCGGGATATGGTTCGTCGGGGGTATTATATTCTGCGCCTTCTTCCTGCGCCGTTAAGTTGGAAAAAGAGAAAATCAGGATGATATATAAAGGAATATTTTTCATTTGAATAAAAAACGCTTGTATTGAATTTCCCCGGTAAAACGGAACAGCGGTGGCGGTGTTCAAATAGCACGTGCTTTGAACATATCCCTTTCATCGTGCTTTTTGAATAAACCAAACTTCAGAACCACACTTCTTTTTTTATACTGCGAGCTGTCATTGTTTGTGCATGTGTTTATTAGGGTTTATGAGGTTGATAAGGATTGATAATCAACCTCTTATAAACCCCTATCAACTTTATAAACCATACACAAAACTTGTCGGCGTGAGCTATAAACCATTTTACCATGATTGTAACAGAAAATATCCAGGAAATTAAAACCGCAGACACCAAACGCCCCATCCTCGACTTTATCGCTGAACGCTGGAGCCCACGTATGTTTTCAGCCAAGGCCATCGGGCGGGAAGATTTGAAAATACTGCTGGAGGCGGCCCGCTGGGCACCCAGTTCGAGCAACGCACAGCCCTGGCGTTTTATCTACGCTTTCAAGGGCAGCCGGGGCTACGATCGCATTTTTAGTTGCCTCAGTGATTTTAACCAAAAATGGGTGAAAAATGCCCCCATCCTGCTACTCACTGCCATTCAGGAAAAATTTGACAGCGGAAAAGATAACTACCACGCCCTGCACGACCTCGGCCTCGCTGTGGGCATTATGACGGTACAGGCGGAAAGCATGGGCATTGCCCTGCACCAAATGGCCGGGGTGGACTGGAAAAAAGCCCACGACGTGTTCGACGTGCCGGAAGGCTTCCACGTGGCTACGGCCATCGCCATCGGCTACTATGGCGGCGACCCCTCAGAGTTGCCCGACGATATTGAAAAAATGGAAACCAAAGGGCGGGAAAGAAAGCCGCTGGCGGCTATTGCTGCGGAGGGGAAGTGGGGGTTTGTTTAGTCTTCAGTCCGCAGTCCACAGTCCGCTCCAGATAGCTATCGGGTTCAGTTCGCCGAGTATCAAGGTGACATCTTTTTTCGCTGCGATAAATTTTAATTTTTGCAGTGTTTTTTCAAGCGAAAAAAGGTGTCATCTTGATATGTCACGTTGAGACTTAGAAATTTCGGAAATCTGCCCCGGCGATTAACCCCCATTAAAATCAAAGCGGCCAATGCCAAGCTTTTTCATGCGGGAGTCGAGGGTTTTGTCGTTCATGCCGAGCAGATCGGCTGCACCGCCACTGCCGCTGACCCTTCCATTGGCCCGGCGCAGGGCTTCCAAGATGTGCTGTTTTTGCATCTCGTCCATATTTTTGAACGCTTCCTTTTTGCCGGACTTTGTTTTTTTAAACTGAAAATTGGAAACCAGCTTCTTGCCGGGCGAAAGGATGACGGCCCGCTCTATCAGGTTTTCCAATTCCCTGACGTTGCCGGGGTATTCGTATTCCATCAGTTCGTCCATGACCGATTGCGGTATTTCCGTGACGGACTTCCCAAGTTTTTTATTGTATTTTTCGATGAAATGCCGCATCAGGGGCTGAATGTCCTCCTTTCTGTCCCGCAGCGGCAGGTTGAAAATTGGGAAAACGTTGAGACGGTAAAAAAGATCTTCCCGGAACTCCCCCTGCTCCACCCTGGCCTCCAGGTTGCGGTTGGTGGCGGCGATGACCCGTACGTCCACTTTGACGGTTTCCGTGCCGCCCAGGCCCTCAAATTCGCCTTCTTGCAGCACCCGTAGGAGCTTGGCCTGGAGGTCAAGCGGCAGTTCGCCTATTTCATCCAAAAAAAGTGTGCCTTTGTGGGCAATTTCAAAACGGCCCAACTTGCGTTGATAAGCGCCCGTGAAAGAGCCTTTTTCATGCCCAAACAGCTCGCTTTCAATCAGATTTTCAGGCAGGGCACCACAATTGACCTTGATCATGGACTTGTCGGCACGGTGGCTCAGGCTGTGGATGGCCTTGGCCAAAAGCTCCTTGCCAGTGCCCGTTTCACCCAAAATGAGCACGGTAGCATCCGTGTCGGCCACTTGCCCCACTTGCTTTAGTATGGGCTTGTATTTCGGGCTACGGCTGATGATGTTGTTGAAGCCTTGATCAACTTGTATTTCTTCTTTCAGTATGATGTTTTCCTGGGTGGCCTGTTGGCGCAATTGTTCTATTTCCTTCAATTGTCGCTTGAGCGAGGCTTCGCTTTCCTTGCGCTCCCGGATGTCACGCAATATGGTGCTGGAATAGGCTTTTCCTTCAAAGTTGATCATCGTGACCAGTGATTCTACCGTGATGGTTGAGCCGCCCTTGCAGGGCATTTCGTATTCTTTGGACAAAATTTTGCCGCTCCTTAGCAATTGCCAACCCCGATCGAAATCTCCCTTTTTGTGTTCCGGAAAAAAGTCGAGCAGGGTCATTTTCGCTATCTCTTTGCGGGAATAGCCCATCGTTTTGGCGAAGGTGTCGTTGAAATAACGGAAAGTGGCATCCTCGTTGAGCCAAAAAACCATGTCGGGCGATTGGTTGATGGTTTCAAAGGCGAGTTTAATATCTTCCTCCAGGCGCTTCCTGTTGCGCAGGTCGGTCGCAAATGCCAGGTTGTATTCTTTTCCGTTGTAGTTCAAATAATTGAGGTACAGCCGGATGGGCACTCGCTCATTATTTTTGGCCAATCGGATTACTTCCATTTCCATTTCCCCCACTTCCTTCAGCTTGAGCCAGCGTTCTGTCCAACTTTCTTCCGTGAGGCCCGGCTCCAACTCCCAGATGTGCATTTGCAGGAGTTCTTCTTCTAAATAGCCCAGTTTGCTGCAAGTGGCATTGTTTACATAAATAAACCTGCCATCGAGCTGCGTCCAATAAATCATCTGACCTGAGTGGCCCAGCGCATAGAGGGAAAGTTGGGCCAATTCTTCCAGTTGTTTTTGCTGGCTGATGTCCCGCATGAAAGCCAGTTTATATTCCCGGCCATTGTAGTTCATGTAATGGAGCGACAATTCAACGGGCAAAGCTTCGCCACCTTTTTTTAAACGGAGGGCTTCTATTTTAAGCCATTTTTTTTGCTTCAACTCATTCCACTCCAGCTTCCATTTGTCATCGTTGTGGCCAGGCTCCAGGTCGGCGATGGTCATGGACATCATTTCGTCGGCGCTGTAGCCCAGCACTTGCCGGGCCGCTTTATTGGCATAAAAAATATGCCCGTCGGCAGCCACCCAGAGAATCATTTCATTGGCATTGTCGAGGCAAAAACGGGCTAGGTAAAGGTCTTCCTGGTCTTCGCTGATGTCGCCCTCAATGATGGCCTGGCAATACTGGCCTTCCAGCAGCACGCCCCGTAGTTTGACGGGGACATTTTTCCCGGCGGAGGTCAGGTGTTCGGTGTCCATCTGCACCTGCCCGTTTTCCATCAGTTCTTCCCAGAGTTTTTTCCAGGCCAGAAAGTTGAAGTGGGGATTGACCTGAAAAATGGTGTTGGGTTCAAACTGGTCTTTGGAATAGCCCAGTTCCTGCGCAAAACGCTTATTGACGGAAAGGATGTTGCCCTCCCTGTCCAGGAACATCACACCATGCTGCATGATTTCAGCGGCCTCGATGTAGATGTTTAACTGGGTATGTAAAGCATTTGGCATTTAAAAAAATCTTAAGTGGGGATAAAATTGAAAAAAAAATTCCAAAAGTACACGAGCAACTGAAACAAATTTCCCAAATGTCAGAAAATTTCTGAAATATCAGGAATCAATGATTTGAAAAATGCTTCTAACTATCTGATTATCAATCTATTACAACTTTGGCACGGCGTTTGGCTAATAGTAAACTGTAAAACAACAAAAAAAACCGGTGGCACAAACTACTTTGCCTTTTATAACCCAAACAAAACACCGGGTAACTAACCAAAAAATTTTAAAACATCCGATTATGACAACGATTGAATTTAATGCCCGCTGCAACAAACTTGAAAGCCTTCTTTTTGCTTTCGCTATGAAACTGACCACCAACCGTGAGGACGCTAAGGACCTTTTTCAGGAAACGATCATGCGTGCCTTCGCCAGCCGGGAACGGTTCACCATGGGCACCAATTTCAAAGCGTGGATTACCACGATCATGCGGAACTGCTTCATCAACGAATACCGCAAGCGCCGCACCCGCAACAAAGTAGAACAGCCTTTGGAAGAAAACAACGAATTCGCCATCAAAAAGGCCGTCAAGAACGATGCACCTACTGTCATCATGATGAAAGAACTGCGCACGATGCTCGACAACCTGGGCGATGCGCACCGGGTACCGTTTGAAATGTTTTTCAACGGCTACGAATACCAGGAAATCGCCGAAGAACTGGGCTTGCCAATGGGTACCGTTAAAAGCCGCATTTTCTTCGCCAGAAAGAAAATGAAAGATATGATTGACGACAGCTACGGCCAGGAATATTTCCGCAGGGCCTAAGCTGAAGCCATCACACCGTAGCAGTAGCGGTCGAAGTACAATTTTGCGTACATTAGATATGCTACTGCTACTTTTCCTTCAACTCAATTGCTGACCAAAAAAATAAAAAAACCATGACCACGTCCAACACCCAATCTTCAATTAACCTGCCTTGGAAATCCCTCAAAACCAGCCCACCTTAGCCCCATTGTAACCAAGCTAACCCCATTAAATAACATCCCAACTCTATTGGGATCACCGGCGCAAAGGATATTTCGATGAAAGATGCCTTTGCGCTGTTCTTTTTTTAAGCTGTTCCAAACAAATCAATAGCTTGCGAAAAGATGTTGAACCGAATATTTTTAAAGAAAGTATCGTTCAAAAAATAACCTCGGCACAACGTCGTCGGGGTTGTGAACCCCGACGACGTTTAGTCCAACGAAATAAGTAAGTTATTTTTTCATCGTTACAAAATAGATCAGGGAATATAAAGATAAGAACAGCGGTAAAGGTATGACACAGTGCCAGACCCTTATTCTTTTGTGTTCAACAATTTCTCCTCGATTTCTACGAGTACTTGCGAAATCATTTCGTACTTCTTTTCCGAGTCCAGTGCCTTTACATCTGCCAATTCACCTTCCAGCACATCCAGCCTTGATTGGATCAACTGCCAAGCAGCTTTTACTTCCCCTTCTTTCAATGTTGTGTCTGTTTGTTTTAGGAAATTGTTCAGTAGCAATTCGCCCAACTGTGGCGATAGTTTTGTGCAGGAATCTTTGTGCTGGGTATTTACGCTGAAATAATGGCGAAAGAAATTCTTCATTACAGGCTTTGTGTTTTATTTGTTTTCAATTGCTTGCCCAAGGCCTGTTTTCGTTCTGATAAATGGGTTAATTTCTGATTGGCGCTTTAAAGCATACCGCCCATAAAAAAACGGCTGCCCGACATTTCAGGCAAGCCGCTCTTATTTAACCCCAAAAAACCAAATGATTTGTCCTTATATTGATTGCCCGCCCCCTTTGGATTTGGAAGCCGCCCCGGAAGGCTGGCAAAACATATTTAAATTTGGATTGCGGCGATGTTGTATCTCAAACCGCCTGGCCAACTTTTGGCAAGTCAAAGATACGGTGGCTATTTTCTCCTAAACCAAACGATTCGGAAATGAAAATAGCACAATCGGAAGGAAATGCAATTTTATTGAAGTAGCAAAAAGCTCACTCCTCCTCGCTGTGATCAATGGCCGCCGCTGCGTACTCGTTGGGGTACAGGCCGTAGGCACTTTTGAAGCGCCTGGCGAAATAGCTGGCGTTTTCGTAGCCCACCCTGGATGAAATTTCCTTGATGGAATATTGGGACTGTGACAGCAGTTGGCGAGCCAGTTTGAGGCGTTCGTTCCGCAGGTATTCGTTGACGGTTTTGCCAAACACGATTTTGAAACCCTGCTTGAGTTTTTGGCGGTTCACACCCGCCTTTTTCGACAGCTCCTCGATGGTGGGTGCCTCCTGGATGTTTTCAATCAAATAATTGCGGGCCAGGATGATTTTTTCCACATCGCCGGTGCGGAGGGCTGCCTTTTGGGGGTTATTACCATGTATTTCGTTTTCCCAACGCCGCAGTTGGATGGAAAAAAGCTCCAGCACCTTGGCCTCAATAAAGGTCACGTGGATGAGGCCCACCTTGTCGTCGCTGGCCAATTGTTGCCCGATGGCAGCGCCCTCCAACCCATATTGGCTGTTCAAAAATATTTTAATGGCTGTTTTGCCCGAAAAAATACGGCTGACCTCATTCTGCACGGGCTCAGGCAGACACTCGATATGGTGGATGTAAAGCTTTCGTTCCAGGTTAATCATCAGAAACATGGTGGGTTCGTGGCCATTTATGCGTACAATTTGATCTTGCCCAGGAGGGTGAGCGATGAGCAAGGTTTTCAGGGGGTTCACGGTCATGGGTTCCGGCAAACCACCATAGCTGAATTCCATTTTGCCCCGCACGTTGAACAACATGAGGAAGGGCGATTCCTTTTTGGAGGTGGTGTTCCATTCCCAATCTTCGGGCAAGGAGCCATTGAAAAAAAGGGCTTGAACCCCGTCTTCAAAGTCGTAAACCGTCAGACTTCCCTTGCCATTACCGTCCTGGAAATCAATCCATTTCCGTTGGCAATCTTCCTGGATGTCCAATTGATAATGCCTGGCCGCCGAACGCAGCGGGCGCATGAGGTCGTAGCTGGTGAAATGCGATTTCATGGTAGTGGATTATTTACTGCTCTTCGGCAGATGGATCCACGATTTCATGCTTGGTCTTCATGTCTTCCACCTGGCGGAGCAGGCTTGCCGCTTCATTTTGCACGGTTTCATAGTTCAGTGCGACCTGCTGGTGCTGGGCCTGCATTTCGGCGGCTGTTACTTTTGATTTTTCGTGTTTTTTCAAAAAATCCTCGTTCTGGTCTATCAATTCTTTTTGCGATTTGGCCAATGCCTCGTAATGGGTGATGATGGCCTCCGTTTGCAGGACGGCAGCGGCCAACAGGCTGTCGGGCTGCTCCATGTCTTTCATTTTGTCGGCCATTTCCCCATTTTCTTTTTTCATAAAATCAATTTTTTCCAACATGCCCTGGTGGGTCAGGCGCATGGCTTCCGTCATCTCAACGGCCTCCTGGTGGGCCTTGTCGAGTGCAGGGTCCTGCTGGTTGCAGGCCGTTGCAAATAGGAGGATCGCTCCGAACAAGGAATATCGGATGAAATTTTTCATAAGCATTATTTGGTGGAAATTTGCGGTAAAACGGATGGGATCGGTGCTTGTTCATTGCCCTTCAGGCAGCGAACATCCATAAGAAAAGGCCGTTTTTCAACTATCGGGATACCGCCCAATGACAACAATCATTTATCAAAAACCACTACCAACTTATGCCAATCACTACCATATCCGACAGGATTTCCAAACTGCTCAACCGGGCTTCCAATATTTTTGATTCGTCCGACCCGCTCATCGCCGTGCCCTACCGGGGCTATGCGAGCAGCGAACGATTTTTCATAAAAGGCCGTGTATTGGAAAACGAGGGCGTTTTTGAAGGCAAAAGCGAAAGCGAGCTGCGCAACCTGCTGGACGCCCTCCGCCGTTTTGAAAGCGATGAAATAGGTGGTGCAAAAGTGGGCATCCGCCTGGGCGACAATTATTACGAAGTGGAAACAGACGATGAGGGCTATTTCACCCTCAACGCCCCCTGGCAGTCGCCGCCCGAACCCAAGGAAAACCGCTGGCTTTCTGCACAAGTGCAATTGCTGGCTTCCCCCGTCGGCGATTTGCCGGTGACCGCCTTTGCTGCCGATGTGCTTTACCCATCCAAAAATGCCTCCTGCGGCATCATCAGCGATGTGGACGACACAGTTTTGCAAACCCATGTAAGCTCCCGTTTTAAACTAAAAATGATCTACGCCACCCTGTTCAAAGACAGCCACCAGCGCCTGCCGATGGAGGGCATCCCCACGCTGCTGCGGGCTATGGAAAAGGGCGACAACGGGCAGCGTGAAAACCCCATTTTTTATGTGTCGGACAGCCCCTGGAACATCTATGATTTATTGGCGGAGTTTATGGCAGTGCAAGAATTGCCCAAAGGCCCCATCCTGCTGCGGGACTATGGCGCCCACATGCTGCGCCGCCCGGAAGGCTACGTGGGCCATAAAATCGAAACCTTCCGCCACATCCTGAACATGTACCCCGACCTGCCCTTCATCATGCTCGGCGACACCGCCTCAAAAGACGCCGACCGCTACCTCGCCATGGCGCAGGAGTTTTCGGGCCAGGTGGCGGCCATTTATATCCGCCATACCCGTGACACGGCCAATGCCCGCCGGGTGGCAAAATTGATAGAATCAAATTCCAGCATTGATGTGGTTTTGGTAAAATCGTCGGCGGAAATCTACCAACATGCAAAGGGGAAGGGGCTGTTGACGTGATGGTGAACACCTCACCCCCGGCCCCTCTCCTTTGAGGAGAGGGGGCAAATGCTGCTTCCTTTGCCAAGTTTGGGTACTTGCGAATGGAGCAGTCTCTACTCCCCTCTCCTCAAGGAGAGGGGCCGGAGGTGAGGTGTCTGCTCACCTTTCCTTTTTCTGCACAATGATCAAATACAGCAAAAAACTGTTCAACACCAGTGAAATGCCATTGGTCAAAATAATGGGCCAATCCTTTTTCCCAATGCCATAAACCGTCCAAAGCCCGACGCCGCACATCAGGATGATGAACATGCCGGGCGACACGTCTTCTACCTTTTTGGTTTTCCAAGCTTTTACGATTTGCGGGATGACTGCCACGGTGGTGCAGATGCCCGCCAATATGCCGATGATGTCTTGCCAGTTCATGTTGAGTTTGAGATTTTTCTATCAAATGCAAACAAGGCCGCATCCTTGTTCTTTTTCCCTAAAATTATATCCTTCAAAATATCAGCGGCGGTGACGCTGAAGGTGATTCCATTGCCACCATATCCCATTGCATAAAGAATGCGGGGATGGTCAAAGCTGCCGATATAAGGAAGGCCGTCCGCCGTTTCGCCAAAGGTGCCAGCCCAGGCAAAATCCGTATGGAAAATAATTTCGGGAAATAGTTTTTTAAAATCCTGCTCCAAGGCTTTTTGCTTGCGGTTGATGAGTTGGTCTCGCTTGTTGGGGCTGTAAAACATTTCATCACGACCGCCCACCAATATGCGGTGGTCGGCAGTGGTGCGCAGATATAAGTATGGGGATTTGGTTTCCCAGAGCAGGGCATTTTTGTACCAATGCTTTTTTTCAGGCAATGGCTTGCTGATAATAGCGTAAGTGGAGTGCAGGCGGGTCACGTTTTTTTTCAAATAAAGCTGCGACTCATAGCCGCAGGCCACCACCACATATTTGGCCTGAATGGTAAAGCCCTTGTCAGTGCGGAGCGTCACTTTGTTCTTGGAGGGCGACCAACTTTCCACGGCGCTTTGATCGTAGATATGGCCGCCCATTTTGACGATTTTTTCCAATAAAAAATTCGTCAATAAATAGGGATTCACCTGGGCCGCATGTTCCGATAAAATGGCAGCCGGAGCGCTGAAGGAAAAACGATCTTGAATGTCTTTTTCATCCAACAACCGCACCTTGAAACCTGCTGCTTTCCTCGCTTCGAATTCAGGTTGAAGGAGTTCGGGTACATGTTTTTTATAGCTGGCAAAATAAAGGCTCGGATGCCGCTCAAATGCTGCCCGGCCTGGGATTTTGCAACAGAGATGGTCAATTTTGTCTATAGCCTCCACGCAGGTTTGAAAAGAGCGGATGGCCTCTTTTTCGCCTTTCATTTTTTTCAGTTTAAACAAAGGCGTATCAATCTCATATTGGAGCAATGCCGTGCTGGCCGAAGTGCTGCCGTGCGCCACATGCCTTTTTTCCACGATGGCCACATCCAGCCCAGCCTTGCAGAGTTTATGCCCGATGAGCGCCCCGCTGATGCCTGCGCCCAGGATGAGCACTTCAGTTTTAAGGTCGGAGTTGAGGGTCGGATAGGAGTTTTTAAGCCCCTCTTTTATCATCCAGAAGGGGTAGTCGGAGTGCAGGTTCATTGGGCAAAAACTATGTCCTTGATGTAATATTTGTTGGATGCTGGGAGTTCGTCGGGATAGAGGTAGCGCCAGACGCTCTTGTTCTTCAGGTCTATCCGCCAAAGCATGGGGTGGAATTTTTGATCCACTTCGTCCGAATAGCCAGCAATGACCACGGTATTATTGTCCAGCCAAACCGCATCGTCGAAATGGCAGTGGGCATCGCAGAAAAGGAGCCGGGTCTTGTTGCCATCGGCTGCGGCATTTAAAAGGGCCACTTCTGCATTTTTGCTCATGCCCGCTGGCGATGCTTTGCCTTTCTTGAGTTTTCGTTCAAAGCAATAAATGTCGAGCTGCTTTTGCCCGTCGGGCGATGCAATCCGGTAATCCTCAAATCCGGGATCGGTTTTCTCCATAGGCAATTCAGGAAAGTCCATGTCCTGGAAAGTATCAATAGCAACGAATTTTTTCACGTTGAAATCTGAAATAGATTGTCCGTGGTAGGCCGTCCATTTGGAGAGTTTTGTGCTTGCATCGTCCATCCAATTGGTAGGTAGTTTGGTTTTTTGAGGAGTGGCTTCCTGGTTTTCGGCAGCGGGGTTTACGACATTGCCTTCGTTGGCCCCTGGCACCGGTGTTTGGATCGTGTCAACTACCGTGGAGGTGTCACGGCTTGCTGCCGACCCGTCCTGTATGTTGGGATTGTCCTTACAAGCACTGAAAAATAAAAGGACAGCAACAAATGCGATTGACCAAAATTTCAATGAAATCATAAATGATGTTTATAAAAAAACGCAGCTCAAAATTTGATGTTCATCTTACTCTTTTTTGCATCATCATTATTGGAAATAGCAAAAGCACTATTGGAACTGTTTTTTAACAATTTGAACAAAAATAAATCTGTCACGATGTAACGGTTAAATAACCCCTACTGCTCTTTAGCCAATTTCGGCTCCTTTCCTTAAAACAATATCTCAACTATCTTTTTGCAGCAAGCAAGTTCTTGTCCCCCTGTCTTCTGTGCAAACATGGGTGGTTTCCCTATTGTGAAATTTTAAAATCATTTAATCATAAACATTTATTTACCATGAAACAAATTGCAACATTCTTTTGCATTTTATTGGTGCAACTACTCCCCTTTACCACTACCCCACTTAGCGCTACTAACACAGATCCAAACCCGATCAAAGAAGAAGCCGGCCTTAACGTACAGGTCGTCACCCTCCTGGATGTAAGCTGCTTTGGTTTGGCTGATGGGGCCGTCACCGTACTGGCTACCGGAGGGTTGCCACCCTACACTTATGTTTGGTCAAATGGTATGGTCGGCCCACTTTTGCTGGGCCTGGAAGCTGGGGTTTATACCGTCACAGCTACCGACCTGCTGGGTGCCACAGGAGAACTGACCGTCACCATCGAAGAGCCGCTGGAACTGAACCTCAACGTGATCACCCAGGTAAACATTGACTGCGGCAACCCAGAAGGCTCCATCACCGTGGGGACTTCTGGCGGCACGGGCTTGGCACTTTACCTTTGGTCAAATGGCTCGACCAGCCCCACCATCAGCGACCTCGACCCAGGCTTTTACACCGTCACGGCCACCGATGAGAACCTTTGTATTGACATTCAAACGATTGAAGTAACTGCCGATTTGACCCTGCCCGCCGTCAGTGCCACTGTATCCGCCGAAATCACCTGCTTGCAGCCTGAAGTAATCCTGGATGGCACGGGCAGCGCCGTCGGGGCGGATATTCTTTATTTATGGACAACCGTGGACGGCCACATCGTCTCCGGTGCCAATTCCCTCAACCCGACCGTGGACGAACCTGGCACCTACACCCTCACCGTCACCGACCTCGTCAATTCCTGCACGGCCAGCGAAAGCGTGGTGGTGGAAGCAGACATTCAATTGCCCACAGTCAATATTGTGACGGGCGGCGGCGTGGATTTGCAGCTCGACTGCGCCACCCCTGAAATCACCCTCGACGGGACAGGCAGCGCCGTCGGAGGCAATATTCTTTACCTCTGGACAACCGTGAACGGCCACATCGTCTCAGGTGCCAATTCTCTCAATCCCATTGTGGACGCCGCCGGGGAATACACCCTCACCGTCACCAATGCCGTGAACGGCTGCGATAGCAGCGCTACAGTGGAAGTGACCGCCGATTTGGATTTGCCATTGATTAATATTGACCTCAATGCCGATTTGCAAATAGATTGCCTCAGTCCTGAAATTACCTTGGATGCAACAGGTTCTGCCTCCGGTGCTGGCATCGTTTACCTCTGGACGACCGTGGACGGCCATATCGTCTCCGGTGCCAATACTTTGACCCCAACCGTGGATGCAGCCGGAACCTACGCACTGACCATCACCAATACCCTGACCAACTGTACAGCTACCGCAGCCGTCACCGTGACGGTGGATCTGGATTTGCCCATTATCAATATTGAAGCGGGCATTGACCTCGAAATTGATTGCCTTACACCAGAAATTACCATTGAAGCCGACGTAACAGGGGCAGGGGCAGGCAGCACTTACCTGTGGGCGACCCTCAACGGAAATATCGTGGCCGGAGCCAATACACTGGCCGTAACGGTGGACGCTGCCGGGGAATATATTTTGACCGTGGTGGATGGTGAAAATGGATGCTCGGCTTCCATTTCCGTTGACGTGACTGTTGACCTCGACCTCCCTGTAATAGACATCGAAATACCTGGCGTACTTGGCTGCAACAACTCGGCCATCACTATTGATGCTTCCGCATCCTCCAGCGGGGCAGGTTTTATTTATCTATGGACCACCATCAATGGCCACATTGTCTCTGGCTCAAACACCCTCACGCCGACCGTTGATGCGGCTGGGGAATACACACTCATTATCACTGGCTCAAATGGTTGTACCGCCGAGGCTTCTATTACCGTCAATGGTTCGCCCGCCGTCAGCGTGGAAGTCACTGGCCTGGTGAACGTAGCTTGCTTTGGGGGCTTGACTGGTTCCATTACCGTAGAAGCAACGGCTGGCGCTGCGCCATTTGCCTATTTGTGGAGCAATGGCGCAACGAGCGCCACCATCAGCGGCCTCACTGCTGGCACTTACACGGTGACCGTCACGGATGACAACGATTGCGAAGCAGTTATCCAGGTAGTGGTGGAACAGGCCGACGAACTTGAACTAACTACTTCTTCCACGCCTGTCAGCCAGCCAGGGGCATCGGATGGTACTGCTACCGTTACGGCCTCTGGAGGCACAGGTGCTTATACTTATGAATGGTCAAATGGCATGACAACAGCCACCATCAATGGTTTGGCAGAAGGCACTTATAGCGTGACCGTGACGGATGCCAATGGTTGCACCGCCGAAGCGGATGTAATTGTTTCCGGCCCTGGCGGATGTGCTTTGCAAGTAACGGTGACAGGTGAAGATTCCGATTGCGGCATTTCCAATGGCAGTGCCACGGCTACCGTATCGGGTGCCAATGGCAACGTGGATTACGAATGGTCGAATGGCATGACAACGGCCACCATCACCGGCCTGTCCAGCGGCACCTACGCCGTGACCGTCACGGATGATGCGGGCTGTACGGCCACTGGCAGCACCAACATCGAAGTAGTGGACGACCTCGATCCAACTGCCCTCGCCCACGACACGACCGTTTATTTAAACCTCAGCGGCCAAGTCTCTATCACGGCAGCCATGATTGACAACGGCAGTTCCGATGCTTGTGGCGATGTGGAAATTTCTATAGACATCACCGATTTCGACTGCGATGACTTGGGGCCAAACACCGTGACGCTTACCGTGACAGACGAAGCAGGCAATACAGCAACTACCACAGCGACCGTGACGGTGGTGGACAGCATCCCGCCAACTTCCACTTGCCCTGACGATATTGAAATCGCAGATTGCAGCGGCATCGTGGACTACGATTTGCCAACGCTGGACGACAATTGCGCCAGTGCCAGCATTGCCAATACCATCTTGGTAGGAGGTTTCGCCAGCGGTTCGGTGTTCCCGGTTGGTACTACAGTTGTCACCTATGCCGTCATTTCTACCACTGGGGCTATCAGCACTTGTAGTTTCAACGTGACCGTGACAGGTGCCCTCAGTGTGGGCGTGGATATTACAGCTCCGTCTTGTCCGGGCATGACAGATGGCATGGCAACGGCGATGGTGTCTGGCGGCTCAGGCAACTATACTTATTTTTGGATGAATGCCAATGGCCAAACCACCGCCACGGCCACTGGATTGGGGGCTGGCGACTATACGGTCATCGTGTCCGATGATCAGGGCTGCGGAGCGATATTTTCATTTACCATTGAAGATCCAGCGCCCATCAGTGTAACGTTGGTAGTAGTAGGCGACGATTGTGGCGACGGGCTTGGCTCTATTGATATTACCGTGAGTGGAGGCGCTGGCGGCTATACCTTTGTTTGGTACGATGAAAACGGCAATGTGGTAGCTACTACGGAAGACTTGATTGATGTGCCAGCAGGGGAATATACCGTTGAAATAACCGACGCCAATGGTTGCACCTACACCTTCGGGGCCATTGTGGTTGATTTGTTTGACGATATAGTTCAAATAGTTTCGCCTGGCACGAGCATTGACATTTTCCCAAATCCAAGCTCCTCCGGCACGGTCACGCTTAGCGTGGAATTGCAGGAAGAGCGGGAAATTTCGGCGGAACTGTACGACATGGCTGGCCAGCACTTAGGCACTGTGTTGCCGCTCCAGATGAAGTCCGCTTCGTTTGATGCAGCCATTGACCTGGGCGCTTATGCTGGTGGCAGCTACCTGCTGAAAGTCTTTGCCGATGGCATCCCCACGACGAAAAAATTGATTTACATGAAATAGAAATATTCTCAAGAAGGGAACTACACCGCCCGGCAGAATGACCTATCTGCCGGGCATTTTTATTTTAAAAATATGGGGCCACGCCCTGCAAAGTGGCTTAAAACAGGGCGTTGTTCGTTTTTTAGGAACGATTAAAAACAGCATCCCGACGTTGTAGCCAAAATAACAGGAAGTTTTTTTTTAATCACAATTTAATGGCCGCTCTGGCCTTTGGTCATTGCCCTTGCTTTTCGATTGCGGCTTTTTTTACCACCTTTGGAAAGGAATAACTTTAAGCTGTAAGCTGTTTGCCTTTGGCTATAAATTGCGAACAGTAACTTACTTTTTCATAACGGGGAGCATTGTAGCATGGAAAACAAGAAAGTGAAGATTGCTTTCATTTCGGGCCTGTCTTTGACCTTGGTCATCCTGCTCACCTTTGTATCCAGGGTTTTACAGAACTCTACTGAATATTGGGTAATCCACACCACGGATGTAAAATTCCAGGCGCTGAAAGTTTTCAACCTGATGCAAAGGGCCGAAAGTACCCAAAGGGGCTACTTGCTCACCGGCAATAAAGATTACCTCACCCCCATTGAGATTTTTGCAGATTCCATTGAATCCCAGATCATTTGGTTGAAAGGAAACGTGATGGATAACAGAAACCAACTTGACAATCTGGACAAACTGGAAGAACTGTGCGACGCCAAACTGGAGGAAATTTCCACTACCATTAACCTCTTTGAAAAGGGGCAGGAGGAGGATGCCTTGAGCCTGGTTTATACGGATGTGGGCAAACGGTTGATGGACAGCATCGAACAGCTTTCGTTCAAATTGTTGTCAACGGAAGACGAGCTGCTCAATAATCGGAAAGCTAAAAACCAAACTGCCCGCCTGGCCACCTTTGTCTTGTTGTTGCTGGCTGCCCTGACGGCGGCTTATAGCCTGTTCACGCTATATCGGCAAGTAAGCCCGTTGGTTACGGGCCTGAACACAGCCAATAAAGAATTGAAAGAAACTTTGGTGGCAAAAAACCAGGAAATCTTGCTCAGGGAAAACGCCGAGGCGGAAAGCAAACGCCTGATTGACCTATTGGTGGCCAAAAACGAGGAACTGAAGCATTTCGCCTTCATCGCCTCGCACGACTTGCAGGAGCCGCTGCGAACGGTGAACAGTTTCATTGAGGCACTCAAGGAAGATTATAACGAGAAATTGGACAGCGGCGCCAACCAATATCTCAGCTATATGCAAGAGGCCACTGCCCGCATGAAGGCTTTGATTGAAGGTTTGCTGGCCTATTCCCGCATAGGGCGGTCTGGCCAATACAAAATTGAAAACCTGCAAAACACATTGGCTGATGTAACCCAAAACCTGGACATGGCCATCCGGGAAAGCCAGGCCAGCATCGTGATTGGAGAATTGCCCACCCTGGCCTGCCTGCCCGTGGAGATTAGGCAGTTGTTCCAAAACCTGGTGTTGAACGCCATCAAATTTTCACAAAAAGGCCAAGTGCCACGGGTGGAAATCAGCGCAAGGGAAATGCCGGCTGCCTGGGAATTTTGTGTAAAGGATAATGGCATCGGCATTGAGCCTATGCACCAGGAGAAGATTTTCAAGATATTTTCAAGGCTCCATCTGCCGGAAGAATACCAGGGAGAGGGCCTGGGCCTGGCCTTTTGCAAAAAAATCGTCGAACTGCACGAAGGCCGCATTTGGGTGGAATCGGAGCCTGGAAAAGGCAGTGAATTTTTCTTCACCATTTCAAAAAACCTCCATAACGCAAACGGTGCGGATACCGCCACCAATCAACACTAATTCAGCGGATACATATTCTTTTTTTTGATTGAAAAAATTGAACATTCGGGCCTTGCTGGCCGATTTATGACTGGCAATTTCGTCTAACCAAAATTATGTGTATCCATGAAAATCAGCTTCATTGCAACTTATCCTCCGAGGACCTGTGGCATTGCTACTTTTACTCAAAACCTCTTTCGATCTGTTGCCAAAAATGGCGACCAGCTTATTTCCAAAATAAAAACCAACGTGGTGGCTATCACCGACAAGCCGGACGATTATTTGTACCCGCCGGAGGTGTCCATTTCACTCCAGGCCGACTGCCACAAAAGTTATTATAGGGTGGCAGAAGAGTTGAACCGCAATGCCGACCTTGTCGTGCTGCAACACGAATACGGCATTTATGGTGGACAGGACGGCGCTTACATTTTGTCGTTGCTGGAATCGCTGCAAGTGCCAGCGGTGGCCACTTTGCACACGGTTTTAAAAAATCCGAGCAGCAGCCAAAAACACGTTTTGCAGCAATTGGGAAAACTCACCCGGAAGCTGATCGTGATGAGCCGCCTGGCCAAGCAGTTCCTCGAAGAAATTTACCAGATACCCAGCGATAAAATAGCCATTATCGAACACGGCGTACCAGATTTTCCTTTGAGCGAACGCAGTCTGCTCCGCAAAAAACTGGGTTTTGAAAAACGCAAGGTATTGTTCACTTTCGGTCTGCTGGGCAGGGGAAAAGGCATCGAAACTGCCATCAACGCCCTGCCCGCCATCGTGAAGAAGCACCCCGAAACCTTGTATATTGTTTTGGGTAAAACCCATCCCGGCATCTTGCGGGAAAACGGCGAGGAATACCGTGAGCACCTGCTCGACCTCGCCAAGCAAAAGGGCGTGGAGGAAAATGTGCAGTTTATCAATGCATTCGCCGACGAGGCCGAATTGTGGGATTTCCTGCAGGCCTGCGACGTTTATGTGGTTCCATACCTGAACGAGGCACAGATTACCAGTGGTACCCTTTCCTATGCAGTGGGAGCGGGCGCAGCAGTGGTTTCGACGCCTTTTTGGCACGCACAGGAACTGCTGGAAGAGGATCGGGGGAGGCTGTTTGATTTCCGGAATTCGGACCAATTGGCAACCATCCTGAACGAACTCCTGGATCAACCCGAGGCCATGCTGAATTTGCGAAGCAAAGCCCATAATTATGGCAAACACCTGCGTTGGCACCTGGTGGGCAAGCAATACCTCAACCTGTTCAGGCAAATAATAGCTGCCCAGGATACGGCCAAATTGAAACAGGAAAAACACCTGTCGGAATACCCGCAACTGAACCTACAGCATTTAAAACACCTAACGGACGACACGGGCATTTTGCAACATGCCAAATATGGCATCCCGAACCGCTTTGAAGGTTATTGCCTCGATGACAACGCAAGGGCTTTGATAGCGGCCATCATGGGTAGCCGGGGCAAGGTCTCAAAATGGCACCAAAAGGCGGCAACTACCTACCTCAGCTACATCCACCACTGCCAAAACGAGGATGGAACCTTCCGCAATTTTATGAGCTTCGACCGCCAGTTTTTGGATGAAAAAGGATCGGAAGATTCCTTTGGCCGGGCGCTATGGGCACTGGGCTATACCATTGCCTACGACCATCATGGGCTGGATGGCCCGGCCCTGGAGATTTTTCGGAACGCCCTGCCGCAGTTGGAGGCGGTAAAGTCGCCCCGTAGCTGGGCATTTAGCATTCTGGGCATTTATTATTTTTTGAAAAAACATCCCCAAGACGAGCATCTACTCAACCTGCTGCACCAAATCAAGGGACGGCTCTGCAATTTGTATAAAGCCAACAGGGAAGCCGGCTGGCATTGGTTCGAGGGTTTTCTTACGTATTGCAATGGAATGTTGCCGCTGTCGCTTTTCTGTTCCCTGGAGCTAATGCCCGACGAGGAAACGGAAAAGATTGCCCTGGAATCCACCGCTTTTTTGGAAGGGCTGACCATGATAAACGGTTATTGCCATCCCATCGGCTGCGAAAAATTTTATTATAAGAATCAGGAGCGTTCGCTCTATGACCAGCAGCCTGTGGATGTCATGGTCAACGTGATGCTTTTCCTACAGGCACACCGGGTAACTGGGAAGTATCATTTTTTTCAGCAGGCGCTCATCTGCATGGATTGGTTTCATGGCAAAAACTCGCTGCACCTCCCTCTGTACAACGCCGAAACAGGTGGTTGCTGGGACGGTCTCACACCCTCCGGCGTGAACCAAAACCAAGGTGCTGAAAGTACGCTTTCGTACATTATCGCTCGGCAAGCCATGGACAGGGTGCTGGCCGCCAAAGCTGGCATGCATTTGAACAATGGCAAAAGCTCAGCCCTCACACCACAGAATGGTTATGTAATGGCCAAAGTCGCTTGATGGAAAACTTGAAAATCGCTGTCCTATCACCCATTGCCTGGCGAACGCCGCCCCGCAAGTACGGCCCTTGGGAACAAGTGGCCTCCAATGTAGCCGAAGGGCTTGTGGAGTTGGGCCACGAAGTGACACTGTTTGCTACGGGTGATTCCATCACCAAGGGAAGCCTGTCGTCCATCGTGCCATCGGGCTACGAAGAAACGCCCGGTGCCGATGCCAAGGTGATGGAATATCTTCACATCGGCCATGCAATGGAAAGGGCGGGGGAATTTGACCTGATCCACAACCATTTCGACTTCATGCCGCTGGTGTTTTCCCCTTTCATAAAAACGCCGATCGTCACCACCATTCACGGTTTTTCCTCCCAAAAAATCATCCCGGTTTATAAGCGCTACAACGACATTTGCCATTACACCGCTATCAGCGATTCTGACCGCAGCCCTGAACTGCGCTATGCAGCCACGGTGTATAATGGCCTGGATACCAGCCAGTTCAGCTTTTGCAGTGAGCCAGAAAATTACCTGCTATTTTTTGGCAGGATACATCCCGACAAGGGTACTTACGAGTCCATCCAAATTGCCAACGCTGCCGGGCTACCGCTGATTATTTCCGGTTTGGTGCAGGATGCCGCCTATTTTGATGAAATGGTAAAACCCTATATTGACGGTGAAATGGTGAAATACATAGGCAATGCTGGCCCGGAGCAGCGCAATACCATTTTGGGGAAAGCACTGGCCCTACTCCACCCTATCAATTTTGAGGAACCCTTTGGCCTCAGCGTAGTAGAATCCATGCTCTGCGGCACCCCGGTTATAGCATTTAACAAAGGCTCCATGCCCGAACTGATCAAACACGGCGAAACGGGTTTTTTGGTAAAATCCATCGGCGAAGCTGCCGAGGCCGTTCAGGGAATTGGCTCATTGAGCAGGGAAAGTTGCCATTGGCACGCCCGTGAAAATTTCAGCAAGGAAAAAATGGTGCAGGGCTATTTGCAGGTGTACAGGCAGGTGCTGGGGCGGTAAAAAAGAAACGCAGCGGGAGTAGCATTTCAGTCCCGCTGCGTTTTTAGAGAAGTGAGTGCTTGAGAAATAAGAGATAGCACTCACGGCTCCATATTTTCAAAAAATCACATCAACAACATCTTCTTCGTGATGCCCATCCCGTTGATTTTTACCTGATACAAATAAGTACCGCTGGGCAAGCTGCTGCGGTCGAACGAAATCCTGTGCGTACCTGCCGGGTAGTCGGCTTCAACAATTTTCAGGATATACCTGCCTTTGGCGTCCATCAAATTGACCACCACATGGGAAGCAGGAACGGTGAAGGTAATCGTCGTGGAAGAACGCACGGGGTTCGGGAAGTTCCCCACCTGGAAGGCATCCCTACGGGCCACGTCATGAGCATCGTTAGTGCCTTTGAAAATGGGCAGGATAGGAAATTCCTGAAACAAGATTTCATCCAAGCCAGTCAAGCCAAACCAATCCTGCAACACACTGGCATAAACTGCACGGAAGTCGTGTTGCATCGGCACATCTGCCGATTGTTCGAGGTCTTCTTCGATGTGGGCATTTTGGCCAATGATGCCAGGGTTCACGCCATTTCCAAAAACAAATATGGGCGCAGCCGCTCCGTGGTCAGTACCAAAGCTGCCGTTTTCGGCGGTCGTTCGGCCAAATTCGGAGAAGGTCATGCCGGCCACTTTGTCGGCATAGCCCATCAGGGTGATGTCGTCCTGGAAAGCAGTGACGGCTTCCGATACCTGGCGCAGCAGTTCAGCATGGTTTTCAATCTGCTCGCTGTGGGTATCAAAGCCGCCTATTGATACGACGTAAATGGGCGTTTTCATGCCGCCACCTATCAAGCGGGCCACGACTTTCAATTGGTCGGCCAAAAAGTTTTGATAGGCGGGCGGGTACTTGCTCGACAAGGTCTGGCTGTTCTGTGCCGCCGCCTTGATAGAGTCGTAATACTGCTGCGATTGCTGCATGATGAGCCGGATGTACTCCAATTCGTCGCCATAAGGCGTATTGGGCGCCGGCTCCACGAAGTCATTGATATACTGGTCGTAAAACGAATCGGCACTACTAATGGACATACCCATTGGATAGGCCGAACCCATGAAAGCAATTGGCACAATCGAACCTACTTGGATTGCAAGTGGATCAGGATTGTCGGCGTTCGGGTAGCCAGTAGGGTAATCTGGATATTCGAGTTCAAGGGTACGTCCCAGCCAGCCCGTGTCCAGCGATTGATCGCTCTCGGAGGCGGTCATCCAGATGTCCATCGAGCGGAAGTGGGAATAGTCCTGGTTGGGGTAACCCACATTTTGGACGATAGAGACGAGGCCCTCGTTGTAGAGTTGTTGGAGGCCCGTCATGCTGGGGTGGAGGCCCGTAGCGTTTGTGCCGTCCAGGTTCAAGACTTGGCTTTCTGGTATCAAAATGCCGGGACGGTGAGTGGACAAATTGTCGTACTGGTCGAGCGGGATGAGCGTATTCAGACCGTCATTGCCGCCGTTCAGTTCAATGAACACCATGACTTTGCCGCTGAGGCTGGCCGCAGCGCCCAGTTTGGAAAAAACCGTATTGCGGGCCATGGGATTGATGGAAAAACCATTATAGACAAACGGCGTGAGGGCTGTGGCCGTGCCCGCCGTGCGGAGGAAATTTCTTCTTTTCATAAGTCTTCAAAGAATGTTGAACTATGAACGATGAATGATGAACGGCTTTCCGTTCATCGTTTATCGTTCATCATTCATAGTTATGCTAATTGGTATTCCGGCAGTTTCAGCATGTAGTTGTGCAAAATGGTCAGGCGGATGTTCACGGCATCGTAGGCCATCGGATTCGTTGGATCGTTGAGGTAATCGAACCAAGCGGAAGTCCAGTAGCCGTCGTTGGGGAGGCCAGTTAGCAGGACACTTTTCAGCAGTGTTTTCTTAGTCTGGGAAAGGGGCTGCGGCAAAAGCAACCGCACCATGTCATCAATGAGCTTGGCCGGGTTGCTGGGATCATCAAACTGGCTGGCAAAGGCAATGTGGTCAATTTTCAAAATGTCGTTGGTGGTCTCGATGCCCACTGCCGTCAGGATGTCGGTGTAAATATTACGGTTACGGGCCGTGTCGCCGTTGATCCACATGCGGTAGTATTGCGGCGATTGGCGGAAAGCCTGCCAGCCTGCCACATTGGGCGGGTCGCCCGGTAGCATCTGCTGGTCGTTGAGCAGCACCGAAAGGATATACTGCATAATGAGCTGATCCCAGGGCGTACTGGCGGAAATGCTGAGGTTGAAGGAAATCAGCGTCCCCACTATCAAATCCAGAGGCGTTTTAATAAAACAGCCTTTGTTGGCGGCGTCGAAAAAATGCTCGCTCTTGAGCAGCACTTCCATCACAGGCCTGACGTCGTAGTTGTTGTTGCGTAGAATTTCTGCCAATGGAACGATGATATTTTGCTCCACATCCGCATCAATATTGTAGTAAACAAACCAGCGGTAGAGCTTGCGGCAGAGGTACAGCGACACTTCGTTTTTGTCAAAAATCATATCCAGTAGGGCATCCAGTTCGCCTTCGCCATCTATGCCGCCGGGGATGATGGTATTGTTGTAAAAAGAAGAAAACTGCTTGTCCTGGAAGTCGTGTTCGAGGGCATAAAAGAAAGTTTCGCTGGGAATGAAGTTGATGCGCCAACCCGTCAGTACCCTGGCGGCCGCTACCACGTCTTCCTCGGTATAGCCCTGGGGTGTGTCTTTTCCGATGGTGAAAAGCTCCTGCAACTCACGGGCATAATTCTCGTCAGGTGCCTGGGCGCTGTTGAGGTAGCCGTTCAGGTAAAAAAGCATTGCCGGGTCGAGGGTCACGATTTTGGTCAATTCCTTGAAATTGCCCAGCGCATTGGCCCTCAGCTTGGCGTTGTGTTCGTAATTGGTTTTGCCATAAAAAATGGCCGCTGTCTGCGTGGCAAAATGGTTGTGCCAAAACATGGTCATTTTTTCCTGGATACTGGCCCCCTGGTTGATCATCAGGTCAAGCCACCAGCCCCGGAAACTCTCGATGCGCAGGCCCTCGGCGTCTTCGTCGTAGTCGGCGTTCACCCAGGTTTGGCCGATGGGCACAACAGGGTCTTCGTAGCCGTCCGGGTTGCCAGGGTCCTGGTTGTAATAATTGTTGATGGGCGGAGATGGCGGATCGGCGGGAACATTGAGAATATGGTTCACAGCCTCGTCCATGGTCATGGAAAGCAGCAGTTCAACGTCTTGTTTTTTTAACCCAAAAGTAGTGCGGCGCAAGAGGTGCGCTGCCTGTTCGTACTCCCAAGGCCCGGTGTAGGGATCAAGGCCACCAGCCAGTGCGACAGTGGTGGCCGGCGGCGGCACAAGTGGCAATTCCTGCTCCTTGGTGGGCAGCAGGGGGTTGGCTTTTCCAAAAATTCCATTCCGCTCCGTGACGGCCTTGCGGTTGCCGATTTTTTGGAAAAACGATCTGCGGTTCAGCGTAGATACGGTCATATTAAAATGATTTTGTGAATTGGCAAGCAGCGGCTTATTGAGGATTTTCCCCTAAATGGATAAGTGAAATGTCCAAGGGTTTGAAAGGAAAACGAAGGTAGGAGAGAAAACCCTACCAAGATAGGTGGGATAGGGAATTTTTTTTGCTTGCAACAATTAAACTGCCGTCGGGGCGAACTGGCCAATTTCTTTTTTTCTGTTCCTTTTGTCAAATTCCTCCTCTTGGAACTGGCGGTACATTATCTTGAATTTGCTTTTCCGTTTGACCAATTTCAACTGTTGGATTGGATTCTTTTTTCTGGGCTTTTTTCTTTGAATGGACAACATTGCTGGCTTATTTTGAAATAAAACGGAGCAAATTGAACGCTGTTCATCCCTATATGCTATGCCACCCGTTTGCGGTAAGTCAGCACTGCCAGTGTGTTCATCACCAAACCCAATACAGCCGTGATGATAAACTTGTCACGGATGTCCGTCCAGCCGCTCCCCTTCAGCAGCACCATCCGCATTACCTCCACAAAATGCGCTATGGGGTTCGGAATGGTCATGATCTGCGCCCACTCCGGCATACTTTCAATAGGCGTGAAAAGGCCCGACATGAGGATAAAAATGACCATAAAAAACCAGGCGATGAACATGGCCTGCTGCTGCGTGTCGGCGAAGTTGGAAATAAAAAAACCGATGCCCAGCACGGCGAAAATATTGACCACACAAAAAGCAAAAACGAGCCAAAGGTTGCCTTCCATCGGTATGTCAAAAAGCAGCTTCCCCACCGTCAGCCCCAGCGCCAGGTCGAACAGGCCGATGAACAAGAAAGGCATCAGTTTGCCCACGATAAACTGCCACTTGCGGATGGGCGTCACGTTGATTTGTTCGATGGTGCCGATTTCCTTTTCCCGTACCACGTTCATGGCCGAGAGGAAGAGGACGAGCATGGCCACCAGTTCGCCCAGGATGCCCGGCACCATGAAGGTTTTGTAGTCAAGTTCGGGGTTGTACCAGTATTGGTGGGTGGTTTGGATGATGGACTGTGAACTGCGGACTGTGGACTGCGGAGTTGCCTTGGTGAAATGAGGTAAAATTTCAGCGGCCATGTTTTGCCCAAAATCCTGAAAAACCTGCCCGGCATAGCTGGCGGCAAGGCCCGCTTTCTGGCCGTTGATGGCGTTTACTTGCAACTGTAGGCTGATGGGCTGTTTTCGCAAAATGTCTTTTTCAAAATGGTTGGGAATGGTGAGCAGGAGGTCGGCTTCGCCATTTTGTATCAAATCAAAACCCGCATCGTCGCTCAGGGGCATGGCTTTTAAAATAAAATAGCCGGAGGCAGTGAGTTTGCTGGTAAGCAAACGGGAAGTTTCGGAACGGTCATAGTCGGCCACGGCCAGGGCGATGTTCTTGATGTCGTGCGTAGCAGCAAAGGACAGCACGATGAGTTGGATAACAGGCAATGCGAACAAGATGGGCAGCATCGTCCGGTTGCGGAAGATTTGCAGGAATTCTTTTTGTACGAGGAGAAGGACGGTTCGCATGGTGATTTTGTTGATCGTTGTTCGTTTGGGAAAAGCCCAGACAACTTTTATTTAATGCCCCAAATCTTTGCCGGGGCCACTTCCAGGCAATTTCCAGCCGGGTCACGGAAATACAGCGAAGTGCCGCCCGCTGGCCATTCCACCTCGCTTTCGATTTCGATACCTGCCCGTTGCAGCCTTTCCCGCCAGGCTGGTATTTCATTTTCCGCAATGCGAAAGCAGACGTGCCCAGCCCCCGTCGTGCCATGCCTTGGCACTGGGCTGCCATTGATAATGCTTGTTTCGTGGGCCGTCACCTCCGGGTTGAAGAGCAGGAAAACGCTATTGCCACAGCGGAAAAAGGCATGGCGGCCAGGCTCTTTGGCAAACATTTCCAGGCCCAACACTTGGGTGTAAAATGCTTCTGCCTCATCGAGGTCGGTAGCGCAGAGGCAGGTTTCGAGGACGGCGGATATTTTCATGTCAATCTCGTTTTAAAATTCTTCATCGCCACCAGCAAAAACACCAGCGACATGCCACCCAAAATAGTTGCCTCTTGCCAGATGTAGTGCCAGCCCGTGCCCTTCAGCATCACGTCCCGCAAGATGGAAATGAACCAGCGGGCGGGAATGGCATTGCCAATGATCTGCAATGGTCTTGGCATACTCGCCAACGGAAAGATGAAATCGGACAGCAGCACCGTCGGCAACATCAGGCCCATCAGCGAACCCATCAGGGCGGCCTGTTGCGTACTGGCCCTCGCAGAAATCAGCACCCCCAGCGACAAAGCTGCTAACACGTACAACATGCTCATGCCCAGCAGCAGGAGCAAACTGCCTTTTACCGGAACACCAAACACGCCTACCCCCAAACCCAGGATGGTCAAGCCGATCACAAAGGCCAAAATGACATAGGGCACCACTTTTCCTACTATTATCAGCAAGGGGTGAAGTGGCGAAACGAGCAACAATTCCATCGTACCCATCTCCTTTTCCCTGGCGATGGTGAGCGAGGTCATCATGGCGGAAATAAGCATCAAGATGAGCGCCATCACGCCCGGCACGAAGAGGAAGGAGCTTTCAAGCTGAGGGTTGTAGAGCATTCTTGTTTGGACGGATAAGCCCGAAGTAAAAGAGTGACTTAAAGTTAGCGCCTCACTTGACACATCCCGTTGAAAATCAGCGACCATTTGGTTAGCGTAAGCGACGAGGGTACTGGCGTAATTTGGTTCACTGCCGTCGGCAATGAATTGCAATTGGGCCGTGCCGCCATGCAGGAGGTCTTGGGTGAAATTAGGTGGGATAACTACCGCCAATTTGACTTTGCCACGTTTGAAAAAACGGTTCAAATCGTCATCACTATAGGCCTCGCCTGCCAGCCGGAAGTGGCCAGAGGCGGTGAGTTTTTGGGTCAAATCGAGGCTCATTTCGTCCTTAGCCTGGTCGAACACAACGATGTTCGCATTGCGAAACTCATTGGTAATGGCATAGCCAAAAATGATGACCTGCGCCATGGGCATCCCCAACAGGATGAGCAGCGTCCGCTTGTCCCGCAGGATGTGGCGGAATTCTTTTTTGATGAAGGCTAATAATTGTTTCATGGCTTCATTGTTTTATGGCTTCATTGTTTCATTGAATCCTTATAACTATGAAACAATGAGAACATACCTCACCCCCTTGCCAGTTTCAAAAACACCTCGTCCATGCTCCCTACCCCGAATTTTTCTTTCAGCCTGCTGGGTGTGTCCAGTGCCTCAATTTTCCCGTCCACCATAATGCTCACCCGGTTGCAATATTCGGCCTCGTCCATATAGTGGGTGGTGACAAAAACCGTGACGCCAGCCGCCGCCGCTTTGTAAATCAGCTCCCAAAACTGCCGCCGGGTGATGGGGTCAACCCCGCCCGTCGGCTCGTCAAGGAACACGATGCGGGGGTCGTGCAAAAGGGCGATGGAAAATGCCAGGCGCTGCTTCCAACCGAGCGGGAGCGATTTAACCAATTGGTTTTCAACGTTTTCCAACTCAAGGTCTTTTATCAACAGGTTCGTTTTTTCTTTGACCTGCTGCCGTTTCAGGCCGTAGATTCCACCGAAAAAATGGATGTTTTCCCGCACCGTCAGGTCTTCGTAGAGCGAGAAGCGCTGGCTCATGTAGCCGATGCTCTTTTTTATTTTTTCAGATTCTTTGAAAACGTCGTAGCCAGCCACACGGCCCTCGCCGGAAGTGGGCAGCAGCAGGCCATTGAGCATCTTCATGGCCGTCGTTTTGCCTGCCCCGTTGGCACCCAGGAAGCCAAATATTTCACCCGCCTGCACCTCGAAGGTGATGGCGTTCACGGCGGTGAAGTTGCCGAATTTTTTGGTGAGGTTATGCGCAGATATGACTTCCATAATTCAGTTTTGCATCAAGGCCATAAAACAATCCTCCACCGTCGCCACCACAGGTTTCACCTCCACGTTTTCGTGGCCTTTTTTTGTTAAAAAAACCGCTACTTCCTCCTCTCCCACTCTTCCTTTGGTGGTCAAATGCAGGTATTCGCCAAAAGGAAAAGCCGTATCCGTTTTATCAAATTCCCGCAGGTCGTGCAGCAGCTTGTACATATCAGCAGAGCGCACGGCGAGCAAAGGTTTTTCAAAACTTTTGACCAAGCCGCTGGGCGTGTCCACGGACAATATTTTCCCATGCTGAATCAGTGCAATACGGTCGCAACGACTGGCCTCGTCCATGTAAGGCGTAGAGACTAAAATACTGATTCCCAACGATTTAATCCTCGCCAGCATTTCCCAAAATTCTTTGCGTGAAACGGCATCCACGCCCGTCGTCGGCTCGTCAAGCAGCAGGAATTCCGGCTGATGGATGAGGGCACAACTGAGCGCCAGCTTCTGCTTCATGCCGCCTGACAACGCCCCCGCCCGGCGGTTTTTGAAGGGTTTCAACTGGTCGTAAATGTCCTTCACCAAGTGGTAGTTCTGTTCGATGGTCGTCCCGAAAATGGCGGCAAAAAATTCCAGGTTTTCCTGCACCGACAAGTCTTGGTAGAGCGAAAAACGGCCCGGCATGTAGCCGATTCGTTTTCTTATTTGGGCATAGTCTTTCACCACATCAAAGCCGAGTACTTGGGCATTCCCCGTATCCGGCAGCAACAGCGTGGCTACGATGCGGAACAGCGTCGTCTTGCCCGCCCCGTCCGGCCCAATGAGGCCAAAAAGTTCGCCGGGCTGCACTTCCAGCGAGACGTCGTCCAGGGCTTTGACTTTGCCGAAGGATTTGGAAATATTTGATATTTTGATGGCTATTTGCATGAACTAAAATCAAGCGTTGTATGTCGTTATTTGAAACAAAGCAGAACAAGCATTACTTTTGTAAACTAAAGTTATCACATGAAAGAGCTGACAATCAAAATCACTGACGAAAACAAATTGGGCTTCCTTCTGGAATTGCTTTCACAATTTGAATTTGTTGAGTTTGAAAAAAAATATTTCAAAAAACACAAACAAGAAAATTCCACTTACGATTTTTTTAAATCTGCTGGCCTCTTTGAAGGCCGTGACATCAATGCAATTGAACTGAGAAAACAAGCTTGGCGCATTCCATCATGATTCTCTGCGACACCAACATATTGATCGAATTTTATAAGAATAATTCAGCAATTATTTCCGAATTAAGAAAAATCGGGCAAACCAATATTGCTGTAAGTGTCGTAACATCTGGTGAACTTATATATGGGGCAATTAATAAACGTGAACTAAATCAAATTTTGAAAGACCTCAGCCATTTGAATTTACTTGAAATTAATAGTTCCATTTGCCAAACTTTTTTGCAACTGATGCAGCAATATTCCCTAAGTCATAACCTGACCCTTCCGGATGCCATTATTGCTGCTACTGCTATATATCATAATATCCCTCTTTTTACAATGAACTTGAAAGATTTCAGGTACATAGATGGTTTGCAAATCCACACCTGACTCTAAATTTGCAAACTGATAGCAATTCGTCATTCGATATTCGCAAACCGAACCTCCCCCGGCATCCCAATCTTCAGCACCCCATCCTCATTGGCCACTTTTACCTTAAAGGCATAGACCAAATTCACCCGTTCCTCTTTCGTTTGGATGGTTTTTGGCGTAAACTCGGCCTTTCCCGCAATCCAACTGACCGTGCCGGGCAACGATTTCAAGCCTTCACCTTCTTCGTCAATCTCCACTGATACTTGCTGGCCGATTTTCACATTCGACAATTGTTCACCGCTCATGTATGCCCGCATTTCGAGCGTATCCAGCGCAGCGATTTTGTACAATGGCGAACCAAAACCCACCACTTCCGATGGCTCGGCTATTTTAGTTAAAACGCTGCCATTCAATGGATTAAAAATATAACAGCGTCGGATTTGCTCTTCCAGCACTTTTATCTGGGCCTGCACCGGATCCATCTCACCGAGAATGCCAGTGTTAGCCGTACCTGCCTGCTTGCGGGCGGCAGCAATCTGGGCGTCCACCACTTCAATTTGGCCGTTCAAATCATCGAGCTGTTTGGGCGTGGCAGCCTTATCGGCGAGCATAGCTTTCACCCGATTCCGCTCCCGCACGAGATTGCGCTTTTGCTCCTCCAGCACAGCGATTTGCGGGTTAGGATCCTGCGTCTTTTTACCGATGGTGCCGAGGCTGGCCCGAGCCTGCATTTTTTGCAAATGCAACAAGGTGGTATCCACCAAGGCCACCAGTTCGCCCGCTTTTAAAGACTGGCCTTCCTCGGCATTTAGGAAGAGCAACTTGCCGTTCGCCTCGGCTGAAACGATGGTTTCGACGGCCTCGAAATTGCCGTATGCATCGGCACCATTTTCCTCTTGCCGGCATGAAAAAAGGAGCAGTAAAAGGTTGAAAATGAATATTTTATGCAAGTTTTTCATATTTGCTATATTGTGCCAATCGTAAATCGTTAATTCGTTAATTCTCCCCTCCATGTCTGCCAAGCAGTCTCCACCTGCGCCAATTGTACCCGCCTGGATTGCGCCGTCAGCCTCGATTGCAACTCGGCGTTGCTTTGCAACAGGTAATCGGTGGTGGTGATGACGCCATGCTCCAATTGCGAGGAAAGTTGCTGCAAAATCTGGCCTTGCAGTTTGGCGATTTCCTCGTCGGCGGCAATTTGCTTGTTTATTTTTGAGATGTCCTCCTGAAATTTTCCGTCTAGGTTTCCAATGGTTTTTTCAAAGGTTTTTTGCTGATTGTCAATGAGTTGTGCCTGCACGGCCAGTTGCTGCCGCTCCCTGTCGGCCTGTTTCCAGTCCAGTATTTTCCAAGAAAATTGCAAGCCGCCGATGAAATAAGGGCTGATTTTATCATCAAAAATATTCAGCGGATCGGGGTAGCCGAGGCCAGAGGTGGCGAATGCAGACACCTTGGGCGACCAATTGGCATCAATGAGATCGCTGCTGGCGAGCACCTGCTGTTTTTGCAAAGCAAAAAGCGCCAACTCTGGCCGCCCCAACTGCGGACTGTGGGTTGTGGGCTGCGGACTTGGCAACTGTAGCTGCACGTTTTCCCCCAAATCCTGCCCCGTCAGGCTGCCCAGTACGGCGAGCATGGCCCGGCGGTCGCTTTTCACTTCGTCTATTTTTGAGGCAATGCGGAGTTGTTCCACCTGCACTTTTTTCAGATCACTTTCCAGCACGGCCCCGTGTCGGACGCCGGCCTCCAATTGCAGTGCCTTGGCCTCCAGGTCCTTTTGGGTCACTGCTAAAATGCCCGCCTGCTCCTGCAAGAGCAATGCGCCGAAAAAGTATAGGTTCACCTGTTCTTTCAGCTTGTACAATTCTACCGTAACTGCTTGTTTATCAACGGCTAATTTGGCTTTTTCCAATGTTTTGCGGGCCTCGGATAGGCCGCCATCGTACAGCAAGTAATTGGCTTCCAAATTGGTCAAAATATTATAATGCGGGATGTCAATCTCAACGCCGGGAGCGCTAAATGGAAGGCCGAATACTTCGTTCTGCCAGGTAGCCTTGGCGTTCCACTGCACGGTAGGCAGGCGGCCAGCGGCGATGTTTTGCAGGCGCAGGTCGGCCAGGTTTTCCAAGAGGGCTGGGTTTTGGGCAATATCCGTGTTGGATTCTGCCAATCGGTAACACTCCTGTAGGGTGAGGCTGTTTTGGGCAAACATATTTGACCAAAAAAAACCAAGGTATAAAAGGAAAATAAAGATGGTTCTGGCAATGGTGTACATGATTCTATTGCTTTCGGTGGCAAAAGTGCATCGGGCATTTCCTTTTTAAAAAAATATGCAACGAGTGGCGCATTAATTCCTGCGAATATCAAAGCTGCCGCTGCGACAGGATTTTACCGTCAAAAATCCAACAGCATAAACATGTGTTTTTTCCCAAAAATGCCCATACGAAAAGGCGGCCCTTCATCGGCATTTTAACCCAACTCATCGGAAGTCGAAATCGTCTTGCCTTTTAAAACACCTAAAAATGCCTCTACCAAGAGTATTCGCATTTTCATGCGATTCCGCCGCTTGCCATCCAGCCACAACTTTGCAACATCAAATGAAAACAAAAGGCGGCCCATTCCGCCACTGATTTTTTAAACCATTTTAAAACAATCTACATGAGCCAATCATCCCGATTTTCCCTTGTCACCACGCCGCACAAGGGCATCCGTTATGCTTTCCCGCTGTTGTCCATGAAAGCGGGCAGCCTTGATTTTACCGACAAAAAGGCCGTTGCCGATCTGAAAGAACAGTTGGTAGAATTCGGCGAACTATTGGAGGAACATGCCGACCTTGAAAACAGGTTTATCCTAAAACCTCTGGAAGAAAGGGTGCCCGGCAGTGCCAACCACGACGAGGCCGACCACGAACAACTGGAGCTTTTGCAGGAACAATTGATAGCAAAACTGGACAGTATCCTTTCTTCCAATGCAGAGGAAGCCGTGAAATTGGGCTATGAGTTCTATCAAGACCTGAGCATGCTCCACGCCGCCCACCTCGAACACATGATGGAAGAGGAAACAGTGACGCAAAACCTGATGTGGCAGCATTTCAGCGACGAGGAGCTTTTTGCCATTCATGGGCAAATCATGGCCTGCATTCCGCCTCCCATGATGCTTTCGTGGTCGAAGTACATCCTGCCAGCCCTGAACCCTGCCGAGCGGGAGGCTATGCTGAAAGGCATGCAAGCGGGCGCACCCGCTCCATTTTTTGAACAAGTAATGGGCATCGCCCAGGCCACACTCAGTGCCAATGATTTTGAAAAATTGGAAGAAAGCTTGTCGCAGATGGCTTAGAGCTTGTTTGGGATTTGGTCACTTGGCTCAAAACGGCCATTTTTAGCTCAAGCACCAAATCCCAAACAAGCTCTTAAACCCAAGCTCCACCCTTTGACCAATCAAAACAATCTATCACCTTTTTTAAATCATCCGACTTTATGAAAACAATCTCATTGAAGACCCTCGTGGTCATGCTCGGCGCTTGCGCCATTTTCGCTACCAGTTGCAAAGACGACGACGATGCCACGCCTGACAAAACGAAGCAACTCACTGGCGGCAACTGGCAACTCAGCGCCATGACTTCCGACCCTGCCATTGATTGGTTCGGCACGCCCGTGACCAATGTCTATGCGCAATTGCCAGTTTGCGTAAAAGATGATCTGACCATTTTCAAAAGCAACGGTGCGGTCAACTTCGACGAAGGCACCTCCAAATGCGAACCGAACGACCCGCAAACGCAAACTGGCACCTGGGCTTTCAACACCGATCAAACCGTGTTGACCCTCACCCGTGACGGCGAGACAGAAAGCTGGGACATCACCGAGCTGAAAGGGGATACTTTCAAAGCCGACTACAAAGTGACCGAAGAAGGCATCACCTACACCTTTTCAGTGGTTTTCGTGAAAAAGTAATTTGCGTAATTTGTTATCGGGCGGTTGGTGGGCTTGCTCCCGCCAACCGCTTTTTTTGGTAGCACAGCCGATAGCTATCGGCTGTGCTACCTAGCCATTCGCAGCAATAAAATGGCCGTTCGTTGCAAAAATTGGCGGGCAAAAAAACGGCGGGCTATTTTTGCACCCGATGAAAAACAAGACTACCATCCTGCCCCACCTTGCTTTTTGGCTCTTTTACGCCTCGGTCGTCGGCACGGCGGGGTACATCCTGTCCGAAGGGGTGGAAGGATGGCTTTTTCTGCTCAACAGCCTTCTCTTCGGCTGGATTGTCGTTTACGGGAATTTGTGGTTTATCCTCCCTTTTTTGTTGGCCAAAAAATACAAGCGCTTCGGGCTGACGGCCATCGTTTTTATTGGCCTTATCATTTTGCTTCGGCTAAATACAGAGCACCTTTTTGGGCTGCACATCAGCGACGCCTATGGCTGGCCGGCACAGTTCATCCTCTCCATGCAGATGTTGGCGCTGATGCTCTTGAGCACCATGTTCGGCGGATTTTTGCAATGGCTGAACGACCGGGAGCGGGAGGTTTTTTTGCAAAAGGAAAAACTGGCCGGCGAGCTGAAATTCCTGAAAACACAGGTGAACCCGCACTTCCTGTTCAACACCCTGAACAACATCTACTCCCTCGCCTACCGCCAGCACCCGAACGCCGCCCCGATGATCGCCACCCTCTCCAAAATCATGCGCTACCACCTCTACGACGGCAGCCGGGAGCGGGTCAGTCTGCGCAAGGAGGCCGAAATGCTGCAAGACTACATCGCCCTGCAACACCTGAAATACGGCGACTCGCTGATCGTGGATTTTTACACCGAAGGCATTGAAAACCAGCACGAAATAGCGCCCCTGCTACTCATCAATTTTGTCGAAAACAGCTTTAAGCACGGCGATATGGACACCAACCCGGCAGCATTCGTAAATGTGGGCCTGACCGTAGAGAACAGGAAACTGCGCTTCACGGTGGAGAACAGTTTCAAAGAAAATGGGAAAACGAAAATCTACGAGGATAAAGCGGGAAGCGGGGAAACTGACGAGGGCGTGGGCCTGAAAAACTCTAAACGCTTGTTGGATTTGGCGTACCCAGGCAGGAGCAGTTTGGTGACGAAGGTGGGTGACGGGACTTTTTTGGTGGAATTGCAGATTGGGCTTTGAATATTCATTTTTAAAACATTATTTTTGAAAGAAAAAGAAATGACGGCTAAGACAGATCTAAATACAAGAAAATTTAAGTTGATTGCCCGTATCGAAGCGGTACAAAGACCCGAAGAACTAAAAAAATTAGAGGAATTGGTTGACCAAGCATTGCCTGGCTCTATCATTAAACCTTTGCGCAAAGAATTAACTTTAGCCGAGTTGCTCGAAGAACAAAACTTTAAGGGATTTGATCGGAATGAACTTGATCAATTAATTGATTCGATTGGTATAGAGGAACCGCTTGAAGATTTACTCGCAATGCTTAATTGAGATGAACTACCTACTGGATACGAACATCCTTCTCATTTATTTGAGAGAAAATAAGGGCCTTGCCACTAAAATAGACCGCCACTTCGCCCCCTTCGATGCCCCAAATGTTTCCATTCTATCTGTGGTTTCAATCGGAGAAATCCGATCCATTGCTATCCAAAGCCAATGGGGCAATCAGCGAATGAAAATGTTGGAAAATTTTATTTCAAAATTTCCCGTGGCTGACATCCATGTTTAAACCATCCTCCAACAGTATGCCCAAATTGATGCTTTTAGCCAAAAAAAAATAATAGGCAAGCCCCTTTGGTATAAGTGCAAGAAACTTGGGAAAAAACGACTTATGGATCGCTGCAACCACTTCTGTGTTAGGACTTACCCTTTTAACAACTGACAATGATTTCCAACATCTTGACGGAAAATTCCTCAAGGTAGAAAAGCTTGAATTGTTGTCAATCTGAACTAAACAACCATGACGCCACTTCAAACCCTCATCGTGGACGACGAAAGGCCCGCCGTCGAACTCCTCGCCGCTTACGTGGCCAAGATTCCCGAACTTCAGCTGGCAGGGACGGCCCACAGTGCCATTGCCGCCAAGTCTATTTTGAACGAAAAAAAGATTGACCTCCTCTTCCTCGACATCCAGATGCCCGACCTCACCGGGCTGCAATTATTGAAAATGCTGAAAAACCCGCCCGCCGTTGTCCTTACCACGGCCTATTCTGAATTTGCCCTCGAAGGCTATGAACTCGACGTGGTGGACTACCTGCTGAAGCCCATTGAGTTTGAGCGCTTTTACCGGGCAGTCGGGAAGGTGGTTGGGAGTCCAGAGACCACTCCCGATAGTTATCGGGATCAGTCCACAGTCCACAGCGGGCAGGACAGGGAGGAGTATTTTTTTGTAAAAACAGATCACCTCATCGTGAAGGTCAATTTTGCGGATATTCTTTTTATCGAAAGCCTGCGGGAGTACGTGCGCATCCACACGCTGTCCGAGCGCATCGTAGCACGGCTGGCCCTGCAACGGTTGGAGGAATTGTTGCCGCCAAAAAATTTCATCCGAATCCACCGGACCTACATTGTGAACATTGATAAGGTGCAAAAAATAGAAGGAAACCTGCTGCACATCGGCAAGGAACGGCTGCCCATCAGCAAGGGAAAGCGGGAGGAGTTTATGGAATTCGTCAAAGGCAAGGTGATAGAATAGCGACATTTCAACAAATAGGCTACCTTCATTGGCTGCAATTCTCCATTTTTACAATTCCAAAGCCTGGCAGGTTGAAAACAACCACCTTAGCCGTATGAACAAATCTGCCTTCCGCACCCTTTTGTTTTCGTTTATTGCCATACTTTCGGCACCGCTGCCCGCCCAGGAAATTTTAGAAACCTATTTTGATAAAACCCCGACCTGCGCAAGTAGCCACCTGCACGAAATGCTGTTGGCGGAAGACCCTCATATCAGTCAGCGGGCGCTTCACCAGGAAAAAATGGCCTACCTCGCCGCATCCGCCCCGGCCCCGGAAATGCTGCCCAATTACATCCTGCCCGTCGTCGTCCACATCATCCACGACAATGGCAACGAGAACATCACCGACGCTCAGGTTTTGCAGGGCATCCAGGATTTGAACGACGCCTATGCCAATGTGGCCTATTACGACCCTGGCACTGGCGTCAACACCAACATCCAGTTTTGCCTAGCCCAGCGCACCCCCGATGGTACTGCCACCACAGGTATCAACCGCGTACAGTCGCCCCTGACCGATATGACAATTTCCGACGATTTGACCGTGAAAAACCTCATCCGCTGGGATCCGCTCTCGTACATCAACATCTGGCTGGTGCGGGAAATATGCACGGTTGGCGATTGCAGCGTTGCGGGTTATGCATACTTTCCCGCAGCGCATGGCCTACTGCACGATGGCATTATGATGGAGGCTCGCTGGTTCGGCAGCACACATGGCAATTCCGGCGTACAAATTCACGAAATGGGCCATTACCTCGGCCTCTACCATACCTTTCAAGGCGCTTGCGCCAACAATGACTGCTTAACTGACGGCGACCGCGTCTGCGACACCCCGCCAGATCAGTCCACCGTGCATGTGCCCTGTGGCAGCACGGCCAACTCCTGCTCTACCGACGCCAACTCTGGTTTCACTACCGATGAAAACGACATGTATTGGAACTACATGGATTATGGCGACTGGAACTGCTACTCCGCCTTCACCCAAGGGCAGGCAGACAGGATGGCTTTTTTCATAGATTTTACCCGAAATAGCCTACTGCAAAGCCAGGGCTGCGACAATCCCTGCCCAGTAGCAACCACCATGAGCATCGCCGCTTCGCCCGCGCAGGTGGACGTGGGAAGCACGGTCACGTTTTCTGTAAATTCCCCGCAACTCACACAATTTGAGTGGTTTGTGGATGGCATTACAATCGGGATGGGGCCAAGTTTGGCCTACACTTTTAACAACGAAGGTTTCTTCAACATATCCGTGCAGGGCGGCAACGGCAGCCCTTTTTGCCAGGCTTTTGATTTTGTAAACATCAGCGTGGTTTGCCCGGCGGAGGCAACATTTACGGCTTCTTCACTCAATATTTTCACCAACGAAACAGTCGTTTTCACATCCACTTCCTCCAACGCCGCTTCGCTCGAATGGTACTTGGACGGGTTACTCGTCAGCACATCCGGTAGTTTTAGCCAAACCTTCCCGGCAGAGGGCTTGTACGGGGTGCAATTGGTGGCAACGAACGGCATCTGTTCCGACACCACCGACCTGCAATACGTCATCGTGCGGCACCCTTGCGACGGCGGCGGGGCCAAGCAACTGACCAGCGGCGCACTCAGCCCCGAAGAAATCCGCAAACTCTCGGACGGCGGCTTGGGCCTACTTTATTACGTTGCGCTGGGCAATTACGTCATGGTCAGGCTCGACGCCGATCAGCAATTGGTGTGGTCAAAAAGGATTGGCCCGCAAAACATCTCCATTTATGATTTGGCGGAAGACCCTCAGGATGGTAGCCTCCTTTTTTGCGCCAGCCTGCAGGAAGCGGGCGGCACAAAGGGTTTTATCTTCAAACTGGACGCCAACGGCAACTATCTCTGGGGCAAAAAGACCATGCAGCCCTTGATGTTCCTCGATCGTATCCACAACATCCCCGGCCCTGCTTTTTTATTGAGCGGATCGCTGAACGACTCTACCCGCCTCGTCAAAATACAACCCGACGGCACGGTGCTTTGGGCCAAACGCTACAACGGCATTTGGGGCCTCGACTCGGAGGTTTTGCCCGACGGGAACATCTATGTGAGCGGCGTCCCCATCATGGGCTTTAACCTCTCCGCCCTGGCCAAACTGGACCCGAACGGCAACGTGCTTTGGGCCAAACGCTACAATTCCAGCGGCCTGACCAACGGACTTTCTGGCTTGGCCCGTCCCGTGCAGCCGAATGGTTCGGGCGGTGTAGTGATTTCATTTGCGCTACAGGATTTGGGCCTCACAAAATTGGACATCCTCGCCTCAGTGGACGGATCGGGCGATGTGGTTTGGGCAAAAAAATACAGTTACTTCTACCAGCCTACCGCCAACATGCCGTCACCTTTGGCAGCTTTGAGAAGGGCGCCCGACGGGACTTATGTTTTTTACAGCCATGCCTCCACTGCGTTGAACGCTGTTTTGACCAAAGTAAGCCCAACGGGCGAGTTCCTCTGGGCGCACAATTTCACCCAGGCCGTGAACTTCGTAGGCAGGTACCCCCGCATCGAGATTTTGGACAACGGCAACATGGCGGTGGGCCACTCAGGCCGCCTTTTTATCACCGACCCCAATGGCAACCTCGGTACTTGCCCCGTCAACTCCCTGCCCGCTGAATCTACCGACCTGGCCCTCACCGCCGATCCGCAGTTTTTCGTGGAAATAGGCAGCTTCGGTTTTACGCCGGTTACGGCCACCGTTTCTAACGTCCTGTTTTCCCTCAATGCAACTTGCGAAAGCCAAAACGGCTCGCTGGCCGATGCGGAAGTGACGGGCCTACAGGCAGCTTTTTGCAATGGTTCATACACCCTGAACTGGCAGGTCTGCAACACAGGCACAGCGGCCATCCCCCTCGGAACGCCCTATACCCTGTACGACGGCAACCCGACCACCTCCGCCGCCCCGGTTATTTTGACCCAAAACCTGCCCAGCGATTTGCTGCCCGACAGTTGTACAATACTCCAAACGGTGCTGGCAAGTTTGCCCAACTCCACCGTCTATGCCGTTTTCAATGACGACGGTTCGCTGCCAACCCCTTTCAGTCTGATGGGCGATTTGGCCAACGCCGCCAGTGTCGTGGAATGCAATTTTTTCAACAACATGGACAGCCTTTCGCTGGCCAATATGCCAACGACCACTCCCCTGCCCTTCCTTGGCAACGATACTTTTCTTTGTGCCAACCAAACCCTCCTGCTCAACCCCGGCACCTTTGCCAGCTATCTGTGGAACGACGGCAGCACCGCCCCTACCCTGCCTGCCTCTATGCCCGGCACTTACGCTGTCACTGTCACTGATGCCTGCGGCAATAGCAGCTCGGACGCCATTGACATTCAATGGTTTGCAGCGCCCGACCTCGACCTGGGACCGGATGTCACTATCTGCCAAAATGGGGTCGTCCCATTGGATGCGGGCAGCGGTTTCGCCAGCTACCTTTGGCCGGACGGCAGCACGGAGCAATACTTCACCGCCTGGCTGCCCGGCGAATACATCGTGCAAGTGACCGATGCCTGCGGCGGGGTGCAGTTCGATACGGTGGTAATCATTTTTGACCCTGATACGGCGCTGGATTTGCCCACGGCGTTGACTACTTGTGTGGGTGAAACCCTCACTATTGCTGTCCCAGGTTTTTTGGAATACCAATGGCTGCCTGGCGGTGTGCTAGACTGCGACAACTGCCCCACCGTTTCCTTTGTGGCCGATACGAACAGGGTTTTCCATCTTTTGGTAAAAACGGCCATTGGCTGCTATTCAACTGACAGTGTGGCCATTATGCTTATGGATACTGTGAGGACATTTGAAAACCTCAGCATTTGTGTGGGCAGTACAGCCATTATTTTTGGCCAACCGCTGGGTATGCCGGGCGTTTATGAGGCCACTTTTTCTGGCTTCAACGGCTGCGATTCCACCCATAGCATCACGCTGGCCGTACTGGATACTTTTTACACGGCAGGGCAAACAGGCTTCTGCACTGGAGATTCTGTTTTGGTCTTTGGGCAATGGGTGAAAACGCCCGGCACGTATTCCGCTACTTTTCCTGCCCTGAACGGCTGCGATTCCACCCATGCCATCGAGGTGGTGGAACTGCCCGCTCCGTTTACCATTGAAAACCGCAGCATCTGCACGGGCGACTCCACCCTCATTTTTGGATCTTGGGAAAAAATGCCCGGCACGTATTCCGCCTCCTTCACCGCCTGGACGGGCTGCGATTCCACCCACAGCATCGCCTTGCAGGTGCTCAACGAACTGGCCACAATTGAACAAATCAATATTTGCGAGGGCGATTCGACGCTCGTTTTTGGGCTTTGGGAAAAAACGCCGGGCGTTTACGAGCAGACTTTTACGGCTTCCTTTGGCTGCGACTCATCCCATACCATCACGTTGACGGTAATGGACACTTTTCTTTTTATAAGCGAAATGAGCATTTGCGAAGGCGACTCCGCTTTCATCTTTGGCCAGTGGGAAAAAACGCCCGGCACGTATGTTTCACAAAATCTATCTTTCAACGGCTGCGACTCGACGGAAGTAGTTCAGCTTCTAATTTTACCGTCATCGGAAACCAGCGAACAGATCAGTATTTGCGCAGGCGATTCTGTTTTTGTTTTTGGGCAATGGGTGGACAACGGCGGCATTTTTACCCAAAACTACCCAAGTGCCAATGGCTGCGATTCGCTGCGCACCGTAACGGTTTTAGTAGAACCGGACATCCTGATGCAAGTGGCACCCGAATGGACGGTACAAAAAGGCGCTTCCGTACAGCTCGTGGTAGAAATCTTGTCTGGCCAGCAAAACCTGTCCTTCAATTGGTCGCCCGCCGACGGCTTGAGTTGCACGGACTGCCCATCCCCATTTGCAAGCCCTTCTGAAACGACTGTTTATCTGCTCATTGTGACGGACGAACAAGGTTGTACCGCTACCGCCCAAATGACCGTGACCGTGACGCCCATCGAATCCGTTTATCTACCGACCGCTTTCAGCCCGAATGGTGACTTGGTGAACGACGTGCTGTTCCCACAGGGCATCGCCGGCACGGCCACCGTGGGCCGCCTGCTCATTTTCGACCGCTGGGGGGAGATGGTTTTTGAAAACAAGGATTTCCAACTGAACGAAGCAGCCCAAGGCTGGGACGGCACTTTTAGGGGTAAGGCGGCCATGGCAGGGGTATATGTGGCGGTGCTGGAACTGGAGTGGGCAGATGGAAGAAAAGAGGAGGTAAGGAGTGGGTTGGTACTTGTGCGATGAGTGGTTATTTGATTGCTTTGCGCCGATACATCGCCGCCACCGGTGCCCCAAGCGCCAGCACCAGCCAAAATTCAAAAAAACGGAACAGCAGCATAATGGCTATCCCCTCCCCAGCCTCGTAACCCAGCCTCGTGAGCACGTAGGCCAGCGATACTTCGATGAGGCCGAACCCCCGGAAAAACGGTGATACCGTCAAAAACAGCACCTGTACCACATAGCCGACCAACGCCGCTTCCCACGATACTTTTGCGCCCACCGCCAACATGGCCAGGTACAAGTGCAGCACCCCCACGATTTCAATGCCGAGGCTCGTCCACAGCACCGCCCAAACGGCCCGGTGGTTCAATTTCTCCGAGCGCAATACCGACCAGTGGCTTTTGAAATTGGGGAAACGTTTTACCAAAAAATAATACAGCAGCCCTTCCGAAAACACCGAGCGCCCTGCCCATGCCAGCAAAGCGACAAGGGCCAACAGGGCCACAAAAACCAGCCAATCCAATCGGCCCGTAGTTTCAAAAAAAGCGCCCCAGGCCAGCACGGGCAGCGCCACCACCGCCACCGAAAAAACGCCCATGAAGGCATAAATGGAAGACGCAACATGGATATTCGCTTTTTCAAAACCTTGATTTTCAAGCCTTTTGGTGAAAAACACCAAGGATGTCAAGCCGCCCATCGGCAGGAAGGTACTGGCCACATTGCGCCGCAAAAACAAGGACATGCCCGTGTCAATGGGCAGCTTGCGGTTGACGGCCTTGAACGAAAAAACATACATCAGCCCTTGCAGCCAGACGTAAATGCCCGTCAGGGCGACACCTGCCAGCAACCAATGCAAACGGGACTGGGAAAGCAAGGGCCAAATCTGCCGCACCTCACCCATATTGGCACTGACAAACCAGACGGCAAGGGCCATGCTGACCGCCAAAAAAATGATCTGAAAAGCAAGGTTGCGATGGGTTTTTGTCATTGGTCGTTGGCTTGTTCATCGTTCATCTTCCTCATTTATAGTTTACTTAACGCTCGTTCATCCAGCGCAAAAAATCACTGGCTTTGGCCTTGCTCACAGTGACGGGATCGGGTGTGCGAAGGCTCAGTTTCACAATGAGTTTTCTGGCTGAATCATGCTCCACGTGGCGCACTGCGTCAAAATTGACGAGGTATTGGCGGTTGGCACGGTAAAACTGTTTTTCATCCAGCATGGCCTCCAATTCCTCTAGCGTGTGCGGCAGGTGATAACTTTCCCCTTTGTAATTGTACAGCCAGGTATTGTCGCCCAGCACCGTAAAAAAAGCAATGTCCTGCACTGAAACCGGGAAGAATTTGCCCTGAAAAGAGACCAAAAAACTGGTCTTTTTTGAAGACTGCAATTGACCGACAGCACGGGCCAGCTTTTCCAGTTCGGGGTTCCCGTTTTTGTAAAATGCGGCCAGCGACTTCACTTTTTTGATGGCCAGTGCCACTGTTTTTTCATCAAAAGGCTTCAAGATATAGGCCACCCCGTTGGTTTGGAAAGCCTGCACGGCATATCCATCGAAAGCTGTGCAAAAGACGACGGGACAGCGCACTTCAGTCTCTTTAAAAATATCGAAGCTCATCCCGTCGGCCAGTTGGATATCGAAGAAGGCGAGATCGAGCGCCGGTTTTTTTTCCAAAAAAGCGACCGTGCCCTCCACACTGTCCGTCATTTTGACGATTTCGGCAGAAGGCTCCACTTCCTTGATGGTGTTGGCCAAATCAATGGCGGTGCGGGGTTCGTCTTCGGCAATGAGGATCTTCATGTTCACTTTTTACTTGATGGGAACGCGGATGATACGGATGGAGCGGATTTACGCTGATCTTATTTGCTGTCCGCGCCGATCCGCACAATCAGCACTATCCGCGCTCCAATCATATCACGTTTGTCTGCTTAATCATGGGCAGCACTACTGTAAAGTATCCTTCTTTTTTTTCTATGGCAATTCCTTTCCCAGCCAACAAGCGATAGCGCTGTTCAATATTCCCCAAACCAGTACCTGTACCGCTTTCCGTAGATTTTTTGGGCTGCAAATTATTCCGAACAGCGATGTGCTGCGCATCGGGCTGGAAGATTTCAATGGTCAAATGTTTGTCCATGCTGACCACGTTGTGTTTGATGGCATTTTCCAACAACAACTGAAAAGTGAGCGGCGGAATGGCCGTCGCCAACACATGTTCTGGCAGGTCTATTTTCAAATTGAAATTCTCGCCAAAACGGGTTTTCAACAAAAAAGAATAGGAGCGCAGCATGTCCAACTCCTCCCCTACCGAAACCTGCTGGCGGGGGTTGCTTTGCAAGAGGTAACGATATACCTCCGAGAGGTGGACGATGAAATCCGGGGCCTCCATGTCGCCCGTTTTTACCATGCTTTTCAAAGTGTTGAGGGCATTGAAGAGAAAATGCGGGTTCACCTGCTGGCGCAATAGGTCGAGTTGTGCGTTGGTGTTTTCCTCTTTCAGGCGGACGTTTTCCAGGGCAATGTTGCGGCTGCGGCGCTGCAATTGCATAGTATAATAAATGACGAGGATGACGGCGTTGTGAAACATGCCCCGCAGGAAATAAAACCAAGGGTTGTCGCCTTCCCGGAAATGGTAGTGGACTATGCCTTCCACCCCCATCACGATGGCTGTGCCGACCGTAAAAATGAGGGTGGCACGGAAGAGGAACAAGCGCTGCGAATTGGCGGCGGCAAATTTTTGCTGATAGTCGTCCACGAAAAAATTGAAGCGCCAGATCAGCCAATTGCATACAAAAATGGCAGCAAAATCCGCCCATAAGATGCCTTCGCCACGGTAGTCGCCGAGGGCATATTGGCGGCCTATCTCGATACTGGCCAGGATGATGGCCGACCAGAAGGCGATTTTGATGCGGTGTTTGAAAAAATCCAAGCGTTGGGAATAATGAACGATGAACTATGAATGATGAATGGGAGCAAATTTTAGGAAAAATTTGGAAGTAAGAGAAGGGGCCAAGGGCGAAACGGGCATTTTATGGGGTGAAACGGGCATTGAAGCTGCTCAATTCACGGGCATTGGGGTAAAACTTTGTACTGAAGTTTTTAACCAAAAAAATTATCAACAATAAAAAAGGGATCACGAGTATGAACAAAGTAAAATTGTATATCATCCTTGCAGCTTTCCTCGGCAGCGGCCTTACGCTGGGGGGGTACAAATTGCTGGAAAAGGACAATACCCAAATCATCCACAGCTCCACCGAAATGCCCAAGGCGCATTTTACCGGGCTGAATGGAAACACCACCTTGGTGGCCACCGATTTCACAGTAGCTGCGGAGCAAACCCTGCCCAAAGTCGTGCATATCAAAGTGACGCAGAAGATGAAAGGCCAGGCATTCAGCCCATTTGGAGGCCAACAGATGCCGGACGAATTCCAGCGATTTTTTGGCCCCTTTTTCAATAACCCCGGCAGGGGCGGCCAACCCGAAGAATTCAGCCAGCAAGGCGCTGGCAGTGGTGTCATCATCAGCCCGGACGGCTACATCGTGACGAACAACCACGTGGCGGGCGATGCCGATGAAATCGAGGTGTCGCTGTACGACAAGCGCAGTTTTAAGGCAAAACTGATCGGCAAGGACCCATCTACCGACCTGGCCTTGTTGAAAATAGAAGCGAAAGACCTGCCTTATGTGGCCTTTGCCAACTCCGACAATATCAAAGTAGGCCAATGGGTAGTGGCCGTCGGCAACCCGTTTAACCTGGAAAGCACCGTGACGGCGGGCATCGTGAGCGCAAAAGGAAGAAGCATCAACATCAATACCGACAAAGCTCCCATCGAGGCTTTCATCCAAACGGATGCGGCAGTGAACCCTGGTAACTCTGGCGGTGCATTGGTGAACCTTGACGGCGAGCTTGTCGGTATCAACTCGGCTATCGCTTCGCCGACCGGTTCTTATGCGGGCTACTCCTTCGCCGTGCCGGCCAATCTGGTGGGCAAAATCGTGGACGACCTGCGCCAGTTTGGCGTATCGCAAAGGGCCTTCCTGGGTGCCCGCATCCGCACGGTGGACGGCAATTTTGCCAATGAAAACGAATTGAAAGTGACCCAGGGCGTCTGGGTGGACGAAGTGAACGGCAACTCTGCCGCCGAAGCCGCCGGGCTTGAAAAAGGCGACGTCATCACCGCTATAGACGGGGTGCGGGTGGGCGATTCCCCTTCCCTTATCGAGCAAATTGGCCGCCACCGCCCTGGCGACAAAGTCACGCTGACTTTCTTGCGCAAAGGCAACGAGCGCAGCGCAGTGGTCACTTTGAAAAATGCCAGCGGCAACACCGACACGGTCACTAAAGCAGTCTCTATTACATTGGCTGGCCTCGGTGCCGACTTTAAAACACTCGATACCAAGGAATTGGATAAATACGGCCTTTCGCACGGCGTAATGGTGGAAAATTTGCGCAGCGGAAAACTAAAATCTGCTGGTGTGCAGGAGGGTTTTATCATCACCAAAATAAACAACCAGCCCGTGGGCAGCGAAGGCGACATCCAGCGTATCCTTGATGAAAACGACGGCGACGGCATACTCATGGAAGGCCGTTACAAAGGGGAGCGGGAGACGCTTTACTATGGGTTTGGGGGATGAGAGAGGAGTGAGAGAAATGAGAAAAATGAGAGGAGTGAGAGGAGTGAGAGATAAGAGCTGTGTTAAACCTCTCACATCTCTCATTCCTCTCTCCCGATAGCTATCGGGACTCACTTCTCTAAAAATACAGGGTTTTAGTTGGTTTCGGCAGCGGCTACGGCAAGGCGGTGGCCGCTGTTTTGCCCTGCCCCTGGCCCCTAAAGGGGAACCACTTCGCAAACACCTGTGAACTTCCCCACGTGATTCCCCTTTAGGGGCCAGGGGCCAGCCAATCAACCTGCTTAACCTTATGCAATTTACCCGCTATCTTTGACGTGTCAACAGCAAAAGAAAATTCCCCGGCCATGAAAAGCACGGAATATAAAAAAGACAAAATACAATGGTTTGAATGGGCGATGCTGTTTGTTGCGATAGTCATCATAGCCGTTTCCATTTATTATGTGGAAGGCGGCAAAGGCGCTGAAATGGCCAACAGCAAGGACCGGCAAAGCCAGGATACGCAAATGCTGCACTCGGGGCCCATTGTGCCGCTCGACCAACGTTTGCTGCAACCTGCTTCTTCTGGCAGGAGTTGGGACAACCTCGGCCTGGAGCGTGGCACCTACAGCCGGCCTGAAAACCTGATCCCCATTGCACCTACCATACCTTCCCCTACGATTCCACAGGCATCTGATCCGTCAGATTTCCAACCCCAGGACCAATGAATGATTGATTGAAAGACAACTTGCATTTGAGTGTGTGTAGTCCTTTGCGGAAGCCCGGCCATTCCGGTGCTTCCCAAAAAAGACCGCCAGTGCAGCCCTGCACAGCGGTTTTTTTATTTTTACAAAAAAATCCAGATGAAGCGGTTTGAACACAAAAACGAGGCATTGGCCTCCCCGAAACGGTTCCAACGGCGACTGCTGCGGCACGTCTCCTATGGCCTGGCATTGGTGGCCTTTTCGCTCGCCCTCGGCACGGCGGGCTATTGCTTTTTTGGTGAAATGCCCTTGGTGGACGGCTTCTACAATGCTTCCATGATACTCACCGGCATGGGGCCCATCAACGAAATGAAAACTGTTGACGGCAAACTCTTCGCCTCCTTTTATGCCCTGTACAGCGGCGTGGCCTTCCTCAGTGCGGTGACCGTGACGCTGGCCCCGATTGTCCACCGCTTCTTGCACCTGCTGCATGTGGACGAGTCGGATACGTAATGCTTATTTTATAAAAATTTACCTCATTTCACCTCCAACACCACCACCGACGCCGCAGGCATCTTCACCGTCAGTACCCCGTTTTTCAAGGTAGCGCCCGTGAAATTAACGGGCTTCACCTTCTCCGGCTGGTCGAAGGTATTGTGGTCTTGCACCTTGCCCGAAGCCAGCACCCGACCGCTCACCGCACTGGCCGAAGTGCCCCGTAGATTGATGGTCACTTCCTGCGCCTTGTTGGCGTCAACATTCGTCAAACTGACGTGGATTGCACCGTTTTTATCCTTGGAAGCCGAGGCAGAAACGGCGGGCAATTTTTCCTTACCAAATTGATAATCAGCCGTTTGCAACGTGATGGGCAGCATGGTGGCGTCTTGGTGGACGTTGTACATCTCCATGACGTGGTAGGTTGGCGTGAGCAGCATTTTCGGGCCATCGGTGAGGATGACGGCTTGCAGTACGTTCACGATTTGGGCGATATTGGCCATGCGCACCCGGTCGGCGTGGTTGTTGAAAACATTGAGCGTAGCGCCCGCCAGCACGGCGTCACGAATGGTGTTTTGTTGGAACAAAAAAGCGCCGTTCGTGCCGGGTTCCACGTCGTACCAACCGCCCCATTCGTCCACCACGAGGGCCACTTTTTTCTTAGGGTCGTATTTGTCCATGATGGTCGAGTGGCGGGTCACGAGTTCTTCCATCATCAGCGCACGTTTCATCGTGGTAAAATATTGCTCTTCCGTGAAGCCCGTGGCGGGGCCTTTGGCGTTCCAGTCAATGACCGAGTAGTGGTGCAGCGCCACGCCTTCGAGCATATTGTGGGGGATGTCCCGCATGAGCACTTCCGTCCATTTATAGTCGTCGCTGCTGGCCCCGGAGGCGATGCGGAAGATGCCGCCGGAGTTCGACCAATCGGATAAGAAAGTGGCGTACTGCCTGTAAACATTGGCATAATACTCAGCGGTCATGTTGCCGCCGCAGCCCCAGGCTTCGTTGCCGAGGCCCCAGTATTTGACTTTCCACGGCTCGGAGCGGCCATTTTGCTTGCGCAATTCAGCCATCGGGTCGCCGCCGGGGTGGGTGGTATAGCGGGTCCATTCCACCACTTCCTGCACCGTGCCGCTGCCCACGTTGGCGCTCAGGTAAGGCTCGGCACCAAGCGATTCGCAGAGGTTGAGGAAGTCGTGGGTGCCGAAGCTGTTGTCCTCCGTGACGCCGCCCCACCAGACGTTGACCATGGAGGGCCTTTCGGCTTTGGGGCCGATACCGTCCTTCCAGTGGTAGGTGTCGGCAAAGCAGCCGCCGGGCCAGCGTAGGTTAGGGGTTTTTAGTTTGCGGAGCGCCTCCACCACGTCATTGCGGATGCCTTCCTTGTTGGGGATTGCACTTTTATCACCAACATAGATGCCCTCGTAGATGCACCTGCCGAGGTGCTCTGAGAAGTGCCCGTAGATGTGCCGGCTGATGGTGTGCTGGCCGAGGTCAGCGCTGAGGGTGATGGTGGCCTGGGCGTTTGCCGCTATTGCGAAGCAGGAAAGCAAGAGTACCAGTATCAGGTTTTTCATTTTGTCAGTGTTGGTGTTGGTGAAAGTTTGATAAAATCCAAAGGAAACGATAATTGGCTTGCGCTGCTAATTTCTGGAAATTATTTAAGCCGTTCCCGCACAATTTTATGGCCGTGCCGGGAAGCCTTGCCCGCTTTGGGCGATGGATATTAAATCTGCTTCTTTCCATTAAATTAAACAGACCACAAAATAGGATACAGCGGAGCGCAACAGCAGGGGCGCTGGCGATGCCTACCCTATTAAAATAGCCCTTTGTACGCCTCCGATGCGCCTCAACAGTGGCGCAAAATCACTTTGGTATCCAGCGATTTTACTCTACACCTGTGCGGTAGAGGTTTAAGGCCCTCCGGTGGACAATTGGAGGGCTGCGATATGGGTTTGGACTTGGACGATAGTCATTTAAGATAGGACGGAATTAAAAAGATAGGCTGCCAGTTGAATTTGAATTTATGTTGAGTGGCGTTTAAATAATTGACAATCAATAGCTTGATAATAAATGGCGCTTGAGGATGATGAGGTGGCTTTGCTGGCTACATGCTAGGGAAAGGGGTTGATCTGCAGTATATATTTAGTACCTATTCGGGCACGAAAACAGCAAGACTACAGAAATCTACATTCATATTACGAAAAAGGGATGGGGGAAATAAAAAGCCCCTTGAATGACTTAGATTTGTATAAATATTGTATAAATTCGCCCGAACATACATTGCACTTGGGGAAAACTTCAGGAACGGGACAAAGCAATCCACAATATTTTGTGGTTTAGCGTATTCCTGACTCGGACGAAAGCGGTTTCGTATTTTACTTAGTCGCAATTGTTCGCTTGAAAATGCAAGGGTAAAGCGTACTATCCAAATACGACTAAATAAATGGCGCAATGCAGGTTTTGGTTAGTCGTTTTCGGGAGTTGAGTAGTTAGCCACAATTATAGTAAATGTATATTGGGTTCATAATTGAATAGAAAATCTATCACTCGATTAACTAAGAATATGAAAATAGGAGTATTTCAAGATGTTCATGCAAACTTGCCAGCCCTAAAGAAGGCAATCGAAATATTTAGAATTAATGATTGTGAAAAAATATTTCATGTTGGTGATTTAATTGGAATAGGCCCCTATCCTAAAGAATGTTTAGAACTATCTTTATCAATAAAAGAAATGGAATTTATTATGGGCAATCATGATTATTTGTATCCATTTGGAATACCCAACTTAATGAGTGCAGAAGAAAAAAAGCACCAAGAATGGACTCATGAACAAATTGGGAACTCTTATAAAATGAGTGTTCGGAAATGGCCCTTTATAAAAAATATTGAATTAAGCAACCAGCGAAAAATTACTTTACAACACTATGGAATTGATGAAAAAACAAAATGGTTCAAAGATCATATTGCGGTACCAAATGAAACTGACTTAGACAAATTGTTTGATGGTAACAACTCTAATATAATTTTTTATGGTCATAATCATAATGCAAGCGACATAACTGGAAATTGTAGATATGTAAATTTAGGTTCCGCAGGATGTTTTACCAAAGCTGAAGTAAGAATTGGTATTCTGAAAATATCAGATGTTGAATTAAATTTAGATAAACTATCCGTGCCGTATGATGATAATGGTTTTATGGAAGAATTTGAAATTAGAAAAGTACCTGCAAGGGAATTTATAAAGAAACATTTCATTTCAAGAAATTAAGAACTGTGAATAACAATCGATAGAACGTCAAGCCTCCTAAACGTCGGGCTGTATCTATCATAACGTTCTCCTACACAAAATCAAAATAACAAAATCCACCATCCAATGACCCACCATACCTTCACCCCATTCCCCCTGCTCACAACAGAAAGGCTGACCCTCCGGCAATTGTCCTTGAGCGACGACCAAGCTGTCTTTGCCCTGCGCTCCGACAGCAGCATCAATCAATACCTGGGCAGGCAGCCCAGCAGGACGGTGGATGATGCCAGGAAGTTTATCGGCAACATCACCGAAGCCGTCAGGAAGGACGAATCCATTTATTGGGCCATCACCTTGTCCAGGAGCCAAACATTTGTCGGCACCATTTGCCTGTTTGATTTTTCCGGCCAGCCACCCAAATGCGAAATCGGGTACGAACTTTTGACCCAATTCCAGGGAAAAGGCATCATGCTGGAAGCCGCCAGCAAGGTGATAGAATATG